>JBDZUK010000035.1:0-33805 GCA_040255165.1 Nitrospiraceae bacterium | reverse complement strand
TTTCAGCCTTTTAGAAAGGACCACGCGCCGGGCCGTCGCCGACCATTGCCTTTCATTCCATCGGGGAGGAAATCATGACGAGCAGATTGGTGTGGAAAGGATTGACATACGCGGTCGCTGCTGCCATCGCGAGTGCCGGTCCGGGATTCGCGGGGGCCTACGAAGAAATCACCGTGGCGGACGGGGGGTCCATCGCCGGGACTGTCCGCCTAGACGGATCGACGCCCATGCCAAAGGGATACAATCTCACCACCTTGCCCGACCAAGTCTATTGCGGCCGCATTTCGGATGGCCGAGGCTGGCGGCTGCTTCAGCCTTTCGAGACAGGAGCCGAAGGCGCCTTTCGCGGAGTCGTTGTCTTCTTGGAAGCGATCGACAAAGGCAAGCCGTTCCCGGCGGTGCCACCGCCGCGGATCGAAGCGAAAGACTGCAGGTTCCTGCCGTTCGTCAATCTCGTACGCGATCAGCATGACATCGTCGTAGTGAACATGGATCCTGCCATGCACGATATCCAAGCCTACGAGACGTCCCACCTGGGCCCTCGCGTGCTCTTCAACGTGCCTCTGCCCATCAGCACCAAGTATCCCAACGAGGCGGGACTCAGCGCGCATTTCCACAAACATTATGAAGGGACGCCGATCACCCAGACCGTGCGGATGACCAAGGGGCGCCGGGTATTCACCATGCAATGTGGGTTCCATGCCTACATGGAAAGCTGGGCTCTGGTACAACGCCATCCATATTATACGGTGACCGACCAGGACGGACGGTTCCGGCTCACGGACGTTC
The DNA here is from genome assembly GCA_040255165.1 of Nitrospiraceae bacterium. GTDB lineage: Bacteria > Nitrospirota > Nitrospiria > Nitrospirales > Nitrospiraceae > JBDZUK01. The sequence continues at coordinate 33,016 of JBDZUK010000035.1, read as the reverse complement.
CGCCCGGCACGTACCAACTCAAAATCTGGCACCCGTATCTACGTGAAGAGGTTGAGCAAACTGTCACGGTCGTTCCCAAAGGCACCGCCGATGTCGCCATCACCGTGCCGGCTCCCACCGGCCGCCTCTATGCCAACCAAATGGTCGAAAATCCCTACAATCGCTATAAGATTACGGAGAACGAGCAAAGTCAGATTGTCCCGACACTGGAAAAACAGACATACTAGCTAGCCCACGGAATCGCAGCTCTCCGTGGAATTCCTGCCGCGATGACGCGACGTGTGAGCGCTTGACAAGAAGGCGGTCCGCCGGCTCTGTGCGGGGCGGAGCGGGGTGTGAGCGACGAAGAACCGGACAGAGCTGACGGCGAAGCATCGTCAGGCGGCCCGCGCTGTCCCTCCTGCGGCGAACGCTGCCGCCGCGTCGCGAGGCGCGGCATCGGCGATCATATTCGTCGTCTCTTCGGCTGGTATCCCTGGCAATGTCCATTTTGCCGCGCGCGCGTGTATTTCAGGCAACGATGCTGACGAAGCGGATGCGCCCGGTAGGCCGATGAACCCTGTGCGTTTCGATGCGACAGTGCGCCGCGATGCGATTCGGCGCATTGCGCAAGAGGTCGGCGTTTGCTATAACGCCCGCAATGCTGATCGCCGCTCTTCCCGCCCGGCCCGCACGACCTTCTGAACGTCGGCCCCTTCCCTTCGGACAGCATCGTCCGATTCTCTTGGCCAAACCGCAGCGGTTCCCCGACCTGTGAGACGCCATCGGGCTCCGCGGACGGCCGATGGCCGGCATGTTTCCGATCCCCTCAAAAGAAAGGCGACGCCGTGCCGTTGATTCATACGCTGACCATTCTGATTTGCCTCGCTGCGTTGTTCAGTTACGTGAACCACCGATGGCTCAAGCTGCCGATGACGATCGGGCTCATGGCCGTGGCGCTCCTGTTTTCTCTCGCGTTACTGGGATTGGGTAAGGTCGGATTCGGGGTCGAGGAAGAGGCGCAACGGTTCATGGGTGCCATCGACTTCAACGAAGCGCTCATGCACGGCATGCTGGGATTTCTGCTTTTTGCCGGAGCCCTTCACGTGAAGTTGGATGAACTGCTGGATCTCAAGTGGGTCATTGCCTCGCTGGCGGTCGTCGGGACGATTCTATCCAGTCTGATCACTTCCGCGTTGGGCTATGTATTGTTCGACTTCGTCGGCCTCCCGCTTCCATTTCTGTATTGCTTGCTGTTCGGCGCTCTCATCGCCCCGACTGATCCGATTGCCGTGATGGGCGTGCTGCGACAAGCCCGTCTGCCGAAGGCGATGGAGCTCAAGATCGTCGGGGAGTCCCTGTTCAACGACGGCGTGGGCGTGGTGATCTTTCTGGTGGTCTTGAACCTTTTGCCGAAACCGGAGATCGACGTGGGCGACATCGCCCGGCTCTTCGTTACGGAAGCCGTCGGCGGCGCGATATTGGGCCTCGCGCTCGGCTATGTGGCCTATCGCATGCTCAAATCGGTGGACAATTACCAGGTGGAGATTTTGATCACGTTGGCCCTGGTCATGGGCAGTTTCGGGCTCGCGGACCTGCTCCATACCTCCGGCCCGATCGCCGTGGTCGTGGCGGGGTTGCTCATCGGAAACCACGGACGCCAATGGGCTATGTCAGAGACGACGAGGGAACACATCGACAGCTTCTGGGAACTGCTCGACGAGCTGCTGAACGCCATTCTCTTCGTGCTCATCGGGCTCGAAGTGCTGATTCTGGATTTTGAGAACGCCTACCTGAAGGCGGGCTTGATCGCGATTCCGTTGGTGTTAGCGGCGCGCTGGGCGAGCGTGGTCATTCAAGTGAAGGCCTTGAGCCTGGTGAGGGAGTTCGGCCGCCGGACGATTACGCTGCTGACCTGGGGCGGCCTTCGCGGCGGCATCTCCGTGGCCTTGGCGCTGTCCTTGCCGCCGGGAGCCATGCGCGACGCGGTTGTGACCATCACCTACATGGTCGTTGTATTCTCAATTCTCGGACAGGGGCTCACGATCAATCGCGTCCTGGGGACCGATCCGGGAGCCGAGAAGGTGCATCAGCACGCATGACCCGACGTTGGGCGACGAAGCCCGTCCACCCTTGAAGGGAATGAGGGAATAGGGTATCTCTTCTTCATCATGTTTCCACGTGTCCAGCCAATGAAGACGTTGCGGCGGCCTGATGATCCACATGCATGCCGGTTCCGCCACGGCTTTGACCCCCCGTCCCAGCCATCCCGCTGAGCCTCAGGACCGTTGTTTCGGACATAATCTTAAGCCGTGGCGCCGGTCAGACCCTGGCGAATGAGTCTGATCGACATGAAGGAGGAGCATTCATGACCGGAAATCCGTGCCTCGCGCTGCCCCCGCTTTGGACTGGAGTCGGCGCAAGGCCGTCAGCCATGTCGTTCGGTCGCGCAGCGCTGCCGCTCCTCGGGGCTCTCGTCCCGCTGTTGTTGTGGGGGTGCGCGCCGTTGCCCAAACCGCCCGAAGAAGCTACTGTTCGGTATATACAAATCAGGGAAGACGCGTTGCCTCGGGACCTGTATGCCTCGGTCGGCGACGAGGTCCGCTGGCAAAATCTCACCTCGACTCCTGTGAGGCTCGGGCTGCTCGGGACTCAGGTGTTGGATCGGGCGACCTGCCAACAGGGGTTTTCTCGATTCGGCAGCCTTGATGACTTCGTGACGATCCAGCCGCGCGGCTATGTGAGCCTGTGCTTTTCCTTGCCCGGCATCGTTCGGTACAACGTCTGGCTCGATGCCGACAACCCACGGGGGCCAATGACCCCGACCGGAAGGATTCACTTGTCTCCGGCATCGTAAGGCGCAGCGCTCGGCGATGACGCGGTTAATGGCCGAGCGCTCGCCACGTGGCGGGTCCGACGACGCCGTCGGGGAACAGACCCGCACGTCGTTGGAACCGTTTCACGGCGGCCTCTGTGGCGCGGTCGAACCGTCCGGTGATCCGGAGATTCGCGTTGTGGCCACGCAGCGCCTCCTGCACAAGACGGACGGCCGGTCCCCGCGCCGCCGGCGTTCGGTAACTCAACAGCTCCCCCTTGGCCTGCCGAATCCGTGCCCGCACGATCGTCTTATGGGTCGAAGGCCCCACCACGCCGTCGGCATGCAGCCCATGTTTCCGCTGGAACCATTTGACTGCTGCTTCGGTGTCTTTTCCGTATACGCCATCCGGACGCACCGGCAGCCCCAGCGCGCGCAGGCTGCGTTGGACGAAGCGCACGTCCGGTCCGCTTAAGCGGGGAGACTGAGTGCGGAGCAGCGTTGGATGAGAGAGGAGCCGCTTCGGTCCCATCCACGCAACCGTGGTCGTCTTCGCCGCTGTCTTGCGGCGCGCCGATGCAGCTTTGTGCGTCGCAGAAGGAGCGGGTTCGGACGGAGTGTGCCGACTGAGCCGAAGGGTCTTCTCCGCGGCCGCTAGTTGCTGTCTGAGGTTGTGATTGGCTTGAGTCAGTGTGTCGACTTCCGCCCGGAGCGATTGCTGCGCCTGTACGGCATCGTCACGCTCGACGATCAGCTTCATGCGCTCGTCGGACAAGTCCTGCACATAGGCACGGATCTCTTCCAGTTGAGCCTGGAGCGCCGGCGGCCAGTAATCGCAGCCGCCCAGGCTCAGCAGCGACAGAAGGATCAGCCCGACCACCAACCACACGACGAACTTTTGTTCGTTCTCCATAGTGCCTCTCCATTAATGCGGTGCTCACGCCGTCTTGTGCTCCGTACCGTGTGCGGATGAAACCTCACCATGCGCGGAAAGCACGCTGCCCTATCGGGAACGCCGTGAGCCGTTCGACTTATCTGCGAAGCATGGAACGCCGGTTGCCGGCGTTACGAGGCCGACGCGTAAGCGGAAGGGAGGGTCGTAGCCATGGCGGAAGTTGAAGACCAACCGTTCTGAAACGTGAGCAGGGCTCTGCCTCACGGGAGAGGGACGTTGAATTGAAACGTGCGGAACACTCACTGAGGTTGGTTGTATAGCACGGTGGTCCGCGTCACGCAACCGGGGCGTCGCGTGAGGGCGGCCACACCCTGTATCCGAGCCGCCCAGTCGACTCGAGACGACGGGAAGATCTGTCCGACTAATCCGATTGTTCAGGCGGGCGTGGATTGGGTGGCCCGACGGGGAAAATGCGGAACGCCGGGGGTTGGTAGGTCTTAGGCAGGTATTGATCGGGGATCGTGGTCCGGTTTCCGTCTCGAATCTGTGCGTAGTGGGGCGACATGATTTCGACGCCCGCTTCATTGAACTTGTCCTGAATGTTTTGATGGAGCTCCGCGTAAATCGAGGCCATGAGATTGGGTCGATCGGTATACGCGTTCACCTCGTACGTCACATGATGATCATTGAGGCCGGTCTGCAGCACGAACGGCTCCGGCGTCTGCAGGATGTGGGTGGTGGCGCGTGCCGCGGAGATGAGCAGTTCGTGGACCGTCTTCCAGGGAGTGTCGTACCCGATGGTCACGCTGGTATGGAGAATCAAGCCGTGCTCGAGGGCCGCCGAGCTGAAATTGATGATGTGGCTGCCCAGGACCATGCCGTTGGGAATCGTGATGTCGACATTCTTGATCGTGCGGACGCGCGTGGCCAGGAGGGTTTTTTCGATGACGTCGCCGATGGTGTCGGCGATCTTGACCCGGTCCCCGACGTGAAACGGGCGCATATAGGTCAACACCAGCCCGGCGATGATGTTTCCGATGGCGGCCGCCGACCCCAGGGAGATGAGGAGCCCGAGGAACACAGAGATTCCTCGAAATCCCTCCGATTGCGAGCCGGGAATATACGGGAAGCAGGCGATCGTGGCGAAGACAATGACCAAAAAGCGGACGATTTTATACGTCGGTTCAGCCCATTCGCGGTGAAATCCGGCGAACGAAATGGCTCCGCGTTCGATGCCTGCGAAGACGAGCGCGATCAACTTGATGATGTAGCGGGTGATAACGACGATGATGATGATGGCGATGGCGTCCGGCAGGAAGGATCCAAACGCCATTCCGATCGCCCGCAAGGTCGAGAATACGGCCTCGAACAGCGAAACCGAGATGCCTCGGGTCCACGGAAAAATCCCGAGCACGATGGTCATGTAGGCATAGAACAGGAGCAGGATCGCGGCGATTCGCAGCGCGTTGGCCAAACCGATGAGCGCGCCGGCGATTTGCCGGGCCGACAGGACTTCCACGCGCTGCAGTTTGACGGGCCGGATGACGGTGCCGCGCCAGCTTTCGATTTTGGCTTTGACCTTCGGGAACAGCTTGTGGAACAGGAGAAGGAGCGCGATGAATACCGCGGTGTCGAGCAGGGCGAGGAGCGTATTGATGACCAGTGTCTTGCCCGTGAGGTGCTCGCGCGTCTGAGCCAGCGCCGCTTGTATCTTGGCCGCGTACTGCCGTGCCGCTTCGTTGCGCGTCATCCCCGTGGACACGGCATCACGTTCGGTGACGGTCATGACGACCGTCTCACCGTAGGTCAGTTCGCTCGTCAAGCCTCGATCGGTCGCCGTAATCGGATAGATCTTAATGAATGGGTCGGTGGCGAGCTTTTCCAGCCGCTCCGCGATGCTCCGCGCGCGTTCCTGTGGAGTGAAGGGGCCGATTTGGTCGTAGATCACAAACAGAGTTTCTCCGGCGAACATGACCGGGACGCCGGGTGGTTTCTCGGCAGGAGCTTGATTCATCGGCGTCGCCGCGTCCTTGGCGTACACCGGCGACAACATCAGCGCGGGACAGAAAAGAAGCAGAAGGGCGAATATCTTCGGGTATCGCATGGCGTGGCCGGACGGCGTCGGGCTCCTCGTGGGCGCGCCGCAGGATACACGATTTATCATAGGCACAGTCAATATTCGAACAGTGAAGGCCGGAGATGTATTGATCCTTTCCGCTCCTTCCGGATAGGCTGTGCCGCGGCAGAGGGAGGACAAGAAGCGATGACTATGCAACGAATCGTGCTCGTCGGCGCAACAATGGCTTTATGCCTGGCGTGGAATCCGGGATCGGCCCAATTGCTGCCTCCCGCCAGTGAGGAAGTCCTGCTGCGGGTGACACAGCAGGAATTGGACGAGGATGCCGCGGGCCGCGACCAGCAGTCGCATGCCGAGGCGATGGCCGAGAAGTTTGGCGTGGAGCCGCCGGTCGTTGAGAACCTGAGGACGGCCGACCAAGGGTGGGGCGAAATCGCGATACGACTCGGATTGGCTCGGGAGCTGACGAAGGCGGATCCCAACACCTATGGAACGACGGCGGATGCGTTGCAAAAGGTCGGAGACCTGCGCGCTCGGCGGGTGGGATGGAAAGCCATTGCAGAGCAACTCGGGGTCCCGCTCGGTGCTGTTGTGGCCGACGTGCAGCGCGTCAGACAAGAGCTCAAGGCTCAGGCGAAGAAGAGCGCGACGGAAAGTGTGGTTACGCCGGGCCAAGCACTGGAGCATTCCAGACCACATGAGGGACCCCGGTCGAAATCTTCCGAACAATCGCGGAAAAAATCCGAACGCAGCCGTAAATAGCGAGTGGCCTTCTTGGAACGACCGGAGGAGCTTCACAGGCTGATTCAAACGCTCGTCCAGCGAGCCCGCGCACGGCGCGACGAACAACGAACCTCTGTGCGCACCGGTGAGCACGGCAGCGTGTCGAGGGAGACGTGACCTTCCAGCCCGCGCACCCCCGGCAGCGTGGGCAGCTCTTCCCCAGTGCGGTATGTTGTGCTTCCGGACGATGTGAGTATAAAGCCGGCGGGCTTTTCAGCATCCTGCACGGGCCCGAGCCTGCTAGAATGTCGCTATGGACGTGATCGCGACGCATATCAATGCGGATTTTGACGGCCTGGCCTCGATGATCGCCGCGCGGAAGCTGTATCCGGGCGCGCGGCTGGTCCTGCCCGCAGGCGGTCAGGAATCCGTCCGAAGCTTCCTCGCCCTCCACGACCTCGGAATTACGAAGGTGAAGGATCTGGATCTGTCGTCCGTCACCCGGCTCATCCTGGTCGATACGCAGGATCCCGGCCGGATCGGCCCGCTCAAGTCGTGTTGGAACGATCCCAAGGTCGAGTTGCATGTGTACGACCATCATCCGCATGAGGACCGGGAAGCGGAAGGGTCGGACTCAGGCCGCGCCGCGATGCGCGTCATCGAACCGGTCGGCGCCACCACCACGCTGTTGATCGAGCGGCTGCGCGAACGGCAAATCGGCCTGACGCCCTTCGAAGCCACGGTGCTCGCGCTCGGCCTGTACGAGGAGACCGGCTCGTTCGCCTTTGCCTCGACCACAGCCCGGGATCTGGAAGCCGCCGGGTGGCTGCTCCGGGCGGGCGCGGATCTGAACATGGTGTCCGACGCTTTGCGGCGGCCCCTGAATCCCGATCACATCGCCCTGCTGAACGACCTCCTCGAACATGGTGAGACGCATTACCTCGAGGGCCGCAAGATCCTGGTGGCCACGAGCGCGCTTGAAAAGTGCACCGGAGAAGCCGCCGAGGTCGTGCACCGCCTCGCCGAACTGGAAGGCGTCGACGCGGTGCTGGTGGCGGTGGGCATGGAAGAAAAGGTTCAGGTGATTGCGCGGAGCCGGCGACCGGAGATCGACGTCGGCTGGATCGCCCGCGAATTCGGCGGAGGCGGTCATGCGGTGGCGGCGGCGGCAAGCGTCAAAGGGAAGACTCTGGCCGAGGTGAAGGAGCAAATGGTCCGCTTGCTCACGGATCGGTACCGGCCCACGCTGCTCGCCCGCGACGTCATGACGAAGCCCGTGAAGACAATCGGCGCGGATGCCACGGTCTCCGAGGCGGAGCAGCGGATGACGACGTACGGGGTGAACGTCTTGCCCGTGCTGGACCGGCAGGAACGCTACGCCGGGTTGGTCAGCCGCGAACTGGTGCAGAAGGCGTTGTTCCACAAGTTCGGAAAAACCGCGGTGAGCGGCATCGTGGAGACCGAGGCGTATACAGCCGGCCCCGAGACGCCGTTCCATGAAATCGAGCTCACGATGGTCGAGCGCAATCAACGGTTCGTGCCGATTCTGGACGGAACGAAAGTGATCGGCGTGATCACGAGGACCGATCTGTTGAGAACGCTGCATGAGGACGTGATGAAGGTGGCGCGCGTGCAGGCGAAGCAAGTGGAGCCGGCCGGGGAACCCACGTCGAGCCATCGCCGGAACGTGCAAGCGATGCTACGGGACCGTCTGCCGCGCCGGATCTTCGACTTGCTGAGAGTGGCAGGTCGGCTGGCCGATCGGGAGGGGGTTTCGCTGTTCGTGGTCGGCGGGTTCGTCCGCGATTTGCTGCTGGGCATCGAGAATCTGGATCTCGACCTGGTCGTGGAAGGAGACGGTATCGCATTCGCACGCCTGTTGGCGGCCGACCAAAAAGCCCGCGTGAAGACGCACGACCGGTTCGGTACGGCCGTGCTAATCCTGCCGGACGGTTTCAAGCTCGACGTGGCGACCGCGCGGACCGAGTATTACGAATACCCCACGGCCCTGCCCACCGTCGAACGCAGCTCCATCAAGAAGGACCTCTATCGCCGGGACTTTACGATCAACGCGCTGGCCGTGCGGTTGAACGAGCATCGGTTCGGCGAGCTTCTGGATTTCTACGGCGGGCAGCGGGATCTCAAGGACAAGACCATCCGGGTCCTGCACAGCCTCAGCTTCGTCGAGGATCCGACGCGAGTGTTCCGCGCCATTCGTTTCGAAGTGCGGTTCGGGTTCCAGCTCGGAAAAGACACGCTGGCGTTGATCAAAGGCGCCGTCAAAATGGATCTGTTTCGCCGGCTGTCGGGGCATCGGCTGCTGGAAGAGCTGCGCCTGTTGTTCTCCGAGCGGGAACCGAAGCTCGCCGTCAAACGGCTGGCCGACTTAAATCTCTTGCGGTTCATCCATCCGAAACTGACGTGGTCCGTCAAATTGGAACGGCTGCTCTTGTCTGTGGAGGAAGCGCTGGACTGGCATCGGTTGTTGTACCTGGACCGCAAGATGGACGGCTGGCTCGTGTACTTCATGACGCTGCTGGCGGGCCTACCCGAGCGGGCGGTGACCGACTTACTGAGGCGGTTCCCATTCACCGAGAAAGAAGCGGCGACGTTGAAGGATGCCCGGTCGGCTACGCAACGGGTGATCCGGCAGCTCGGAAAGCGGCCGCCGCTCAAGCCATCTGCGGTCTATCGATTGCTCCACGGCATTCCGGACGAGACGCTGGTGGGCATTCTCGCGCAGAGCCGTTCCGAAGAAGTGAAAAAGCAGATTTCAACGTATATGACGACGTGGCGGAACGTACAACCGCTTCTCACGGGACATGACCTGAAAACGATGGGACTGAAGCCGGGTCCGGCGTTCAAAAACATTCTCGCCCGGCTGCTGGAGGCACGCGTGGACGGGGAGGTAAAGACCGAAGCAGACGAGCGGGAATTGGTGAAAAACCTAGCCGGAAGGTCATAAAGGCATCCGGTCATCAGGTTCGAGGTTTCAGCGGTTGGAACTTGAAGACCTGACGATCAGATGGACCTGACGGACAACGTCATAGCCTCAGCTCTCGAGCCGCTTCTATTTTCCCAAACAGGTCGTTCAGCGAGGCCTGTACCGCCCGATTGACCGGTTCCTTGTCGTCTTTGTCCCCGGCCCACGCCGCCTTGCCGAATCCCATGAATGCCGCGACCATCCTTCCGTCGCTCGGATCATGGACCGTGGCTTCCGTCTTTGCGACGTACACGTGATCAAAGTCAAAGCTGAGGCTTCTGTCCAGGAAGAGGAAGATCCTGACCCGCAGGTCCAAGTCGGACTTCTCTTTCGACAGTCCTTTCGCGAAGGTCTGCCGCGTGGCGACGTATTGACGGACCGCCCGTTCCCACTCGTCAGGGCCCGCCAAGGGGAGCGGCCCTCGGTCCAGAACCTGATTGCGAAGCCGCGGATCGGTCGTGAGGGTGGAACCGGGCTCGACCAAGTACGATCCGACGTCCGTCACGTGCACCCTCGCGGAGTAGGGCAGCGGCTCCCGAGTCGGTACGACGGACGCGGAATCGAAGACCATGTTGGCGCATGCGGCTGTGCCGACAAGCGAAGCGAGGAGGAACAGCGGCATGGCGAGGCGGGTGAATGGACGCATGGTGTGGTCCTCCTCTCTGCGCCTTACCTTACCGACCCGCGCCGTGGGGTTCAAGACGGCGGAACAGACAGGCAGCCGCTCAGCTGAGAGGGACGATGGTGGTCGATACTTCGTTCGGCAGCAGGAGCGTGACCGCGGTCCGGTCCTTCTCTGCTTGCTGAATCAGCGCAAGAAGAGAGACGGGCTGCGGGATCGCATCGGGCGGCAAGGACAGCAACGCCGGGAAATCGATAAGCGGAGAGATGCTGGTCAAGCCCGCGAGACGCAGGCGGAATGCCATGAGGACGTCCCGCAACCGCGAGTGTTGATCCTGCTCGGATAGTTGGCCGCCTGCGGCAATGCCGACTTCCCAAAGAGGCCGGGTGACCGCGATCGAATAGGTCATGCCCAGTTGCTGAGCTGCCCCGGTCACGTCGATCAACGCTCCTTCGCGGATGGCGTCTGCGCGATCGCCGATCAATTTGGGAGCGGGTGCGGCGTCAGCGTCCTGAGGAACAGGATCTTTCTCCTCGCCAAGTGTGTCATCCGCCGGGGCCAGTGACACGTCCGGCTGAGCGATTACGTCAAGGGTCGGGTCCTTCGGCAACGCGTTCACGATCCCTTCGTACACCTGGCGCGCGGCAGAGGACCACGCGGGATTGAAAGGACGGCCGGCGAACGCCGCCTCGGCCGCTTTCTTTTCGTCGTGGGAGAGGGTGCGGGGAAATGTTTGATCAGCCATGGGTCATTAAATAAAGCGCAGAGCCTCGAAGTCAAGGGGTCGACCGAGGGGACGATCGGATCTGAGGGAGCTCTTCGTCCATCACGGCCAAAGAGCGGAGGATTTCGGTGCGAGCCGCTTCGGGTGAGATGAAAGCGAAGCCCAGGTGATCGCCCGGCATGAGTTGCGCGGCGAGGGAAAGATCAAGCGAGCACACGACGCCGACGATCGGATAGCCGCCCGTGGTCTGGTGGTCGGCCATCAGCAGAATCGGCCGGCCGTCAGGTGGAACTTGTACAGACCCGGGTGGGCTGGCATCCGAGATGGTGTGTGTGACGGAATCGATGACAATCCGAGCGCCGACGAGACGATATCCCATGCGATCGGACTCGGGCGCAATCGCAAACCGACGCGATGTCAACGTAGCGGCTGCCTGCGGTGACAACCGAGCGAACTGCGGCCCGCGGACCAACCGTAAGGTCGGCGTCGTGTGATAGGGAGGAATGATTGCCGGGGGAGCGCAGCGCGGGATCACCGGCGACCGATTCCGGCGACCGATGTCCAACGTCTGCCCCCGGGTCAGCGGTTGTCCCGCCGCTCCGCCGGTGCGGCTTCGCAGATGAGTTGCCCGGCTGCCCAGAACCGCCGGAACGTCAATCCCGCCGGCAACGGCCACATACGTTCGTGCGCCCGAGCGGCGGCGTCCGATCGCGAGGACGCCGCCGGCCTGCACCTCCACCGCCTTCCAGACCGGAACGGCTTCGCCGTTCAGGACCGGCGACAGGTCTCCACCGGTCACCGCGATGACCGCGGCTTCTTCGAACCGGAGTTCGGGTCCTTGGATCGTGCACTCCAGTCCCGCCGCTTCGTCCGGATTGCCGACCAGTCGATTACCGATGAGCAGTGCGCGTCGATCCATCGCGCCGCTGACCGACACGCCGTAACGCTGGTATCCGGGCCGTCCCAGGTCCTGCACCGTGGTCAATAAGCCGGGTCGAAGGACGTGGATGCCGAGTCGGTCAGCCATGCAGCCGGTCCAATCGAACGAGACGGATGCCGGCATCGAGCAGTGCGCGGCGCACTCGCTCGGCGAGTCGGTCGGCGCCCGGCGTGTCGCCGTGCAGGCACAGAGTCACGGGATGCAGAACCAGACGAGAGCCGTCCGTCGCTGAGATCGTCCCATCGCGGGCCAGCGCCAGAGCGCGGTGGACGATCTCCTCTTCCTGCTCGAGCACGGCGCCTGCCTCGGTGCGCGGCACGAGGGTTCCGTCCGGTCGATAAGCCCGATCGATGAATGCCTCGGCTGCCGTCGGGAGTCCTGCGGACCGTCCTGCGGCGATCAACTGTGAGCCGGCAAGGCCGACCAGGATCAAACGGCCGTCGACGTCATGAATCGCCCGCGCAATCGCATCGGCCAAGGCGCGATCCCTCGCAGCCATGTTGTAGAGTGCGCCGTGCGCTTTCACATGGCTCAGAGTTGTGTTTTCTTCCTCGCACAGGGCGCGTATCGCGGTCGTCTGCGACGACACCAACCGGGCGGCCTCCTCCGGGGCGATGTCCTGCGCCCGCCGCCCCCTTCCGTCCCTGTCCGAGAGGCCGGGATGGGCGCCGATTGCCAGTCCCAGCCCGCGCGCGAGGCGTATCGTGCGGCGCATCGTGGCGGGGCTTCCGGCATGAACGCCGCAGGCCACGTTGACGGAAGTCACGAACCGCATGATGCGGGACTCCGCCTCCAGCTGCTCCGCGGTCGTCCCCTCGCCGAGATCGCAGTTCAGGTCGATCGACCGAACGGAACTCATCCAGCCTCCGTGAGCCGGGAAAATTCACGCTCATCGATCGACGTAAACCTGACTTCATCCCCGGGCTCCAAGAGGAACGGTTCGGAACGGAAGGGATCGTAGAGCTTCGCCGGAGTCCGGCCGATGAGCAGCCAGCCGCCGGGTGTGTCCTGCGGATAAATTCCTGTTTGTGGGCCGGCAATGCCGACCGATCCCGCCGGGACCTCGGTTCTCGGAGTTGGGAGCCTTGGAATCGCGATGCGCTCGGGCACGGTCCCCATATAAGGAAAGCCCGGGCTGAATCCAAGCATGTAGACCCGGTACGACACTCCGTTGTACAGCGCAACGACCTCGCCTTCAGTCAGCCCGGCATGTTGCGCCACCTTGCTCAAGTCAGGTCCGTGGCTGCCGCCGTAGCACACCGGAATGGTGACGGTTCGGCGCCGACGATTGGCCGCGCGGGGAGGTTTTCTTGCGAGGGCCAGGAGGCGCTCTGAAAGCGCGCTCCAATTCGTGCGGCGCGGATCCAGATACAGGGTGACGGCCCGATACGTGGGAACGATCTCAATGAGTCCCGGGAAGCGCTGCGCCCGAACGCGAGACGCAAACGACAGGACCCGGTCGTGCAGGCAAGGGTCGATGCGGTCGCCGAACTCGACGGTGACCCCGAGGTCGCCGAGCGGGAGGATGCGCGGGTAGCGAACGGGCATGGCGATCAATCCGGCAAGGGTCGGCCTTTCGTCTCGGGCGCGAACAGCAAGACCACGAGCCCGACGAGATACACCAAGGCGACCGTGCTGGCCGCCCGGCCGAAGGTGCCCAACGCCGTCACGAGCCAACCGGTGAGAAAGGGCGAGGCGGATGCGAGCACGCGGCCGGCGTTGAAACAGAATCCAGCGCCGGTGGCACGCAGTCTCGTCGGATACAACTCCGGCAGATAAATGGGAAAGCCGCTGAAAATGCCGTTGTTGAAAAAACCGAGGATGGGCAGCAGCAGCAAGACGCCTCCGTAGCTGTCCGGCGCCAGGTAGGTCGTCGGTAGCATCACGAGGCTTCCGAGACACATGAAGGCAAAGACAGCCCGGCGCCCGAAGCGATCTGCGAGCGGGCCGAACGCAAGGTAGCCGAACAGCGCCCCGCCGTTTAGGGCCATAATCGCATAACTCACCGCGCGCCCCGACGTCGCAGGATCTTGCCCCTCCAGGTCCGGCAGGGTGCGCACCAGCGTCGGAGCCCAATTGGTCGAGCCCCACAAGCCGAACACGGCCACGAAGGCCAGCGTTGAGCCCACGATGGTGGAGCGGCGCAAATCGCCCTGAAAAATTTCGGACAGATGGGCGAGGCTCATCCGAACGGCGCCGGAGTCACGATCATGAGCCCGCACCCAGCGCTCCGGCTCCTTGACCCACCAGCGCACCAACAGGGCCACCAGTGCAGGCAGCACGCCGATGAGAAACAGCACGCGCCAGCTGTAGGCGCTCAACAATAAATTGAACGACGCCGCCAAGAAGAAGCCGAACGCCCAGGCCGATTGGAGAATCCCGGCCGCTTTGGCGCGCTTGTCATCGGGCCAGGTCTCGGCCACGATCGCGGCCCCGGCGGCCCATTCGCCGCCGATGCCGAGCGCCGTCAGGAACCGGTACACCGCCAGATGCCACCAGTCTTGGGCCAGCGCCGCGAAGCCGGTGAACACCGCGTAGATCAAGATCGTCGCGATCAAAGTTTTCGTGCGGCCGACATAGTCGGCGACCAACCCGAAGCCGACGCCCCCGATCGCCCAGCCGATGAGGAAGATCGAGAAAATGATGCCGCCGTACCAGCCGATTTCCTGCGGCGAGGGTTCCCCGCCGGTTCCGCCCAGCAGATCGTGCAGCGCCGGATGCAGGACGATCGCGTAAATCGTCGCGTCCATCGCATCGAACACCCAGCCAAGCCACGCCACGAACAGAACCAGCCACTGGTACCGTGTGACGCCTCGCCGCCACGAATCTTCGCGAGTCGACCAAATAGACAAGACAGACCAAACAGACCGTTCTGTGCCGGCGCCAGGCTAAAGGGGGTTCGGCTGCGGAGTCAAGGTGAAGTCGTGCAGCCGGCATGCTAAGATCCCGCGCGTCATGCCGCGAGTCGATTACTACAGAATCCTCGGTGTCTCCCGCGAAGCTTCCGACGACGAGATCAAGAAGGCGTACCGCAAGCTCGTCTTCAAGCACCATCCCGACCGGAATCCCGAAAGCAGGGACGCCGAGGCCCGGATCCGCGAGATCAACGCCGCGTATGAAGTCGTCGGCGATCCGGAGCGGCGCCGCACCTACGACCGCCTTCAGTGGGGAGATGAGCCACGGGAGGACGTGATCGACGTCTCGGTCATCCGCGAGGAGATGGAGAAGAAGCTCTTCGACGAGGGACGGAAGGAGATTTTCGCCGTGTTGGTCAAGAACGTGCCGCGGGTGAAGGAAGAGCTTGCGCTCATTCGGGAGCGCGTCGTGGCCGACCAGGGCTACGATTCATTCAAGGAGAACATCATCGCCCAGCGCGCGGACGAAGTGATGGACGAGTTCGTCACCTCGGACATGGAAGGCCGCAAGCAACGGTTGTTGGAGGTGGCGCTCCAGATGCTGCTGTCCCAGGGCGTGGTCAAGCGCGGCGACGAAGGAGGAACGAGGGCGCTTCGAGGAAGGCTGGACGAGGCATTCCGCAAGGGCCGGCGCCACGGGTTCGCCGCCGCGCTGGAGCTGTTTTACCAGAGACGGTGACGATAAGGGGTCGAGAGGTAAACTACGTACCTACCAGCGGTCCCGCCACGAACCGTCCCGCTTTCATCACTCCGACAATGTTGCGTCGGTCTCTCAGCAGCTCGATCCGTTTCAACGGATTGCCGTCCACCAGCAGTAGATCCGCCTGCTTTCCGCGCGCGATGGTTCCGACCTGATCGGCGATCCCGATCAGCGCTGCGGCGGCCGAGGTCGCGGCGCGAATCGATTGCATCGGGCTCATGCCGAGCGCGACCATGCGTTCCAATTCTTGCGCGTTCTCGCCGTGATAGTTGAACGGGGTGCCGGCGTCGGTCCCCATGGCGATCGGAATGCCGCCGCGATAGGCCTGCTTGAAGCTCGCTTGATGGCGTTTGGTCATCGCCTTGGCTTTGTCCCGCGCGCTGTCCGGGACGCCGCAGCCCCGGCGGCAGCGGGCCGTTGTGGCTAGGGCGGATAATGTCGGCACCATGTACACGCCGCGCCGTTTCATCAACTCGCCCGCCTCCTCGTCCAGCAGGGTGCCGTGCTCGATGGAATGCACCCCGGCCCGCACGGCGTTCTTCATTCCGGCGGCCCCGTGTGCATGGGCGGCCACCTTGCGCCCGGCGCGGCGCGCCGCCTCGACCGCCGCCGTCAATTCTTCCGGCGTCATTTGAGCCTGGTCGGGCGAAGTCCCGGGGGTCAGCACGCCGCCCGACGCGATGACTTTGATGACTTCCCCCCCGGCGTCGAGTTGAGCCTGCACGGCGGCTCTGACTTCATCCGGCCCGGTGACCTCGCGCCCGATGAAGCGCGCATGCCCGCCGACCATGCAGATCGCGAGTCCGGCGCCGACGATCCGCGGGCCCGGCAGAAGGCCGGCGTCGACGGCTCGCTTCAAGGCAAAGATGGAATGGTCTCGTGATCCCACGTCGCGCACGGTGGTGAAGCCGGCTCCGATCGTGTTCCGTGCGTAGGCGGTTGCTTTGAGCAGCGTGAGGGTGGACGGCTCGCTTTCGACCGTCGAGACGACGTCCGGCTCGCCCCCGAGACAGAGATGAACATGACAATCGATCAACCCCGGTAGCAGCGTCAGGCCGCGGCCGTCGACGAGGCGCGCTCCGCGCGGCACCGAGACTTCTCGCGCCGGCCCGGCGGCGACGATCGTCGCGCCGCGGACGACGACCGTGGCGCGATCTTCGATCCGGCCGGTGCCGTCGATGAGACGGACGTGACGAATCGCGCAAGTCGCAGTCATTGTTGATCGATCGGGATGGAAATGATGATGCCGCCCATGACGTCGTTGATCTTGTAATCCCGGCGGGGGCTGTTCGGATGGGTATTGTGGCAGTTCACGCAGGACTCGGCGACGGCGCGGTCGGGGTAAATCGCCTGAAAGTACCGGCCGCCGCTCAAGCGCACGAAGCCGGTGAAGGGCTGGTTCGGGTCCTTCACCACGGCGTCGAGCCCTTTTCGTTCGAAGTCGGTGGTCGGGCCGTTCCACACATAGATCGGAGTCAGGCTTGCCAGCCGGAAACTGAACTTCATGTCTTTTTGCGCGACGAGCCGGCCGGTTTCCAGGAGGAACTGCGCCGGGAGCGGCACGCCTTTTTCATCGCGCCAATGTTCGACCGCTTCGGCCACGCCCTGCCGGTGCAACTTGTCGACGACGTTTTCCGTGTAGTTCTTTCGGTTCGCTTCGACCAACGCATGGATGTAGCTGGCAGCTTTGTCCGGCGCCACCATGTCGCTCCTGCGGGCGTCGGCCACCGTGAGGGCGAGCATCCAGTAGCCCACGACCGCCGCGAAACCAAACGCCGCAGCGGAGAGAACCCAGAGTAACGTACGATTCATGCCACGCCCTCCTCAGTCAGATGATGGGTCGTAGATGCCTGCGGCGGCCTCCAGCGCGCTGCCCGCGCGCGCGAGCCAACCGGCATCGATGAAGATCTCCTCCAGCGCGTTGAGCAAGGTCAGCACGTTCGCTTCGGTTGAGGATTCTCCCATCAATCCGATCCGCCAGACCTTGCCTTTCAGTGGACCCAGGCCGCCGCCGATTTCGATACCGAAGGTGTGTAACAGCCGCGATCGGACCTCCGCTTCGGGAATATGGCTCGGCACGGTGACACAGGTCAGCGTCGGCAATCGATAGGGGGCCGGCGGCACAGACTCGAGCCCCATCGCGGCAAGACCGGCTTGCAACGCCTCGGCATTCAGGCGATGGCGCGCAAACCGGACCGGCAACCCTTCCTCAGCGACGAGGCGAAGGGCCTCGCGCAGCCCGTACAACATCGAGATCGGGGCCGTATGATGGTATGCGCGAGTGCCCTCCGACCAGTACTCGGCGGTCAACGCCATGTCCAAATACCAACTCTGGCAAGGGACGCGACGGCTTTTCACCACGGACAGGGCACGGTCGCTCATGGTGAACGGCGCCAGGCCCGGCGGACAGCTGAGGCACTTCTGCGTGCCGCTGTAACACACGTCGATGCCCCACTCGTCCACGTCGACCGGTACGCCTCCCAGAGAAGTGACGGCGTCGACGATCAACAGCGCGCCGTATTCGCGGCAGAGCCCGGCGATGTCCGGAATAGGCTGCCAGGCGCCGGTGGAGGTTTCCGCATGGATCAACGCGACGGCTTTCACCGGACCGCTGCGGCTGAACACGTGTCTGAAGGAGTCGGGTTCGATGATCTGTCCCCAGGGGGCCTCGACACGGATCGCTTTGCCGCCGCAGCGCTCCACAATGGCGGCGAGCCTGGCTCCGAATACGCCGTTGACCCCGACGGCCACTGCGTCACCCGGTTCGACGAGGTTCACGATCGCCGCTTCCATCCCGGCGGATCCCGTCCCTGAGACGGCGATGGTAAAGCGGTTGTTCGTTCGAAATGTCTGCCGCAGCTGCGCTTGGATCTCATCCATGACGGCGAGAAACGCCGGGTCCAAGTGGCCGAGCAAGGGTGTGGCGAGGGCCTGCAGCACCCGCGAATGGACCATGCTTGGACCGGGACCGAGCAACAGCCGGCGCGGCACAGCACTTGGCGGACGTGGTGAAGATGCCATAGTGTTCCGTAGGTCGGTGGACGGCTAGTTTACCAACTCCGACACCGATCCCGCCATGGGAGAGTGGCGCGGGCGCGAGCCTGGAAACCGGTTCCGTTCCTCGCGCTCCGAGGGCCGTGCTATAGTGCGTGCCTGGCGTCGTATGGAATCGGAAGTCGGTCAGTCCCGAGTCTCCCCGCCGCACGTCGGTGCGCCTCCCGGATCTTTGCCCTTTGAAAACCCGTTCTCCCGTGCCGGCAACGTCTTTGCCGCCTTTATTCTCACGATGGCGCTCGGGTCGGTTTTGTGGTTGTCCGCCACGCTGCCGAAACTGGACAGAATTGCCGAGCCTGAGCAGGCGCTCGGATTGATGGTCGGCCGGACGATGGACGTGGAGGAGGGCGTGAAACGAGCCCCGCCCTGGGAACAAGCGTTGTACAAAGCGGTAGCCGGCGGCAACGAATCAGAGCGCACCCAATCCCTTGAATGGTATCAGGAATTGGTTGCCTCCTCGGACGATCCCCTTGTCCGGTTCAATTTGGCCGTGCTGCAGGGCGAGGCGGGCCGCTCTCCTGAGGTGGTTGGGACGATTGAAGGATGGCAGGGGAAAAATGGGCCGGCCGGCGAGACGCTCTCGCACATCATCAAAGCGGCCTATCTCGGCGCGCCGCTGGATCACGACGCTGCGACCGCGCTTCAGGCGGAACTCGCCGAACTGGTTCCGGCCGGGTGGTTCTACGACCGTGTCGCTGTTCGACTGGCCGAGCGGGTCGGGGACCGGTCGTTCCTGGCCATGGTGGAAGATCAGTCCGCTGAGCGCGGCCGCCGCCTGCTCGCGCGGACGAGGCTCGTCGCGGTGGTCGAGTTGACCTGCCTGGGCTTCGGGACCGCCGCGTTGCTCGCACTGTGGAGGCGAAGGGTTCATCAGATCCGTCTGCATGCGCCCGGCGTGCCTCCGCCCTGGCCGGGCGGCATCGGCGCCGCCGTGCTTCTTCGCGGCGGCGCGGTCGGCGCGCTGCTGAGCCTGGCATTTCTGTTTCTCCTGCCCGCCGAGAATCTCGCCGTTCGGATGCTGGCGGTCCCCCTGGGCAATCTCCCGCTTCTGCTCCTGGCACGGCGTTATCTCCTGCAACCGTCCGGGATGACGTTCCGGGAAGGATTTGGGCTCGGTGTGCCGGCGCGAAACACGGGAGGCCTAATCCTCGCAGTTCTCGCAGTTGTGGCCGCAGGTTTGTGGGGCGAGTGGGTCATGGGAAAAGTCGTGGCCCCGCTCAACCTCTCCAGCCATTGGACCGAGTGGTTTGACACCGACCTGGTCTGGGCCCCGGGCTCCGTGCTCGCGATCAGCCTGGTCGAGTACGTCATTTTTGCCCCGGTCTTCGAGGAACTGGTGTTTCGCGGGCTCCTCTTTGCCATTCTGCGCCGGCGGTTCCAGTGGGCTCCGGCGGCCATGATCAGCGCGGGCATTTTTGCGATCGCGCACGGCTACGGGCTGGTTGGGTTCGTGAGCGTCTTTTGGAGCGGTGTCTTGTGGTCCTGGGCATACGAAAAGACCGGAAGTCTATTGCCGGGGATGATCGCGCATGCGTTGAACAATCTGTTGGTGTGTCTCAGCGTCATGGCCCTCCTAAGATAATCGGACGACGAACCTGGCTTCCCACTGCATTCTCGGCTCGCATGAATCCTCAAGGAACCCAGGGGGGTCCTCCTGCGGCCTTGTGAGAAGGCCGGTTTGATCGTCCGCGCTCGTTCTGGTGCGCTGGGTGTCGGCGGGAGAAAAAGAGGCTGGTTTGAATGTCCGCAGTTGGAGGAAGGTTAAATTCTGTCGAGGTGGGCCAACTCGGTGTACAGGTCGGGATGTCTGATGACTGGGCCGAACGATTCGCGAAGCTTTGCCGTGGATATGCGCTTGCCGGGCTGTCGCGCTTCCTGCGCCGCTGAGGCAATGATGCCTCGTGGCTGCGCGGCATTTTCGTAGATCTCCTTCCAGGTGCGCGGCGTCCCGTCGCTCACGTTGTACACGTCGCCGGGCTTGGCTCGTTCCCGTGCGAGCAGGCAAATTTCAGCGAGGTCCTTTACGTGGATGAGGTTGACGTACTTTTCCGACGGTCGCACGTTGCCTCGCCTGATCCATTCCGTCGGATTCCTGTCCGGTCCGTAAATGCCGGCCACCCTCAGGATGGTCCCGCCGTGCTCGGTGCGCAGGTATTCTTCTCCTTGGACCCTGGGTTTGGATCTGTCGATGAGGGCCGTTTCGTCGGTCCATGGGGGTGGGTATGCATGGGCAACGTGGTGCGGAACGTCGTAAGCGGACGTGCTTCCCAGGATGATCAAACGATGGAATCGTGAACGCTGCCTCTCGGCCCACTCCTGAACCGGCGCAAGAGGCGCGGCGGGGAAGCACCAAATGAGATCGGCGCCGCTTATCAGGTGTTCCCACGTGTCGGGGCGGGTCAACTCGAACTCGAGGCGTTGAGCTACCGGGATTCCGGCGAGGTGTCGTGCGGGACGCCGGCTCGTGGCCCAGGTGCCCACTCCTCGCTCAAGGGCGAGACGGAAGACATGTTTTCCCGTGTAGCCGCATCCCAGGATGATGAGCGGCCGCGCTGCGTCCCCGCTGTTCACGGAAGCCGGAATCCCCCCATTCGGTTGGTTGCGCGCATCTTCCCACAGTGTTGTAGGATGCGACAATCTGCGAACAGGTTTACCTAGGAAGGACCTGGGAATGAAATTAGGCCGCGGACTGGCGCCCTATCTGATCGTTGGCCTGGTGTTTGGCACCGGATGTGGTGTGGATTATGGAACCGGCGGCAGCGGAACCGCCCCCGCGTCCTTCGCCATCCAGACGACTTCCCTTCCGTTCGGCGTGGTGGACTCGCCGTACTCGTCGAACGTGGCGGTCACAGGGGGCGCGGCGCCCTTCACATGGAACATCCTCGGTGGAACTTTGCCCGCCGGCCTTGTTTTGCACCCCGCGACGGGACAGATTACCGGCACGCCGAGCGGACCGGCCGTCAATTCGAATCTCACCCTTCAAGTCAAAGACCGCACGGGAAGAACAGCCACGGGTCTTGTCTTGCTGGCCGTCCATCCACGAACGGATCGGGTCTCCCTCGGCAATTCAGGAGCCACAGGGAACGGAGCCAGCAGCGATCCCTCTATCAGCGGCGACGGCCGATTCGTGGCGTTTGTCTCGACTTCGACGAACTTGCTCAATCCGATCGGCCCGGCGATATCCGGCCGACAAATCTACATCCGCGATCGACAAATCAACGTCACGGAGCTGGTATCGAGAGACAACTCCGCATCAGCGATCTCCGCAGGCAACGGGCCGAGCAGCGCACCGTCGATCAGCGGGGACGGCCGGTTCGTGGCGTTTGTGTCACAAGCGACCAACCTCTTGGCCCCGGGAACGCCGGCGGTGCCGGCGGGGCAGCAAGTGTATGTGCGGGATCGCCAGAGCGGGGTCACGAGCCTGGTGTCAGTCGATAACAACGCGGCTCCGGTGTCGGGCAACGGGCCGAGCAGCGCACCGTCGATGAGCGGGGACGGCCGGTTCGTGGCCTTTGTGTCACAAGCGACCAACCTCTTGGCCCCGGGAACGCCGGCGGTGCCGGCGGGGCAGCAAGTGTATGTGCGGGATCGCCAGAGCGGGGTCACGAGCCTGGTGTCAGTCGATAACAACACCCCCCCGCTTGCAGGCAACGGTGTCAGTTCGACCCCTTCCCTGAGCATGGACGGCCGCATCGTGGCGTTCGATTCGCTCGCGACCAATCTGCTGGCTCCCACCGCACCGACCGTGTCCGGAAGACAAGTCTATGTGCGCGATCGACTCACGTCTCAAACCAGCCTGGTCTCCGTCGATAATTCCTTGCTTCCGAACGCAGGAGACGGGACGAGCCGAACTGCTTCGGTGAGCGGGGACGGCCGGTTTGTCACATTTGTGTCGGCGGCGGCGAATCTCCTTGGACCTCCTCCCGCTCCCGCCATCAGCGGGCAGCAGATCTATGTCCGCGACCGCCTGCTCGGACAAACGAGATTGGTGTCGCAGGATAATTCCAACACCGATGCTGCCGGAAACGACCTCAGCGACGAGAGCAGCACGAATGCGAACGGAGCTTTCGCGGCGTTTTTCTCCCAGGCGAGCAATTTAGTTTCCGGCGCCGGTGCCTTCTCCGACATCTACGTTCGAGCGATTCCTTGAGCGAGGCCTCCTGCGGCTGGAGGGGCGAACATCCCGCGTGGTAGCATACCTCGCCCATGCCGCTCTCCATTTTTCATCCGGTGATCGCCGACTGGTTTCGCTCCAACGTCGGCACGCCGACCGATGTCCAGGCACAGGCTTGGCCGGTCATTCAATCCGGTCGCGATGCGTTGATTGCCGCGCCGACCGGGTCCGGAAAGACCCTCGCGGCCTTTCTGTCCTGCATCAATTCCCTGTTCAAGCAGGCGCTTGCCCGCGAACTGGACGACCGCACCCAGGTGCTCTACGTCTCGCCCCTGAAGGCGCTGAGCAACGACGTGCAGAAGAATTTGCGTCGTCCTCTGACCGAGATCGGAAATGCCGCGCTGGCGGCCGGGATCCTGATGCCGGAGCTTCGCGTGCTGGTCAGGACCGGCGACACGCCGATGAACGAGCGGCAGCAAATGCTGCGCCGACCGCCGCACATCCTGATCACGACTCCGGAATCACTCTTCATCCTCTTGACCGCGGACAAGAGCCGCCGGTTGCTCCAGACCGTTCGCACGCTGATCGTCGACGAGATCCACGCGGTTGCTCCGAACAAGCGCGGGGCCCATCTGGCCTTGTCGCTGGAACGGCTCGAAGCCCTGACGTTGGCCCGTCCCGTGCGCATCGGCCTGTCTGCCACCCAACGGCCGATCGAGACGGTCGCGCAATTCTTGGTGGGGAACCCGGCTACGAAGCATTCCGCACCGGTCATCAGCCATCAGCTATCAGCCATCAGCTCCATTCCGTGCACCATCATCAACGTCGGTCACCGGCGCGAAATGGACATCGCCGTCGAAGTGCCGAAGGACGAGCTGAGCGCGGTGGCCACCAACGCCATTTGGTCCGACCTGTATGATCGACTCGCCGAACTCGTCCGGGAGCATCGCTCTACCCTGGTGTTCGTCAACACCAGGCGGCTGGCCGAGCGGGTTTCGCATCATTTGGAGGATCGCCTTAAGGATTTGGGGGCCGAGGTGGTCGCGGCGCACCACGGGAGTTTGTCGCGACACATTCGGTTGTCGGCCGAGGAGCGGCTCAAGACCGGGAAAACCCGCGTGGTGGTGGCGACTGCGTCCCTCGAACTGGGCATCGACGTGGGGACGGTCGATCTCGTGTGCCAAATCGGCTCGCCGCGCGCCATCGCGACCGGCCTTCAGAGGATCGGTCGATCAGGTCACTGGATCAAGGCTATTCCCAAGGGACGCCTGTTCGCCACGACCAGGGACGAACTCTTGGAGTGCGCGGCGCTCGTGCGGGCTATTCGGCTTGGGAGATTGGACTGCATCGACGTGCCGCCGGCGCCGCTCGATATCCTGGCTCAGCAGATCGTTGCCGCGGCAGCCACACAGACCTGGAAGGAAGAAGAATTGTTCCAGCTCTGCCGGCGCGCCTATCCCTATCGTGACCTGGCGCGCGAGGACTTCGATCAAGTGTTGAACATGCTGGCGGACGGCATCGCCACGAGCCGCGGGCGGGGTCAGGCTTACGTGCACTATGACCGCATCAATCGGCGTCTCAAGGGCAGACGCGGCGCACGGCTGGCTGCGATCACGTCGGGGGGCGCCATTCCGGACACGGCCAACTATCAGGTGGTTGCCGAACCGACCGGGACCGTCGTCGGTTCGGTGGATGAAGACTTCGCCGTCGAAAGCCTGGCCGGCGACATCATGCTTCTCGGCAACACGTCCTGGCGGATCAAGGGAATCGAGACGGGCAAGGTGCGGGTGGAGGACGCGCAAGGCGCCCCGCCCAACATTCCGTTCTGGCGCGGCGAAGCGCCGTCCCGCACAGCCGAACTGTCCGCCGAAGTGGCCGCGTTAAGGGCAGAAATTGCGAGACAAGCCTCGGAAGCCGCCGGCGATGAGCCCTCAGCTCTTCGCTCTTCAAGTCCGGCTCTCAGCCATCAGCCATCAGCCCTCAGCTCTTCGGATTCTCGATCAGCCATCAGCTGGGTGCGAGAGGAGTGCGGGCTCGACGTCCGCGGGGCGCAACAGGCCGTAGAGTATGTGTTGGCCGGCAAGGCGGTCCTCGGAACGGTGCCGACGCAGGACACGATCGTCGCCGAGCGCTTTTTCGACGAAAGCGGGGGGATGCAGCTCGTCATTCACGCGCCGTTCGGTGGACGAGTGAACCGGGCCTGGGGCCTGGCGCTCCGCAAGCGCTTCTGCGTGACGTTCGATTTCGAGTTGCAGGCCGCGGCGACCGACGAGGGTATCGTGATTTCCCTCGGCGAAAAGCACAGCTTCCCGCTCGAATCTGTCTTCGGGTTTCTTCATTCCAATTCAGTGCGT
Organism: Nitrospiraceae bacterium; assembly: GCA_040255165.1. Taxonomy (GTDB): domain Bacteria; phylum Nitrospirota; class Nitrospiria; order Nitrospirales; family Nitrospiraceae; genus JBDZUK01. Next base: position 8,121 of record JBDZUK010000035.1, on the reverse strand, counting down.
GAGGTGCTGACGCAGGCGGTGTTGCTCGCGCCCATGTTCACCGCCCGGTGGCGGTGGAACGCGTCGCGCGCGCTGGCGCTCCTCAGATTTATGGGAGGCAAGAAAGTTCCGCCCCAGATCCAGCGAATGAGAGCCGAAGACCTGCTCGCCGCCGTGTTTCCCGATGCGATTGCCTGTCAGGAAAATCTCAAAGGCGAACGGTCGACGCGGAAAATTCCCGATCACCCGCTGGTGAAGGAAACCATGCGCGATTGCCTCACCGAAGCGATGGACATCGAGGGGCTGACCGCCTTGTTGCGGAGTATCGAGCGCGGCGAAGTGCGCTGCGTGGCGGTGGAGACGCCGGTACCCTCTCCATTCTCTCACGAGATCCTAAACGCCAATCCTTACGCCTTTCTCGATGACGCGCCGCTGGAGGAACGGCGGGCCCGCGCGGTCGAGATGCGGCGCACGCTGCCGCCAGAACTGGCCGGCAAGGCGGGCGCGCTTGACCCGGCGGCGATCGAGGAAGTGGAGAGCGAAGCCTGGCCGGTGGTGCGGGATCCCGACGAGCTTCACGACGCCTTGTTGACGCTCGTCTGGCTTCCCGAAGACCAGGCGCCTGATTGGCAGGGCTATCTCCCGGCGCTGCAACAGGCAGGGCGCGTGGTAGAGATGCAGCGGCATGAAGAGGAAGAGGTAGGGGATAACGGGGTAACGGGATGGGTCGCGGCGGAGAACCAAGATCGCGTCGTGAAGCTGTTCGAGAGCGGGGACGATGAGGCCATCGACCTGACCGTGCAGGGCTGGATGGAAAGCATCGGCCCGACCACCGCGGCGCAACTTGCCGCACGGCTGCATCTGCCGGCCGAGTTGGTACAGACCTCGCTGCTTCGGCTCGAAGCCACGGGCCAAGTCCTCCGGGGCCGTTTCACGCTTCACGCTTCAGGAACGACGAGCGACGAGTTTGAATGGTGCCACCGCCGTCTCCTTGCCCGCATCCATCGTCTGACCATCGGCAGGCTCCGGAAAGAAGTCGAGCCGGTCTCCGCCGCCGAATTTATGACGTTCCTCCTGCAATGGCAGCACGTCGCGCCCGGGTCGCGGCAGCATGGGGAAGCAGGATTGCTCGGAGTCGTGCAACAGTTGGCCGGGTTCGAGGCCGCGGCATCAGCCTGGGAGCCGCAGCTGCTGCGGTGCAGGATGGCGAAATACGAGCCCGAGCTGCTGGACCGGCTTTGCCTGAGCGGCACGGTCAGTTGGGGACGGCTGAGCCCGCATCCGCGGATCGGCTTCGATTCCAACGGCCAGGCCGGCCGCCGCATCGTGCCGACGAGCGTGGCGCCGATCACTCTGTTTCCCCGCGACCAAGGGGAATGGCTTCTGAGCTCGTTCAGCGGCGAGCAACCGGCCGCCTATGATCCTCTGAAGGGCCTCAGCCCGGTCGCGCAGAATCTTCACCGTTGGCTGCAGCAGCAAGGCGCGAGTTTCTTCGCCGATCTCGTTCGAGGGACCGGCCACCTGCCGGCCGAAGTCGAGCAGGGCCTATGGGAGCTCGTGGCGGCCGGTTTGGTCACGGCGGACGGCTTCGACAATCTGCGCGCCTTGATGGATCCGCGGCGCCGCCGGGCCGAAGGGCGGGAGCGCATGCGGAGCCCGCGCCATGCCGCAGGCCGCTGGTCGCTGCTGCGGAGCGCGGCCGGTCGTCAGCCATCGGCTGCCGACTCCGCAGAGTCTATCGCCCGTCTGCTTCTCCGCCGCTACGGGGTGGTCTTTCGGGATCTACTCGCGCGGGAAACCGTCGTCGCGTCATGGCGGGATGTGTTGGTGCAGTACCGGAGGCTGGAGTTGCAGGGAGAGATCCGGGGCGGGCGCTTCGTCAACGGGTTTACCGGAGAACAGTTTGCACTGCCGGAGGCTGTTGAGTCGCTGCGCGCGTTGAGAAAAAGCGGAAGCCGCGCCGGTCAGGACGTGAAAATATCGGCGGCAGACCCGTTGAATCTCGCCGGTATCCTGCTTCCAGGTCTCAAGATCCCGGCAGTCCCGACCAATTTTGTGGTTTTCCACGACGGCCAAGTGGTTCGCTCGATCATCGGCCGTGGAGCAACTGAAGAGCTGCCAGGAGCCTCCGAACTGGGAAAACTCTCGCCGGCTTAGTTACTGGGCAGGATGCTCAAAAGGCCGTCCAGCAACGCCGTAGGGACTGCGGCGACTGAGACGTACTGTACGGCGATACGTCGCAAGGAGGACGCGCGACCGAGAACGCCGCTGGCGGGCTGTTTCAGTATCCTGCCGGAATTGCCAAGAGCGGACACCTCGCTCCCCGCAACACCCGTTCCGTGGTGCTCCCGAGCAGCACGTCGAGCACGCTGTCGTGGCCTTCCGTCGTCATCACGATCAGATCCACGTCAAACTCCGCCCCCGCCGCCAAGATCCAATCCACTGCGCCGCCTCGGCCCACCACCGTGTTCCACGTCCATCCCGGCGCTTGGGGGCGAGTGAAGGCCGGCAGGTCTTCCTCACTCCCGGCGTGCACGACCTGAAACGACACCGTCCCGCCGTCAAGCGCGGCCGCCAGGTTCGCGGCCATGTCGACGGCCGGCTGGGGATTGGGGGACTGCGCGATCGGGATCAGCACACGCCGGAGTTGCCCGAGCCCGCTGGTCGCGTGCACGAATCCTTGCACGTAAGCAGGCACAAAGAGCGCCATGCTGCGCGCGGCGCGAGCGACCGGTTCAGCCACGGCTTGATGCCGCCACCGCGCGAACCCTTCGTACTGATGCGTGGAAAGAACGATAAGGTCCGCGGGTTCCAGCTTGAGATGCTGGAGCATGGCCTCGCTCGGATGATCGCCGACCATCCGGACTTTCTTGATTTTGACGCCGAGCTTCGCCACGTCGGCCTTGGAACTCGCAGCGGCGACGGTACCCCACTGGGCCAAGAGCGGCCGGACGCGGGGAAAATCCTCGAAACCCTCACGCGTGACCGTCGGATCGACGTGCATGATCGTCAATTCCGCTTTCGCCAGCAAGGCCAGCTTCAGCGCGTGGACAAAGGCCGTCTGGCTGTCGGCTGAAAAATCGGTCGGATGAAAAATGCGCGCAAACGGTAGCGGCGCGGCCGTCAAGGAATCAGCCATGATGAAAAGCTCCGTGGAAATTGAACGAATTTCAGCGGGCCCCAACCGCAGAGGCATTGTGCCGGAGCACGGCGAAGATGTCATCCGCGCCGCCCTGATGAGCGGGCGCGAGTCGGGTGTAGGCTGCCTGAGCGTGCGCTGAAAAGTCCGCCTGCCGGTCTGCAGGAACACCGAGCAGCGTTCCGAGGGACGTGAGGTATTCGCCATGACCCCGAGCCATGTCTTGGCGCAGATTGTGTTCGTTCAGAGACACGAAGGCGTTCGCTTTGAAGTCCGGCGCCAATTGTCCCTCTTCCGTGAACCAGGTACGGCCGGAGGTCGTGCCGGTGACGTTCGAGGTGGTATCGGTGGTTTGCTTGATGGTGGCTTTGACGGAGCAGCCGGTCGAGGCCGCAATGATCGGGACGGCACAAACGATTAATACAACCAGCATCACCACTCGTCGCATCGTCTGCCTCCTGGGTTGAAGGATGCGGTTAAAGCTCTTCGACTTGAGCACTATAGCACAAGGCTAAATTCTTCCCTACCACCAGCTGCTGAACCTGGTTTCCGACTTGCGCAGGGATGGTCGACCATTACGGTCATGACCATTGGTCGTTGCCATCGAGGCACAGTCGGGTTTCTGTCACATTAGGGGCGATGTCGGGGAAACCCAAGGAGCCTCCCAGTAGGTCCCCCTCTGGCCTACCATGTATGAAGCAGCAGAGCCGTGTTTGAAACAAATCCTTCCAGTATGTGCTCCCTTCATTAATCGCATTTCGCGGCACTGTATTGGAAGCAGAGGTTTCACATTCGGTGGGTCACGACAAGCGCGCCGACACACCCATGTCAAATAACGATGTGATAAACCGAGTCCCGAAGCGCATCCTCATTGGGAAAGTGGGGCTCGATGGCCATGATCGTGGCGCAAAATATGTCGCGCACGTTCTCCGCGATGCGGGTTACGAAGTCATTTATACAGGGATCCGGCGGACCCCAAGACAGATCGTTGAGACGGCAGTGCAGGAAGATGTGGCCCTGATCGGGTTGTCTCTCTTGTCGGGCGCCCATAAGCTTCTGTTGAGGCAAGTCATAGATCTTCTCAAGGAGCGGAACGCCCTCGATATTGTTGTGGTTGCCGGAGGATCAATCCCCCCTTCCGATAGGCCTTTCCTGAAAGCCATTGGCATCGCCGAAGTGTTCACTCCCGGAGCCTCGTCTCAATCCATTCTTGATGCCGTGGGGGCTCTTCTGGATGGTCGTCGACAGGCGGCATGACGGATGACGCGAAATACTTGGTGGATCAAATCCGCGAAAGCAAGGGATTACGGGTCCGTGCCGCGGCTCGACTGATGAGTCTCGTTGAAAATTCCCCAGAACGCCTTCCTGAACTGTTGGTAGGAGTCGCCGACTGGCCCGCGGCTCGCATGGTCGTCGGGCTGACAGGTCCCCCAGGTTGTGGGAAGAGCGTGTTGACGGATCGGCTGATCACCGCGCTACGGACACGAGATCCAAACTGCTGCATCGGGGTCATCGCGGTGGACCCGTCTTCGTCCATTACCGGAGGAGCGTTCCTCGGTGATCGCTTGCGTATGATGCGGCATGCTACCGATCCGAAGGTATTCATTCGTTCAGCAGCTACCAGAGGACACATCGGCGGTCTCGTGCTCGGAGTGAAAGGCTTTGTTCGGGTGCTTGGGCTTGCCGGATGCCAGATCATCCTGATCGAAACCGTGGGAGTCGGGCAAAACGAGACGGAGATTGTCGACGTTGCGGACCTGGTTGTGGCCGTCATCTCCCCGGGAGACGGCGATGCGATCCAACTCCTCAAGTGCGGATTAATGGAAGTGGCGGACATCATCGCCGTCAACAAGGCTGATCGTGCGGGGGCGGCACAACTCTATGCTCAGGTGCTTGCGGTCCTTGGCCTGAGAGCGAGTGCGCATCACGCGGCCGTACCTGAGACGTGTTTTGTGAGCGCGCTGCATCGCCGCGGCGTAGAGGAGATGGTCGATCTGTTGGAGAAACGTGCAGCGATCTCCGAAGGCTCGTGGCAGCTTCGACGCGGTGAGATGGTCGTAGATGAAGCACAAGAGGCAGTCTTTGAAGAAGCAAGGAAGCGTCTATCACGAGCCCTTGGCACGAGACGCCAGACTATAGAAGAGCTTAGCCGTATCGTACGGGGAGAGATCACCGTCACCGGCGTTGTCGATGAGCTGTTGCGACGAATGACCGGCGCGCGTCCCTTCACGGAATAGCACGTCATGCCTGAAACGGGTCGTCCGCCAGAGAATCGGATTGATCAAGCGAGAAAGGAATGGGAGGCACGGATCCTGGTGCCCGCCCTCAAACGTCTGCCGGAATCCGACCGCCGTTTTGTGACGGGGTCCGGTAGGCCTGTACAGGCGGTGTATCTTCCCCAGGCATATTCCGATGCCGCTTATCTCGAACGAGTAGGCTTTCCCGGGCAATATCCCTTTACCCGTGGCATTCAAGCCACCATGTACCGAGGACGGCTATGGACGATGCGTCAATATGCCGGTTTCGGTACGGCTGAAGAAACCAATCGACGATACCAATATTTACTCCAGCAAGGCTCGACCGGCTTGTCCGTGGCGTTCGACCTCCCCACGCAAATCGGATACGACAGCGACGATCCGCTCGTGAGCGGGGAGGTTGGAAGAGTCGGCGTTGCCGTATCGAGCGTTCATGACATGGAGGCGTTGTTCCGAGACATTCCTGTGGACCGGGTTTCAACGAGCATGACGATCAATTCAACAGCGGCCATCCTGCTTGCGATGTATCTGGTGGTTGCCGAACGTCAAGGCGTGCCGGTGCAGGATCTCGGTGGCACCATACAGAACGACATGTTGAAGGAATATATAGCCCGCGGCACCTATCGGTTTCCCCCTCAGCCGAGCCTCCGGCTTACGAGAGATCTGTTTCTGTACTGTACGAAATTCATGCCGAAATGGAACAGCATTTCGGTCAGCGGCTTTCATATGCGGGAAGCGGGGGCGACGGCCGCTCAAGAGATCGGCTTTACCTTGGCGAACGCCATCTGTTATCTCGACATCGCCGTGCAGGCAGGGCTGGAGGTCGATGTCTTTGCGCCCCGTTTGACGTTCTTTTTTGCGGCACAGTCCGATCTGTTCGAGGAGGTGGCGAAGTTCCGGGCGGCCCGCCGTCTATATGCACGGTTGTTGAAGGACCGCTTCCATGCCAAAGATCCCCGAAGCATGATGCTGCGGTTTCACACACAGACCAGCGGAGTGGCGCTTACGGCCCAGCAGCCCGAGAACAATGTCGTACGTGTGGCTATTCAGGCGCTGGCCGCTGTGCTGGGCGGGACGCAATCGCTGCACACGAATTGCCGGGACGAAGCGCTGGCGTTGCCGTCCGAGGACAGCGTTCGCCTTGCGCTCCGCACGCAGCAAGTATTGGCGTACGAGACAGGCGTGGCTAACACGATTGACCCGCTGGGGGGAAGCTATCTTATTGAAACGTTGACCGAGCAAATCGAGGCGGAGGCCGAAGGATACATACGTCATATCGACGATCTTGGCGGCATGATCCAAGCCATTGAACAGGGCTACGTGCAGCGCCAGATCGAACAGGCGGCGTACGAGTATGGACGCTCCATCGAGACCGGTGCGCGGATTATCGTGGGCGTCAATCGCTTTCACGAGGAACGCGAGCCTGAGCCCGACGAAGTCTTTTTCGTCCCTGAAGACACGGAGCAGAGGCAGGTTGAAGAGATTAGAAGAATCAAGAGCACTCGCAGCCAACAGAAAGTGCATGAAACGTTGGCCGTCGTTGAGCGGGTGGCCCGTCAGGACGACAACCTCATGCCGGCCATCCTGGACGCGGTGCGGGCGTATGCAACCACAGGCGAAATCTGTCAGAGACTAGAAAGCGTGTTCGGGGAATACGAACCCATACTGGGTTGATACGGGCCTCAGTCCGGAGAGGACGGCATGTCCCTGGTTATAGCGAAGATCGAAGAGTCGATTGGGACCATTGTGCTGAATCACGTTCAGAAGCGGAATGCCCTCAGTCAAGCCTTGATTGCAGATATTCTGAGCTCGCTTGGGACATTTCGGCAGGAGAAGCCGCGGGTCATCATTCTTCGAGCACCGGAAGGCGCGACGGTCTGGTCTGCCGGTCATGACGTCGGAGAGTTGCCCCAGTCGCACCGGGATCCGCTGGGTTGGGACGACCCGCTGCGCCAGCTCGTCCGCGAGATCGAGAATTACCCGGCTCCTATTATTGCTATGATCGAGGGCAGCGTATGGGGCGGGGCTTGCGAGGTGGCCTTTGCCTGCGATCTCGTCATTGCGGCGGAGGAGAGCACTTTTGCCATTACCCCAGCTAAGCTGGGTGTCCCCTACAACTTAACCGGGTTATTGACCTTTCTGAACACGATCAGCCTCCATGTCGTGAAAGAAATGGCGTTCACCGGCGCTCCGATGAAAGCGGAACGAGCCGAACGCCTTGGGATCGTGAATCGAGTCGTGCCACGTCCGCAATTGAAGCAGCATACCTACGAGATCGCCCAGCAGATCGTCCGGAATTCGCCACTGAGCATTGCCGTCATGAAAGAGGAGTTGAACCTGCTGGCGAACGCGCACGATCTCTCTCCTCTGATGTTCGAACGCATCCAAGCTCTCCGTCGGGAGGTTTACAACAGTCAAGACTATCAAGAGGGCATCCGCGCATTTCTGGAAAAGCGACGCCCCAATTTTACCGGGCGGTGAACCAGGAATAGTGGATCCTAGGAGGTGGATAATGCCGAGCTACGTTATGCTTTTTCAGTTCACAGACCAAGGCATACGAAATATTAAGGAAAGCCCGGCCCGTGTGGAAGCCGCGAAGAAAATTTGTCGGGATCTCGGTGGTGAAGTGAAGCAGTTCTATGGCCTCATGGGAACCTATGACACGATGTTCATTTTAGAAGCGCCACACGATGAAGAAGCCGTCAAAATGGCCGCGACGATTGCCATGCAGGGGAACGTGCGTACTGA
>JBDZUK010000111.1:0-6212 GCA_040255165.1 Nitrospiraceae bacterium | reverse complement strand
AATGAGCCGGAAATCCTGGCGACCGAGGAGAAGGTCGCCTTCATCAATGCGCTGTCGCGAACCGGCGTCGCGGAGATCGAGGTCGGCTCGTTCGTGTCGCCGAATTCCGTGCCCCAGCTCGCGGATTCCGACGACGTCTGCCGCAAGATCGAGCGGCTGCCGGGAGTCGTCTATTCCGCCTTGGTGCCGAACGAACGAGGCTTCGTGCGGGCTCGGGCGGCCGGCGTCGACAAGATCGCGGTCTTCACCGCGGCGTCGGAGACCTTCACCAAGCGGAACATCAACGCTTCCATTCGCGAGTCACTGGAGCGGTTTACCGCGCTGATTCCTCAAGCCAAGCGGGAGGGGATGCCGGTGCGCGGGTACATTTCGAGCGCGATGTTTTGTCCGTACGAGGGCCGGATCGCCCCGGAAGCCGTTCTCCGCGTGACGGAGCAGTTGGTCGATCTCGGCGTGGACGAGATCTCCGTCGGCGACACGGTCGGGAAAGCCTCGCCGCACGACGTCCGCCGCTTGCTGGACAGTCTCGTGCCGCGCGTGCCCGTCGCCCGGCTGTCGCTCCATTGTCACGACACGTACGGCATGGCGATCGCGAATGCGTTGACGGCTTGGCATGAATACGGAATATCGAGCTTCGACAGCGCGGCGGGCGGCTTGGGCGGCTGTCCCTACGCGCCAGGCGCGGGAGGCAACGTCGCGACGGAGGACCTCGTGTACGCGCTGAAGGCGTCCGGCGCAAGAGTTGCGGTGAACGAACAGAGCGTGATTGCGGCCGCTCGCGCGATCGCGGCATCGCTGAACCGCCCGTTACGCTCCCGTCTTTCGCTCGTGGAACAGCCGCTGGCTGCATCCGAGGGGGGCAGGGCATAGTGATGACGTCGTTGGAGGCCATTCCGGTCAACGCGCCGGCTCTCGCGAACCTGGTCCGTGCCGGGGACCAGCGGGCGCTCTCGCGGCTGCTCACCTTGTTGGAGAATCGCGAGGCCCAAGGAGTAGCCGCGCTGCAGCGGCTCCGTTCGGTGCCGAGTCAGGCGGCGGTCATCGGTATCACGGGGTATCCCGGAGCCGGCAAAAGCACGCTGGTGGACCGCCTGGTGTCGGCGTACCGGCGGCTCGGCGAGAAGGTCGGCGTGCTCGCAGTCGACATCAGCAGCCCGCTGACGGGCGGCGCCCTCTTGGGCGACCGGATTCGCATGTTGGACCATGCGTTGGACCGGGGCGTCTATATCCGCAGCATGGCGACGCGCGGGCATCACGGCGGTTTGGCGGCCGCCGCGGGAGACGCAGCCGCGGCCTTCAAGGCGGCAGGATACGGGGTCGTTCTGATCGAAACGATCGGCGTCGGCCAGGATGAGACCGAGATCGTCGGCATTGCCGACACGGTCGTCGCGGTGGTCGCGCCGGGCTTGGGGGATGAAGTCCAGGCGATGAAGGCCGGCCTGCTGGAAGTGGCGCACATCGTCGTGGTGAACAAGGGCGACCTTCCGGGCGCGGACGCCGCCGTACGCGACTTGCAGGAGTGGTGTCCCCTCGTCCTGCGGACCGTGGCGACAAAAGAGGAAGGCATTCCGCAGCTGGTTGAAGCGATCGCCACGCATCAACGCATCAAAAATCTTGGTCGGGAGCCGGGACGCCGCGGCGGAGAACCATGACGAACCATCTTCTGATGATTTCGCATCACGTGGCCCGGCTGACGTTGCACAACCCGCCGGCGAACGCGCTCGGCACGTCCTTGCTCAAAGAGCTGGATCAGGTGCTGAGCGACGTGGAGGAAGATTCGTACGTTCGAGTGGTCATCGTGACGGGGTCGGGGCGGTTCTTCTGCGCCGGCGCCGATCTCAGCGAGCTGGCCCGCCTGAATACCGCTCACGGAGGATCGGAGTTCGCCATGCGCGGGCAGATGCTCTTGAACCGGATCGAGCGCTCCGCCAAGCCGGTGATCGCCGCGATCAACGGGACGTGCCTCGGCGGCGGCCTCGAGATCGCGCTGGCCTGCCACATCCGGGTCGCGGCGGCCGGAGCCGTCCTGGGGTTGCCGGAGCTCAAACTGGGGCTGATTCCCGGATTCGGAGGAACGCAACGGTTGCCTCGCATCATCGGACCAACCAGGGCGGCGGACATGATTCTGACCGGTGACAGCCTCTCGGCTGAGGAGGCGTTGAACATCGGGTTGGTGAGTCGGGTCGTGCCGTCTCACGAGGAGTTCTTGCCCCATGTGGAGGAGCTGGCGGCCCGCATCACCGCGCACAGCGCGGCGGCCGTCGCCTCCGCCCTGCAGGCCCTCAGGGGCGGCGCCGACATTCCACTGTCGGAAGGTCTGGCCCGCGAGGCCGAACTGTTCGGGCGGCTGTGCGCGACGCCGGAGAAGAAGGAGGCCGTCCAAGCATTCCTCGAAAAGAGGCACACGAAGCACGTCGAGACGAAGGCCTGAAGAAGAAAGCAGGTGGCGCATGCTCGCAGCCCGCCTCGCACGATACACCCAATTGCTCTGCTACGACGACCTGCCGGCCGACGTCGTGCAGGAGGTGAAGCGCCGGCTGCTGGACAGTCTCGGGTGCGCGTTGGGCGCATGGAGGGCGGCTCCGTGCCGGATCGCGCGGCAGGTGGCGCAGTCCGTGAAGGTCAGAGAAGGCGCCACGCTGTGGGGGACAAATCACAAGACGCTCCCGGACCTCGCGGCGTTCGCGAACGGCGCGTTGGTCCGCTATCTCGACTTCAACGACACCTATCTCTCGAAAGAGCCGGCGCATCCCTCCGACAACATTCCCGCCGTGCTCGCAGCCGGAGAACTGGCGCATGCCTCGGGCCATCGGGTGATCCAGGCCATCGCGCTGGCGTATGAAGTCCAATGCCGTCTGTGCGACGCGGCGGCGCTGCGCCCACGGGGGTGGGACCACGTGACCTACGGACCGATCTCATCCGCGCTCGCGGCGGCGAAGGTCCTGAAGCTCTCCGAAACGCAGACGCAGCACTCGGTCAATCTGGCGGGCGTGGCCAACGTGGCGCTCCGGCAAACCCGCGTCGGCGATCTCTCCATGTGGAAAGCCTGCGCCTTTTCCAATGCGGCGAGGAACGGGCTGTTCGCCGCCCTGTTGGCGCAACGCGGCATGACGGGCCCCTCGCCGATCTTCGAAGGCGAGAAGGGATTCATGAAGTTAGTGTCGGGCCCGCTCACCCTCCATCGGCTCGGCGGCGAAGCGAGCGACCGGGGCCGGGTTCCGTTCAAGATCTTGGAGACGTACATCAAACATTACCCGGTGGAGTATCACGCCCAGACGGCCGTTGAAGCGGCCCTGGAGTTGCGGGAGACGCTCATCAAGGCCGAAGGCCCCGAGGCGGTGGCCGGCATTACCGGCATCACGATCGACAGCTACGACGTGGCGATCGAAATCATCGGACGCGATCCGGAAAAGTGGCAGCCCAAGACTCGGGAAACGGCGGATCACAGTTTCCCGTACTGTGTCGCCGTCGCGCTGTTGGACGGTAAGGTCACGCTCCATTCCTTCGACACGAAACGGCTCCGAGACCCCGCGCTGCATGACCTGATGCAAAAAATACGCGTCCTGCCCCAGCAGGATTTCGTCGGACGCTATCCGGAATCGATGCCGACCCGCATCACCGTTCGCACCAAGGCCGGGCAGGAGTATGTGAAGCAGGTGGACGAGCCGTTGGGCCATCCCAAGAACGCGATGTCCGACCGTCAAGTCGAAGAGAAGTTCCTGAGGCTGGCGGCGGGGCGGCTGGACCGAGCCAGAGCCAAGAAAGTGATCGATCTCGTCGGTCGCCTGGAGCAGGTGAAGGACGTCGGCGAGTTGATGCCTCGATTAAGACTGCAAGGGCAAGCGTGAGGTGCAGGATGAGGCCGAAGAATGCGGAAGGACACGAGATCGACAGGCCGGCACAGAGCAGGCGGCGGCGTCTGCGTGAGTTAATGGAGCGGGAGACCGTGGTGCTGCCCGGCGCCTTCAATGCGTTCACCGCTCTTCAGATCGAGCGGGCGGGGTTTGACGCCCTCTACGTGTCGGGCGCCGGCCTGTCGGCGTCGAGAGGCTTGCCGGATGCGGGCATTCTGTCTCTGACGGACGTCCTGTCGGACGCGGCCACCATTGCCGCGGCCGTGGCCATCCCGGTCGTGGTGGACATCGATACCGGCTTCGGCCCGCCGCCCATGGTAAGAAAAAGCGTGCAGGCGTTCGAGGTGGCGGGGGTGGCGGGCGTGCAGTTAGAGGATCAGGAACTGCCCAAAAAGTGCGGACACTTGCCCGGCAAGCGGCTGGTCGCGGCGCAAGACATGGTCAAGAAGCTCCGCGCGGCCTGCGCGGCCCGGAGAGATCCGGATTTTCTCGTCGTGGCCCGGACTGATGCGCGGGCGGTGGAGGGACTGGAAGCCGCTGTCGAGCGCGCCCACGCCTACGTCGAGGCCGGCGCCGATGCGATCTTTCCCGAAGCGCTCGAATCGGCCGACGAGTTCCGCCTGTTTGCGGAGCGGCTGGCGCGAGCGGGGGCCAGGGTTCCATTGGTGGCGAACATGACCGAGTTCGGGAAAACGCCGTACCTGAGCGTGAAGGAATTCGAATGTCTGGGTTACCGCCTCGTGCTGTTCCCGGTCTCCGCCTTCCGGGTGGCCGCGAAAGCGGTCGAAGAATTCTTGCAAGCGCTCAAGCAGCAGGGTTTTCAACAGGAGTGGCTCGATCGGATGCTCACCAGAAAGCAACTGTACGAGATGCTCCATTACGACGAGCCCGAGAGCCCAGTGCAGGAGGTGTCGACACATCATGATGCTTCACATGCCAACTGAAGAAGCGAAAGTCGTCCCTTATTCCCCGGGCCTGGAAGGAGTACCGGCCGGCGAATCTTCCATTTGCCAAGTGGACGAGGGCGAAGCCGGGCTGCGGTATCGCGGCTACGCCATCACCGACCTTGCCGAGCAGGCGAGTTTTGAAGAAGTGGCCCGGTTACTGTATTTCGGAAGCCTGCCGACCTCGGCGGAACGCGACCGCTTCGCCGAAATGTTGTCGGCTGAAGCAGTGTTGCCCGAGCTGGTCGGCGACTTCGTCCAGATGGTGCCGCCGGATGCCCATCCGATGGACGTGCTGCGCACCGGCGTCTCCTTACTCGGGATGGTTGATCCGGAAGCAGGGGACTCCTCGCACGACGGCAATCTCCGCAAGGCCATTCGGTTGACCGCGCGCATCCCGCTCTTGGTCTCCGCAGCCTACCGCCTGGCCCATGGCGTGCCTCAAGTGCGGCCGAGGCTGACGTTGGGCTTTGCAGAAGGCTTGCTCTATCTCTTGACCGGCCGCGAGGGCGACGAGCGGGCAAAGGCGATGGCAAAGGTGTTGGACCTGTCGCTCATCCTCTATGCCGAACACGAGTTCAACGCCTCGACCTTTGCCGCGCGGGTGGCTGCCTCCACGATGACCGATCTGTATTCCGCGATCACCAGCGCCATCGCGGCGCTCAAGGGCCCGCTGCACGGAGGGGCCAACGAAGCGGTCGCCGCCATGCTCATCAAGGTCGGCACGCCGGATCGGGCGGAACGCTGGGTCCGGCAGGCCTTGGCCGAAAAGCGGCGGGTGATGGGGTTCGGCCACCGCGTGCTCAAGAAAGGCGACTCCCGCTCGCTGATCATTCAGCGCGAGGCCGAACGGCTGAGCCGCGCCTGCGGCGACATGCGCTGGTACGAGATCGCGTCCGTGATCGACCGGGTGATGCAACAGGAAAAGGGGCTCTTCCCCAACCTGGATTTCTATACCGCCGTCGCCTATCTGCTGATGGAGATACCGCGCGAGCTCTATACGCCGGTGTTCGTCTGTTCCCGGATCACCGGCTGGTGCGCGCACGTGATCGAGCAGCAAGACCACAACCGGCTCATCCGGCCGCGCGCCCTCTATACCGGGCCCCAGCCGAGGGACTATGTACCGATCGACCGCCGATGACCGCATCGCCCAGGCCCGCCACACAGCCGACGTGCCGGACGTTTTGCCATGGCATTCGTTTGCCGCGTTCTTCCGCGGGAGAGTCGGCGATGCGCAGGTTGCCGGCCGGACGTTCCTTTCCTACTATGACGACGACCGGCAGGTTCATCGGGCGTACACCTATGCCGAGTTCGGCCGGGCGGTCGAGCGCATGGCCGCGGCGCTCGAGGGGCAGCTCGGCCTGACACGCGGCGACCGCCTCGCCACGCTGCTCTTCAATCACGATCAGACGGT
>JBDZUK010000110.1:4826-6270 GCA_040255165.1 Nitrospiraceae bacterium | reverse complement strand
GGGTGTTGCATCCAACACCAGAGCCATAGGCCCTCCTGTTCATACGTCCTCCTTCCTCCCTGGTCATCACTTATCCTTCGCTCCCAGGGTGATCTTGACGATATCTATAAAACGTTGAACATGCTGTTGCCCTGGCTTCTCATCCACAATGATGTACCAAGTCTTACCAGCGTCGACCGGGATCGGCGTTTTTGCCATGCCTTGTGGTGTCGCAAATCCATCATTGCCCCCGCCATTGCCACCACCATGAGAAGCTGGGGGCTTGGTGATACGCTTTCGTTGGGCCCCATCACTACGAGCGTTGCGAGGAGTCCGTGTGCGGGATGCACGAAGAATGAACGTAGAAATTGGCAGGCCTGCCGCCTTCGCCATTTGAAGAAAAAAAGATACGCATTTCTTTTTGACGCTCGGCTCAACACTCAAATCACGGAACGAATCGTTAAGTTTTTGCGCTGTGCCGTTCGCCAGAACTTTTACCTGTTCCGGATATCGCTCCTTCAAGAGGTCAGCCAATATCTGCTGTCTCGTTTCCGGGGAGCCCGTTTCGTAGCGATGGAGGTATTCTGTCGGTTCGTCCTTTTCATTAGTGAAACCCATGAACCGGAACGCTTGGAACACAAGATTCTGATTGAAACCAGAAAATTGCTTGAGGACGCTACGATCAATTTGGGAAGGAACACCGTGCTCTACGATTGACGTGAGAGCATTAGAGAATGTGGCGTACGAAACGTAGGGAGTGGGTTGCCGGAGAGCTACTTCCTTAGTGGTTTCCATGATGGGCCTCCAATCGGGGAAGTGACAAGACGGAATTTATATGAAGAGGAGAACACAATGCAAGGGAAATATGCGCAATCAGAAAGGAATTTGTCACGTTACAGGACATCATTTAAAATCGCTATGTTGCGTGCATATTGCAATGAGCCATTGATGCGTTACGTTGCTTTTTGTGATGATGGCAGCGTAATGGTAAGAAACGAAAGGAGTCACCGTGCATGGCTCACGGACGGGATTGGTGAGCATGATTGGCTTGGTTGGTCGCGCTTGGACGTTTATGAATACGACGAAGCGGTATTTGGGAAATTACAACGGCTCTATTTGCAGGAGGAAAAAGAAAAGTTACGTCAAGAATGGGCTCGGTGCAGGCTTTTAGAGCCGGTACCAGCAACACACAATTAGCCCATTACCCGCGCTTTCGGTCGACGCCCCATCGACAGCCGGCCAGCGCGCCGTCGGAGGAGACGGCCTCGATGGCAGTGGCGGCGCAGCTCCCGCTACCGAACGTGCGGCCCCAGGACGGCTCGGGCGCGCCGCGATGTGGGCGTAGCCTGCGGTCGTACCATTCGGAATTCTACGGAGCGCATCCCAGACCCGCTGCTGAATACCGTTCCTCGGATATCCAATGAGCCTTAGGCCTTCGTCGCCGGCAGGATCATGGACGAAGCGC
>JBDZUK010000110.1:0-4726 GCA_040255165.1 Nitrospiraceae bacterium | reverse complement strand
GCTTCATATGGATTGCCTTCGGGAAACGCGCCTTGAGGTCCGCCGCAAGGGTGCCCGGATCGTCGCCGAGAAGGGTGGCGCACACGCCGCGACCGGATCAGCTCTTAAAGCGGTGACCGCGTTTCATCACGGCATTGTAAGTTGACACAGTCCCCGATTCCAGCCGGCTGTTCGGCGTTTCACTGGTTCAAGCTGCCCCTAGACATATTCCCAGCTCCGCCGCAGGATTTGTCCGGTAGGGAGGGTGCGGCCTTGTGTTAGAACGCGTAAGGACTGAAACAGAAAGGAGCACACGAATGCGAATTGCTCAGGTCGCCCCCTTATGGGAAAGTGTTCCGCCGAAGCGGTATGGCGGCACGGAGCGTGTCGTGTCGTACATTACCGAAGAGCTCGTCAGGCTCGGCCACGACGTGACCTTGTTCGCCAGCGGCGACTCCGAAACGCAGGCGAGGCTTTCTGCAACATGCCCGGAAGCGCTGCGTCTGAACGAAACTCTGCTTAACCGGGACGCGCCTATCGTGCTGCACTGCCAGCGCGCGTTCGGCTCGGACATGAACTTCGACGTCATCCATTCCCATCTCGACTTCCTAGCCTTTCCCCTGGCCCGGCATTGCTCCGCGCCGGTCGTGACGACGATCCATGGCAGGCTGGATCTCCCGGAGCTGGCTCCCGTGTTTCGGGAATTCAGCGACCACCCGCTCGTGTCGATTTCCGATGCGCAACGGCGTCCGATGCCGTGGGCCAATTGGCTCGGAACCGTTCACCACGGGCTTCCCCATGACCTATACCGGTTTCAGCCCCGCCGGGGAGAATATCTGGCGTTCCTCGGCCGCATCGCACCGGAGAAGTGCCCCGACCATGCCATCCGCGTCGCCCAGGCCACCGGCATTCCGCTCAGGATCGCGGCGAAGGTGGACCCTGTCGACCGCAGCTATTTCGAGCGCACGATCGAACCGCTGCTTTCCGATCCTTTGGTGGAGTTCATCGGCGAGATCGACGACGAGGAAAAGAACGAGTTTCTCGGCGATGCCTTGGCTCTCGTCGCACCGTTCGATTGGCCGGAGCCTTTCGGCCTCGTGTTCATCGAAGCCATGGCCTGCGGCACGCCTGTCCTGGCCTATCGACGGGGTTCCGTCCCGGAGATCATCGAAGACGGGCACACCGGCTTCATTGCCGAGTCGCTGGACGAGATGATCGCATCCGCCGGCCGGTTGCAGGACCTCGATCGTCGCCGGTGTCGCGAAGCCTTCGAGGAGCGGTTCACCGTTGAGCGTATGGTGCAGGACTACCTTACGCTGTATGAGCTGTTGGTCGACAGGCGGACGGTGCGGGGCGGGGCCCGGCTGCGAGCTTCGGTCCGGGCTGCTCTGCAGGCCGGCGTGTGACGGTGAGGGCGCGCCCTTACAGGCCCGCCCGCCGCCGCATCCTGAGATCGGCTCACGCGAAGCATTTCCCTCGCGCGGGTGTCACGGCGCGCGTTTTCTGCTAATCTGCAGACTGCGGTTCCGCACCCCATGAGCAAGCTCCGTCTCTTCAACGCCATCGTTGTATCCGTTCTCGCCGTCGGCATCGTGTTGGTCGCGCTCGTCCTGATCACCGTCAAAGTGTTGGACCGGATTGTCATCGAGGAAGCCGCTGCCCGGAACCGGCAGGCGGAATTCCTCCGGGCGGCCACTGCAGTCAGCCGCGCCATCGTGCGGGCCGAGGATCTGCGAAATGCCTCCGGCATGTCTCCGGTGCTGCAGGAAATTCTGGATCTCCGTCCTGGCATCCGGGCGCTCGAGCTCCTGGAATTCGGATCGGGCGGAGCCACGTCGGTCGTGCTGCTGGGCCCGCTCCCCTTGTCCGACGGCCTGACGACCGAAGATATCAAGACGATCGCCGAGGGCGGTGTGGTGTCGCGGCTCGACGACTCCACCGAAGAGCGGGCGTGGCTGCTCGCCGCGCCCGTGATCTCCGGGGGAGCCGTTCTGGGGGCGCTGCGGGGACGGTTTTCGATTTCCAAGTACGACGAGCTCATCGTCGCCCAGGAGGCCGTCGCCAAAGACGTGGCGATCGGAGGGGTGATGCTCACCTCTCTGGCTTTCCTGCTGCTGGTTCGGGTGCAACTGCATCGTCCGATTTCCCGCCTGTTGGCCACCATGGAGCAAGTCCGTGCCGGGAATGCGGGTCTGCAGGCGCCGCTCATCGGTCCCGTAGAGATTCGGCGGCTGGCAGACACCTTCAATCGAATGCTCGGACAGCTGCACGAGGGTTTGATGGAGAAGGAACGGCTCCTCAAAGAGATCCGGGATCTGAACGACACGTTGGAAGACAGGGTCCAACGGGCGGTCATCGATCTCGAGACGACGAGCCGGGAGCTGTTGGCCGCGAGGGTGGAGGCCGAACGCAGCAAGAAATTAGCCGCTTTGGGAGAGCTGTCCGCGGTCATGGCCCACGAGCTGGGAAACCCGTTGAACGCCGTCTCCGGCCGCCTCCAGCTTCTGCAGGCCGGCGCCTCGGACGACAGGGATCGACACGTCGCCGTCATCAAAACACAGATCGCCCGCATGGTGGACGTGATTCAACACATCTTGAGGTCCACCCGTCTGGAAGCGGAGCCCGCCGCCGTGCAGCTCAACGACGTCGTCGTCGAGGCGCTGGCTTTGTTGGACATGCGGGGCATCGTCGTGACCGCCAGGTTGGCGCCGTCGCTGCCCCAGGTCTCCGCGAACAAGATGCTGCTCCACAGCGTGATCGTAAACCTGACGACGAACGCGGTGCAGGCCATGAAGGGACAGGGGGAATTGACCATCAGCACCGGTCTCGTGAGGAACGAGCCCCTCGCGGGCCATGTGATTCTACAGGGGGTGACGGCCGATGAACCGATGGCCCGCGCGGTGATCGGGGATTCCGGACCGGGGATTCCCTCCGAGCTGCTGAGCCGCGTGTGCGAGCCGTTTTTCACCACACGCCATCACGAGGGCGGGACCGGTCTCGGACTCGCGGTCTGCCGGCGGGTGATCGCGTCCGCCGGCGGGCGATTGGCGGTGGACAGCGCTCCCGGAAAAGGGACGACGTTCATGCTCGATCTGCCGCTATGGAGACGCGGGCAATGATGCCTCCGGCGCACAGCCCCATCCTGATCGTCGACGATGACGCGGAAAACCGCGAACTGTTGGCGGAGGCCCTCGCCACGAACGGGTACGAGGCACGGCTCGCGTCCGGCGGTGAGGAGGCGTGCCGGATGGCCGAGGAGCAAGAGTTCGGGGCGGTCGTCTCCGATATCCAAATGGGGGCGATTTCGGGAATCGAAGTGCTCAAGTGGTTCCGCAAGCATGTGCCCGAGACGCCGGTCGTCTTGGTCACGGCGTTCGGCTCGGTGGAGACGGCGATCGAGGCCATGAAGCAGGGAGCCTTCGATTACGTGACGAAGCCGATCCACGTGAGCGAGTTTCTCATGATCGTCCGCCGGGCGCTCGACCATCAGCGGTTGGTCCGGGAGAACCGGGAACTGAGAGCCGCCTTCGACCAACGGATTCGCGCCACCTCGATCGTCGCGCAAAGCCGGAGGATGGTGGAAATCTTCAAACTCGTCGGCAAGGTAGCCCAGACCAAATCATCCGTGTTGATTTACGGGGAAACAGGCACGGGGAAGGAATTGATCGCCCGCGCGGTACACGACAACAGCCCGCGGGCGAGCCGTCCGTTCGTGGCCATCAACTGCAGCGCGTTGCCGGACAACCTGCTCGAAAGCGAGCTGTTCGGCCATGTGCGCGGCGCCTTCACCAACGCGGACCGTCCCAGGCGCGGACTCTTGGAGGAATCGAGCGGCGGGACGGTGTTCTTGGACGAAATCAGCGATTTGTCACCCATCGGGCAGGCCAAGCTCCTCCGCGTCCTACAGGAAGGGGAAATCAGGCGTCTGGGTAGTAATACCACGATGAAAGTGGACCTGCGGGTCGTGTCGGCGTCGCGCCGCGACCTCGATCAGGCGGTCAAGAGCGGCGGTTTTCGGGACGACCTTCTGTATCGCTTGAAGACCGTCACCATACCGCTTCCGCCGTTGAGGGAGCGAAAGGAGGACATTCCGCTTCTGGCCGATCTCTTCATGGTCCGGTACGCGGGCGGCAAAGATATCCGAGGCTTTTCGACCTCCGCTCGCGACGTGCTGATGGGCTACGAATGGCCGGGAAACGTCCGGGAGTTGGAGCATGTCATCGAAAGAACCGTCGCGCTGGCCGCGGGTCCGATCATCTCGGCGGAAGACTTGCCTCGAGAGCTCGGAGAGCATCGGGACGCAGCCGCCCAAAGAGACCAACCGGCGACGGTCACCGGAAGCCGCTTCGCGATCGCCAGACGGAAAGCCGCCGCGATCACTCGGGAGGAGCTGCTGGACGCGCTCAACGCCACGCGCGGAAACAAGCTCCATACCGCGCAAGTGTTGGGAATCAGTCGATGGGCCATCAACCGCTTGATGGATAAGTACGCCTTGTCCAGCCCAGCGGACGACACCGCCACGTAATGATGGATCTCGGAGACCGCTTCTGCGCCATGAAGCGAGCCCGTTGAACCGCTCCGCGCGCTTCCGCACTGTGCGCTTCGCTGAAACGCACTCGTCCGCACAGGTTCCCGCCCGGCGACACGCCATGAAATCAACGAGTTGCGGACGCCTGTGTTGGTACATCGCGTGCTAATCGTACGCTGATGTGCCTGTAGGCGCGCGGTGCAGTGAAGACATCGGCTG
>JBDZUK010000109.1:4526-6477 GCA_040255165.1 Nitrospiraceae bacterium | reverse complement strand
CTCGACATCAAGGGCTTACAGAAAGCCTTTGACGCACGCGCATGAAAGGATCTGCCATGGCCAGGAAGATCTTCGTCAATTTGCCGGTTCACGACCTGAAGAAGTCTATCGGCTTCTTTACGCGACTCGGATTTACGTTCAATCCTCAATTTACGGACGAGACCGCCACCTGCATGATCGTCACCGACGACATTTTTGTCATGCTGTTGACCCGCGACAAGTTCAAGACGTTTATCCCGAAAGAGATCAGCGACGCGACTAAAAGCACCGAGGTGCTCGTCGCGCTGTCCCTGGATAGCCGCGGCGAGGTCGACGACCTGGTTCGCAAGGCCGTCGCCGCGGGCGGAACGACCTACAACAAGCCGCAAGATCACGGTTTCATGTATGCACATGGCTTTCAAGATCTCGACGGTCACATTTGGGAAGTGTTCTACATGGAGCCCAGCGCGATACAGCAAACTCCGTAAAGCGGGCGCACGTGGGCTCGTCGCTGAGACGCACTGCACTCTCTGAGCGAAAGGATAGCTCCTATGCGCTACGTCGACGGATTCGTTATTCCGATTTCCAAGAAACACCTTTCCGCCTATCGCCGGATGGCCGCCAAGGCGGGCAGGATTTGGCGCGAGCACGGCGCGCTCGAGTACCGAGAGTGCGCCGGCGACGATCTCAACGTGAAGATGGGAACGGCGTTTCCTCGTCTGGCCAAGCTCAAAAGCGGCGAGACGGTGGTGTTCTCCTGGATCGTCTATAAATCGCGGGCCCATCGCGACCGGGTCAATGCCAAGGTGATGAAAGACCCGCGCATCGCGTCGATGTGCGACCCGAAACAGATGCCGTTCGACGTGAAGCGAATGGCCTATGGCGGCTTTTCCATGCTGATCGACGCGTAGCCCGGCCGCTTCGCGGCGAGGCCGGTCCACGAGGAGGTCTCTATGCATTACATGCTGATGTGCTGCTTCAACGAGAGTGCCTGGGCGGGGATGCCGGACGACCGGAAAAACGCGATCATGCGGGAGTACGGCGCGTTGATCCAAAGCCTGGCGGAAAGCGGACACCTGCGCAGCGGCGGGCAACTGCGTCCGACCTCCTCGGCCGCCACCGTGCGGATGAAGAACGGCAAACCGATGATCAGCGATGGGCCCTTCGCCGAGACCAAGGAGCAGCTCGGCGGTTACCACGTGATCGACTGCAAAGACCTAGACGAAGCGATTGCTATCGCGGCCCGCATTCCGACCTTGCCGGCGGGAGGCGCGATCGAAGTGCGTCCCTTTGAGTCGATTGAGCGAGCGACATCCCAGCGTGCACATGAATGACCGGATCGCATGAGTTCAATCGAGATTCAGCGCATGTTGCACGGCATTGACGAAACCATACTCGACAACCCACACACATAGGAGGTTCCCATGCGTGTCAGATATGTTCCGTTCTCCTGCCTGGCCTTGCTCATCCTTGCGTCTCCAGCCATTGCAGACGACAAGAAGCCCCATGCACAGATGGACCGCGAGGCGATGATGGAGGCCCATGTCAAACTGGCGACCCCGGGAGAGCCTCACAAGCTGTTCTCGAGCCTGGCCGGCAGCTGGACCACGAAGATGAAATCCTGGATGGAGCCCGGCAAGCCGCCTATGGAATCGTCCGGCTCTTCGGACATGAAGATGTTGCTGGGGGGCCGGTTCCTCCAGCAGGACTTCACCGGCGAAATGATGGGCCAACCGTACTCCGGGATGGGAATCAGCGCCTATGACAATCTTCGGAAACGATATGTGTCGACATGGATCGACACCATGGGCACCGGAATCTTTGTGATGGAAGGCACGGCAAGCCCGGACGGCAAGACCATCACGCTGAATGGGCAGCACGACATGCCGGGCGGCGGTCACATGACGCACCGCGCGGTCTGGAAGATCATGGATTCCAATAACCACATCTTCGAAATGTACGGCGCGGAGAA
>JBDZUK010000109.1:2842-4426 GCA_040255165.1 Nitrospiraceae bacterium | reverse complement strand
GGCAATGAGCAAGATACGGCTATTGGTCGGCACTCGCAAGGGTGCGTTTATCCTCACGTCGGACGGAACGCGCAAACAATGGGACGTCAACGGCCCGCTCTTCGCGGGGTGGGAACTGTACCATCTTACGGGCTCGCCGGTGGATCCTAACCGGCTCTATGCCTCGCAGACCAGCAGCTGGTTCGGGCAGATCATCCAACGCTCGGACGACAGCGGCAAAACGTGGCACACGCCCGGCGGCGAGAAGCTTCCCGGCCCATACGACCCGCCGGCCGGCGTGAGCAACAAATTCGTGTACGACACGTCTCCGGAAACCGGGAAACCGCTCACCACGCATCAGCACTACGACGGCACGCAGCGTCCCTGGGAGTTCAAGCGTGCCTGGCATCTCGAGCCGTCCTTGACCGATCCGGATCTGGTCTACGCCGGCGTCGAAGACGCCGCGCTCTTCCGTTCGACCGACGGTGGACAGTCATGGCATGAGCTTGCCGGGTTGCGCGAGGTGAAAGGGAATCTTTGGGCGCCTGGCGCCGGCGGCATGTGCCTGCACACGATTCTGCAGGACCCGAGCAACTCGCGACGGCTCTTCATCGCCATCTCGGCCGCGGGTGCGTTCCGAACCGACGACGGCGGGAAAAGCTGGCGGCCCATCAACCGCGGCTTGAAATCCCAGTATGAGCTGCCCGACCCGGACGCGGAGGTCGGCCACTGCGTCCACCGCATCGCCATGCATCCCTCGCGTCCCGACGTGCTGTTCATGCAGAAGCACTGGGACGTCATGCGCAGCAACGACGGCGGAGAGTCGTGGCAGGAGATCAGCGGAAACCTGCCGACCGATTTCGGATTCCCGATCGCCGTGCACGCGCACGAGCCCGAGACGATTTACGTCGTTCCCATCAAGAGCGATTCCGAGCATTTTCCGCCTGACGGAAGGCTCCGCGTGTACCGGAGCAAGACGGGCGGCCATGAGTGGGAACCGCTCACGAATGGATTGCCGCAGCGGGACTGTTACGTGAACGTCCTGCGCGACGCGATGGCTGTCGACTCACTCGAACCATGCGGCCTGTATTTTGGCACGACCGGCGGACAGGTCTATGCATCGGCCGATGCCGGCAACAGTTGGACGCCGATCGTGCGCGATCTGCCGGCAGTCCTTTCGGTGGAAGCGCAGGCTCTGCCGTAAACGCCGTGAAGCGTTCCTCGTGAAGCGTCGTTCGCGTGAGAGATATAAACGCCGATAGACGGAGCGACAAGACTCGCTTGCGAGATACGCTTCACGAGAGACGAGGGACGAGGAATGGTACGTATCGTGCTGCCCCAACATTTGCGAACGCTGGCGCGGGTTGACGGCGAAGTGAACGTGGACGTCGAGGGCTCCGTGACGCAACGCGCGGTCCTCGACGCGCTCGAATCCCGCTACCCGATGCTGCGTGGAACGATTCGCGACCACGTCACGCAGAAGCGCCGCCCGTTCGTGCGGTTTTTCGCCTGCGAGCAGGATCTGTCTCACGAATCGCCTGATGCGTTGCTACCGGAGGCCGTCGCGTCGGGATCGGAGCCCTTGTTGATCGTCGGCGCCATGGC
>JBDZUK010000109.1:0-2742 GCA_040255165.1 Nitrospiraceae bacterium | reverse complement strand
GCCGAGATGGCGCAGTACCACGAGGAACTGAAGAAAGCGGGCGTGCTCGTGGACGGCTCCGGACTCCAAGCGAGCTCCAAAGGCTGGCGCATCAAATACTCCGGCGACAAGAAGCAGGTGATCGACGGCCCGTTCGCGGAAACGAAGGAGCTGATCGCCGGCTACACGCTCATCGAAGTGCGGAACAGGGAGGAGGCGATGGAATGGACGCAGCGGTTTCCTAATCCTGCCGGAGACGGCAAGGCAGGCGAGATCGAGGTGCGCCAGTTGTTCGAACTCGAAGACTTCGGTCCAAGCGAGACGATCCAGCGCTTCCGCGACATGGGAGTCGGCGGTAAAAAAGCGTAACCGGCACGTGACCTGCAGTGCTCTGCTCGCCAAGGGAGCACCAAACCACGAGATGGCGAGCCACTTGTCACAAGCAGCGCGAGGCGGATCCCGTCGGCGAAAGAAAACACCGATCAAGGAGCCGCCCCGGAAACAACCCCCTCACAAGGAGCCGCCCGAGCGGGAAGAACCGCCGGTGAAGGAGCCGCCCGCCCAGCCGCCCGGAGATCCTCCGCCACCGCCGGTTGGAGACCCTCCGGAGAAAAAGACGCCGATTCGGACGAGGCGCTCGACGCGCAAACGTCACGCCGCCCTCGTCTCCCCGTAATGCTTGAAGAGCTCGACCTCGTAATCCGGGGTAATCAACTCGGACGGATCGTAGGCGGGAGCGGATTCGATGGCCTGGCGGGTCAGGCTGACGTCCACCGAACGCTCCGCCCAGCTGAGGCGTTGAATCCGTGCGATGGAAACCAGTACCTTCTTGCCCGGAAGCCAGTTCCTCGTGTCCACCTCGGCATAACGGATGATCCACTCGGCGTCGTCCGCCACCAGATCCTCGACGTGGCCGATCTCCCCATCCACCGCGTGAATGCGGTACCCGGTCACTTCGTCGCTGCTCCGCAAATGAGACGGTTCGGCCGGCTCCTGAGCAATGGACTCGCTGACGGCCGGATGCGCCGTACCGGGATACGGAACTCGACTTTGCCAAAACATCGGGCCTGGTTGCCAATAGGGCTGCCAGTGAAAATGCCGGTAGTAGGCCTCTTCCTGCTGCCGTGAGAGCGGTTTGGCCGTGTCCATCGGCGGAGCGGTCTCGATTTGCTCCCGCGTCAGGTTCATCCGAATGGCCCCGTCCGCATCGTCCACCTGCCCCACCGCCATGGGCGCCAGCAGCACGCGGCGGCCCAATAGCCACCCGCCTGTCGTCACGACCAAGTAGCGGACGGTCCAGTTCCGATCGTCGAAATAGACCTCCTTCACGGCTCCGATCTCGCCGTCCGTGGCCCGGAGCGTCATCTCCGTCAGTTCACGAATTCGCCGCAACTGCATCATGACGGAGTCCTCACGAGCAAATGGCCTTCCCCATTATTCTTACCGGCTCATTCCCGGGGCTTCTGATCCGCCTTCCGACCCAGGCTCGCCGCCTGATCCCTTGGGCTTGGCCATTCTCTCTCCCATCCGTTGCTGCATGGCTTTCCGCTGTGACACTAATTCATTGAGCAAGGCCGCGATGGCGTCGACCTTTTCTTGTCCCGTTGCCTGATTCATGGCCGCCGCCAGTTCATCCACCTTCCGTTGACGCTGCTCCATCATGGCCCGCATCTCCGCGCGCCGTGATTTCATCTCTTCGTCCGAAGCCCCCTGTCCCCGCATATGCTGCCGTGACTCTGGACCTCCCCGTCCCTCGGCAGCATACGCGAGTGGCGCAGACAGCAACGTCACACCGAGGCTTACTGCAGCGATACGGTTCATCATGGGTGCGTGCATACATCCCTCCTTGTGGTTTTTGTGATTTCACCGGGCAGCCGTCCACAGCGTGTGTCCTTGCGGGTCGAACAGCTGGAGTATCGGGCTTCCGTCTTTCAGGAGATGAAGCCTGGCACGGGGCACGTCGGTTTCATCGCGGAACGTCAATTGAGGCAAGCCGTCGGGTATCAGGTCCAAGGCGGCCCTGCGGCGGCAGTCTTCATCGTAGAAGACCAACGACGGGTGCCCGTCCTGCTCGCTCACCCCCAACGTCACCCGAGTCTTGCAATGCGAATCGCCGAGCACCAGCATCGGGCGTTGGCCGTCCCATAAGTACAGTTGACCCCGTAGCTTGCCGTCGGAAGTGACCAGGCGAATTTCCTGGGCGGTCACGACCGGCGGTGGGGAAGACTCAATTTGCGCAACCGCCGAAGGACCGGCCATCACGAACTGAACGCACGCTCCCCCGAGCACGCCGCCGAGCAAGGCGATCAGCACCGGCACCGTTGCATTGCTTTGCGTCATATTTCTCCCTTTGTGTGTTGCGTTCGCCGGCAATCAGGTGTGCCAGACGTATCGAACCAGTGCCGCCATTGCCAGGCCCACCAACAGAATCCAGAAAAGCATGCCGAGACCCGCCGCCGTTGCCGACGTATCCCGCTCCCAGGCAGATGCCGCGGTTCTCCCCATCCCGGCACGTCTCGGCGGGGGCGGCATCGCGGCCCAAAACAGCCCGATAAACACCGCCACCATCACGAACGGCAGCCAGTAAATCCCGACGACCGGCGGACCGACCGGCGTCAACCAGAGCCCGCCTGCCCAAATGATCGCAAACAGCAAGAGAAATACCGGCCAAATCCCCCATCCGCCCCGCTCGCCGGCGGCAGCCAGCACGCCCCAAATCACGATGAACGCCAGAAGGAGCGCTACGAGAATTTCCACCATGAT
>JBDZUK010000034.1:0-35185 GCA_040255165.1 Nitrospiraceae bacterium | reverse complement strand
GGGCCGGACAAATGGAATCCTCCCATCACCGCATGGAGCGGCGTGTCGGGAAAGATATCCCGTGCGTGGCTGAGGACGTTCACCACACCGGCATGGGAGCAGGCCGTGAAGACCACGAGCCCCTTTCCTTTTGCGTGCACGGCGAGAAAACGCTCGTCCATGATCAGCGGATCAGGCTCCCAACCGTTCTTGTCTTCCGTACGGCACACATGATTGGGAAGCCCTCGTTCATAGGGCGTCACGCGGGGGATCTCGCCGCTGAGGAAGAACACACGGCGGCCGAGCAGCCGCGGCTCCCGTGTGCTCTGCACCGCGGCGCCCGCCTGAGCGAATGCGTCGATGGTGGGGATGGGCTTGAACGGAAGAAGCCGACCGTCCGGTAAGCGCAGCGCGCGCCTGCGAAACATTCCCGGATGCAGGGAGAGATCGACGGCCTGGCCTCCATTGGACTCTCGGATTAACTGAAGGGCGGTGAGCAATCCGCCTGCATGGTCCCAGTGCCCGTGGGACAACACGGCCTCATTGATCCGACCGAAATCGAGGCCGAGGAGCCTGCCGTTGCGCTCGATGGCGTACCCTTCCGGCCCGGCGTCGAACAGGATGCTGTGTGTGTCGCGACCGGCGTGGACCCTCACGATGAGCGACAGTCCGAAGTGCGCGCAACACACCGCTTCGCCGGACCATTCCTTCATGCCGGCGTTCATCAAGCGGGTCAGTTCCGATTCAACGCCGGGCTGATTCGAGGACAACTGGTCGGAAGCGTTGTCGACAAGCACCTGGACTTCGATGACGTCAACCGGGCGCAATTCCATCGGGCTGAGTGCCGTTTGGTGATCCTCCTGCATGCCGTGTCCTCCTTTCGCCCTTCTGTTTGGGGGAGCGGATCCTCGACAAGGGATCCGCTCCCCAAGTCCGGCCCCGGGATGGGCCTTAACCGACCGCGCGCTCCACCTTGACCGGCACGGGTCGGCAGACGGTATTGCACACGGGGGAGTGTGCCTGGGCGTACCCAAGCAGCGTATCCAATTCTTCGTCGGAACAGTCGGCGGTCACGTGCATCTTGATCCGGATCTCCTGATACCCCGGCGTGATGGCGTCGTTCAAGCCGATCAACCCCCGCACGTCGATGTCGCCGTCCAATTCGGTCGACAACTGCCGGATACGGACCCCGCGCGCGGCCGCGTGAAGAACGAACGTCGTTGTGACGCAGCCGGCCAGAGCATGCAAGAGAAATTCGACGGGATTGGCTCCCTCGTTCGCGCCCAGCAGCACCGGAGGTTCGCCGTTGGTGAACTCGAATGCCTCCTTCCGCGAGTCGTCCTCGCGGCCGGCCCCGTAGAAGTCCTTGATCGTCGATCGGTTCACGCCGCCGTCGATCCAGACGTTCCTGGCGCGGAATTGAAACTGGCCGAGGGACGGCTGTGTTTTGATCGCCTCAATGGTGTCGATCATCCGCCGGGTGTCCAGGCCGTTGAGCAGGGTCGTCGTTTGGGTGGTCATGGCTTCCTCCTTGTGTGATGCGTCGCGCCTCATGCGCGCCATCGTTGCGAAGGGATATCCCAAGAGTCGTGCCATGGTCAGAGGCAGGGAGAGGCGGCGGGTTTTCACCGACTTAGCAGGTCGGCCCGTGTGTCCTGCGATCCTGAGATCTCGCGATTCTCGAGAATGCGCAAGCGGCGTTCCGAAAAGTCGTGATTCGTGAATCAGGCATTGAAAGTTTCATCGTCGCTGGATAACAATTCCCGAGACCTTTCGGAAACCGCTTTCAGGAGGGAGGACACCATGGCGATCGATCAGCAAAAACTCGAGGCTTTCGTCGGGCGTGCCGTGAACGATCTCGGGGCTTCACTGTCTGCGCTCCTGCTTCACATCGGTGACAAACTCGGATTGTACAAAGCCATGGCCGGTTCCGGGCCGTTGACCTCACAGCAGTTGGCCGAGAAAACCGGCACAGCCGAGCGGTATGTCCGCGAGTGGCTGGCCAATCAGGCAGCCGGTGGCTATGTCACCTATGACGCGGCCACGAACACGTTCTCATTGACCGAAGAACAGGCGTTCTGCCTCGCCAACGAGGAGAGTCCGGCGTTTCTGCCCGGCGGATTCGAGAGTCTGGCTGCGGTGTTCAGCAGCGAGCCCAAAATTACCGCGGCCTTCCGCAGCGGGCAAGGAGTCGGATGGCATGAGCACGACGCGCGGTTGTTTTCTGGAACCGAGCGGTTTTTTCGTCCCGGCTACAACGCCAACCTTGTGAGCTCATGGATTCCGGCGCTCGAAGGTGTCGAGGCGAAGCTCCGCCGCGGCGCGAAAGTCGCCGATGTGGGGTGCGGACATGGCGCCTCGACTTGCGTCATGGCCAGGGCCTTTCCCAACTCCGCGTTCTTCGGGTTCGACTATCATGTTCCTTCCATCGAGCGCGCGCGAAAGTCTGCAGCGGACGCCGGGCTTGCCGACCGAATCACATTCGAGACCGCAGGCGCCAAAAACTTTCCCGGCGAGGGCTACGACCTTGTGACCTTTTTCGATTGTCTTCACGACATGGGGGATCCAGTGGGCGCGGCCCGTCACGTTCGTCGGGCGATCAATAACGACGGCACCGTCATGCTGGTGGAGCCCTTCGCCGGCGATCGCATCGAGGAGAATCTGAATCCGGTCGGCCGCGTGTACTACGGCTTTTCGACCGTGGTGTGCACTCCGGCGTCGCTGTCCCAGGAAGTCGGTCTCGCGTTGGGCGCGCAAGCCGGAGAACAGCGGCTCAAGCAGGTCATGTCTGAGGCAGGCTTCACCCGCTTCCGCCGCGCCACCGCGACACCGTTCAACCTGGTCTTCGAAGTGCGGCCGTAGAACTTTCTCCATGCTTTCCGAGCGAGCCAGCGACGGAGCGCCATCCGGCGCTTCGTCGTTCGGCTACTGGCCTGTTCGCTGATCCTCAACGGCGTCCCGCTAAATCCTAGGGGTTGTCCTAGTCCTTAGCGGCTCTAAGATTTATTAGTATGTCGCGACGTTTCTCCATTGTGTGAACCCTTCTGGTGGTTCTTGTCTCACACCCCGGCGGAGCAAGTTCAGAAGCGTTCATGGTCCCGTTTTCTTTCCAAACTGGCACAGGGGTCCATCGCCCATGACTCACATGACCAGCATTCTGTACCTCGACAACGACGAAGGCAGACGGGATACGCGGACGAAAATTCTGATCGATGCGGGCTATCGAATCTTTGAGGCCTGCACGGAGAAAGAAGCGGTGCTGATGAGCCCCGCTCTTCACCCGGAGCTTGTCGTGCTCGCCGGCGTTACGCCCCGTCTCGCCGCTCAGATCCGCCAGGTCTTCGAGCACGACTCAACGTATGATCGCCCCCTCTTACTCCTCGTCACTGCAACTCCAGACGGGAACGTCGATCATCTTCCGAGGCCCGGCGACCCAGCGGACAGCGTCTTAAAAGAGCCCGTGTCCCTGCCGCAGTTCCTCGCCGTTGTCCATGCGCTCGTGCGCCTGGCTCACAGCAGGAAGGAGAACAGACGGCTGGTCGAGCAGCTTCATCAGGCCGAGCGCCGCTTGAGCAACGCTACGGAAGCGGCGGGGTGCGGACTGTGGGACTGGGAAATCAGGACCGGCCGGTTGGAATGGTATGGCATGCAGGAACAATTGGCCGGCATGTTGCCGGGAGGCTTTAACGGTAAGATCGAAGCCTTCATAGACGTGCTCCGTCCCGACGATCGAGAGAGGGTTTGGCAAAGACTCCGAGCGACGATGGCAAGGCGGGAATCCCGCTTCGTGGAGGAATATCGCTTTGTGCAGCCCGACGGGAGCGCCCACTGGATGCAAGGCACGGGGAAGTTCTTCTATGATGCGCAGGGTGCCGCAGTCCGCATGACCGGCGTCGTCCAGGACATCAGCGAGCGGAAGCAGGCGGAAGAAGCCTTGAGGAAGATCGAGCAGCAACAGCGCATCCTCATCAACGGAGTGAGGGACTACGCGATCTTCATGCTCGATTCCGACGGGGCGATCAGCAGCTGGAACGACGAAGCGGAACGGGTGTTGGGCTATAAGGCGGAGGACATCGTGGGCCAGTACCATGGGGTTCTGTACCCGGACGAGGCCGCCGATGGACCTATGCAGGCCCTGCGGCTGGCGTCTACGCACGGTCGTTGCGAGCGGGATGAACGGCGCGTCCGGAAGGATGGCTCCCAATTTCTGGCGAATGTCATCATCGCGGCGCTCCGAGACGTCGCCGACGACGCCCGCGGGTTTGCGGTTGTGCTGAGGGACATCACGGAGAAGAAGGAGGCGGAATGCCGGCTGGCGTTCTATCGGACCATCATCGAGGCCTCCACCGACGCCGTCGCGATCATCGATCACGAAGCGCGGTATGTGGAGCAGAACGAGGCCCATCGCAATCTGCTCGGCTATACGGACGAGGAACTGATCGGCCAGAGACCGACCCTTCACACCGACGATCCCACGTACGAGTGTGTCATGTCCTCATTGAGCGCCACGGGACGCTTCGAGGGGGAAATCGTGTCGATCCGAAAGGATGGCACGCCGGTCGACATCGAGATGAAGGTGTTCCCGGTCAAGGACGGCACCGGGGCGCCCCTCTACTTTGTCGGCATCAAACGGGACGTCACGGCACGGAAGCAGGCCGAACGCGCATTGCGGGAGAGCGAGGAGCGCTTTCATACCCTGGCCGACAACATCTCGCAGTTCGCGTGGATGGCCGACGCCAGCGGCTCCATCTTCTGGTACAACCGCCGCTGGTTCGACTATACGGGAACGACCTTGGACGAGATGAAGGGCTGGGGTTGGACTGCCGTTCATCATCCGGATCACGTGGAGCGCGTGGTGGCCCGTATCCAACGGGCGTGGGACAGCGGAGAGCCGTGGGAAGACACCTTTCCCCTCCGAAGCGCCAACGGCACCTATCGCTGGTTTCTGTCGCGCGCCGTGCCGATTCGCGATGACGAAGGCCGCATTCTTCGATGGTTCGGCACCAACACGGACGTGACGGAGCTGCGAGAGACGGAAGAAGCCTTGCGCCGGCGGGAAAAGCAGTTGCGCATCGTGACCGATTCGGTGCCAAGCCTCATCTCCTACGTCGACCGGGAGGAGCAGTACCGGTTCGTCAATGCCGGATATGAAAACATGTTCGGCTTGCCCCGCCACGAGATCATCGGGCGTTCTGCCCGAGAGCTGCTCGGAGACACCTATGCCGACATCGCCCCGTACGTGCGGCGGGTCCTCTCGGGTGAAGCCGTGCTCTTCGAGAGCGACCTGGTGTACGTCGGTGCCTCGCACGCGGTGCAAGTCTCCTATACCCCCGACGTGAGCCCGGATGGCACGGTCGCCGGGTTCTATGTGCTGGTCACGGACATCTCGGGACGGAAACGGCAGGAAAATGAGTTGCGCCGTTGGAAGGACGAGCTTGAAATCCGCGTCGCGGAGCGCACGCAGGAGCTCGTCGCCAGCCAGGAGCGACTGCGGGCGCTCGCCTCGCAGCTGAGCCTCACCGAACAACGAGAACGACGGAAACTGGCGAGAGACCTGCACGACTACCTGGCGCAGCTCTTGGTCGTCGGAGGGATGAAGATCGGGTTGGCCAGGAAGAGCCTGGCCCTTACTCCCGCGGGAGCGGTGTTGGTTCAGGAGCTGGACGATATCGTTCAGCAGTCGCTGGGCTACACGAGAACGATGATCGCGGAGCTGAGCCCGCCGGCTCTGCACGACGCAGGTCTGCCGGCGGCGTTGCGGTGGCTCGGCGAGCGAATGCAGAAAGACGGGCTGTGGGTGGAGGTGAGCTCGGACCGCGAGGAACTCGCGCTGCCTGAGGACCGCGCCGTGTTTGTGTTCCAGTCGGTTCGCGAGCTCTTGTTCAACGTGCTCAAGCATGCCGGAGTCGACCGAGCGACGGTTTCGATTCGCTCCGGACCGGGCGGCGCGCTCAGCGTGGTGGTGGAGGATTGCGGCAAGGGCATGGACGACGATGCGCTGCGGCGGAGCGTCGAGCCCGGGCACTTCGGGTTGTTGAGCGTCCAGGAGCGTATGGAGGCGATGGGAGGGTGGCTGGAGATTGGGCCCAGACCGGGCGGTGGCACGAGGGTGGAACTGGGGCTTCCGCACGCGACTCCCGACTTGAACTGACCTTGGCTTGCTTTCGGGGTTGCTTAGACGGTTCGGACCGATCTTCTCAAGTCGCCTTGCAGGGGGAATCTTTCTGAATCGCCTTTTTGGGCTTCCGATAGACCTCGCCTTGCCAGTCTTCCTACGTCAGGATCGAGGGACCCAACTGATCGGGGGATGCGTCACCAGGTTTTTACCAAGGGACAACCTCGAGACGGATCCTCTCCGCAGGGTGGATTTAAAGGGAAACTTGGCTTATCCTCTCGGCATGCGAACGTCGTCTGTCCGTCGGGCCGGCCGGAACGGGGTACCGGCCTCGAATGAAGAGAGAGATCAGTTTCGCCGCCTGTGTGAAGCGACCGGGGCCGTCCCATGGATCGCCGATTATCATACTTGGCGTATGACCTACATCGGCCCTCAAGCGGTGTCCCTTCTCGGCTATCCCGCGGTGCGGTGGTACGAACCGGGCTTCTGGGAATCCGCACTTCATCATGAGGATCGGGAACGAGTGATTCGCGATTGTCAGCAGGCCGCCAAACGGGGCGGCCACTACGCCCTGGACTATCGGATGATCGCGGCGGACGGTCATGTCGTATGGATTCACGACGTCATCGGCGTGTCGGTCGATGCAGCGGGTGAGCCCAAAGAGCTGCAGGGATTCTTTTTAGACGTCAGCGCGAGGAAAGAGTCCGAGTTGGCGCTGCGGCAGACGCAGACGGAGCTGCTCCGGGTGCTGCAGGAGCGGGAGGAGCTGGCGCGGAACCTCCACGATAACGTCATTCAAATGCTCTTTGCCGTGGGGTTAAGCCTCGACCTTTGCCGGCGCATGCTCGATGGGATGCAGGGTGGTTCCCGGGTCAGGAAGCAATTGGAACGGGCCGTGGGCGATCTGAACGCCGTGATTGAGGACGTGCGCAGCTATCTCAAAGGCGCTCAACCGTCGTACATGATCCCGGGCCGGCTTGCCGCCTCTCTCAAGAAGGTGGCCGCGACGCTAAACCGGGCTGGAATGATTCGATACCGGCTGACGATCGATCCGGCCGCCGTCGGCCGGCTCACGCCCGAACAATCGGCGCACCTGTTTTACATCGCGGCGGAGGCCATGGGGAACTGTTTGCGTCATTCGGGCGGCCGGGAGGTGGCAGTGTCTCTGCGGATGCATCAGCAGCGGGTGTGCTTGAATATTCGGGACGACGGGAGCGGGCTTCGCGACGCGGCCACCGAGCGTCACGGGCAGGGGCTTGCCAACATGAGAAAGCGCGCCGAGCAACTGGGCGCGCGCTTGCGCATCGACTCCTTGACATCCGGGGGCACCCGCGTGCACCTCGATGTTCCGGGTGGTACGTCACTTCGTGGGGCGCGCGCCGCACAAGCTTGACATCGTCGCTGTGGGGGCTGCTACTCTTGGGTCCGATCGAAGCGTTTCATCCGCTGCTCTTTCTGCTCCGCCAGATGCTTGCTCTGTTCATGAAACCGATGCACCAGGCTGCCGCTGCTCTTTTCTGCGAATCGCGCCGCGACCTTGTCGCTGAGGTCCGACACGAACATAAAATACATGGTGCCGACGAGCAGGAACCCGATGGCCCACGGCATGAGGAGCGGCAGGAACGTTTCGCGCGAGAGACGTCCGATGCCGTACATCAGCAGAATGGAAAAGAATCCTCCGAGCAGCATGACGGATTGATAGGCAGTCAATCCTGGAATGAGTTGGGCAGGCACGCGACCGAGGATGCGGACGAGCAGCTCTTCGGCGGAGGCCGGCGGTGCCAGAATACTGCCCCAGCGCGAGGGGGGCTCGGAATTGACGACGCTTTCTGTGATTCTGACCTTGTCCCGATAGCGGTCGGGAACGTCCTCCAGTCGATCCGTGGCGACCAGGTTCCCGCGCTCGTCGAGGTAGGAATAAAGAGGCTTGCCGGCCGAGACTTCCTGCCAAACTCCCGCCACAATCAGAACGGTCGAGAGAATCATGGCGATGCCGACACGGTGGGCGTGAGCCATAGGCGAGTCCTCCCGATTGCCTGCTTCAGTGTTTCGGAGCAAGCATAGCACTCGGCACGCGGCTATCTACTTATTTCAGCATTCGACACACCCTTGGTCTCTCCTGTCCTTCAAGCATCCTTAAGAAGTGGTTCACCATCCGGTTCAAATGCGGCTGCACGAGGAGCGGACCGGCTCCATCTACGACACGTCCCAGCCATTCTCGCGATTTTTTTTCCGCCTCCGGCGTCTCCTGAGATCCCTCCCTGTCACGTTTTCCCCGAGAGCGTGCCGCCCTGCTCGAGGTACAGCGCCGGTACTAGTCCAGGAACGAAGCGGTCCGGAAGGAATGTACCGAGTCCCCGCTGGTCGCAGTGTAACGGTGATCTGGAACGATGGGGGGTTGTGTCGTGTTACTTCGCGGGCACGTGGAAGAACCTATTCAGAATCGACCGCCGGCCAAACTCTCTCTCCCGCCGGTCCCCCTCACTTCGTCAGGACGAATCACATCAGCTCGAAAGTCCTATCACAGAGGTCGAGAAGGCTTGTTCAATGTCCTGCGTAAGACAACATGATGATGACCTGCTTGCGGAACCGGGGCGAGGCCGGAAGTCGAATGGGTGGCCGCCGGGATGGCAGTGAGATTGTGTTCGGTCCAAGGATGCTTTTGGCGCGGGCCGGACTTTGTAAACGGGAGGGTTGCCTTCTCATCGCGATGTCCTCCTTTCTAAGTGAAAGTTCCCTGATACCCCGTGCGTCGGCTTCAAACCACCGGGCAGAAATACTTTCAGAGACGAGAAGCAGAACCGGGCTGTACAAACAGGAACGTACTCGGGAACCTTGGCGATGTATCGACGACCAAATGAAGGAGAAACGGAAGCCGGTGCGCTGAAGGCCGACACGAAACTCTGCGATCCACGGTGGCGTCCAGACCTACAATAAGTTGTGGTAGGAATACTCTAATGCCACAATATGGTCAATGGGTTGATCATGCTTTTTCAGCTCTACGTGATAGCCCGAATGGCCCTAACCATAATTCTTCCGAAGATTTAGCTCATAACGTTGTGCGATACCATGGTGAATCTATTAAACACTTGAAATCGAAGACCCGTGAGCCCTGTTTCAACACTCTATTGTGCTGCGACAGAGTCGTAGAGTGGATGCTAAAGAATTGGCATGGAAGGTGCGTAACGCGACTATGTTCGTTACGACAGACATGCTGATTGTGACGACACTGGCTCGTTGTGAGCTGTGTTCCCATTTGGGTAGTTAGAGCATGGACCCGCAGCAAATACAGGGCAAGGTGCAGATCTTCGCGCAGCGTCTGTTGGAGGAAGCACAGGGCGACCCCGTGCGTGCATTGGGACTTCTGGTATTGGTGCTCGACGATTCCGATACCGCGTCGAGCGATCATGTGAGTCGTCTATTGAGCGAAGTACGGAAGATATTGCTTCCCGGCGTCGAAGCAATCGGGCACAGACCGATCCGGCATTTAGCCGGCGATCCTTCATGGGAAGGGGTGCAACATTGCTTGCGCTGCGCCAAGGTATTGGCAAGAAACTGCCGCACCGGCGGCGACGGGTTTCCTACCGGCTATGTCTTTCAGATCGGGACCCAGTTCACGATCGACGATTACGAAGACTACGATCCCTGCCTCTGACCGGCTGATCTCTGATTCCCCGTCCACACCTCTTTCATGAGCATCATCTTCGCCAGTCGCACGGTGCGCGGTCCTGAACGCCGATCGAACCACGTTGAGGGCTCGGTCACCCTTGAAGGCCAATTGAGTTCTGGGACTGTTCAATTTTGACGAGCGGGAAGGGGTTCATGACGTCGGTTGTTACGAACCAGCTGAAAGTACAGGGTTTGCTCGGACCCTTGCCTGCGGGGAAAGGGCATTGCGTTTGCATTTGAACAGCCGATTTTCCTTTGATTCCCCGATCCGGCGCAGACCTTCGTCATCCGGCGAAAAACGGCCAACAGCAACCATTTCCGCCCACAGTCCATCTGCTAAGGTTGTAGCGTGCGTGGCGACAAGCGAACACCTCTGAAAGCCGACAAAAAGGCCGCCTCCCGCGCCCATAAGAGGGGCGTCGTCGGCTACAGCAAGAAATCCGCCCTTCTGGAAGAAGCCATCACACAAATGAACGCCGGCAAGTACGGCCGGTCGTCGGCCGCCTTGAAGGAGCTCCTGGCGCTGGATCCGACGAACACGGAAGCCCGCCGGCTTTTTGCCACCTTGCATCTGCGTCTCGGCAGTCTCATGACCGCACGGGCGGCGTTCGAATCATTGGCCGAGGAGGCGTTACAGCGCCAAGATTATTGGCTGGCGGAATCTCTGCTGCGCGAGTACCTCGCCGCCGGGCCGCGTTGCGTGCCCTTCCTCGATCAGCTGGCGAAGGTGTACGAAGAGAAGGGTGACGCGATGGCGGCGGTCATCGAGCTGGGGAAGGCGATCGATGTCCTTCTTGAAGATCCCGACCACGAGCGGCCCAATCGCCCCGCGGAGCTGTATGCCAAGATCCGAAACCTAGCTCCAGCGAGTCCCGTCGCGTTCCGCTTGGCGCACCTGTTCGATGCTCAAACCGGCGAGCTTCTTGCGCCCAGTCCTGCCGCGTCTCCTTCGGAGGAGGTTGCTCATTCTACGGGAAGGTCTGACGAGTCAATCGAAGAACTTTCCGCTCCAACCGGCTCGATGCCAAGGGAAGATGTTGTAGGAACCGATATTTCGACGACGCGTCAAGCAACCGACGACGACCAGTCATCGCCAGACCTCGCATGCTTCCCTGTTCCATCGATCGAACAAGAAATCGATTCTGCACGTTCCGCCGCGGAGACGGAGCAAGATGCGTCGGAACAACAGATCGATGGCGATCTATCGCCTGATAGTCCGCTGACTGACGAAAGTCCGCCGGCTGACGGGCAAGGAGATACTCATACTGCGATTGATGAGTTGCCGATCGCTCAGGCCGCCTCCGTCGAGTCGCCGACGGTTCCAAATTTCCACGGAGAAACTCCAGCATTTGTTCACCCTGCTGAGGCACATCCGGGTCCGCCGCCTGCTTTGTCACCGATGCCGTGGGATCAGGTGGAAGAAGCGCCGATCTCCATCCCCGAGGCGACCCCGGCATCCTCAATATCTTCGATTGAATTGTCGCCGGCACCGCCGGAACCGCGGGACGGTTTTGAAAGTACGCCGGATGCGCTGCCGGAACTGCCAACGCCGTCGAACGATGCCGGAGCCGACATAAGCGAGCTTTCGAACATTGAACCAGCAGGTCCCTCTGCGCAACCGTCCGAGAGCCCCGCATCCGTCTCCGAAGAGCCGAAACAGGAGAAGTCCTCCTGGGACAACATCTTCTATAAGGCATGGAACCTGACAGCCAGCCTGACGGAGAAAGCCGCGATTCATGCCCCGCTTCATCCTCACGGCTCGACGACGATGCCTCATGAAGCGCCTACTGAGCCGGAATCACCGACTCCATCGTTATCGGTGGAGGAGGGGCCGTCTGACGCTGAAGTCCGTTTCACGGACAGCGGTCGCATGGTGGTGGCGCCTCCCATCGCCGCTCCCATGCCGTGGGAGGATGTTCAGGAAACTCCGATCGCGATCCCGACACCAGAGCCCGCTTGCCCAACCCCAGCTGATGCGCCGGCGTACCTGGGAA
The DNA here is from genome assembly GCA_040255165.1 of Nitrospiraceae bacterium. GTDB lineage: Bacteria > Nitrospirota > Nitrospiria > Nitrospirales > Nitrospiraceae > JBDZUK01. Next base: position 23,428 of record JBDZUK010000034.1, on the reverse strand, counting down.
ACAATCAGCCAGGAGAGGAACCGCCGGAGCAGGTACCTACGATTTCATCGGAGGTCGATAATCGGATCGCCGAGGAGACGCCGACAGAGTCACCGACGCGAGCCTTCCGACTTTCGCCTGAAGAAGCCGAGAGTGTTCCAGCTCCGCCGGCCGTCCCGGAAATGGAATTCCGCTACGTTCCTCCGGCGCAGGCGATTTCGGACGGACACGCTCCGCAAGCGGCGCAGGAAGCGACCGAAGCACCGGCCGGGCACATGGAGTCTCCTGTGGAGGCTGCCGGTCCGGCCGTCATTGATCATCCATCTTCAATAAGCGTCGAGTCGGATTCCCAGGAGTCCGCTGCGGCGGCGGAGGCCGTTGCGCCGGCGGAGGAACCGCTTGCCTCGACCTCCGTGCCGGCCACTGAACATCAGGCGTCGAAACAACAGGAGTCACCGCCTCCCTTCCTTACCGTCGCCTCGTCAGAGGTTCCAGGGACGACACAGCCTGGGACCGGCGGGCGGCAAACCTCGATGGCCCCTGCTGCCGCCGAATCGGCAAGGCCGGTCGTTTCGACTGCTGCACCGGGCAAGGCCGTGAAATGGGATAGTGAAACGATCTCGGCTCCACCTCAGGAATCGGCGAACAAGAAAGCGGCATGGGAAGAAGAGCTGAGTCGAGAAATAATAGAAGCTCTGTCGCCGGGGGCGACCATCGAGAACGACAGCCGGCTGGAACCATGGATCCGAACAGGAGAGCAGATTGTTCTTAAGCAGCCGCAGGAACCAGCCAAACATTGGACGGAACCGACCACAGAAGAGCGCTTGTCTCCGGCCGCCGGAGGCGCCTCAGCCGCCGTCTCGGCGGTGGACGTTCTCTTCGACTCACCGCCCCAAGCTGCCGAGGCCGTTGCAAACCGTTCCAAGCCGGCCAAGGCAAGGCGGCGATTCACCGCGTCGCTATCCCGCGCGCGTCAGCACATCTTGTTGTTTGTCGGCACGTGCTTTTCGACGACTCGTGCGCTCGTCTCTCTGTGCATCGGCGTAACCCTTTTCGCCACGGCCGCCGTGGCGGTCGCAGTCGGCATCCTGGGACTGACCTGGGTCGCCATCGAAGAACGGCCGAATGCCGCCTTCCATAATCTCAACGTGACGCCACAACGGTCGATGACGGATCCGATGCGAAACGGCTATCTTCTTCTGCTCGGCTTCGACGCGCCGTCCGAACGGAACCCGGTTCAATACGGCTATGAACGGCGCGCGACGGATTCAGATTGGGACTCTGCAAGGACCTGTGTCGGCGAAGGACAGGGGGCGGGGCCGGCGCGAGCTGAGGCGTCTGCGAGTGTACTTCATCGGTGGTTTGGAACCGGTGACCCGGCGGCGCAATTCGCGTCTGAATTGAGCACGCTCAAAGGTTGGGCGACGCAAAGCAGCGAGGCGTTGTCTCGCTACAAGCAGTGGATCAGGATGCCGTTCGAGGATTGGGGCTACGGTCAACAGGTGAGCCCCGACTGCACGAAAATTCTTTTTGCACACAGGCTCTATGTCGCCGAGGGGCTGGGGCAGGACTTGAGCGTCGGCCTTGACCGTCTGGAAGACGATATGGAGGCCTGGCGCAGCGTCCTCGCCAAGGCGAAGACGCTTCCCGTCAAGATGATGGCCCGCGAAGCAGTGACAGACGATATCGCCGCCGCGTCCGGTCTCATGATTAGGCCGGATCTTGACGAACGGCATGTCGGCAGGCTGATGAAAATGGTACGGCCCCTGGACCAGGTGGAACTTTCGATACGCTGGCCCATGCAGAGCCATTTCATCTGGGCCACGAAAACGATCGATGCCGTGCTGAAGAACGATGCCGGTCAGGATCGCCCGTTCTATGCCTCCCTGGCCACCGCGTTGTCATTGCCCAAACAGCGCCGGTTCAATCGCTACGCGGAGTATTACGAGGCGGCGAATCGAGCGGGAGCCGAAGGGCGGGCAACGTCCTTGCCGAAGCGTGCCGTCTTCGTCCGTACGCCCCCGGTCGGGTTCGTCGATTACGTGATGAACCCCATCGAGAACATCATTGGCATCGAGCCGCTCCCCGATTGGGACACATACAACGGGCGCATGGTCGACGTGGATGCCCGTCTGCGCCTCGTAAGCCTGCAGGGCTGGGCGCGCAGGGGGGAGGATGGAACTCTGATGACCCGCATGGCGAAGGCCGGCCAGAAATATTACGATCCCTTCACGGGATTTCCGATGTTGGTCAACGTGGAGAAGGGTTTGATGTACAGCGTTGGCCGTGACGGGAAGGATCAGGACGCAGATCCCAAGCGCGATATCGTCGCCGTGATTCCTCCCGGAGCTTTGAGCAAACGGCCGTTTTCCAGCCCGATGAAGTAACCCGTCCGGCTCGATCGCCGACATGATGCTTCTTGAAATTCTGCTGCTTGACAGGATGCCCTCCTTCCCACAGAATCCCTGACCATTCATTCCGGTTCCGACGCCATGTCTCGACGTCTCGATCTTTTCCAGCGACTGGGGTTTCGGCAGGGCTGGGCCTCGCCATCTCCTATTCCAACCAGGATCGTGTCCAATGAAGAGTTCGATCCCGTCCCGCAGACCGCCGCGCAGGCGCGGATGGAACACCAGATCCTGACCCTCGCGGAGCAAGCGAGCGCCCGCCTCGGTCTGACCAGGCGAGAGTTCTTGCGGACCACCGGCGGCATGGCGGCGGCAATGTTGGCCGCCAACTCGGTATTCGGAAGAGTGTTCGACGTCGGTCCTCTGGAGATGGTGGAAGCGGCCGCCTTCGCGGAGCGGCGAGGAGGATCCTACTTTATCGTAGATGTCCAAACGCACTACGTCGGGTCTCATTATGATCCCGCCGGGGAGGAGACCAGGCGCAAGGGAGCCGTTTCCAAGGAAGCGCTGCTCGCGCTTCGGCGGCGCGTTCGAGAGGCCGGGCTCAATCCGAAGCTGGCAGGCGACCGCGGCACGATCAACGATCTCTCGTGGGAAAACTTCGTCAAGGAAGTGTTCCTGGACAGCGAGACATCGGTCGGGCTGATCAGCACCCCGCCCGGGCCGTACCCGCAAGAAGCCGTCGTGCCGCCGGCTGAGATGGCGCACATCCGCGACGAAATCAATCGAGTGGCCGGCTCGCAGCGGATGTTGGCGCATGGATTGGCGACGCCGCAGCTGGGACGGGCCGATCTCGATTTCATGGCCATGCAAGCCGCGACGCTGAAGATCGACGCCTGGAAATGCTACACCGGCTCGTGCCCCAAAGGGTTCGACCGCGGCTGGTGGATGGACGACGAGAAGGTCGCCTATCCGATGTTGGAACAGGCGAAAAAGCTGAACGTCCGGCGAGTCTGCGTCCACAAGGGCCTGCCGCTGGGTCCCGTGCCGGAGTACAACCATCCGCGGGATCTCATCAGGGCGGCGAAGGACTTTCCCGAAGTGGACTTCCTCGTCTACCACGCCGGGCTGAAAAGCGCGTCCGGCGTTGAGGAGGAGTTCCAACGAACCGGCGAAATCCCGTGGACGACGGAATTCTGCCGCATGAAAGAGGCCGAGCCTGACATCAGCAACATTTATATGGAGCTCGGGTCCACGTTCGCGCAATTGGTGACGACTCATCCGACGGTGTGCGCTCACCTGCTGGGCCGAATCATCGGGGCATTCGGCGTGGACCACGTGTTGTGGGGCACCGACTCCATCTGGTACGGGACGCCGCAATGGCAGATCGAGGCCTTCCGGCGTTTCCAAATCCCGGACCGACTGATGGAGCAGCACGGCTATCAGCCGCTCACCCGCGACGTGAAATCCAAAATACTCGGGCTGAATGCCGCGCGCCTGTTCGCGCTCGATGTCGCAGCCAAGCGGAACGAAGTGCCGAAGGATGCGCTGGGCTCGATCCGCATGACTTATCTGGAAGAAGGGCCGGAACCGAGTCATAGGCTGTACGGATGGGTGGCCGACAGGTGAACAGAACTTCCCTGTCAGCTTGCAGCGTGATACGTGTCAGCAGAGGTCGTCTTAAGAGGAGAACGCATGAGAAGCGAGATCTTGTACCCGGGGGCGTTTCCGATGGTGCGCGTGGAATTGGCGGGCGGGGAAAGCATCAAGGCGGAATCGGGCGCGATGGTCGCCTCGTCCCCGACGATCGACATCGAGAGCAAAATGGAAGGAGGCTTCCTCGGTGCCCTCTCCCGCAGGATCCTGACAGGCGAAAAATTCTTTTTTCAGACCCTGCGCGCGAGCCGGGGACCGGGAGAAGCGCTCTTGGCGCCTACCGTACCCGGAGAAATCGTCATCATCGAACTCGACGGTGTGAACGAGTACATGGTTCAGAAGGATGGATTCCTCGCCGGCGCGGAGACCGTCACGATCGAGAGTAGGATGCAGAGTCTGAGTCGGGGCCTACTCAGCGGCGAGGGCCTCTTCATCCTCAAGGCGGGCGGGAAAGGAACTTTGTTCGTGAACAGCTTCGGCGCGATTCATAAGGTCGAACTGAAACCGGATCAGGAGTACATCGTCGACAACAGCCACCTGGTCGCCTGGTCCGCCACCACGACGTATACCATCGAGAAAGCTTCAACAGGGTGGGTGGCCAGTTTCACGTCCGGCGAGGGATTCGTCTGCCGGTTCCGCGGCCCCGGGGTGGTGTACATCCAAAGCCGCAATCCGGGCAGTTTTGGGGCGTGGGTGCGCCAATTCCTCCCCGTCTCAGAGTAGCGGAGGCTCAAAATGGGCGACAGCTTTCTCGGTTGGAAAAACTTCTCAACGTACCCCAGAGGGTACGCCTCCGGTTTTTCCTCTCCTGCGGCCTCGCTCTCGGCCATTTTGAGCATCCGCTTGATCACCGGCTCATGACGTTCTCAGCCAACGCGCTCTGTTTCGGCCCGGGGCTGCCCGGTGCAGGCGTTCCTTGTTTTGTCGATGTATCTACTCACGGCATTTCGATCCAGGCTGCCGAACAAGATCAACCAGGCCACGACAGCGTTCCGTTTGCTTCCCTCTCGGTGACAGCGGGCGGCATCGATCGGGATCATTTGGTGGTGAAATGGGTACAAGAGGGCGTGGAACGGACGTTATACGTCAAAGATCCGGCCGTCATCGTGGCGTTTCGCAGGGCTGCGCCGCAGGATTGGCTTGCCGAGCTGGAGCGCACGGCGGGTGAGGTGCGGCGGTCTCGCGCAACGCGACGCCTGGTGCTCTGGAGCGGGCTCGCGGCGTTCATCGCGCTCATCGCGGCGTCCTGGCTCGGCTTCGATTCGCTCGTCAAGGGAGCCGTGGGCAGGGTTCCGGTCGAGTGGGAAGAAGGTATCGGCCAAGCCGGAGCCCAAGAGTTTCTCGCCGGACAGACCGTCATAAAGGACGGACCAGCGGTGGCGGCGGTGGAGGAGATGATGCGGCGACTCACCGAGGCGATCCCCGACAACCCGTACACCTTCCGAGTCGCCGTTGTGCGGAGCGACGTCGTCAACGCCTTTGCGCTCCCTGGCGGCTTTGTCGTCGTCTTTACTGGACTGCTCGAGACAGCCGAATCGCCGGAGGAGGTCGCCGGCGTGCTGGCTCACGAGGTGAACCACGTACTGCATCGTCATGGAACGGAGCGGATCCTCAAGAATTTCGGCCTCGTCGCCGTTCTGACTGTTTTTACGGGCAACCAACAGGGCCTGGTCGGCTTGGCGAGACGGATGGGTGCTGAATTGATTACGTTGAGGTTCGGGCGCGAGCAGGAGATTGAAGCGGACCTCTCGGGCGTGGCGTTGCTTCATCGGGCGAGAATCGAGCCGGGCGGCCTGGTCCGTTTCTTCCAGCGTCTGTCCGAGGCGGATGCGCGGCGAATCGAGTTGTTGTCCACGCATCCGATGAGCGCGGGGCGGGCGGAACGGATCAGGCAGGCCATCGGGAAACTCGGGCCTCGGCAGTCGCTGGTGTTTTCGTTCGACTGGTCTCAGGTCCAACGCTCGCTGAGGTCGGTCACTCCTCCCACCACGTGAACCAGCGGGACCAACGATGCGGATCGGTGTGATTGCCGATACCCATGGCCTCTTTGATCCGGCGCTTGTCCGCCACTTTCAAGGCGTTGAGTGCATCATCCACGCCGGGGACATCGGCGATGTCTGGGTGATTCGGCGGCTGGAAACCCTCGCGCCGGTGATCGCGGTTTCGGGCAATGTCGACGAATACGAGCGAAGCGGTTTCCCGCGGGAGCGAATCATCGTCATGGCCGGACGATGTATCGCAATTCGGCATGTGATCTTTGAAGGCGGGAGAATCACGAAAGAAGGACAAGGGTTCCTCGAACGGGCGCAGCCGGACATTTGCATTTTCGGGCACACCCACCAGCCGAAGATCGAACGGCGCGGATCGGTGGTGCTCTTCAATCCTGGCTCCGCGGGCCCCCGCCGCTTTCGCCTGCCTCGCAGCCTTGGAATGCTCGTGCTGTGCCGCAAGCGCACCATGCCTCGACACATTCGCCTGCAGGATCGAGTGACGCCGGAATGAAAATCATGGCCCAAATGGATGAACTCGGATATAAGCGACAGCATCCGGTTCATTTCATATAGAGGAGGTCAACGATGGGCACAAAGTGCATTGGGCTTGCCGTAGTCATGATGGTTCTCTACCACGCGGGCGCGGCGTCCGCTCTGGGAAATCCGGACAACGGGCCGGGATGTGGGCTAGGTAAACTCGCCTGGTCCGATTACGGGGGGCAGAAACAGATCGCGCCGCAAGTGTTCATGGCGACCACCAACGGCACGTTTGGCAGTCAGACCTTCGGCATCTCGTCCGGCACGTCTGGATGCACGAACGACGGCGTCATCATGAAAAACAAGCACGTCAACCTGGCCGAAGGCGCGTTTGAGAGCCTGAAGCAAGACATCGCCAGAGGGCAGGGAGAGCATCTGACCTCGTTGGCTCTGCTGCTCGGAGTGCCGGAGGCCGATCACCCGGCATTCTTTGCGATGGTGCAGGAACGCTATCAGTCGTTGGTGCAGAACGACGACGTCACTCCCCTCGGGTTGGTGCGGGCGATTCAACACGCGATGGCGGGCCATCCCGTGCTCGCGACAGTCGCCGTTCCTGAATAACTTCGAGCCACGTCATGGCTAGGGATAATTTTCTTGTAAACAAGGGGTAATGCATAAGCTATAATCGCCATTGCTGCGGCAAGCAGCTGCATTGGTACCTAACCCAATCAAGGAGGGGTCTTTATGGTGAAGAGACTAGTCATGATTTCTATGGCAGTGATGTTCGTCGGTGCGCAGGCCGGATTGGCGCTGGCCGCTCACCCGGACACCGGACCGGGGTGCGGTCTCGGTAAGCTGGCTTGGTCCGACTACAAGAATCAAAAGAACATCGCGCCGCAGGTTCTCATGGCGACCACGAACGGCACCTTCGGCAGCCAGACGTTCGGCATCAGCACCGGCACTTCCGGCTGCACGAACGACGGTCAGGTCATGTCCGAGCACAAGGTGAACATGTTCGCCTCGATCAATTTCGAGAATCTCTCGGCCGAAATGGCCCAGGGGCAGGGCGAACACCTGGCGTCGCTGGCGTCCTTGATGGGTGTGCCGGCCGAACAGCAGAGTGAGTTTTTCGTCCTGACGCAGGAGCGGTACACGAGTCTCGTCAAGGCCGGGGAAGCGTCGCCGGTGGCGATGGTCAAGGCCCTGAATGACGCCATTGCCACGCATCCAGTTCTCGTCAAGCTCTCCACTCGGTAAGGTCGTGCGCGGGGCCGCGGCTTTGGGCCGGGGCCCCGCCGCTCTTTTCACTAGTTCTTTGCTTTTCCTTTTGATCTTCCTGGCGGTGACCGGTGTTCCGCAGGTCTGCGCGGGAGCCGAGCCGGCGTACCTGTCCGAACTGACGACTCGGGCGCGCGATCTTCGGCTGGCGGAGGAACGCGAGTGGCGGCTTCTGCTTCATTATCGGGCGAAGCTGTTCGGCGGGTACGAGAGCGAGCAGGACGACCCGGGGTTCTTTCTCTCACCCCAGGGCAAAACGGATCCGCAGGCGGAGCTCGACGCAACCCTGGCGCAGCTTTTTTCCGATGCGCTCGTCGGACGATCGCGGCAACCCGCGCAATGCGCGTTCATCGCCCGCTACCACTGGCTCAAGGAGCGTCTGACGATTGATGAATCACGGCTGCCTACTCAAACCTGCGAGCGCTTCCGCCGCTGGTATGCCGAGTTCGACGCCCGGTCCATCTCGCTGATTTTCCCCTCCGCGTTTCTGAACAATCCTGCGTCCATGTTCGGGCACACGTTGCTGCGCATCGATCAGAAGGGGCAGACGGAGCAGACGCGCATTCTGGCCTATACGATCAATTACGCGGCCGACGTCCCGCCCGATGCTGGGATCGCCTATCCGATCCGCGGGATTTTCGGCGGCTATCAGGGCTACTTTTCCACGATCCCTTATTACCTGAAGGTGCAGGAGTACCGAGACATCGAAAACCGCGACATCTGGGAATATCGTCTGAACTTCACCGACGCGCAGCTGCAGCGGCTTCTGATGCATGCTTGGGAGCTGGGCAATGCGTACTTCGATTATTTTTTCTTCAAGGAGAACTGTTCCTACCACCTGCTCGCTCTGCTGGAGTATGCCGATCCCTCGCTGCACCTCACCGATGAATTCCTGTTCTGGACCGTCCCCGCCGACACGGTAAGGCTGATTGCGCGGCAACCGGGACTGGTAGCGGATATCGCCTACCGGCCCTCCCGCAGCACGGTCATCAAGCGCAAGCGCGAATCCTTGTCGGCGGTCGAGCGCACGATTTCGTCGGCACTCTGGCGGGATCCCGAAATCGTCAAGTCGGACGCCTTCATGGCGTTACCCATCGCCAGACGGGCGTTCCTGCTGGATCTGGCTTCGGACTACCTGCGGTACCGCATCGAGACGACGGACAAGCCGTTTCCAGAGCTGAAGGAACGGAATCGGGCCGTTCTCACCGCCCGAAGCCAGCTGCGCATTCCTTCGGAGCGCTTCCCCGTGCGTCCCTTCGCGCAGCAGCCGGAACTCGGGCACAGGACCTCGCGGGCCAGCCTGGGGGCCGGCTGGCGGAACGACGACACGTTCGAAGAGCTCAGCGTCCGGGCTGGTTATCACGACCTGCTGGATCCTGAAATCGGCTATACGCCGGACGCCCAGATCGAAGTCGCCTCCCTGACGGTGCGCCATTACAACCGAGCCGATCAAAGCAGAATCGAACGGGCGACGCTCGCCAACATTCTGTCGTTGTCGCCGATGGACTCGTTCTTTCATGCTCCTTCGTGGAAGATCAATATCGGAATGCAGACGATCCGGCATCGCGGCTGTATGCTATGCAGCAACGGGGTGGCCAACGGCGGCATCGGCGCCGCCATGGAAACACGGTTGCTCAACCGGGAAGTGTACTTTGCGTTTGCCGAAGCGGAAGCGAATTACAGCAAGGCGTATGAAGAGCGGCACCGAGCGGGTGGCGGAGGCACGGTGGGCATGCTGGTGGATCTCACGCAGCGCTGGCGGATCCTCTTGTCCGGCAGTTACCTGCGGTACACCTTGGGCGAGCACTCGGACGATTTTCGATGGACGGTTGGGCAACGGTACACCGTGGCGAGAAATTGGGCTCTGCGCCTGGAATATAACCACCGCGATCACGATGATGACGTGGTGTTCTCCATCCAGGCATTCTTCTAGCCTGGAGCGGCCTAGAAGACGTCGATCGCGGGCCTATTTCTCTCCATCGGCGCCGGGTGAGGGTTGAGGACTTTCGTGATACTTCTCTTGTCCGTCGCGGGCGTCCCGGAGGGCTTTTGATGGAGGAGGCGGGCGATACCCTTTGATCTGCTGTACGCGATCATCGGGGCCGTACACCACCGTCGTCTGTTGCTCATCTCCCATCATGGCTTCGATGATGGTCCCGGGCAGTTCCCACAGTCCGATCGTCGCCAGATCGATATACAAATTCATCATGGCGCGGTGGCCGTTGGGAGAGTTGCCCATCTCAAATTTGTACGTGTCTTCCTTCTTCCCGCCGTCCAACTGTTGCGAGGATATGGGAGAGCCCAGCTGGAGTTCGACCTGCTTTCGGCCCGATCCCACTTCCAAGGCCTCGAAGTTGGGCTCGGGCGTTCCGCTGAGCGCCATGGCGACGGAGCACCCGGAGAGGAAGGGCAACAAGACTGTGAGCAGATGAGAGCGAAGGGTCCTCGACGGCATGACGCCTCCGACCGGAAATGTCGGGATGATAGGGAAGACCTAGGAATTTGTCCAGCCCAACCAGATAATCAGAGCGTGGCTTCAGGACCATGAGCTTTCTCGACCAATTCTTCGTGTTTCACCCGTCTCCGTGGAGGGATCTGGACTGGGCCGCGCGCAGCGGGCTGCCGTTGGAAGAAGTGTGGTTTCAGGCCGGGGATGGGACGAGACTCTTCGGCTGGTACGTCGAGGCGCGATCCGACGCTGCCGTCGTGCTGTGGTGCCACGGCAATGCGGGCAATGTCATCAACCGCCTGGATAATTTACGGGGACTCTACCGGCTGGGTCTTTCGGTCTGGCTGTTCGATTATCGCGGGTACGGCCGCAGCCAGGGAAGACCGTCGGAAGAGGGGCTGTACCTGGATGCGCTCGGCGCGTACGACTATGTGACCCGGACCAGAATGATCAGGCCGGAGCGTCTGGTCATCTTCGGCCGCTCGCTCGGTGCCGCGGTGGCCGGCGACCTGGCCAGCCAGAAGCCGGCCGCGGGGCTGATTCTGGAAAGCACGTTTCCGTCGATCGAGGCGGTGGCCAAGCATTTTTACGGTGGGTTTCCGGCGCATTGGCTGTTGGGCTCAAAATTTCGACTCATTGATCGGCTGCCTCACCTGTCGCTCCCGAAGCTCATCATCCACGGCGAGAAGGATGACATCATCCCGCCGAGGCTCGGCAGGCAAGTGTACGAGGTCGCCCCGCCCCCGAAGTCCTTCTACCTCATCCCGGGCGCCGATCACAATAATACCTACCTGGCCGGAGGCCAGCCCTATTTTCGGCGTCTTTCCGAGTTCATCACCGCGTCGCTGAAGGCTTGACCGCTGTTTCCACAGGATTTGTTTGGCGATCCCTTCGACATTTGATACAGTGCGGCCCGAGCGCGCCAAAATGCCAGCGTGATACATCGGCGCCGGATGCGGGGTAGAACGTCATGAACCAAGGAGGAATGTGTGCGAGGACTCACAGGCCGGGTGATCCGATGGATGTCCGGCGCCGTTGCATGTCTGGCGCTGGTCGGCTGCGCGGAAGTGGAGCGGTCGGCGTCGTTACGCGGCTCGGTGGAGACGGAGCTGTCGCAGATCGCGACCGTGCCGGCCGGCGCCGGCGCCCAGGCGGATGTTCCGGCACCCGCGCATGCCGAGACGCAGGCCGACGAGCCCTTCGATCCCTTCGCCAAACCGGGCGAGGGGTTGGGCGAAGAGTACGATCCTTGGGAGCCGTTCAACGCGAAGATGTTCGAGTTCAACCGGCAGGTCGATCGATGGGTGCTCAAACCGGTGGCACAGGGATACAACTTCATCATCCCCGATCTCGTGCAGGTCGGCATCAGCAACGTCTTTAACAATATTCGTTTCCCCCAGCGGTTTCTCAACAATCTGTTTCAAGGCAAAGCCAAAGGCGCCGGACTTGAAGTCGGACGGTTTTTGCTCAACTCCACCTTTGGGCTCGGCGGCTTTTTCGACGTGGCCACTCCCCTGAACGTCCAGACGCCGGAAGAAGACACAGGGCAGACACTCGGCAAATATGGAGTCAAGCCCGGGCCCTACCTGGTCTTGCCCTTTTTGCCGCCGTTCACCGTGCGGGATTTCTTCGGCTACATTGGCGACATTGCGTTGAACCCAATCAATTGGTTGGTGTTTCCCATCATCGAGGTCGAGGGCATTCCGTCGCTGGTCGCGCATAAAAACCGCACGACATCCACGTTTGCACAGCTTGGCGGCCGAGTCGGCGAAATCGTGAACGATCGGTCGCTGAACCTGGAGAAATTTCAGGGCGTGGAAGAGGCGACGCTGGATCTCTACACGGCGGTCCGCAACGCCTACCTGCAAAGGCGGGCGCAGATGATCCAAGAATAGCGGCTCGATGCCCGAAGCGAGTGACGGCTCGCGAAGCTGAACCTCCGGCGGAGTTAAGCGACCACGCCGAGTTCGCGGCCGACTTTGGCGAACGCCGTAGCGGCTCTCGTCAATTGGGGCCGCGTATGCGCCGCCGACATCTGAACCCGGATACGCGCCTGCCCTTTAGGCACGACCGGATAGCTGAACCCCACCACATAGATGCCTTCCTGCAGCAACCGCTCCGCCATTTTGTTTGCCAGGGTCGCGTCTCCGAGCAGAATCGGAATGATGGGGTGTTCCCCCGGGACGAGACGGAAGCCGAGCGAGCCGAGTTCACCGCGAAAGAACGCCGCGTTCTCTCGAAGCGTCGCACGGAGTGCGTCGCCCTGCGCGACCAGCTTCACGGCTTGCAACGCCGCCGCGACGATGACCGGCGGCAGCGCGTTCGAAAAGAGGTAAGGGCGCGAGCGCTGGCGGAGAAGCTCCACGATTTCCGGGCGCCCCGAGGTGAAGCCGCCGGCTGCGCCTCCCAACGTCTTCCCCAACGTGCTCGTGATAATGTCCACTCGATCGGCGACGCCGAAATGGTCCGGCGTCCCCCGCCCGCTCTTGCCCAGAACGCCCGTGGCATGGCTGTCGTCCACCACGACGGCGGCGTCATAGCGGTCGGCCAATTCGACGATGTGATCCAGCTTCGCGAGGTCGCCGTCCATTGAGAAGACACCGTCGGTCGCGATGACCCGCACGCGGGCGTCGGACGATTCTTTCAACCTGGTTTCCAGCTCGACCATGTCCGAGTGGGCGTAGCGAAGGCGTTTCGCTTTGCAGAGACGAATGCCGTCGATGAGGCTTGCGTGGTTCAACGCATCGCTGATGACTGCGTCTCGCTCATCCAGCAACACTTCGAACAGTCCGCCGTTGGCATCGAAGCAGGAGTTGTACAGGACGGTGTCGGCCGTGCCCAGGAACGTGCTGATCGCCTGTTCGAGCCGTTTATGGAGATCCTGCGTGCCGCAGATGAACCGGACGGACGCCATGCCATACCCGTGCTCGTGCAGTCCCCTGACGGCGGCTTGCTTGATCTCCGGGTGATCGGCCAATCCCAGATAATTGTTCGCGCAGAGGTTCAGCACCGTCCCCTGCGCGACGCGAATCTCGGCCCCCTGCGGCCCCAGGATCTGCCGCTCGGACTTATAGAGCCCTGCCGACTTGATCTCGGCCAGCTGCGTGGTCACCACTTCTCTTAGGGTTTGGTAGGACATGATTCTACTGGTGGAGTTTCATAGATGTCCGCTTTGCATCCCCTCTCGACAGGTGCTCAAAAAGGTCGCCCAGCAAGGCCGCAGGAAGCCCGGCGACTGAGGCGTACCTTTACGGTACGTCGCAAGGAGACGGGCGACCGAGAACGCCGCTGGGGGCCTTTTTCAGCACCTGTTTAAGGAATCAACACGACTTTCCCGCATTGCCCCGTTTTCATCAGTTGGAATCCTTGCGCGAATTCCGCCATCGGAAACGTATGCGTGATGATCGGGCGGACGTTCAAGCCGGCTCTCAACAACCCCGCCAGACGATACCAGGTGCCGAACAGCCGTCGGCCGGTGACGCCGTACACTCGGATGCCCTTGAAGATGATCTCGTTCGGCAGGTCGAAGCAGACGGAACCCGTGGGGATGCCGAACAAGGTCACGCGCCCGCCGTTTTTGACCGAGCGAAAGGCTTGATGAAGCGCCGACGGATCTCCGGACATCTCCAGCGAGGCGTCCACTCCTTCGCCGGCCGTGATGTCGCGGATGGCGGCCGCGATCCGCTCCGGCGATTCCCCCGCCGCGTTCAACACGTGATCGGCGCCGACCTGTTTTGCCAACCCCAAGCGATACTCGCTTACGTCGGATGCAATGATGACCGCTGCTCCGGCCACGCGCGCCACAGCTGCCGCAAACAGGCCTGTGGGGCCGCAGCCGGTGATGAGCACCGTATGGCCGGTCAGATCCTCCGCGAGCGCCGCATCGACCGCATTGCCGAGCGGTTCCTGCACGCAGGCCAGCTCGGGAGGAATCTCGGGAGAGGTCTTCCAAAGGAGCTCTTCCGGGAGCGACACGTACTCGGCGTAGGATCCGTCGCGGTCGATGCCGAGAATCGTGTAGTGTTTACAGACGTGCGCCTGCCCCGTACGGCATTGAAAACAGCGTCCGCAGGTGATGTGCGACTCGGCGGCCACGAAATCTCCGACCCGCACCAGAGTCACGTCCGCGCCGGCTTCGACGACCTCGCCGCACAGTTCATGTCCGATGATGCGGGGCGGGCGGATTCGGCTGTGCGCCCATTCATCCCAGTTGAAGATGTGCGCATCCGTTCCGCAGAGGGAGGTGGCTTTGATTTTAACCACGACCTCATTAGGCTTGGGTTTCGGATCGGGCCAGTCCGTTGCGGTCAGTCCGGGTCCGGCAGCGAGTTTGACGACGGCGCGCATGGATTTCATTCTATACCAAGAAGACTTCCCTCGCATCAGCGCGATCAATACATGTGCTTCGGCGTGCTGGATAGAGCAGAGGATCAATCTTTCAGACGGCAGCAGAAAAACGGGTTGCAGTCATTCCGGCGTCTGGGTAGGATTCCGTCTATGGCGGTTCGGTCGCTCCTGGCGCTGGTGATGGTGCTGTGGTGGTGTGTGCCCTGGATCGTTGTGGTCGGCGTGGAGGCGGCCGCTACGGCGGCCGCCTCGGCACCTGCGAAGCGCTGGGTTCGGTTCGAGTTGGCCGGATCTTCGGGAGACCTGCAATTCGGCCAGAGCCTTGATCTCTCAATCGTGCTTGGAGGCGTATTCTCCGGCTCGGCGCCGATAGTGGCCATTTGTGATTCGCCTCTTTTCCGCCGTCAGATGGTGACGTTGGAGCCGGACAGTTTGCCGTCCGTGTTGAAGGGAACCATCACGCTGGAGCCCGCGTCTGCGGGGCGGACCTCGGTTCAGCCCAAGGCCGCCAGGATACACGTCACCTTTGCCAGGCTCCGCAACGACAGACCGGAACGCTTCATGAGCCGGGTGGTCTACCTCACCCTGGGGCGCCAGCAAGCGTTGTCCGATTCGGGTGATGGTCCTTTAACGGGAACGGAACAGCAAGCCGAGGCAGATGTTGAGCAGGACGAGATCCAACCGGACGTGGAGCCGGTCACTGGCGCGCGCATAGCCGAGGAAGATCTCGTGCCGCTGCCGCCGCCGGGCGAAGGCAAGGCCTACTGGAAACAGGTTAGTCACTTAGTCAGTCGGAGCTGGAGTCGCCACGTCCGATCGGTCCGCCATGTGCCGACGAGCGAAACCGTCAGGGTCCGGTTCAAGCTGTATCCGAGCGGGCGAGCCCAGTTGATCGAGATTGAAAAGGGGTCGGGCGCCCGAGAAATCGATGAGGCCGGCATCTACGCCGTCGTTCATGCGCAGCCCTTTCCTCCGTTTCCTCCGGAGCTGGCGGCCGACGCCGTCGACGTCCACGTACGCATGCGAACCGGCGCCCGCACGATGCTGCACGATAGCCAACCGATTACCGCCGGCGGTTCCCCGGCAGCCAAGGCTGCGGAACCGGCGACAAGTCGAAAAAAATAGCCAAGACCACCGGCGGATGACCACCGGGCGCTCCAAGGCGGACAACGCCGTGACAGGCCAATGACCTGTGCGCGCGTCATGCGGGGCGGGACGGCTGCCGCGGGGAAGCAATCCTGATGAAAGCCATGGTCCTCGAGCGGCCCTCGGAGGTGACGGCGAATCCGCTCCGGTTACAGGAACGAGCGGTGCCTCAACCCGGCTCCGGACAGGTCTTGGTGGAGGTGCGGGTGTGCGGCGTCTGCCGGACGGATCTTCATGTCGTTGAGGGGGAGCTGCCGGACATCAAATTGCCGCTGGTTCCCGGGCATCAAGCCGTCGGCGTCGTCAATCGAGTCGGACCGGGTGTCGCCGATGTGAAAGAAGGCGACCGAGTCGGCATCGCCTGGCTGCAGGGAACTTGCGGAACCTGCGAATTTTGCCGCACGGGCCGCGAGAATCTCTGCCGCGGCGCGCGGTTTACCGGCTATCAGGTGGACGGAGGCTATGCGGAATTCGCGCTGGTCTCCGCCGGATTTGCGTATCCAATCCCGCGGGTCTTTCGCGACGACGAGGCCGCACCGTTGTTGTGCGCCGGAATCATCGGCTATCGCGCCTTGCGCTTGAGCGGGATCAAACCGGGCCAGCGGCTTGGGCTCTACGGGTTCGGCGCGTCCGCCCATATTGCGATTCAGATCGCCCGGTATTGGGGCTGCGACGTATATGTCTGCTCGCTCAAGCCCGAACATCGGGCGCTGGCGCGGGAACTGGGCGCAAAGTGGGTCGGCGGGGCGGCTGACGCGCCCCCGGAGCCGCTGCACGGCTCGATTATCTTCGCGCCGGCGGGCGAGCTCGTGCCGCCCGCGCTTCGTGCGTTGGAGCGCGGCGGCACGCTGGCCTTGGCCGGCATCCATATGACGCCGATCCCCTCGCTCGATTACGATCGCGAGGTGTTCGGCGAACGGATGATTCGCAGCGTGACCGCGAACACCAGGGAAGACGGCATCGAGCTCTTGCGGACGGCCGCCGAGATCCCGATCAGGCCCGTGACGACTTGCTTTCCCCTGGAACAGGCGAACCGGGCGCTGCAGGAGTTGAAAGCCGGGTCCTTCAAAGGAGCGGCCGTGCTGACCATGGCGTGAACGTCCCGAGCCGCGCTGCGCGGGAACCGAAACCGTGCTTGTGGTAGGATAGCGCATGCTCCGATCCGTCATCGTCATCGCGCTCACGCTGATCTGGCTGCTGGCCGGAGTGCCGGCCTGGGCGCTTGAATTCACGGCCGATCAGGTCACCAAGACCGGTGGACGCATCCACAAGGCGATCATTTATTATCGTGACGACCGCTGGCGGATCGAACACCACAGCATGAGCCCGGTCAACGTGACGATCGTGCGCAAGGACAAGCAGGTCGTGTGGTTGCTGCTGTCTCGGATGAAGCATTTCAAAACGGTGCCGTACGATCCGGACCAGGATTTGAAAGTATCCGAGCGGCTGGACGGCGAAGTGTCGCGTGAGGAGATCGGCACGGAGATCCGGGAAGGGCATCCGACGATTCTGTACGAAGTGACGGTGAAACACGGCGAGCGAACGGAGGAATATTATCAGTGGTTAGCAACGGACATTCGTTTCCCGATGAAGTTGGCGAGGAAAGACGGGAGCTGGATCATCGAATACCAGCACGTCAAGATGCGGTCGGTCTCGGATTACCTCTTTCAGCTGCCGGTGAACTTTCAGCCCCTGGAGGAATTCGACGGACCGAAGACGCCGGACCGGAAAGAACAGGGGATGTAAGCGCAGAGGAGGCATCGTGCGAAGGGCAGGAACCGTTGCAAGTACCGTCATCGCAGGGTTGTTGGGAATGGCCGGATTGGTTCGGGCGTTGGATGTCGCCGACGTTACCCGAGAATGGACCCCCGACGGGAAACGGCTCGCCGCAGAGCGAGTGAAGCTGCCGGCGCACGACGACATGGTCCGCATTCCGGCGGGCTGGTTCACGATGGGCAGCGATAAAAAGGTGGATCGGAATGCGTACCTCGCGGAGTTCCCCCAGCGAAAGGTCTATCTCGACGCATATGAGATCGACCAGTACGAGGTCACGACCGTCCAATTTTTGAAATTCGTGTTGGCCACGAACCGGTCGCCGCTGATCGATTGGCAATACGACGGCGGCAACTTTCAGGAGGCGATGGCCAATCATCCCGTCATGCACGTGTCGTGGCATGACGCGGACGCGTATTGTAAGTGGGCCGGTAAGCGGCTGCCGACCGAGGCGGAGTGGGAAAAAGCGGCGCGCGGCGAAGATGGGAGAATCTACCCGTGGGGCAACCAAATGGCGGGACTCTCTCGGGCCAATTACGGCAGAAGCGGGTTGTCGGGTCCGGTGCGTGACCGTCCCGAGCGTCTTATTTTGTATCCGCCGATCATCTCCGTCGACAAGTACGACAACGCCACGAGTCCGTACGGGGCGTTTCAAATGGTCGGCAACGTCGCCGAATGGGTTGCCGACTGGTACGACCCGAAATACTATGCGTCTGCGCCCGACAAGAACCCGAAGGGGCCGGAGACGGGGACGCAAAAATCCTTCCGGGGCGGGGGCTGGATCGACAGCACGCCCAGCGTCCGCGCGGCCCAGCGGAACGGGACTGATCCGAACACGAAGATGAACTGGATCGGGTTTCGGTGTGCTCGAGACGTGAAAGACCCGGGTGGACCGGGTTCCGAGGCGACCGAACGGTAATCGGGGGTTGCTTCTCCGTACGCGCCGCATGAGCCGCGCGGTGTGCGTTTCCAATTCCCTAGCATCGTGAGATCTCGCCGTCGCTCGCGGCTCTTCGCGGCGCCGGTTTCTCCTGTTTCTCCCCGCTGTCGTTCCAGGTCTTCCAATCCCGCAGAATCCCCGCACTTCATCCATGACTTCGTGAAGGCCCGCAGCGGCATGGGCTTTGCTGCTCCGGTCTCTCTGAGACTTCTCATCGCGGGAAAATCCGGGATGGACGTATGTATGTCGGATCCGGCGGTTCTCGGCATCGTCCGAGCCCTGCGACGACCAAGCCGGCGAACCGTGCAGCAACCTCGAGTTGCGTCGCCCGCGGAGAAAAAGAGGGAGGAAGCCGTATGAGATCGTTCTTCAGACGATCAGATGTGCGCAGCCGTATCGCCGTCGCGATGCTGGGCTTCTGGTTTGTCCTGTTTTCCCTCCCGGTCATGACCGTGCTCAGTGCAGAGCACGGCGAGACTTCTGTAGGGGGAGCCATGGACGACGCGTCGCGGCCGGCCGGCGATCCGCCGGTGCAGAAAGGCCGAGACGTCTATTACAAGACGGAAGGAATCGTCAGCGGTCCTCCGGCCCCTGCGACCGCCGACAACACGGAGCATTATCCGCGCTATAACTTCGAGAGCCGGGTGTTGATCTGGTTCGCCAATCAGCAGCACCTGTACTACGGCAGTTTCGTGCTGGCGGTCCCGATCTTCTGCATGATCATCGAGTTCATCGGGATGGTCACGAAAGACAAGGCGCAGGCCAGGCGGTACGATCAGCTGGCGTACGATTTCATCAAGATCAGCCTGACGGCCTATTCCCTCACGGCGATTCTCGGCGGCATTCTGTTGTTTACCTTCCTGACGCTGTATCCGACGTTTTTCGGTTATCTTTCCAGCATCTTCCGGCCGGTCATGCATTTGTACGCGCTCCTGTTCGTGGCGGAGAGCGGCACGCTGTACATCTACTACTATGGCTGGGACAAGATGAAGGAGGGGTTCCTGAAGTGGATCCATCTCAGCATGTCCGTCGTGCTCAACGTGATCGGCACGGTCCTCATGTTCCTGGCGAATTCCTGGATCGCCTTCATGATGTCCCCGGCCGGAGTCGATGAAGAAGGGCGCTACCTCGGCAACATCTGGCACGTCCTGCACACTGCGCTCTGGAATCCCCTCAACGTGCACCGGATTCTCGGGAACATGGCGTTCGGCGGCAGCGTCGTGGCGGCCTACGCGGCCTACCGGTTTCTGGCGGCCAAGAGCGACGAGGAGCGGGCGCATTACGACTGGATGGGCTACGTGGCGATGTTCATCGCCGTCTTGTTCCTCATCCCGCTGCCGTTTGCGGGGTATTGGTTGATGCGCGAGGTCTACGCCTACCGGCAGCAGATGGGGATCACGTTGATGGGAGGCCTGTTGGCTTGGCTGTTCATCATCCAGGCGACGATGATCGGCGCGCTATTCCTGACCACGAGCTATTACCTGTGGCAATGTCTCGGCCGCATGCGCGGCGCGGAGCATTACCTTCGCTACGTCAAATATCTGGTGTTCGTCATGGTGGTCGGGTTCCTCGTGTTCATCACGCCGCACACGATGGTCATGACCCCCGCAGAGCTTAAGGCGATGGGAGGTCAGCAGCATCCCGTGCTGGGCAACTATGGGGTGATGTCGGCCAAGAACGGAGGGATCAACGTCATCATCGTCACCACGGTGCTCAGCTTCATCTGGTACCAGCGCGGCAATAAAATCCCGACGGTGTCCTGGGCGAAGTTCGGGAACGTCTTCATGAGCGTGTTCTTTTTCTTCGCGTACGTCAACATCGTGTGGCTGGCCGTCTACGGGTATTACATCCCGGCCAACGTGCGCGTCGGACTGTCGGTGCCCCAGGTCGCGACGACGTTGTCCTGCCTGGTCTTCATGAGCGTGCTCAATTTGTTCATGCTGAAAGGCGCCAAGCAGGGCGGCCCGGTGGAGTGGGGACGGATGACCGCCCGGTCTCAATATGCGCTCATCATGCTGGCCACCGAGTTCACGTGGATGATGGCACTGATGGGCTATATCCGCTCGTCCGTCCGGTTGTTCTGGCACGTGAACGAAATCATGCGCGACAATTCACCGTGGGCCTATACGCACACGGTGGGCTTCGCCGCCAACATGATTTCGTTCAACGTCCTGTTTTTCTGGGTCAGCATTCTGTTCGTCTTCTGGCTCGCGTCGCTGGGCGCCAAGAAAGCACCTGCGAGGGAACCGCTCCCGGCGCCCGCGTTGACGCCGCGACCCGCCTCCCGCCTCACGTAGCGCCTATCTCCAGCCGCGGGGGCGCCATGACAGCTGCGCCCCCGCGTTCGTTCTTCGAAAGCAGTCTTTCACGGGCATCCGCATTCTTTCGCGGTTATCGCGAACCACAATAGCGAGATTTCGCCGCATCGATTGGCGAGCGGATTCGCTCTCCGCGCGCAACCCGTGATCTTCTCGTTACTTCCGGGGGATCTCCCTTGGCGCCGGTGGACCGTGACGCTCGGTACGAGAGTTGCCAACTCTGTCCGCGCCGGAGTCGCCGTACCGCGTCCGGTTTCCGGCGTCGGTAAAGGAAGAAAGGAGGTGGACCAAGCTACTTCGGCACGGATTTAGGCAGGCACATCGGGATTTATACATTCGGAAGGAGGAAATCCGTTATGTTTTTCTCACGCCGACAGTTCCTCAAGATCTCGGCGGGTACCGTCGCGGCCGCGGCCATTGCCGACCGTGCGTTCGCGTTAACGGCGCTGCAGCCCGTCATCGAGGTTGGAAATCCTTTGGGTGAATATCCGGACCGATCGTGGGAGCGGGTCTATCACGATCAGTATCGGTACGATTCCTCGTTCACGTGGGTTTGCTCTCCCAACGACACGCACGCGTGCCGGATCCGGGCCTTCGTCCGGAACGGCGTCGTCATGCGCGTCGAGCAGAACTACGATCACCAGACGTATGAAGACCTCTACGGCAACCGCGGGACGTTCGCGCACAACCCGCGCATGTGCTTGAAGGGCTATACCTTCCACCGCCGCGTGTACGGCCCGTATCGGTTGAAGGGGCCGTTGATGCGGAAGGGCTGGAAAGAGTGGATGGACACGGGCTCCCCGGAGCTCACGCCGGAAGCGAGGCGAAAATATAAATTCGACAGCCGCTTTCTGGACGACATGCTGCGGGTGTCGTGGGATACGGCGTTTACCTATCTGGCGAAGGCGATGGTCGTGATTGCCACCCGGTACAGCGGCGAGGCGGGCGCCCGGCGGCTGCGCGAGCAGGGGTACGCGCCGGAAATGATCGAGATGATGAAGGGCGCCGGGGTCCGCTGCTTCAAGCATCGCGCAGGGATGCCGATCCTCGGTCTGTTGGGCAAACACGGCAACACCCGATTCAACAACAGCGTCCTGCCGTTGCTGGACAGCTGGATCCGCAAGGTGGGCGCGAATCAGGCGCAGGGCGGCCGGTATTGGAACAACTATACGTGGCACGGCGACCAGGACCCATCGCAGCCCTGGTGGAACGGCACTCAAAACTGCGACGTCGACCTGAGCGACATGCGGTTCACTAAGCTCAATACGAGCTGGGGCAAGAATTTCGTCGAAAACAAGATGCCGGAGGCGCACTGGAAGCTGGAGAGCATCGAGCGAGGCGCCCGGCTGGTCGTCATCACTCCTGAATACAATCCCACCGCGTCACGGGCGGACTACTGGATTCCGGTGCGTCCGGAAACGGACGGGGCGCTCTTTCTCGGCGCCAGCCGGATCATTCTCGACGAGAACATGCACGACGTCGACTTTCTGAAGGGGTACACCGACATGCCCCTGTTGGTGCGGACGGACACGCTGCAGTATCTCGACCCGAGAGACGTGATCAAGGATTATAAGTTGCCCGATTTCAGCAAGTCCTATAGCGGGCGCATCCAAGCACTCAAGCCGGAATATATTGAACGGCTGGGCGGGATGATGGTGTGGGACTCCAACAAGAACCAAGCGGTCCCGCTGCACCGGGAACAAGTCGGTTGGCACTACCAGAGCTCCGGGTTCGAAGCGGCCTTGACCGGGACCTACCGTGTCAAGCTGCTCAACGGGCGTGAAGTGGACGTCATGCCCATCTATCAGCTCTACCAAATCCACCTCCAGGACTACGATTTGGATACGGTGCACCAGATCAACCGAGCGCCGAAGGACCTCATCGTTCGCTGGGCGCGCGATTACGGCACGATCAAGCCGGCCGCCATCCACAACGGCGAAGGCGTATGCCACTACTTCCATATGACCTCAATGGGCCGGGCCGCGGCGTTGGTGTGCATCTTGACCGGCAACGTCGGCAAGTTCGGCACCGGATGCCACACCTGGTCTGGAAACTATAAAGTGGGTATTTGGAACTCCACTCCTTGGTCGGGGGCCGCGGCCGGTACGCACTTGGCCGAAGATCCCTGGAATCTCAACCTCGATCCGAACGCACATGGAAAAGAGGTCAAATACCGGGGGTACTATTACGGCGAAGAGCCGGGGTACTGGAACCACGGCGACACGGCCTTGATCGTGAACACGCCGAAGTACGGCCGCAAGGTATTCACCGGCAAGACGCACATGCCGACCCCCAGCAAGCTGCGCTGGGTGGTGAACGTGAACATTCTGAACAACTCCAAGCACCACTACGACATGGTGCGGAACGTCGACCCCAACATCGAAACCATCGTGACGCAGGACGTGGAAATGACGTCGGACGTGAACCATGCCGACATCGCGTTCGCGTGCAACAGCTGGATGGAATTCACCTATCCAGAGATGACCGCGACGGTGTCCAATCCCTGGGTACAGCTCTGGAAGGGCGGCATCCGCCCGCTCTACGACACGCGCAACGACCTCGACACCTTTGCCGGGGTGGCCGCGAAGCTGGGCGACATTACGGGCGACAAGCGCATGAAAGACGTGTTCCACTTTGTGTATCAGAACCGGGTGGACATCTACGCGCAGCGTATCTTGGATTCCTCCAGTACCTTCTACGGCTACAGCGCCGACGTGTTGCTGAAG
>JBDZUK010000033.1:12298-35304 GCA_040255165.1 Nitrospiraceae bacterium | reverse complement strand
CCCGCCGAGACTTTTAAAAACTGTCTACGTGATAGGAACATGGGCGTTACCTCCTCGAAGTTGAGAAAAACCATTCCCTAGACGTCGGGCCCGTATACCAGTCAACATCACCTCCTTCCGCAGGACTGTGTTCAGAGTCCGAGCACCCTGCTGTAGTTGTACAAATGACATGCCGGGGTTGAAGGCCTTCACGGGTATTTGGTCTGGAGATACGTCCTGTTTACAGGGGCTTAAGAGCGAGGATATTTCCCGGTGCCAGGAAACCCTGACATACGTAGAGGCGTGATCTCTAAGATTTTGTAAAACAACGGGAAAATATCAGACAGATACGGGGAGAAGAACCGATATTCGAATCGCCTTGAAAATCAAGCTATTGGGGCGAAATACGGGAGACCTGTCAGCAAACCCTGACTCTAGAAAGGCTACTTTTTCATCCAATACCGCCGAATAATGTCATGGAAGTAAGAGCGGGGCACCCCTGCTTCCATGGCGGCTCTTTTTACATTGCCATCGTTGTTCGATAACTTAAACGAGAGGTACCGATGGTTGAATTCTTCAAGAACTTTTTTCTTCGCCAGGCCATACGGAAGGTGTAAGTAATCGCCGGACGCCAAGGGATCTTGTGCGACACCCTGCAAGATGCCCGCAATATCCTGTGCACTGACCCGATCTCCTTTGGCGAGCATGACCGCTCGCTCCGTCACATTCCTCAGCTCGCGGACGTTCCCCGGCCATGGATACGCGATCAGTTCCGTAATGGCGGACGGATGAATATCTCTCACCGGTTTCCCAAAATCCTTGGCGTATTTATTGATGAAGTGGCGAGTTAAAACCGGGATATCTTCTTTCCGATCTCGTAGCGGCGGCACGCGGATCACCATGACGTTCAGGCGGTAGAACAAATCCTTTCTGAATTTTCCACTGTCGACTTTGTCGGACAGGTCCTGATTGGTTGCCGCGATAAAGCGGGTGTGAATTTTCTTTTGTTGAAGGCTCCCAACCGCCCTCACCTCTCCCTCTTCGAGCACGCGAAGCAGCTTGGCCTGTAACGACAACGGAAGGTCGCCGATCTCGTCAAAAAACACAGTTCCCCGACTACCCGACTCAATCAGCCCACGCTTGTCCGATACGGCCCCTGTAAACGCGCCTCTGACATGGCCGAACAATTCACTTTCCACGGTTCCTTCCGAAAATGTCGTACAATCCACTACCTGGAATGGACCCTCGCGATCGTCGCTCCGTTGATGAATGGCCTTGGCGATGAGTTCTTTTCCCGATCCTGTTTCGCCGGTAATCAACACGGTCGCCGGCACCCGAGCAACCGAATCTATCATGTTGACCACAGCCTGCATGGCCGAACTTATGCCTACGATGTCGTTGAAGGGACGCAACTCTCTTGTGAGGTCATCCTTCCGACGTTGAAACAGGATTTCCGACATGCGCATCGCCCGGTGAATCCGCTCCACGAGATCGACTTTGTCAAAGGGCTTGACGATGTAATCGAAAGCCCCGTGCCTCATGGCCTCAACCACCATATCTACTGTGCTGATCCAGCTTCCCACGATGACCGGAATGCGATGATCGAAGTCCTCGATCCGATGAAGCAATTCGAGGCCGTTCATGCCGGGCAACCGAAGGTCTGTAATGACCAAGTCGATCGATTGTTCCTGCAAACGCTCGAGCGCCCCTTCCGCCGTTGCATTGATGACGATCTCCACCCGTTCCTGCGGGGAACGCGGCAAGTCGTCTTCTATCGTTCGCAGGAACATTTCCACATCGCTGCCATTGCTTTCTACGAGCAACAGAGAAAAACTTTTCTCTCCCGCCGTTTTCATTGCCTCTGGCATCTCCTTTTCACGCACGGCGTCCCCGGGCTCAACGCAGCTTGTCGTTTGTCCCCGCTCCCCTTTGCTCCTCTCAACTCCCTCAGATACCACCTCGAGCGGGTTGGCTGTGAGGTACACTGGGTGGCTGCGGCATTGCCCATTGGGCCGCGCCATGCACGCTTGCGCAGCGGGGCGACCAACTGACGGCGAAAGAGGCAATGCCACGCCGCATTCCTCTCATGGAGGCGGCCATACAGTGTCTGCCAGAAGAAGGCCAACCAAGATCAGGCTCTTCGGAACGGAGTACAGAGCGATGGCGGAGCCGACGTGGGTTCAGAAAACCGGAGCGGATACCGGCTGGTATGGCCCTATCGTCTGAGAGGCTTCCACATATCATCAGCCTCTCCTCGGAGAAGACAATCCTGAGCTACTCGTCCGTCATCGGTTCATCCTATGCCGTTGTGTGTGACTGCGCAAGTTGCCATGGAGTGCAACAACCAAGAGGCGGGGCCTCGTAGCAGGAAGGGTGAAGCTTAGCGTGCGGACAACAGCAGGAAACACGAGGCTGAAAAACTAGGCGTCTTTCTAGGCCCGATGCTTGTCTGAATGGCAGCGTGGAGCGGAATGACACCAGCTACGTGCCGGGGATCATGGCTCCCCTGAGGTCTCCGGTGAATGGGCCGCTGACGCAGTACCCTTTGCCAGTCGGCTGGCCTTCTGCTGCAACGCTCTCCTAAGTTCCAGCATAGCCACCGTATCGTGGGCGCAGTAACGCAGCAGCGCCTCACTGGTTGTTGCACGGGCGACCCAGTCCGTCTCGATGAACACCATGCGGTAATATTGGCTTGCCGCTTGCCCGCCGTCGCGGATCGGCAGATCCTCGTATGCCATCGACGGGATGACGGCCGGCAAGACGGACTTGATGGAGTAAGAACCGGCGAAGCCCGGATGGTAATAATGGTTCCTGATAACGGGCAAGAGATCCCATAAACGGGCGATCACCTGTTCGAGATCGCGCCGAAATTCCGGAAGCGCTTCGGCAAGCTGTTCAAGAATGACCCGCTCATAATCCGAATACACGCAGATACTCCCCCGGTCGCCTAGGGCGTCGAGGAGGCCGATGGTTAACTCCTTCCGGGGGTCGGTGCAATTCTGATGCAAAAACTCCCGGTGGAGGACGACTCCCGATTCATACTCGATATGATCGGACCACTGCACGGGAATGGCCTGGTACGGACGGGTCATCGAATAGCGCGGCACGGGCGGCATCACGGTCTCGAAATCCAAGTGATGCACCGGGTAGGTGACGGAATCGAGCGTGGCCTGGAGTTCAGGACTGACCCATTCCACACCGTCCTTCACCCTGCGCTGTATAATAGTCAACGCCGTTCCATCTGGAATCTCGTCGATGGTCTGAAGCCCCTGTTCCTTGAATTCACCCAACGCCCGCTTGCCGCCGGGTAAGTAATAGATCCAGCGCGTCGGCTTGTCTTTGGT
Organism: Nitrospiraceae bacterium; assembly: GCA_040255165.1. Classification (GTDB taxonomy): domain Bacteria; phylum Nitrospirota; class Nitrospiria; order Nitrospirales; family Nitrospiraceae; genus JBDZUK01. The sequence continues at coordinate 31,981 of JBDZUK010000033.1, read as the reverse complement.
GCAATGGCTCCAGAAGGGGCACTCATATGGACTCATGCACTGATCACCTGGCTCGACGGCCGGCGGCTCTCCTGCCTGCAACATCGCCTGCATGGCCGCAAGTCGGTCCGGCACCATGCGGCGTCGAGCACCCACGGCGTCCGATACATCCTGGATCGTAAAGAGGCGAGACGGATCGACCTCTCCGTGTTCATAGCGGTAGCGAGTATTGATATGCATCAGACAGGTCGAGGAGAGAGCCAGTCCTGCTCCGGCCGCCACATGACTTTGAATCGCCAGATCGTCCAGATGGACGCTTTTCACCCGGGACGACGCTTTCACTTCGATGAGACGCCATCGAACGGCTCCGTTCGCGTCATCGCTGACGCGCTCCAAGATATCGGCCCTCACCAAAACAGGTCCATGCTGAAGCGCCGCTTCAAAAATCGCCGGCACGTCGCGGATCCGCATCAAAGCGCCGGTCTGTTCGATCGCCGCGGCCGCTTGCCGATGCCCATGATGGACCAGCACCCCTCCCGGAAACCGGCGGCGTGCCCACTCGCCGACCTCGTTTCCCATGTCGAGGATCGCTTGGGTCGCCGCATCGGGCTTCGCGGCCAGCGACGGCTGGTGCACCTCCAAGTACAATCGCTTGTGGCACTGAAGCCCCGCCAGAAATTTCGACTTCGACAAACGCGGCTGCGAAGCACTGTTGGTAAGCATGACATCCATGGCGCCGTCCCTGTCGAACGCAGGCTACCGCAGGGTTCGGTACTTTGTCGAGGTCCGCAACCATATCCGGCGACCCGTCTGCTAGGATAGCGCGATGGCCCGTCGGATCAGGCAAATTCGCAGGTCCGTGCTGTCGCTCGCTCTTCCCGTCACCGTCAGCAGCCTCCTGCAACGCACCGAAGGGATCGTCGCCGTCTTCCTGGTCGGAGGGCTAGGCGCGACCACCATAGCCGCCGTAGGGCTCGGGCAATTGCTCGCCTTCATGGCCACGACCGTGGTCTCCGGGCTTTCAGTCTCTGCAAACGTGTTTGTCGCTCAACTCTGGGGCGCGCGCCGGCGGCGCGACGCCGGAGAAGCCGCGACCCATCTTCTCGGCCTCACCGTGGCGGTGTCACTGCTCTTGGCGCTGCTCGGTATCGTAGTGAATCGCTGGGCGATGGCACTGTTGGGCGCAGAGCCGGACGTGATGGACCTGGCCGTCCCTTACTCCGACATCATCTTCGCCGTCATACCATTCACGCTCGTTGTGCAGGCGCTCTCTTCGATCCTGCAAGGGACCGGCGATACCCGCACGCCGATGTACGCCATGATCGCCGTCAATGTGCTCCACGTCGGCCTCGCCTATCCGCTGATCTACGGCGAATGGGGCGCGCCGGCCTTGGGGATTCAGGGGGCGGCGCTTGCCGTCGGTGCGGCGGAAGCCACCGGTGCGGCCTATCTTCTGTGGGCCTGTCGGCGCATTTTCCGGCGGTCGGCGGCGTGGCGGCGCGATCTTCTGCGGTCCACCTGGGACATCGGCGCGCCCGTGTCCGGAGAACGCATCGTTCAGCAGGCGGGCATTCTGCTGTATACGAAAATCGTGCTTCTGTACGGGACCGCTTCCTATGCCGCTCACCAGGTCGGGCTCTCGATCGAATCGCTCTCGTTCCTGCCTGGATATGGCTTCGCCATCGCGGCCGCCACAATGGTGGGACAAAGCATCGGAGCCGGCAAGTTCACCCGCGCGAAGATCGAAAATTGGGAGGCCAACCGACTGGCCGCCATGGTGATGGCGGTGATGGGGATCGTGTTCTTCTTCTTCCCTTATATCCTGCTGCGGGCTTTTACGGACGATCAGGCCGTGATCGACCTGGGCACCCTGTTTCTACGCATCGTGGCCGTGCTGCAGATTCCTCTGTCGCTGACCATGGTGCTGGCCGGTTCGCTCCGAGGAGCGGGGGATACCCGGTTCATCATGTGGGCGACGATGGTCGGGATGTGGGCCGTGCGTGTCCCGGTCGCCTCTTTTGCCGGGCTATGGCTGCAGCTGGATCTCGTATACGTGTGGAGTGCCATGATCGCGGATTGGACGGTCCGAATGGGCCTGCTGCTGTGGCGCTACCGGTCGGAACGCTGGAGAGACATCCGTGTGCTGGCGTAGCCCGCGGAGCGGCTCAACAGCCTTTCATCGAGGGCCTGGTATCTTTCCCGGCGCCGCGCGAAACTTCGATTCGAGCCACGCCCTTGACGTTGGCGCACAGATCGCCGAGCCCGGGAGTCATCAGTCGAAACGGCCCGCCTTTGCTCTCGGGAAGCGGGTCCCCGTCCAATTCATAGACCAGGACCCCGAACTCTTTCGCCTGGGCGAGGGTGAGGCTGGCGGAGAAATTTCCGTCTCCCGAATAAAAGGTCACATGATCGGCCTCGACGTCCAAGGCCGGCACATCCAAAAGGCCCCGGACGCGAATCGCCTTCCCCTTCATCCCGGGTGACAGGGTCCCGAAGTCCTTCACTTGGTGCTCAGACGGAAGGTTTGCCAGTGCAGCGCGATCCAGAGTGACGGGCTGCACCACCGCTCCTTCGATCCGCACGACGTCTGGTCCCGACCGGTCCCGGCCGGTGATGGTCTTGATGATCGCCGTCATCGTTTCGTTCACCGGCGTCGGCACTCCGTGCTCACGACCGACCTTGACCACGTAGCCGTTCAGATAGTCGACTTCGGTAAGGCGGCCCGCCTTCCAGTCATCGTACATCGAGGTGTGAATGTCCCGGATCTCCTGCGTCCACCGAACGACTTTCTCCGCCATATCCGGGGCCAGCGGCACTTTCACCGCGGCCGCCACCGCCGCGACTTCTTCGACGATGGTATGAATCACACGCAACATCTCCGGATGGTCGAGCGTTTTTGCCACCCGGTCGTTGACGAGGACGGTCAGAGGATTAAAGACGCAATTCCAACACATTTTCTCCCACTTGCTTCGGCGAATATCCTCGACTAGTTGGCACGGAATACCGGCAGTCCTGAACAGATCGGCGATGGCCAGCAGCCGGTCGCTCTTGTGGCCCATCAATTCGCCGATCGCGACGCCGCCTTTCTTATAGTGATCGATCACTCCGGGCTCGGCGATCTTCGAATAGATGAAGGCCACTCCGCCGACCACGCAGTCCCGATTGAGCCGAGCCAGCAAACGATCTTCCGTGTCGACGCCGTTCTGCAGGGTCAAAATCACGGTGCGATCGCTCAAGATCGGTTCGAGCTGAGCCATCGCTGCATCCACATCGTAGGCCTTTACCGCCAGAACCACGAGGTCCGGACGGGGTAAGTCGACGGCTTTGGAAGCGGCGCGCGGATGCACCGTGATGGTTCCGGAAGCGCTGCGCACGATGAGACCGCGTCTTTGAACGGCGGCCAACGTCGCGGGCCGAAGGAGAAACGACACGTTTGGATTCCGCTTGGCGAGATGGGCGCCGAAATACCCTCCTACGGACCCGGCGCCCACTACGAGTACCTGTTCCATGCGTTGTCCTCTCTTGATATCAACGTGAGCCCGGTACTATAGCATTAGGCCATCAATCGGCAACAGCCTTGAGACAGACCATGGAGACGAACGATCGTTCCTTCGAAGAAGCGCGTGCACGCTTGGCAGACGCCGGCAGCGTCACGGTCCTGACTGGGGCCGGTATTTCAGCGGATAGCGGAGTCCCGACCTTTCGAGGCGCGGATGGTCTTTGGCGTAATTTCCGGGCGGAAGACTTGGCAACCCCGGAGGCGTTCGCCCGCGATCCGCGGCTCGTGTGGGAATGGTACGACTGGCGCCGGGCAATAATCGCCGGAGCTTCTCCCAATGCGGCGCATCACGCATTGGCGGCCTTCGAGCACGTACGTGAACGATTCTGGTTGATCACCCAAAACGTGGACGGACTGCATCGTACGGCGGGGTCACGCCGTCTTTCCGAAATTCATGGAAACATCTGGACCGTCCGGTGCATGGAGTGCGGCACGATCGGGGAAAACCGGGAAGTCCCGATTCCGCTCCTTCCGTACTGCCCGTGCGGAGGCTTGCTGCGACCCCACATCGTATGGTTCGGAGAATCATTGTTTCCGGAAGATCTCCGCCGGTGCTCGGCTGCGCTGCAGGAATGCGAGGTCTTATTGGTGATCGGCACATCGGGAGTCGTCTATCCCGCCGCAGGCTTCGCCTCGACAGCCAAGGCGGCGGGGGCGACCGTCATCGAAGTGAATGTGGATCCGACCCCGCAATCGTCTCTCGTCAATTTCACGATTCAGGGGCGCGCAACAGATGTTGTGCCTCGCCTCCTAGAGACGTGACAGCACTTCGGGAACTTCCTCCAACGTTGCAACGGTTCGGGCTGAGATCGGACCGGGCGCGGCGTCCCGGTCCAGATAGATGCCCAGAAGCCCCGCCTTGGCGGCGCCCTCGACATCCTCCGACAGACTATCTCCGATATGGACGGCCTCATCGGGATCGGCTGCGTGCTTTTCCAGCGCCGTCTCAAAAATTTTCGGCGCCGGCTTCGCGGCACGGGCCAGGCTGGAAATCGTGACGGTGGCGAACCAGTCGGACAACCCCAGCCCTTTCAGCACCCCGAACAGACGCGAATCGAAATTTGAGATGATGCCCAGTTCGAACCCTTCGCCTTTGAGCCGACGCAATGCCGGGAGAGTGTCCGGGTATAAGACCCACGAGTGTGGATCGGCAAAGACGCCGAAGACCTCCTCAAAAAAATCGTCGAAGCCCTGGAACATTCCGACCCGGTAAAAGATGCTATGGACGACATCAAACCACCAGAGCCGCTCGCATTGCTTGATGGTGCCGGGTTCGGTGGCGGCGAAGACCGGCGGCGGAGCTTCTTGGAAGGCGCGCGCGAAGGCCTGCTGGATCCGGGGAAGGGAATCGTCGCCCCCGGGAAACCCATGTCGTCGCGCATGCTCCAAATAGATGCGTGCCACCGATCCGTTGACGCGGAACAGCGTGCCGGCCGCGTCAAAGAACACAACTTGGATTCGTTTGCTCATGTCGTTTTGTAACGAGGTGTCGACTGGTCCGCGATTCTAATGGGAGCCCGATTCCCTAGTCAAAGCCGGCGCTTCTGCGCGTTTTCTTGACAAAGAAATACCCCTCTGCTAGCTTCGAAATGCTGAACAAAATTGGAGGGTTACGTGTCATCCACGATATTCATCGTAGACAGCAGTCCGGCCGTTCGAAGAATGGTGGAACAGATCTCCACCCCGGAAGGGTATGATGTCGTCGGCTTTGAGGACGGCCCGGCGGCGTTGGAAGCAGCTCGGCAGATGAGCCCCGAATTGATCATCGCCGATTATCATTTGGAGAACATCACGTTCTCAGGGTTTTGCAAGGAAGTTCATAAGCTGGACAATCTCTCGGAAACCTATATTATCTCGCTCGTCAGTCCCGCCGATCGGCCGGATGAAAGCCACCTTCGTTCCCTCGGCGTCAAAGCGTTCCTCAAGAAGCCGTTTCAATCGGACAACCTCCTGGACCTTATCAAGGACCTACAGGATAATCATCGCGCGCAGCACAACGCCACAAAACCAAAAACTCGCGTCTGGCCTCCCCAATCCGTGGCCACGGATTCGGACAGCGACGCGTCGGTCATCGACACCCTCGACGACCAGCCGGCGGACACAGCGGAGCCGACATCTGTTCCCGAGTCCGAGAAAACTCCCCTCACCGCCGGTTCAGGGCAAACCTCCCAGGCAAGCCCAGATGACCCGGAAGACTCAATGAAGGGGTTCTTCGAACGCCTCTTGGTGTCGATGACTGAACGCGCCGAGCAAAGAATCACTGAACTACTTCCCCGCATCATTTCCAAGGAATTGACGGTTCATATCAAGAAAGCCGTGCAGGAGGAAGTGCGGGGTCTGATCGACACCATGCTTACGACGGAGCGGATATCGGCACTCGTGAGGTCGGTTGTGACTGAAGAAGTCTTGAAAGCCATGACACGAGAACGCGCCAACATGGAGCCGATCGTAACGCAGGCCGTGGCTGAGTTGACCCCGCCTCTCGTCAAGGAGAGATTGGAAGGAATGGCGCGAGACTTGACGGACGCAGCCGTACGCAGGCATGTACCGGACGCGGTACGCGAGCACTTGGGGTCGATGGAGGTGTTGGTGAAGGAGGAAATCCAGCAGGCGGCCTCGAGACACGGCGCTTCGCTCGCCGAAGGGATCGTCCGCGTGGCGGCATGTGAGCGCGTCGAACAAGCCGTCGAACGGATCGTCCCCGAGATTGCCGAATCCCAGGTTAAGGCGGAATTGAAACGCTTGACTGCGGCGGAATAGGTCGCGCCGCAAAGTACCTAGCTCTTTCTAGTGCGTTTTCCCCGTCGTGCTTTGGCCAGCGCTTTCGTGCGCTTCACGTTTTTCCGATGTTTCTTTCTCGTCTTTCGGTCCTTCTCTCGTCCTCGTGCCATAAGTGCCCCGCCGCTCCTTTCTTCGAAAACCCACCTGCCATTCGTGCCGCGGCCTGTATAGCATAACCTAGGTAGCTCGACAAGCTATGAGCCGCCGCCCCTTGCCTTGTGAGAGCATGGGTCGCGTGCTAAGATGCCCGATCTTCCCTGCCCTCTACACCGACATGACGACACGGCAACTGGATAAAACCTACGACCCGCGGTTGGTCGAAGAACGTTGGTATCGTTTTTGGATCGAACGACGGTATTTTCATGCCGAGCCGAGCGATTCAGGGGAACCGTACTGTATCGTCATCCCACCTCCGAACGTGACCGGTTCACTCCACGTCGGTCATGCGTTGAACAATACGCTCCAAGACATCCTGATCCGTTGGCGGCGCATGCAGGGCCGCAATACCCTGTGGATGCCGGGTACGGATCATGCCGGCATCGCTACGCAAAATGTCGTCGAGAAACAGCTGCTGCAAGAGGGCACCTCGCGTGAAGCACTGGGACGCGAGAAGTTCATCGAGCGTGTGTGGCAATGGAAAGCAACTTCGGGCGATCGGATCGTACGGCAACTCGAACGGCTCGGGGCCTCGTGTGATTGGGAGCGGCTGCGATTCACCATGGATGAAGGGCTCTCGCGCGCGGTGCGGGAAGTCTTTGTCCGCCTGCACGAGGAGGGCTTGATCTATCGCGGGGAGCGCCTCATCAATTGGTGCCCCCGCTGCCTCACCGCGTTATCGGATATTGAAGTGGAGCATGAAGACGCCAAGGGCAGGCTCTACTCCATCGAGTACCCCCTGGCCGATGACCCGTCCGTACGGCTGACGGTGGCGACCACGAGACCCGAAACGATGTTCGGCGACACGGCCGTGGCCGTCCACCCGGACGACGGGCGCTACAACAGTTTGATCGGGAGGGAGGTCCGCGTCCCATTGACGGGCCGCACTATTCCGATCGTCGGCGATGCCATTCTAGTGGATCCGGAGTTCGGCACGGGGGTGGTGAAGATCACCCCAGCCCACGACTTCAACGACTTTGAGGCGGGCGAGCGGCATCGCTTGCCGCGTCTTTCGGTCTTCGACCACCACGCGAGGTTGGATCCGGTCGGGCTGCGAGCAGCAGCGGTCGAACAGTCGGCGGTCGAAGCCGTCGAATTGCTGCCCGCGGCAAAAGCCAGGCCGAAGATCGAGCAACTCTTACGCGACCGCGGAGCGCTCGTCAAGGTCGAAGACCACACGATGGCTCTCGGCAGGTGCTATCGGTGCAAGACCGTGGTGGAGCCGTACTTGTCGCCGCAGTGGTTCGTAAACATCAAGCCGCTCGCGCAGCCGGCCATCGAAGCGGTCGAACAAGGGCGGGTGCGGTTCATCCCGGAGGGCTGGATCAATAATTATCTCGGCTGGATGAGAGACATCAAAGATTGGTGCATCTCGCGGCAAATTTGGTGGGGGCATCAGATCCCGGCTTGGTACTGCACGCACTGCAACAAGGAGCTGATTCTTGAAACGGTGCATGCCGGCATGGCGACGACCGAAGCGAAGGACTTGCCGCAGGCCAGCCGCACGCGCATCACCATCCTGCCCAAGGCGAAGCCGATCGTCGCGCGCACCGCCCCGAACCGGTGCCCTACGTGCGGGAAGAACCGGTTCATCCGCGACCCCGACGTGCTCGATACATGGTTTTCTTCGGGTCTCTGGCCGTTTTCCACGCTCGGCTGGCCGGACCAGACGCCGGAATTGAAGACATACTACCCGACCGCCGTGCTCGTGACCGGCCTCGACATTCTGTTCTTCTGGGTCGCCCGCATGATCATGCTCGGTTTGAAATTCATGGGCGACGTACCGTTCCGAGACGTTTACATCCATGCGTTGGTGCGGGATGCGGAAGGGCAGAAGATGAGCAAGTCCAAGGGCAACGTCATTGACCCGCTGCACGTCATGGACCAGTACGGCACCGACGCGCTCCGCTTCACCCTTGCCTCGATGGCGTCGCCCGGCCGGGACATTAAGCTCGCGGAGGAGCGGATTGAAGGCTATCGAAACTTCGCGAATAAGATTTGGAATGTCGCCCGTTTCATCCTCCTGCACCTCGAAGGACCCCGTGCCGCCACGCCGCCCAACGAGCGGCCTTTCCCCGACCGATGGATCCTCAGCCGTCTGAGCAACGCCGTCACCCAAGTCACTGAGGAACTGAACGCGTACAGATTCGACCGGGCTGCCGGAGCGCTCTATCAGTTTATTTGGCACGAATACTGTGATTGGTATTTGGAGCTGATCAAGCCCGAGTTGCAGGATCCGGCAAGCCCTCTGGCGCCGGGGATCCGCCAGACGTTGGTGGAGTCCTTCGAGACGATGTTGCGCCTGCTGCATCCTTTTATGCCGTTCATTACCGAAGAAGTATGGCAGTCCCTGCCCCACGAAGAAGCCAGCATCGTGACCCGCCCCTATCCGCTCGCCCAACCCGAATGGGCCGACAGGGAAGCGGAAGGATCCTTTGTCTTGCTGGAGCGGGCGGTCAAAATGGTCCGAACGGCCCGAGTCCTGCTGAACTATCCGCCTGCCAAGCATCTCACGCTCTATTTTTCTCATGAACTGGGCGGAGAAGAACGACGCCTGAGGATGTTGCTGCCACATGTTGCTCACCTTGGACGAGGAAAGTCGGAAATCGTCGCGATCGAGAACATGCCGGCCGGACACATCCTGCGACTCGTGCTGGAAGGGCTGACGGTCGGCATAGTGGTGGAAGGAGACGTCGACCTGCACAAGGCCCTGGACAGGATCCGCAAGCAAATCGCAGAGGGGGAAAAAGAGCGGCAGCGGCTGGAGGGAAAACTGAACAACGCCGAGTTCACGGCGAAAGCCCCGCCCGACGTCATCGCCGATCATCAGGAACGCCTCGAGGGCGTCCGTCGGGATCGCGTGATGCTGCGCGACAGTGAGTCACAATTGGACAACATGCTGAAGGATTGAACGATGCCCGTCCCTCCGGTTGAAATCCGCAGAGCCGTGCGGCTCGCTTTGCAGGAAGACCTCGCTGTCGGGGATGCGACGACGGACGCGCTCTTCCCCTCGGCTGTCCCGGCCGTCGGAACAATCATCGCGCAGCAGGATTGCGTCCTCGCCGGCCTTGCAGCGGCCTGCTATGCGTTCCGCGCCGTGGATCCGACCTTGTCCGTCACCGCGCTGGCGGAAGACGGCGCATCAGCGGTCCGCGAGAGCCGGATCCTGGAAATTCACGGCGACGGACGGTCCATGCTGAAGGCCGAGCGAGTGGCGCTGAACTTTTTACAGCACCTGTCCGGCGTCGCCACGCTGACTGCCAGGTTTTGCGAGGCTGTCGCCGGATACCGGACGATCATCCTCGACACCCGCAAAACGACTCCCGGCCTGCGTGTACTTGAGAAATGGGCCGTGCGCCTCGGAGGCGGTCGCAACCATCGCTACTCGCTCGGCGACGGAATTCTCATCAAAGACAATCACCTGGCTCTCATGAAAGGCCACGGCGCAGGCGTCGTGGAGGCATGCCGGGCCGCGCGGAGGCAGGGACCCCACGGTTTGCGGATCATCGTCGAGGTGGAGTCGGTCGACGGCGTCGAAGCCGCCCTCGAGGCCAAGGCGGACGTCATCCTTCTAGACAACATGGACCCGGCCGCCGTGCGCCGATCGGTGGAGCTCGTCAAGGGACGCGCGCTTGTCGAAGTGTCCGGTGGGATCACACTCGACCGCGCCCGCGAGATGGCGGCGGCCGGCGCCGATTTTATCTCCATCGGCGCGCTGACCCATTCGGCCCCCGCCGTGGCCTTCAGCCTCGAGATGCAACCATCGTGACCGCTCCACGCCCTTCGTGACCAATGCACGACGTATCGCCCCTGACGGAAGAGAATCTCCGAGCTACCCTCGCCACGAAGATATTGGGGCGGCATTTGCATCTCCACGCGGAGCTCGGGTCCACGAACCAGGAAGCGCTTCGCCTTGCGCAGGAAGGGTGCGACGACGGTACGGTGGTCATCGCGGACGCGCAGACGGCCGGCCGGGGACGTCTGGGCCGCGCCTGGCATTCTCCTGCCGGCGTCAACCTCTACTGCTCCGTGGTCCTCAAACGCACACCGGCGGCGGATCGTATAGCCGAATGGCTGTCATGGATTCCGCTGGTCTCTGCAATCGCCGTGTCCGAAGCGATCGTCTCGGTGACGGGACTACGTCCTCTGCTGAAGTGGCCGAACGACGTCCTGATCGGAGAACGGAAAGTCGGCGGCATCTTGTGCGAAAGCGGCGGACCGTCGTCGGCTCCATTTGTCATCGTGGGTATCGGGCTCAACATCAATGGTTCGCGGGAGGATCTCCCCTCCTTTCTTGTACCCATCGCGACCACTGTCGAGACGGAGATCGGCCGCGCGGTGGACCGCTGTCGCGCCGCGACCGAGTTGCTTGTGCAGTTGGAACATTGCCTGGATGAAATGTCGGTGCGGGGGACCGAACGGCTGGCAAGAGAGTATCGCACCCGCTGTGCCACGTTGGGGAAAACCGTTCTGGCCCGACTTGCCGGCGGGCAGGAGCTCATCGGCATCGCGGACACGATCGGACCGGCCGCGTCTTTGAAGGTTCGTTCGGAGCGCGATGGATCGTATCGAGACCTTCGGGCCGCCGACATCATCCATCTTCGCTCCTAGGAACGCCGCGCCGATCGCTGTACAATGGGGTCCATGCTCATTGTCGTCGACATAGGGAATACCAACATCGTAGGGGGCGTCTTCGACGGCGACGCGTTGATCGGCCACTGGCGGCTGGCCACCGATCACAAGAAAACCGCCGATGAATACGGCGTCCTCTTCGGTAATCTGCTCGCGGCAGCCGGGATTCCGACCCCTCGGATCACCGGCGCCGTCATGTCGAGCGTGGTGCCGGCCCTGACGGGAACCTTCGAATCTATGCTCGAAACCTATGTCGGGCGGGTCCCCTTGATCGTCTCTTCGGAAACGGATTTGGGACTGACCATTCGCTACCCCAACCCGAAAGAGATCGGCAGCGATCGCCTGGTCAACGCGGCAGCCGCTTTTGAGAAATACCGGGAAGATTTGATCATCGTGGATTTCGGCACCGCGACCACGTTTTGCGCCGTCACAGCCACAGGAGAGTATTTGGGCGGGGTCATCGCACCCGGGTTGGGCATCTCCGCCGAAGCCCTGTTCGCGAAAGCGGCGAAGCTCTCCAAAGTCGAATTGATTCGCCCCAAGAGCGTCATCGGCTCGGATACCGCCACGAGCATTCAATCCGGGTTGGTGTTCGGCTATGCAGGCCTCGTTGATGAATTGGTCAGGCGGATGGCCCAAGAACTGCGATGGCCCCCGTATGCCATCGCCACCGGCGGACTTAGCACGATCATTGCGAGTGAGGCCAAGACCATCAAGAAAGTCGATCCGTTCTTGACCCTCGAAGGTCTCGCATTGGTCTATCGCCGCGCCAAAGGTGATTCGACTCTCACTGTGTAGAATTTCTCGTCGGCTTGTAAGAATTCCACTCCGCTTTTTCATTCCAACTTACGGCGCTGCCACATTTATTTTCTTTCCGGCGGTTGACTTCATAGGTGCGGTGGCTATCTCGCGCGAGTGGAGGTACAACCCGTGTCAGATGAAAAACAAAACACCAATACATTCGATGGCTTAGCAGCGGAAGGCCACGGGGTTTCATCTCCTTCGGAACAGGACAAGGTGAGCGACCTGGAACAAACGCTCACGTCCAAAACCGAGGAATGCAAGGAGCTCAACGAGAAGTATCTTCGGCTGGCGGCCGAATTCGAAAACTATAAGCGATTGGCCCAGCGGGATCAGCGGGATTATATCCGGTTTGGAAACGAACAGCTGCTGAGGGAACTCCTCCCTGTTTTGGACAATCTCGAGCGGGCCATCAAATCTGCCAAAGAGCAGGGATCCAACGACGCTCTGGTGCAGGGAATCGATCTCACACTGAAGCAATTCGCCGGGGTATTGTCCAAGTTCGGAGTCCAAGCGGTCCAGACGGCTGGGCAGCCGTTCGATCCGACGGAGCATCAGGCCGTGGCGCACGTCGAGTCGACCACCGTGCCCGAACAGCATATCGTCGACGAATTTCAGAAGGGGTACCGGCTGCACGATCGGATCTTGCGGGCCGCTATGGTGAGCGTTTCCGCCGGCGCCCCCAAGGGTCCGGAGGCGGCCGATGCGTAGCCGCAGAGCGATGAACCTTATCATCTTGCTTGATGGACGCCTGATCTTTCAGGAAGGAGCACACACATGGGTAAAGTAATCGGAATCGATCTGGGAACCACGAACTCGTGCGTCGCGATCATGAGCGGAGGCGACCCGGTCGTGATTGCGAATGCAGAAGGAAGCCGAACGACTCCTTCCGTCGTTGCGATCACAGACAAGGGAGAGCGGCTGGTCGGGCAGATCGCCAAACGTCAGGCCATCACGAACCCCGAGAACACCATTTTTTCAGTGAAACGGCTCATGGGCCGCAAATTCGGCACTCGCCAGGTACAGGAAGCGACGAAGCGCTTGCCCTACAAAGTCGTGGAGGCGGACAACGGGGACGCGCACGTTGAGCTGCGCGGCAAGCGGTACAGTCCTCCCGAAGTGTCCGCGATGATTCTTCAGAAGATGCGGCAGACTGCCGAAGATTACCTCGGCGAGAAGGTCACCGAAGCGGTCATCACCGTACCGGCCTATTTCGACGACAGCCAGCGTCAGGCCACCAAGGACGCGGGGCAAATCGCCGGGCTGAACGTATTGCGCATCATCAACGAGCCGACGGCGGCGTCGCTCGCGTATGGGCTCGACAAGAAAAAGGACGAGCGCATCGCCGTCTACGATCTGGGCGGCGGCACGTTCGACATCTCCATTCTTGAAATCGGAGAAGGCGTGTTTGAGGTCAAGTCCACGAACGGCGACACGTACCTCGGCGGCGATGACTTCGACCTGCGGGTCATGGATTGGCTCGTGGATGAGTTCAAGAAGGACCAAGGCATCGATCTCCGAAAAGATCGCATGGCGCTGCAACGGCTCAAGGAAGCGGCCGAGCGGGCCAAGATCGAGTTATCGTCGTCGCAGGAAACCGAGATCAACCTGCCGTTCATCACGGCCGATGCCAGCGGCCCGAAGCACTTGGTGACCAAGCTCACGCGGGCCAAACTGGAACAACTGGTGGACGACCTGATCCAACGAACGATCGAACCATGCCGAAAGGCGCTGGCCGACGCGGGGGTCTCCGCGAAGGAGGTCAATGAAGTCGTTCTGGTCGGCGGCATGACCCGGATGCCCAAAGTCATCCAGGTCGTGAAAGAATTCTTCGGCAAGGAGCCGCATCGGGGAGTCAACCCGGACGAGGTCGTGGCCATCGGCGCCGGCATTCAAGGCGGCGTGTTGAAGGGCGAGGTCAAAGATGTGCTGCTCCTCGACGTGACGCCGCTGTCCCTGGGTATTGAGACGCTGGGCGGCGTCTTCACCAAGCTGATCGAGCGGAACACCACCATCCCGACCAAGAAGAGCCAAGTCTTCTCCACGGCCGCCGACAACCAGACGGCCGTGACGATTCGGGTCTTCCAGGGTGAACGTGAGATGGCGAACGACAACAAGTTGCTCGGGCAATTCGACCTCGTGGGCATTCCTCCCGCTCCGCGCGGCATGCCGCAGATCGAGGTGACGTTCGACATCGATGCCAACGGCATCGTGCACGTCTCGGCAAAAGACCTGGCGACCCAGAAAGAGCAGTCGATCAAAATCACCGCCTCCAGCGGCCTCAGCAAAGAGGAAGTGGAGAACCTGGTCAAGGACGCCCAGGCGCATACCGAAGAAGACAAGAAGCGCCGGAAGCTGGCGGAGGCGAAGAATCAGGCCGACAACCTGATTTACACAACCGAGAAAAATCTCTCCGAACACGGAGACAAGATCGACGCGGCCGAGAAAACCAAGATCGAAGAGGCCGTGGCGGCGCTCAAGAAAGCGCTCGAAACCAACGAGGCAAGCGCGATCGAATCCTCCACGCAGACGCTGACGACGGCCTCTCACAAGCTCGCCGAAGAAATGTACAAGAAGGCCGCCTCCTCGGCAGGCGCGGGTCCGTCCGGTGCGGCGGGGAACGGCGGCGGCGCGGAGTCGAAAACCGACGAAAAAGTCGTCGATGCGGAGTTCGAAGAGGTAGACAAAGACAAAAAGTAGGATAGAATACGCCCAGCCTAGACCGAGCTCCGCGCGACGGCGGGGCTCGGTCTTTCTGCACAACCACCAGAGCAATGGCTTCAGTGTCCAAACGCGATTACTACGAAACACTCGGCGTCGATCGAAACGCTTCCGATGAGGAGATCAAAAAGGCGTTTCGGAAACTCGCACGACAGCATCATCCCGACCTGCAAACCGGCGAGCACCAAAAAAAGTCGGCCGAAGAAAAATTCAAAGAGATCAATGAAGCCTACGAAGTCCTAAGCGATCAGGAGAAACGCCGCCGGTACGACGTCTTCGGACATGCCGGAGCTCAGCAAGGGGCCGGCTTCGAGGGGTTCGATTTCGGACGCGGCGGATTCGGCGACGTCTTTAACGACATCTTCGAGGATTTCTTCGGCGGCGGCGCTCGGGGAGGCACCCGAGCCGAGCGCGGCAACGATCTTCAATACAATCTCGACCTGACTTTCGAAGAGGCCGTCTACGGCAAGGACGCCAAGCTCAAGATCCCGCGGTGGGAAACCTGTCCCGACTGCAAAGGCAGCGGTGCCAAGTCCCCGTCGGCAATCAAAACGTGTCCGAGCTGCAAGGGGGCGGGGCAACTTCGATTCCAGCAGGGGTTCTTCAGTGTCAGCCGTCCCTGCGGACAGTGCGAAGGAACCGGGCACATCGTCACGGAACCGTGCGGCACCTGCCAAGGGCGCCAGCGCGTTTATCGCGAGCGGACGATCGCGGTCCACATTCCCGCGGGTATCGAAACGGGCATGCGCCTCAGACTCTCCAATGAAGGAGAGCACGGCGCAAACGGCGGGCCTCCAGGCGATCTGTACGTCGCGATCACGGTCAAACCGCACCCCGTCTTTCAACGCAAGGGCAACGACATTCTCTGCGACGTCCCCATAAGTTTCGTCACGGCAGCCTTGGGCGGCAAGATCGAAGTGCCGACCCTCAAAGGCAATACCATTCTCAAGATTCCGCCGGGCACGCAGCAGGATAAGGTGCTCCGGCTCAAAGGTCTCGGAGTCCCGAGCTTGAAAGGGCAGCAGACCGGGGACCAACTGTTCATCGTCAAGGTTCTGATTCCGACCAAGCTGACGGCCCGTCAAAAAGAACTTCTCACCGAGTTCGCCAAGGAGAGCGGCATGTCGATGGAAACCGACGGGGACGGCTTCTTCGACAAGATGAAGACCTTCTTCGAATAGCGCCCTGCAACTCAGCTTGCTGCCGGTTCCATGCCCGTCTTCTTTCTGCCACCGGACGACATTGTCCCACCCGACGTCACCGTTACCGGCGCGCTCCTCACTCATATCCACGCCAGCCTACGCACGCGTCCTGGGGATCGCTTGTTGGTCTCCGACGGCAAAGGCACCCGCTACAGCATCGAGATTACAGAGTGTTCGTCACGGCTCGCGAAGGGCCGGATCCTTGATACCTTGCGGGAACCGTCGCGGACAGCGCCGAGAGTCATTCTCGGTCAAGCCCTGCTCAAAGGAGAAAAGATGGATTGGGTTCTGCAGAAAGCCACCGAGCTGGGAGCAGATACCATTGTCCCTCTCGTGACACGGCGCAGCGTCGTCCGGCCCCAGGCTTCACGCCTGCACAACCAGCAGGCCCGCTGGAACCGAATCACGTTGGAGGCGGCACAGCAATCGGAACGCTGGACGGCACCAACAGTGAATCTTCCCTTGGAGTGGACCGAGTTCATCGGCCGGTTCGACGACTGCGCCTATAAATTATTGCCTGCGGAGCGCGAGACAGCCGGCGGTATCGGTGAGGTCTCGATCGGAAAGGACCCGGAGGCATGCATCGTTCTCGCCATCGGACCGGAAGGAGGATGGGCGCCCGAAGAAGTACAAGAAGCCGCTCGGCGCGGATTTGTCACCGTGTCTCTCGGGAGCAGAATCCTTCGGGCGGAAACGGCCGCCATCGCAGCCCTCAGCGTAGTCCAGAGTCGGATAGGTGAGCTGGGAAGAAATGATTAGCGGGAGGTAGTGAGATGGACGATCGTACCTTTCTCTCCGCTGGCCCAACCCTGGGCGGCATCGGGGAATGATAGACCGAAAAAGGAGACGTTGGCGGCCATCTTGTCTTCCACCCAAGAGAAGCCCGCATCGGTCGTCCGATACAAGGTTCCCCGCTCCCCCACAATCCATCCGGTCTGCGGATTCGTGAATCGGATGCGCAGCAGGTCGGTGAGCTTGGTGCAGGTTCCGGAACAGGGCACGGTGCGGTCATTCCATCGCAGGCCGCCGTCCGTGGTCTGGAACAGCGCGCCGGCGTTCCCTACGACCCAACCACTCATGGGATCCGTAAAGAACACGTCGAACAACGTCACGGAGCCTTGCGTTTCCTGCGGCGACCAGTGCGCTCCTCCGTCTTCCGTGGCCAAGACGGTTCCTAACGCGCCCACTACGGTTCCCCGCCGCTCGTTGACAAATTGCACGGCGTAGAGCGCCGCGTTTGTACCGCTTGCTTGATCGATCCAATGGGCTCCGCCGTCCTCGGTGGCAAGGATGACTCCGTTGCCGCCGACGACCCACCCCTTCACCGGTGAAACGAAATAAATGCTGTACAGCGGCACTTGAGTGTCCACCGTCTGTGGTGTCCACGTTTCTCCACCGTCCCTGGTCTGCCGGACAATCCCATTTGCACCGACCATCCAGCCGGTCTTGGCATCGACGAACCAGACACCGGTCAGCAAGGCTTTTGTGCCGCTGTTCAACTTTTTCCACTTTTTGCCGCCGTCGGTCGTCTTCAGGGCGGTTCCTCCGGAGCCCACGGCCCACCCGCGGTTGGCATCGATAAAGAAGACGCTCATCAGGGTGACATCCGTCTGGCTCTTCTGAATCGTACCGAGAGTCGCGGCATCTGCGACGAGCACCGGAGGCCCCGCGAGGAAGACGGCCAGCATCAACACGGAGCAGAACAACAGTCGAGATGGAGAGGACCCTCTAATGCCGCTCATCACTGGTTCGTCGACGCGTCCGGCCGATTACTGTTGAAATAGCTGGGGTCCGGCAACCCTTTCGGCTCGATCGTGAACCGGCCGGCCTCCAAAGTCAGCCACCGTTTCGGCGTGCAACAGGTACCGTCCGGCAACAAATCCCAGGACCCGCGCCGCACGACCAAGGGGCCCACGGTGAGATCGGGATTGAATTCCCCTTTTTTCCCGGCCCCGACGATGTGCACCCGCGGAACACGGGCGACAATCTGCGTGTCGGTCCAAGAATCCACTTGCGCCGCGATGCCGTTGAACAGCACCTCGGTGCGCGACACGTTCTCATTCAGCTCCACTTCATCACTGCGTTTGTATGCTTTCTGATTGATCCCGAGATGCGCGTGCTCGGCCGTCGTGAGAAAGGTGCCGAAGCCTTTCCCTTTGATCGTGACACGCTCATCCAGTCCGGCTGATGTCGGACTGTACGATTCGATCACCGGCGTGACCAGCGTGAAATCCCCCGCTTCCGTCGAGGTCAAAGCACGTTCGGCGCAGCAGGACCCGTCCGCGTTCGGCTTTGTCGCACCGCGATACACCACGACTTTTCCGCTCTTGGCGCTGAATGGCACCCACACGTCGATCCGGTCGTCGCTCCACCGATACACGACGGCCTGGACTCCGCCGATTTCCACTTTGTTCTGCCCGATATCGAAATCCATGAAATTGTAAGGCGTGGACCCGCTTTCTGAATAATACCCGAAATGCTCGCCGCTGATCTTCAACAACGTGCCGATCGGGGCTGTTGCCGGTGAAATAGCGCTGGCCTTGGGAACGTGCACC
Source organism: Nitrospiraceae bacterium (assembly GCA_040255165.1). GTDB lineage: Bacteria > Nitrospirota > Nitrospiria > Nitrospirales > Nitrospiraceae > JBDZUK01. The sequence continues at coordinate 13,595 of JBDZUK010000033.1, read as the reverse complement.
GTGAACGTCCCGAGCGCCCGCTCCCGCGCCTGACTTTTCAAGACCATCGGTCCGGTCTCGGCGTCCAGAGGGACATGGAGCACGATCATGTCGTCCGCCCACTTAGCAATCGTGGTCGGATGCCCGCCGATCAGGACGGCATCTTCGGCGGTTTTCGTGCCGAATCCTTTTCCGAAAAGGACGACCTTCGTACCCACGGGCCCGCTCAGCGGGTCGACGCGGATCGAGGGGATCAATTTGAGCGAGACCGCATTGCTCACAGTGTATTGGACCGGCGCACAACACGACCCGTCCGGCAGCGGGTCTGATGAGGCCAGCCGCACCAGCACGTCACCCGATGTGGCATTGGCCGGGATGTCCACCTCGATCTTATCTTCTTTCCAGCGCCGTGGCCGAACTTTGACGCCGCCGATCATCACGTCATTGACCCCGAACATCGTGTTCGGATCACGCGGCCCGGCGGTATTTCCAAAATGGTGTCCCGTAATCTGCACGGTAGTGCCCGGTTCCGCCTCGGCCGGCGTGACCTGCTCAATGGCAGGGCGAAGCACGGTGAAGGTGCCGGCATTCACCTTTTTCTTTCCCGATACCACCTGAACCGGACCATCTAGGGCTTGGAAGGGAACTTTCACTTCGATAACGTCGGCTTCCCAGCGTTGGATCAGTGCAGGTACGCCGTTGAACGTCACCCGATTGCTTTGCACGGATTTAAACGCGCCGAAGCCCTTTCCGGTGATGGACACGGTCGCTCCCGGTGTCGCGGCATTCGGATTCAAATGAAGAGAGGTCTTGGCTGCAAACGAAGGCGACGCCGCCGCTATTGAGGCGGTCACCAACAGGGCCAGGAGAGGCAACATATGGTGTTCTCCTACTGTGCGAGTTGAGATCCCCGCCGAGGAGCCACCCTCGATCGGACACATCACTCATGGTGAAGGGAGTCCGCGCGTGGCACGGAAACCCCACGCACCGGAGCAGGAAGGCCACTCGGGGGTACAGCGTCAAGCGAAGGACGGGAGGACTATAACAAGCGGATTTTTTTGCTGTCAAGGCGTGCAAGACGGCGCGCCTATCGCGGCGGATCGCTGTTCCGTCAGACGAGATGAATCGTCAATTCCAGCTCGACCGGCGCGTTGAGCGGCAATTCCGCCACCCCAACCGCTACGCGCGCATGGCGACCGGCATCCGCGAAAAGAGAGACGAGAAGATCGGACGCGCCATTGAGGACCTGCGGCTGCTGAACAAATCCTTCAGCCGAAGCCACGTACCCGACCATCCGGACGATGCGGCGGACGTGATT
>JBDZUK010000033.1:2900-12198 GCA_040255165.1 Nitrospiraceae bacterium | reverse complement strand
CGCAACGCCTGCAGAAAACTTTCGCCGACCGGGAGTCTTTCCGCGCGCAATGCCTCGGCGATCGTTTGCCCCAAATCTGCGGCGGTCGTCCTCGTTCCGAGATTCACGCCTTGCGCCAGTTTCGGCCCCGTGGCCAATACCGGCACATATTCTCGTGAATGGGTTTGTGGAGTCCGGGCCGGATCATACCCGTGGTCCCCGGTCAGGAACAAGAGGTCGCCCGGGCGAAGCCTCTCCGCCAAACCGGGAAGCCGGCGATCGAAGTCCTGCAGTTGAGAAGCGGAGCTCTCCACGTCGGCTTGCCACAGATCCAAGCTGACGTAGAGCAGTCCGCGCGGCACTTTTGACAGCATCGCTACGGTCTCGTCGAAGGCCGCCCAGGGCTTCGGAGCCGGAATGGCCCGAGTCAGGCCGCGACCGCTGAACATATCGCCGACCTTCCCAACTCCCATGATAATCTGCCCCGCGCGGCTCAACGCGTCGAGCAACGTGGGGCCCGGCGGCTCAGCGGCCATATCACGCCGCTCCTCCGAAAAAAGAAACGCGCCCGCGTCTCCCCGGAACGGATGAGCCACGACGCGGGTCAACGGCGAGGGTCCTCTCAGCTGTTTACGAACGTCGCGGCAAAGCCGATAGAGGTCGCCCGGCCGCACGACTGCCTCATGCGCCGCGATATGATAGGCTCCGGCCCCGTCGGTCCATACAATGGCCGCTCCGGATGAGAGGTGCTCGGCACCATGCTCCTGAACGATCGCCGGGCCCCATGCCATTCGATTTCCCAGGATCTTGCGACCCAGCGACTGTTCCAGCAGCGCAACGATCTCCGGAGGTAATCCGTCCCGGTGCACCGTCGTCGGCTCGTCGACGATCAACCCGCCCGTTTCCCAGTAGCCCGCGAGCGAGTCTTTCCCTTTCGACTGAAATCCCAAACGGCCGAAACAACCTTCCGGCTGTCCCATCGCTCGCACGCCATTGATTGCGGCAAGGTGCCCCAATCCCAACGCTTCCATGCTGGGGAGGCACAGCCCCCCGACCGCGTCGGCCAAATGAGCCAGCGTATGACAGCCGGCATCGCCGTACTCGGACCCATCCGGCAACGCCCCGACGCCCAAACCGTCTACGACCAGCACAATCACGCGATTAATCATGTGCGCCATACACGCGCCTCTCTGAGCCGGGCGCTCCACTCCGCGACGATTGCCACGCCTGCGCTGGTGCCGATACGGTCGGCGCCGGCCTCTAACATCGCACGCGTGGTGTTCCAGTCCCTGATGCCGCCCGAAGCCTTGATTTTGGCGCCTCCGGAGACGGCCTCTTTGATCAGTTTCACATCCTCCACGGTCGCGCCGGCCGCGCCGAAGCCCGTAGAGGTCTTGACGTAATCGGCCCCCGCCTCGACGCTGAGCCGGCAGCCGTCCACCTTTTCTTGCCGGCTGAGATAGCAGGTTTCGAGAATGACCTTGTGTTCGGCCCCCGGCGTGGCCCGCACGACTTCGGCGATGTCCTGCCGGACGTAATCCCGGTCCCCCGATTTGAGGCGGCTTACGTTGATCACCATGTCCAACACCTGAGCGCCGTGGGCCACGGCTTCGACCGCCTCTGCGACTTTGGCCTTGGTCGTATGTCCCCCAAGGGGAAAGCCGATCGGAATCCCGACCCGAATCCCGGATCCCGCAACGGCCGCTACGGCATCGTCCACGTAACAAGGCGGCACAAAGACGACCGTAAACCCAAATTGCCTGGCTTCGTTGCACAACCGCAGTATGTCGCTCTTCGTCGCTTCCGGCCGCAACACCGTATGATCGATCAAGGCGGGCAGATTCCAGTCTGGTGCGTCGATGGACATGTGATGGTTGGCTTGATGGCGTTAGGCCTTGCGGTGAACCACGCGGCGGAACGGCCGTTTCTGGTACTTGTCCACGGCTTGATTGTGCTCGATCAACGTCACCGAGAAATGGTGTGTCCCGTCATTCTTTGACACGAAATACAAATAGGGCGCCTTGGAGGGATAGAGCGCGGCCTTGATGGATTCAATCCCCGGACTGGCGATGGGACCGGGCGGCAAGCCGCGCACGCGGTACGTATTGTAAGGGCTCAGACTCAAGAGATCTTTCTTATGGATATTGCCGTCGTACTCCGGGAGCCCATAGATGACCGTCGGATCACTCTGAAGCGGAATTTTTTTCTTGAGCCGATTGTGGAACACGGCCGAGATTAAGTGCCGTTCCTCGCCGACGCTGGTTTCCTTTTCGATCACCGAGGCAAGCGTGAGCACCTCATGACCCGTAAGGCCCAATTCCTCGGCTCGGGCCTGCAGACCGGGACCATACACGGTCCATAGTTGGTTGACCATGGTCTGGATCACGTCTTTCGCTCTCATGTTTCTGGGAAACCGGTAGGTATCGGGGTAGAGATAGCCCTCCAGCGTATCTGCCTTGATGCCGAGCGACGCGATGAAGCCCCGATCTTTGGCCAGGCGCAAAAATTCGCCGGAGTCGGTGATGCCTTGCTGACCGACGACGTCCGCGATCTGCACCAAAGTAAAGCCTTCCGGGATGGTCATGGGGTGCAAGACCACGCGTCCGGCCAGCAGCTTCGCAAGAATGTCGGCCGGCGGCATCGCAGCGGTGAATTCATATTCGCCCGGATGAATTCTCCGATCGGCCGCCTGAACTTTGCCGAGCAGGACGAAGGCCGAACGGCTCTTGATGAGCTGCTCCTGTTTCAAGAGCGCCGCCGCTTGCTGGAAACTGGATCCTTCTGGAATGACCACAATTTTGGAGGGAGCGGACTCGGTAGGCCCGGCCACCGGGGCTTGAGCCCATTTAACGACCAGATACGCCGCGCCTCCCGCGAGCGCGACGGCGAGAACGAGACCCGGCAGCATCCATCGACGCATCATGAGCATCCTCTACCGGCTCGGTATCGTACGCTGGTCCTTCGGGCCACGCCTGCGCATCCTGCCTGTCCATGTGCGGCGGCTCCGGTTCGGTCAGGCTCTCCAAGTAGCTTTGCAACAGGATCGCCGCCGCCACACGATCGACCGTCCCTTTTCGCTTTTTACGGCTGACGTCGGCGGCGATCAACAGCTCCTCCGCCGCCTTCGTCGTCATTCGCTCGTCCCAGGTCACGACAGGCACGGGCAGCGCCGCCTCCAGCCGCTCCAAAAAGGCGCGGACCGCCTGGACCGCCGGTCCTTCGCTTCCGTCGAGACGGAGCGGCAAACCGAGCAGCACCCGGGTGACCTCGTGCTCCCGCACCAAGTCCTGAATATGTGCGACGTCGCGGTCCAGGGTGCGGCGCTCGAAAGTCTCCAGCGGCTGCGCCGTCCACCCCAGCTCGTCGCTCAGCGCGACTCCGATCCGTTTCGTGCCGTGATCCAACGCGAGAATGCGTCCGCTGCTCATTAATTTACCGCTGTAACGAGGTTTCGACCAGCCCAAAAATCTTTTCCAGCGCGGCATCGACCCGTTCAGGATTTTTTCCGCCGGCCTGCGCCATTTCAGGACGCCCTCCGCCCGTGCCGCCGACTTCCGCCGCCAGCGGTTTAATCAGGTCGCCGGCCTTGAGCCGCGGGACCAAATCCTTGGTCACGACCACGAGCAGCGATACCTTGCCGTCGTTCACCGACCCCAAGGCCACGACGCCGCTGCGCAATTTGTCTCGTACCTGATCCGCCAGTGCGCGTATGGCGTTCGCGTCCAGCCCGTCGGCCCGCTGCGCATGGACTTGGACGCCGTTGACCGTCCTGACGGTGGACGAAGCCGCGGAGCCGGATGCCATCTTGAGCTTCAGTTCGTCCAGCTCGCGCTCCCTTTCCTTGAGTTGACTCATGAGTTTCTTGGCCTTGCCGACGACTTCGGAGGGGCCGACCTTGAGCAACTCAGCCAGTTCGCGGACGTCGTGTTCCAACTTCTTCATCTGCGCCAACGCACCGCTGCCCGTCTGGGCTTCGATCCGCCGCACGCCCGCCGCCACGCCGGTTTCGGACACGATGCGGAAGACGCCGATTTCTCCCGTATGGCGGCAATGGGTGCCGCCGCAGAGTTCCTTGCTGAACGTGTCAATCGAGACAACGCGCACCTGATCGCCGTACTTGTCGCCGAAGAACGCGAGGGCCCCCTTGGCCACCGCGTCTTGAATCCCCATCACGTCCGTCCGTACCGCCTGATCGCGGCGCACCTGATCGTTGACCAGTGCTTCGATGTCATCGATGTCGCGCGAACCCAGCGGCTTGAAATGGGCGAAGTCGAACCGCAACCGATTCGGGGCCACCAACGACCCGTATTGCTTCACATGCGGGCCGAGCAGTTCGCGCAGCGCCGCGTGGACCAGGTGCGTGGCCGTGTGGTTGCGGGCCGCGTCCTGGCGGGTTATCGCGTTCACCGTCATCTGCAGCCGCTCCCCTTCTCTGATGCATCCGGCGCGGACCGTGCCCTTGTGTAGGATCACTGTCGGCACCGGCCTGGTGGTTTCCTTGATCTCGACTCGACCTTCGGGTCCCGCAAGAACTCCCTGGTCGCCGACCTGACCGCCCCCTTCGGCGTAAAACGGCGTCACATCGAGGACCAACTCGACCTCGTCGCCTTCGACCGCCTCTTTGACGAGCCGATCGCCTTTCAAGATGGCTTTGAGGCTTCCCTCCGAAGTCAGGCCGTCGTAGCCGACAAAGGTTGTCGGTCCGACCCGTTCAGCCAATTCGGCCACCCCCGGCCTGGTCGTCTCCATCTCAAAGCCGGCCGTTTTTCTCGCGCGATTGCGCTGCTCTTCGATGGCCTGATCGAACCCCGCTTCATCCACGGTCATGTGCTGTTCGCGGCAGGCCTCGCCGATGAGATCCAAGGGAAATCCATAGGTATCATACAGCTTGAAGACGTCGGGGCCGGGCAACACCGTGCGGCCGGCAGTTTTGGTTTTTTCGATGAGGTCATTCAGGATCGGAAGCCCCTGGTCTAGGGTCGCGATGAACCGCTCCTCTTCACCGCGGGTCGCTTCAGCGATCGTTCCCGCCGCCGCGCCGACTTCCGGATACGGGCCGCGCATCTGTTCGACGACCGGCGAAGTCAATTCATACAGAAACGGCTCCACGATCCCGAGCAGCCGGCCGTGCCGGGCGGCGCGCCGGAGAATCCGGCGGAGCACATAGCCACGCCCTTCATTGGAGGGCAAGACCCCGTCGGCCATCAAAAAAGTGACGGCGCGCAGATGATCGGCGACGACCCTCATCGATCGGTCGCTCGCCTCCTGCCGCCCATACTCTACGCCCGCGCGCCGGCTGATTGCCCGGAGCAAAGGCGTGAACAAATCACTGTCATAGTTGCTGTACACCCCCTGCGCCACGGCCGCCAGGCGCTCCAACCCCATCCCGGTGTCGATGCTGGGCTTGGGCAGCGGGTGCAGCGTGCCTTGGGCGTCCCTGTTGAACTGCATGAAGACGAGGTTCCAAATCTCGATCACGCGATCGCCTTCGCCGTTCGGCCTGTCGTCCCCGGGTACGGACGGACCCTGATCGAAATGGATTTCCGAGCAGGGGCCGCAGGGCCCCGTATCGGCCATCTGCCAGAAGTTGTCCTTCTCCCCGCAGCGCAGGATGCGAGATTCCGGCACCCCGATCTTCCGCCACAGGGTCCCGGCTTCGTCGTCGTCGCGGAAAATCGTCACCCACATGCCGTCTCTTCGGAGGCCAACGACCTTCGTCAAGAATTCCCATCCGAACCGAATTGCGTCTTCCTTGAAATAATCGCCGAAAGAAAAATTGCCCAACATTTCGAAAAACGTATGATGCCGTCTTGTATAGCCGACGTTTTCCAGATCGTTGTGCTTGCCGCCCGCCCGCAAACATTTTTGCACCGACGCGGCGCGCTTGTAGGGCCTGGTCTCTTCTCCGAGAAAGACCCGCTTGAACTGGTTCATCCCGGCATTCGTAAAGAGCAGCGTCGGATCCGCCTGAGGGATCAACGGCGAGCTCGGCACGGCCTGGTGCCCCTGCTGCTCGAAGTAGCGGATAAAACTCCGGCGAAGATCGTGCGCGCTGTTACTCATCCTTCGTCGACCCTCTCTCGCTCCCTGTCATGGATGACCGATTCGATCGTCTCTTCATCAAAACCCCGCTGTCGCAGAAATCCCATCGCCTGCCGCGCTGACCGCTCCCTCGAGACCCCTCGCCGCCGAAGCGCCAACCGGGCGATCGATTCCTGGCTGCGACCCCCGTAGCTCAACAGGAGCGCTCGCTCGACAACCCGTTCCGGAAACCCCTTTTCGGACAGCTCGGCCCTCAGCCGTTCTTTGCCCATCGGCATCCGGTTGAGGCGCGACTCTGCCCACCGGACCGCATAGGCTTCATCATCAACATACCGGAGCGCGGTCAACTTCGCGAGTACCGCCCGGGCTTGTTTTGCGGTGGCCCCTTTGCGGAGAAGGTGCGTTTCGATCTGGCTGGCGGTGCGATCAAACCGGGAAAGATACCGGAGGGCGTCGTCGAGATACCGCTCGGCCGCGCGCGCCGTGCTCCTGTCCTGTCGCCTCACCCGGTCCGCCGTCCCTGCTCAGTGCAGGGCTCGGGCGGCGTGAGGGCGCTTCTCGTCTGGGCGGCCGTCGATCCGTTTCTCCTCCTTGCCTTCCTTCGCCTCTTTGGCGTCTTTCCCGTCTCCTCGCTTCTCACCGCGGCCGGGAAGGCCGGCCAACTCCCGGAGCTGGCTTTCGATCTCACGAGCCAGGGCATGGTTGCTCTTCAGGAAATCCCGCACGGCATCACGCCCCTGCCCCAGCCGCTCTCCTTTATAGGAGTACCAGGCGCCCGACTTTTCCAACACCTTCTTGTCCACGCCCAAATCCACCAGTTCGCCCGTCTTGGAGATCCCTTCGGCAAACATCACGTCGAATTCCGCCTGTTTGAACGGCGGCGCCATCTTGTTTTTCACGACCTTCACGCGCACACGGCTGCCGGTCACATCTTGCCCTTCCTTGATGGATTCGATGCGCCGGATGTCCAACCGCACGGAGGAATAGAACTTCAGCGCGTTGCCGCCGGTCGTCGTCTCCGGATTGCCGAACATCACGCCCAATTTCATGCGGATTTGGTTGATGAAGATGACGGTCGTCATCGACTTTGAAATCGCGGCCGTAAGCTTGCGCAGCGCCTGCGACATCAGGCGGGCTTGCAGCCCCATGTGGGCGTCGCCCATCTCGCCTTCGATTTCCGCGCGGGGAACCAACGCCGCGACCGAATCCACGACGATGAGGTCGATCGCTCCGCTGCGCACCAAGGTTTCGGCAATCTCCAACGCCTGTTCTCCGGTATCCGGCTGGGACACGAGGAGATCATCGGTCTGCACGCCGAGTTTTTTCGCGTAGCCGAGATCGAGCGCATGTTCGGCGTCGATGAATGCCGCCACGCCCCCCGCCCGCTGGGCCTCGGCGATCGCATGCAGCGTCAACGTCGTCTTGCCGGAAGCCTCCGGACCAAAAATTTCGACGACCCGCCCCCGTGGAAAGCCGCCGACTCCCAAGGCGATGTCCAGCCCCAGAGACCCGGTAGAAATCGCCGGCACATCCGCCGGCGCCTCGGCAGTGCCGAGTTTCATGATGGCCCCTTTGCCATACTGCTTTTCAATCTGGGACAGGGCCAAGTCCAGCGCGCGTTTCTTCTCGTCTTTCTCAGCCATAGAAGGTTCCTCCGTTAATCGGGAGGCGGGATTATACCGAAGTTAGGCAGGCAAACCTAGCCCAACTTTCGGACGGACACGTGCGGGCTGGCTTTTGAAACATCTCGAAGAGAGGCGCGACGGAGAAGACGGCTGGGATCACTGCCGGCCGATTTTCACTTCCCAAAGCCTGGTATACACGGCTCCCGTCGGCCGGAGATCGCTCTTCATCAACGCGACGGAGCGCACGGGAAGAGCACTGAGCGTGATTGGGCGGTCCAAGATACCGCTCTTGGTCAAGGCCGCTCCGACCTGGCGCTCACCTTCCTTCACGCGGGCCAGAGTCAGGTGGGGCGTGAACTCTTTCGTCTCCCTGGCAAATCCGAATCGCGGCATGCATTCCTCGATCGCGCGATGGAGATCCGCCACAGGCAGCTCCCCCGTCTCTTTATTTCCGGATGATCCGACCCATAGAACCCGGGGAGCACGTATATGCGGAAAGCAGCCAAGCCTAGAGAGAAGGAGGTCGGTCCCCTCCAGCGCGCAGACCGCGTCGGTGATGGCCCCATGAATCGGTTCAACCAACTCTTCTTCGATGTCGCCGAGAAACTTCATGGTCAGATGGATGGATGATATCTGAACCCATTGGATTCGTGCATACTTTCCAACGCCATGATTGAGCCTCTGCCTCAGCTCATCTTGAAGAGCGGCAATTCCGTTTCGCAGTTCATCCGGCAGCTCGACCGCCAGAAAAGACCGGATCATATCTTCTTCTCCGGTGCACTGAGCCAGCGCCGCAAGAGGTCTAGAGCCGCTTGCGACGAACGCAGCTTAATCACCTGACGATCGCCATGGAATCGGAACTCTTTCACGGCGGGACGGCCATCCCCTGCATCGAGGGCGACATAGACCAGTCCGACCGGCTTGGTGTCCGTCGCTCCGCCCGGTCCTGCAATGCCGGTCACGCTCAGCCCTAGATCCGTCCGGCTTCGTTCTCGCACGCCGCGCGCCATGGCCTCAGCAACCGGCGCGCTTACGGCTCCGTGTCGCTGAATCAATTCCGGCTGGACTCCGAGCATGTCGGTCTTTGCGGCATTGCTGTAACAGACGACGGACCGATCCAAATAGGCCGAGGACCCCGGCACTTGGGTCAGCCGATGTCCGATAAGGCCTCCGGTGCACGATTCCGCCAGTGCGACCGTCCGCCCCCGCTGAATCAGCAGACGGCCCACCACTTCTTCCATTTGATCCCGACCCTCCGCGTAGATCCAATCACCCAATCTCCGTCGGACTACATCCGCCAAGACGTCCATATCAGCCCCGGCTTGTGATACGGATCGAGGACGAGTCGTCAGTGAAACCAGCACACCGAGCGGCGACGCAAGCAGACCGAGGTCCACCGCACCGTCTGCGCGACACACGCCTTTGAGCTTGTCGTCCACATCGGCTTCCGGCAAACCGAACGTATGGAACACGCGGCGCACGACGGGTGAAAGCGCGGCCCGGATCTTTTCCTTCAAAATCGGCAAGGCCGACTGAAGGAACATCTGCTCCATTTCGGCCGGAACGCCGGGCAGCGCGATGATCACCGTATGTTTCCAGGACAGACAGAAGCCTGGGGCCGAGCCCACGGGATTGGGGAGCACGATCGCACC
>JBDZUK010000033.1:0-2800 GCA_040255165.1 Nitrospiraceae bacterium | reverse complement strand
GAATCAGCGGAAGCCGGCATGCCGTTCACTCGATCTCCGCGAGGTTCAGGTCGAAGCTGACTTCCCCGCCGGCGCTCGGAAAGACGGTCAACCTGGTCTTTGCCAAAGGGTCGATGTCGGAGTAGCCGAATGCCGCGACGACTTTCGCGCGAAAGCGCGGGGCTTCCGGCCATGCGGCGCTGCGCGCGGCCCTCGCATCGTATCGCACGTTGACCGGCACCACGGACCGTCCGTTCTGCTCGAGGATCACGTAACTATCCACGGCAAAATCGGGCCGGTTGCCGAAGATGAAGACGCTGACCAAAAAGGTGTTGCTTTCCAAAATCTGCGCGATGTCGGCCTCCCCCGGCTGCTCAGCGCGCAGGGCGAAATGCGACGCCAGCACTGCGAGGCTGCCCACCTTCGTCATCATGAAGCCTTTCGGATGCAGTTCCTCCTTGCCGCCGAACCAAGCGTACAGCGCATCCGGCGACGTGCGGGCTCTGGCTGATGCCTTCCCTCGCTCCAAGGCCGCCGCTACTTTTTCAGGATCGGGCTGGACTTCGATGGCGCGAACCGGGTGTGCGCTCACGGCAAAAAGGAGGGCCACGACGGACACCATGATCCGCATGCAAGCCTCAACGGTGGACGGAAATCACGAATTATCAGAACGTCCCCGGGGTGTCAACGAACGCCCGCCGCCATTATTGACAAACGGGAAGCCGCAGTGCTAAACACACCAGACCGCGCTTATAAATCCGCCTTTTCAAGAACTTGCAGGAGGAGTGCCGATGTCGAGTCCCGAACAGACCCCCAGGCGCCAGTACGTGAATTTCGTGTTTTATAAGGTCGATCCGGCCTGGCGGCGGCTGCCTGAAGACGAACGGACCAGGGGGAAGCAAGAATTCATACGGGCGATCGAAGATTACCAGGGTAAGGTGCTCGTGCTCGCGTACTCCACCGTCGGCATCCGCGGGGATTGCGACATCATGCTCTGGCGGATCAGTTACGAGCTCGAATTGTTCCAGGAAATGAGCAGCAAGATTCTCGCGTCGGGGCTGGGGCGCTATCTTTCCACGCCCTACTCCTATCTCTCCATGACCAAGCGGTCGATCTACGTCGACCATCACACGCATGAAAATCAAGAAAGCAAGCGCCTCACCGTCGTGCCGGGCAAAGCGAAATACATCTTCGTGTACCCGTTCCTCAAGACGCGCGAATGGTTCCTTCTCACGAAGGCGGCGCGTCAAGGCATGATGGACGAGCATATCGAGGTAGGCCACCGCTTTCCATCCGTCAAGTTGAACACGACCTATTCATTCGGCCTAGACGATCAGGAGTGGGTGGTCGCATTCGAGAGCGACAAGCCGGAAGATTTTCTGGACCTCGTCATGGCCTTACGCGAGACGGAAGGCAGCCGGTATACGTTGCGCGACACCCCGATCTTCACCTGTATCAGAAGAAGCTTGAAGGAAATGCTGGATACGCTCGGCGGCTGAGTCGCCGAAGCGTTGACTGCATCCCGTCACGGCCTTCGGTCCTAGGACCGAAGGCCGTGTTTTTTCGACTTGCCACCGAGAGGCTCGTCGTTTGTCGAATCATGCTGCCCACGGACCCCATCGAGACAGCCGTGCCGCGCTGCTTTCCGCGTTGATCCCAGGCCTGGGCCAAATCCGGCAGCGACGGACGGGAGCGGGGCTCGGGGCGTTCGCCGGCGCCGCCCTGTTGGTACTCTTGAGCGTAGGACTCGGCCGCGTATCGGGACGCGCGGCCGAGGTGTTCTTTTTCATGCTCCTCGCCCTGCCCTGGTGGGCCATCCAAAGCTACGACGCCTACCTTGGCCCCAGCTCGGTACAGCCGGCCCCGGTCAGAACATGGCAGGCAGTCTGGCAACGCGCCCACGACGTCCGTTTTTTGGGCGCGTTGTTTCTCCTCAGCGCCGTCAATGACTCCGTCATCATTCTCAACAACCCCGACTACCTTCTGCCTTTCTTCTGCACGAAACCGGACGGGGCCTTCGGCTTCCTCACGAAGGCTATTTCGCCGGTATTGCACACGGCGGTCGGCATCGGATTTCTGGCCGTTCGCCGTTGGTCCCTGTTTCTCTATCTTCTCTATGCCGCCTACGGCATGACGAACGCCGTGGTAAACCTGACCTGTTTCGGTCCCGGACGCGTCCGCCTGACGCTGCTGATCACGCTGGCCGGATTCACCGGCTATATCGTCTGGCGACGCCGCTGCTTCGTGACGAAACGCCCGTCCAGCGGCGTTGCTCAACGGCTTTGACAGCCGAGCGAGGCATATGTTACGAGTAGGGCTCGCGCCGCCGCTTCACGTCGAACGCACTATGGCAGACACCAACGCGCTCTACGCCATCCGATATCCCGACGGGTCGGTCAGCTTGTACATCGACGAGGAGTACGCGATGGAGCGCGGCGTGGATCCGGCCAAGCTTACCCGCGTCGAAATTCCCCGAGAATTGTTCTCCACGGGGACGGTGCAACAAATCCGCGAATACGTCGCCACGTATTTGGAGGCGCAACAGACAGGATCGGCTTAGGCAAACCTTCGTGATGTTCTTCTTATGAACGTACATTAGGATGTTTAAAGGCCGCTCAGCGAAGCCGCACCGAAGGGCGGAGGTGAGGCGTACCATCGCCGTACGTTGAACCTCCGGACGAAGCGAGAACGACGCTGGCGCTTTCTCAACATCCGGTCAAGAACCCACATGCCCTCCCCACTCACTGCAGCTCATATTGAATCAGCCATCGCCGCCATGCCGATCCAGGGTCGGATCATGATGCGGCTGCTGCTGCTTCAA
>JBDZUK010000004.1:103459-118814 GCA_040255165.1 Nitrospiraceae bacterium | reverse complement strand
TTGGTGCCGAAGCCGGGATTTGAACCCGGACACCCTTGCGGGCGCTAGACCCTGAATCTAGTGCGTCTGCCAGTTCCGCCACTTCGGCACTTGGGAGGGAGACGGGATTATCCTGAATTCCTGCACTGCTCGTCAAGGGAAGCACGCTGAGCGGGGTTTACCCCACGACCGGCACTTGGGCGCCGGTGGCGCCCCAGACACCGGCCGTTGCGATGTCACGGAGATCTCCGCTGAGCACGATGCGGTCGCGAACGAGGCCGGCGGCAGCCATGAGAAAAGCGGCCGGAATCAGAGGGGCTTCATCGGCTATGAGGATGTCGAACCGTACGCGGGTGAAGAGCGGATCGTTGATGACGCGGCCGGCCGTCGTCACAACCAGTCGTCGGTTCTGAATGAAGGCTTGCCGATTGGTGTCTTCCTCCGCCGCGAGAAGCTCGCGTATTTTTCTCGTGCCGCCCAATCGGGCGACCTCTTCCTTCAGCTCCTCGAACTCGGGCCGCAAATCTTTCGGTAGCGCCGCTTCCGGCACGAGTTCGTCGATGCGCTGCTTGGCGACGTTCAGTTCCTCCATCAGCGCTTTGATTTGTTGCTGGTACAACGCACGGTAGACCTCGAGCGACTCGACGTTCTTGCCCACGGCCTGCATGCCGAGCCGTTTCAACAAAGGCAGGTTCTCATACTCTTTCAGCGTCTGATCCACTTCCTTGGTCTTCGCCTGAAGCTCGCTCAGTTGCGTGAGCAAACGCCATTCCAAGAGCCGCACTTCATCAAGATCACGTTGCTTTTGAGTCTTGTACGCGAGCAGCGGCGTCAGCTCTCGAAACCGATCATACTTCCGGCGTAGACTGGCCTTCTCCGCCCGCGACTTCGCGTAAAACTGATGCATTTGCATCTCAAACCCTAAATCCTGAATCAGCATGCCGCCCGCTTGCTGCGTCAGCGCGGTTTCATAGCGGCTGATCCATGTTTTGAAGGACAAGCCGGCAGCTTTCATGGCGCGCGCAACGGCACCCACAAATTCGTCGGCCCGATGATGATCGGCACTGACGACAAGAATGCGCTTATTGAGGCGGATCTGCTCGATGATCAGGTTGGCAATCTTTTGCCGACGGATCCCTTGATCCTCGGCCCACACGGTGGTGAGCACCGCTGAGCCGGGCGACCCCAACGGCACTCCGGCCTCCACGTCGCCGCGAGCCAGCAATGGAACGAGCCTCTCGGACGGGCCAAGGCTGTAGGCATCGGCCTTCGTCGCCATCTCCATCAACCGCGCCGCCGCTGTCGATAAAAAGCCGGCTCGGTCGGGAACCAAGGTTGCGGAAGGCACGTGTGTTCCGACCGCATCGAATGTCTGAAGAAGCACCGTGTCGCCGCGCCGGCTGAGCAGAATTCCCTCCGTCGGTTCGCCTTGCTCTTCAGCCGGAATGAGAGAAACCGGCACATCGATCATGACGTCCACGCCGGCCGGCAGCTGGAACTCGTACAGGTGGAGCGTGCCCGCCGTCCATAGATGCCGGCCGTTTAGGATGGTGACTGGGCTATCGAGCCCACCTGATAGCACCCGCTCCTGGTCCACCTCAAGCCGAGATGCCAAACTTTCGATCAATTCACGTATGGTCGTCATAGACGCTTCCAGCGGCTATCTTAATCGGGCCGCGAACAGACTGTCCAGCTCGGCGTCGAGCCGCCCGGTGACACCGCCGCAGTTCGTCCGGCAGTGGTTTCCCGCACGACTTCCTCCTTGGCGCGATTGACTTTTGGTGGCCCCCCCAGTATTCTCTTTTCCTTTCAACAGAAGGAGTTAGGGTATGAAAGTCATTCTGCAAGAGACCCTGGAAGGAGTCGGACATCTCGGCGATGTTCTGGAGGTCTCCGACGGCTTCGCGAGAAACTACCTGCTACCGCGTAAAAAAGCCAGCGAGGCAAACAGCCGCAACATTAGGGAATTCGAGCACGCCAAACGCGTTATGGCCGAAAAAGCGAAGAAGGAACGGCTCGAGATCGAGGTACACGCGCAGAAGCTTTCTTCCGTTAGCCTGACGATCTACGCCCAAGTGGGCAAGGACGACAAGATGTTCGGCTCCGTGACGTCGAAGGACATCACGGAAGGGCTTGCCGAGCAGGGATTCACCGTGGATCGGCGCAAAGTTCAGTTACCCCAGCCGATCAAGGAACTTGGCACTTTCACGGTGCCCGTCAAGCTGCCCCGTGAGGTGACGGCGGCCGTGACGGTGCGGGTCGTAAAAAAGCAAGAGGGGGAAGCGCAACCGGCCGAGTGATGTCAGGAGGAATGTAATGAGCGACGCGATAGGATCGCTGGACGCGCTGCGGGCCGCCGATCCGGAAACCTTTCAAGCCATCATGGCCGAAGAACAGCGGCAACGTGAGAAGCTGCTCCTGATTGCCTCAGAGAATTTCGCCAGCCCGGCGGTTTTGGCGGCGCAAGGCTGCTTGATGACGAACAAGTACGCCGAAGGCTATCCGGGCAAACGGTACTACGGCGGCTGCCAGCATGTTGATGCGGTCGAAGAGCTGGCTATCCAGCGCGCCAAGCAGATTTTCGGGGCGGATCACGTCAACGTCCAACCGCACAGCGGCTCGCAGGCCAACATGGCGGCCTACCTCTCGGTGCTGAAGCCGGGAGATACCATCCTCGGCATGGATCTCGCCCAAGGCGGGCATTTGACGCACGGCAGCAAAGTCAATTTTTCCGGCATCATTTTTCGGGCCTTTTCGTACGGTGTGGATCGCCAGACGGAAACGATAGATTACGATGCCGTTCAAAAACTCGCCGAGGAATGCCGCCCGAGAATGATCGTCGTGGGAGCCAGCGCCTACGCCCGCACACTTGATTTTCCGCGTTTTCAACAGATCGCTCAATCCGTCGGGGCCTACCTGTTGGTGGATATCGCGCACATCGCCGGCCTCATCGCGGCAGGCCTCCATCCCAATCCTGTGCCCTATGCGGATTTCGTGACGACCACGACCCATAAGACACTCCGAGGTCCGCGCGGTGGCGTCGTCATGTGCAAGGCTGAACATGCCAAGGCTGTGGATAAGATCGTGTTTCCGGGGTTGCAGGGCGGCCCGTTGATGCATGTGATCGCCGCAAAGGCGGTTGCTTTCAAAGAAGCCTTATCGCCCTCCTTCAAACGCTATCAGGAGCAAGTCGTCGCCAATGCCCGCGCGCTGGCGCAAGGATTGATCGACCGCGGATACAAGATCGTCTCAGGCGGCACCGACACGCACCTCATGCTCGTCAATTTGAGCAGCAAAGGCATTACCGGGAAAGAAGCGGACGCGGCCCTGGATGCGGCCGGGATTATCGTGAATAAGAACGCCGTTCCTTACGACGAGAAGCCTCCGGCGATCGCGAGCGGCATTCGGCTCGGGACACCCATCGTGTCGACGCGCGGCATGAAAGAAGCGGAGATGAAGGAAATCGTCGGGCTCCTCGACCGTGTCCTCCAGCACCGCCAAGATCCCGCAGTATTGGATGAAGTGCGTGCACGGGCGAAGACCCTCTGTGCCCGATTCCCGATATTCCACTCCTACGCCTGACGTTCGGGAGCAAGGTCGCCGCTCGTGAAATGCCCCTTTTGCGATGAGCTCGAAGATAAAGTGGTCGATTCCCGCATGGCCAAGGAAGGGGAGGTCATCCGCCGGCGACGGGAATGTCTCGGATGCAAGCGCCGCTATACGACCTACGAACGGGTGGAAGAGACCCTGCCCGTGGTCGTGAAGAAGGATGGCCGGCGGGAACCGTTCGACCGGACGAAGATTCTATCGGGCCTCAAGAAAGCCTGCGAAAAGCGCCCCATCAGCACCGCCACTATCGAAGCGGTGACGGACCGCATTGAAAAGCGGATTCAGGAGATGGGAGAAACTGAGATCGAGAGCCGGGTGGTAGGAGAGGAAGTCATGAAAGAGCTGCATCAGCTGGACCAGGTCGCCTACGTCCGGTTTGCTTCCGTGTATCGGGAGTTTAAAGATATCGATCAGTTCATGGACGAGTTGAAAGCTCTGGCTCAGCAGCGTCGCGAACGCTGACGCCGCCGCGCCCGTCCTCCCTCATGCGCGCCATCGAACGGCCGTCCACCTGCGGCGGCTCTCGGTTCTGCGCGTCACTTCTCGTCCTGGCTTTGTTCTATGCCGACCACTCCACTCACCAAAGTGACGCGGCGCAAGCCGTCCGCTAAAACTGCCGGCGCGACCAACGTCGCCATCGTCGGCGCCGGTCGGGGCGGCACGGCTTTGATGGAGATTTTCGCCAATGATCCGCTTGTCGAAATCGTCGGGGTCGCCGAGATCGATTCCAAAGCCCCGGGCCTCGGCCTGGCGAAACGCCTCCGCATCCCGGTCACCGAAGACTATCGAGAACTCCTCGACCTCGAACGAGTCGACCTGATCATCGACGTCTCCGGCAACCCGTCGGTCGAGGAGTTTCTCCAAGACTTCCATCGCATGGGGGTGACCGTAATCGGCGGCGCCAGCGCCAAATTCATGTGGCAGCTGATCGAAGCCCGCATTCGCGCCACAGCCGAGATAGAAAAGACCCTGAACAAATACCAATCTCTCTATCGGCTCTACGTGAAGGAGACCGGCGCAGCCGTGACGGAAGAACGGACCCGCATCGCCTGCGAAATCCACGACGGGTTGGTGCAGAGCCTGGCCGGGGTGAATTTCAAGTTGGATCTGGCGCAGCAGCTCATTCGCAAGAATCCCAGGGCCAGCCTGGCAACGCTGAAGGAGTCCAAGGCTCAGCTGAAGTTGGCCATCCAGGAAGCGCGGCAAGTCATCTTCAATTTGCGGCCGCTCCACTACGACAAGATGGAGCTGATCCCCGCCTTGACCAACTATCTCAAATCCTACGAGACGCAATACCACATCAAGACTGAATTCTCGGTGTCCGGGGATGAGCAGATTCTCTTCCCGAGGACGAAAATTTTTCTGTTCCGCATCGTGCAAGAGGCTTTAAGCAACGTGCAAAAACATGCGAAGGCTACTCGTGTGTCAGTGCAGCTGGACATCGCCCTGGAGCGGCTCCGCGTCACCATTGTCGACAACGGCGTTGGGTTCGACATGGCTACAATCCTGCGAGACCCGGAAAAGTGGGACCATTTCGGCATTCGCGGCATTTTGGAACGCGCCCGTTTGGTGGGTGGGGAAGGGACGATTGAATCAAAAAAGGGGCGCGGCACGAAAATCGTGGTGGACGTGCCGCTGATGAAGAAGGAGGCGTCACGCAATGGAAAAGATTAAGGTCCTGATCGCCGACGACCATCGGGTCGTGCGCGAGGGACTTGCGGCGATTTTAAAGACCAAAGAGGACATTCACGTGGTGGGTGAGGCACAGGACGGTATGGAGGCGGTCGAGAAAGCCCGGGTACTCCTGCCCGATGTCATCCTAATGGACGTGAGCATGCCCCGAATGGGCGGCGTGGAGGCCACCCGGCAAATCAAGCGCGAGTTCCCCCACATCGGCATTGTGGCGCTGACAATGTACGAAGAGCAGCAGTATATCTTCGATCTCGTACGAGCCGGCGCGACCGGATATCTGCTCAAGGACTCAGAATCCTCGCAGATCGTCGCCGCCATTCGAGCCATCTACCGCGGCGAATCGCTAATCCATCCCTCCGTCGCGAGCAAGATTCTTGCGGAGTTTTCGCTTATGGCCCAGAAGAAGGGTAAGAAACCTGCCTGGGTCGAACATGACCTGACGGAACGAGAAATCACCGTTCTCCGTTTGGTCGCGGACGGGAAAACCAACAAGGAAATCGCAAACAGTCTTGATCTTAGCGAAAAGACCGTCAAGAACCATGTGCGTAACATTTTCCACAAGCTACAGGTCTACGATCGGACACAGGCTGCCATCCTGGCCATTAGAAAAGGCCTGATCGAATTAGAACCGCGCCCCTGACGCTCGCGTCACAACGAATATTGCTCCACCATCCGCAAAACTCGTATGATTGGGGTTAAGACGCTTGGAATCTCGGCTGCTCACGGGGCAGCGGATGAATCGAGACTCCTCAGATCAAGTACGCCGTGCTTTTTGAAAAAGCCACAGGTGTTGTTTTTCCACAACAGGATCCAGATATCGCCATAACTTCTTTCTGTTGTTTTATCAACATCTTGCGATGCTGTTCGAGCGAGCACCGCTTTGGCATATGAGTTGCTGAGAAGGATCCTGGTTTGCAATGGAGGTCCAGTGCGCTATCAGCAAACTATAGCCAGTTCGGTGACTTGCTCAGGCGTTGGATTGCATTCAGGCCACCCGGTCACCATGACGATTCGCCCGGCAGCTCCCGACACCGGGATCGTCTTCGTGAATCGACACAGCTCCGAAGGTTCATGGCTCGCCGCCTCGGTGGACAATCTCGTGGCGACCGAACTGTGCACCGCAATTCACGGCAATGGATTCCAGGTCAAGACGATTGAGCACATCTTGGCCGCTTTGGCCGGCTTGGAAATCGATAATGCAGTAATCGATGTAGATGCGGCCGAGGTCCCTGTCATGGATGGCAGTGCGGCGCCTTTCGTACGCTTAATACGCTCGGTGGGTACCGTGGCGCAAAGCCGCCGTCAGCCGTACCTTAAAATCATGCAGCCGATCGAAGTTTCCGACGGCACTCGCCGCGTTAGAATTGAACCGCATTCGACCCCACGGGTGAGCTATACAATCCACTACAGCCATCCGTTGATCAAAACACAAACCTATTCGTACGAGTACTCCAGCCGCTCGTTTGAGCAGGAAATTGCTGAAGCCCGGACGTTTGGCTTTCTTCACGAGGTGGAGGCTCTTTGGGCCCGCGGGCTCGGCAAGGGCGGCAACTTGGACAACACTGTCGTCTTGTCTAAGGACGGGGTCTTGAACGAATCGGGCTTGCGTTTTCCGAACGAGTTCGTCCGCCACAAGATCTTAGATCTCATCGGAGACTTCTCGCTCTTGGGTGTTCCCTTCATCGGCCACCTGGTGGCCGAGCGGTCCGGGCATGCCCTGCACACGCGGTTAGTGGAAACGATACTTGCCCAACCGGATAAATGGGTTCTTCTGAACGTGGAAGACGCGGTTGCCGTGCCGGGCCATGCTTCCATTCCCGCTTCCAGAGCCACCGTCGCCCTTCAAGCTTCTTCGGTACAGTAAGGCACTACCACAGCTCATGGCTGTTTTCTAACCTTGCGGGGACTTGTCTTCGGAGGCTGGTGCTAAAAGGTAATAGTGCCGGGAGCAAGTGGCCTTACCCCCGGCACTAGAATCGAGGCGGGGCTTACTTCTTCTTCTTCTTCGCTGCCTTCTTTGTCGCCAAGACTCTCACCTCCCTTCGCTGGATTGAAAGATTCTCCACTCGGTCTTCGTCACACAGCGTGAACGAGAACTTCTTCCAGGGCCTCAAAGGTGTTAGGTCCTACTTTCTTGAAGCGCTTGTCGCGCTTCAGGGACGTCGCCACGGACGTCAATGGCGTTTTGCCTTTAATCTGCAGTCCGCCCTCCACCAATCGTTGCAGCAGCTCTTTCGCATGCATGGGACGGTTCGCTTCCCGTAAAATTTGGTACGCCGCTTCGGGTACGCTTTTTCCGACGTACTTGCTGCGCCCCAAAAGAATCTCGCGGGATTGATCAGTGACATCCATAACGGGGAGCGGACGGACACCTTTATCGTCGGTGATGATCTGGCTGGACAGGCTGGCGAGCTTGGCTTTGTCGGCTTCCACTCGGTACAACGTTTCGGCGAGTTCGAGATACTTCTTGATTGTGGCGATCTCGTCGTCCAATCGACGTCGCTTTTTTTCCAGTTCTTGAAGCCGGTTCTTATAGGCACTGATGCGCTGTTCAAGACCGACCAGGATATCGGTGAGTTCTTCCACAAGCATTCCTCATCCAAAGCATGCTTGCTTTGTAGCATTGCATTGATTTCATGTCAACATAAAAATAACAAAAGCTATATGCATAGTATTGATCCTATAATATATGCACGAGAAAGTTTGCATTTAATGCATTACTAAGGCTTGTTTATTATGCTTGCTCCAAGGAAATGGCTCAATTTCAGTGACATATGGAGCCACGCGGGACCGTGCGTGTCCGAGCTCGCTCCATCTTTGATATGATCGCGGTGATGGCTCTTGATACACTCGTGCCGAGCATCGATGAATATCAAGCCGTGGCGATTCATGCTGCCCAGGAAGCAGGAGCCATTCTGGAGGATTACGCTAGGTCAGGATTTCAGGTTGAATACAAGAATCCCATTAATCTTGTCACCGACGCCGACCGTGCAGCGGAGCGACACATCATCCGGGTGATACACGCCCGTTATCCAGACCATCGGATCTTGGCAGAAGAGGGAGGACCAAGCAGAAACGGCCCTTCGCCCTTCCAGTGGGTCATTGATCCCTTGGATGGAACGACGAATTACACCCATCGATTCCCCGTCTACTGCGTCTCTATTGGACTGGAATATCGGGGTGCCTGCGTGCTCGGTGTCGTATACGATCCTACCCGCCATGAGTTGTTTACGGCCCAGGTCGGTAGAGGCGCTTTCCTCAACGGCTCACCCATCGCTGTTTCGGGCACCCAAGCGCTCGACGGCGCGCTCTTAGTCACGGGATTCGCGTACAATCTTCGAGACACGTCCAACAACAACCTCAATCATTTCAACAGCTTTGCGTTGAAGGCCCAGGGCCTACGGCGTACCGGCTCTGCGGCACTCGACCTCAGCTACGTCGCGGCCGGGCGGTTCGACGGATTCTGGGAGGTGAACCTCAACCCCTGGGACATGGCGGCGGGGGTCGTCTTAGTGCGCGAAGCGGGAGGAACGGTGACGAGTTTCGGAGGCGGTCCCCATTCGATTTACGAACGAGAACTGGTCGCCAGCAATGGCCTCGTACATGAGAGTATGCTCCAGGTTCTCCGGACCGGATAATCTCCCAAAGTCCGCTTGACCTTCCCGCCGAAAACTAGACCATTGGCTTGGAAGTGCCACTGTGCTGAGATGGGCTCCAGAGTAGGGGCCATGACGCGGAAACGGCGGCAAGTTTCGCGACGAATGTTTAAACGAGCACTGGTTTCTGACCCTGCAGGAAGCCCAACAGGGATTGAAGCAGCATGGCGGTGGCGATACACCGAGGAGCGGATGCATAGCACAATCGGGGATGTGACACCCCGGGAGTTCATTCACACCTATCAAGAAATGGCCCGTCTGACACAGGAGATCACTTCCTCACCCTTGGTGTAATAAGCGAGGGAAGGTCACTGCACTGCACCATGTACAGGACAACAAACCATGAGGTATGATAGCCATCGAGACAGAAAATCTGAAGGAACGTACACGTATGGCCATGTCAACACCCCCATCCGGAAAATCCAACGGTAACCCAGATCAAGCCGCCAGTGGAGAGCCTCCCACCTGGGATGTTGAACTGCTCCGCGTGCTCGTGAGCAGAAAAGGCACCCGGGTTGACGCAGAATGGGCCATCCATCCGCAACTGAAGCACGACCTGCTCCCTCACGAATGGAAGGAAGTGACGGACCTTATGGCAAAAGTGTCGGGGATCGTGGGCAACCGATTCTCCGAGATACTCGCCCACGCCGAACCGGATCCTCCTGGCAACGCATAGCATTGAATTTCCCTGCCATCCGCAGCAGATCATCCGAACAGAGGAGCGCCGTGATGGAGACCTATTACCATCCACATGACCTCGGCAAGTTTGCCGACATGGGCAAAGGCAACAAAGAACTCTGGGAAAAGTTCATGACCTACTACAGCGCGGTCTTCGCGGACGGCGCGTTGACCGAACGCGAGAAGGTGCTCATTGCTCTCGGGGTGGCACATGCGGTTCAGTGCCCCTATTGCATCGACGCCTACACGCAAGCTTGCTTGGAAAAGGGCTCGAGCATCGAAGAAATGACCGAGGCGGTGCATGTCGCGTGTGCCATCCGCGGAGGCGCATCGCTGGCGCACGGCGTGCAGATGCGGAATGTGTCCCAGAAGCTGTCGATGTGATTACGCCTTCGCGCTGCTACAGGTAAGGATACTCAGGGATCGCGAGCGTGAAGTACTTCCCCCGCTCTTCGTAGAGCACTCGCTTGCCGCATAAGTCGTCCAGCACGGACCTCAGAACGTCTTCTGTGAGCGTTTCGTTCCCATGTTTCACCACGGCGCTACGAATCTGATCAAAACTTTTCGCCGCCTCGTTGCAGAAGTCGATCACGAAAGCTGCCGGCCCGTCGAATCGCTCTCGTGTCGGGGCCGAGGGATTCCGACCGTCGTAGATCGTGACATAACTCAACGCTTTCGAATAATATAGAAACGGTCTATCGGTCGACCCCTGTCGCCGCTGCCACTCGGCCACGAGTTCCGTGAGCTCCCGGTACACGTGGTGATCGACAGCCCAGTTATCGATTTCATACTCGAAGTCGTAGGCGATCTTGCTCAGATCCACCTGGCGCCTATCGTACACGTATTCATATGCCATCCCCGGCCCCGTAATGCGAACTCCATAGTCCTGGGGCCGCGTGAAATAGGGACTGAACCGCTCCAACCAAAACTTGCCGACAGCCTCGGGAGGCTGGAGATGGAAAAGCGACGGGATCAACGCGATCTGGCGTTGATAATCCTCATTCGTCTCTCCGGGAAACCCGAGCAGGATGTTCCAGGACACCGCGACGCGGTAATAATAACTCCACTTCAGACACTGGATGTTCTGCATCGGCGTGACGCCCTTGTCCATCGCGCGCAACTGGCTGAGGCTGAGACTTTCCAAACCCGGCTGCATGCATTTCACGCCACCGGCGGCCAACGTCCGAATCTGCGATTTCTGGAGATTGCTTTTCGTCTCAATGAAGATGTCGAGATCGCAATGCTCCTCGGCGAAGCGGCCGAACACTTGTTCCACGTACTTCATGTCGATGATGTTATCGACGAGGCGGAACCGGCTGGTATCGTAACGGCTGGACAGCACGGCCATCTCGCGCGCAACTTGCTCCGGGGCTTTCGCGCGAAATTTCATGCTTTGCGCGTTCAGCCCGCAGAACGTGCAATGGTGCTTCTCCCCCCACCAACAGCCGCGGGAGCCCTCGTACAGGAGAATCCGATCCAGCCCTTTGGAGGCCTCTGTGCCCACCTCGGCCAGCAAATGATAGTAATCGTCGTAATCGGGCGGGCCGGTTCGTGCAAAATCGCCAAAGAGTCGCTCGTTAGGCTCGAACCGGATTGCTCCGTCCTGACGGTGAGCCACGCCTTTCGGACAGTGCTCCGTCGCGCCGGATACGATGTGGTGGACCAGCGCCGGAAATGTTTCTTCGCCTTCACCGACCACGACGTAATCGATCCAGGGAAAGGCACGGAAATATTCCATCCCCATCTCGCCGTCGAAATTCGCCCCTCCAAACACGATTCTGACGTCGGGGTACACGTCCTTGATGAGCTTGGCCATCGTGAGACTGGCGACGTTCTGATCGAACGTCGAGGTAAAGCCGACGATCTTGTATTGGCCCCAATCGATCGCGGTGAGGGCCCACGTCAGGAATTGCGGGGCGATGCGGGTCGCCAGTTCCTCAAAATAGCCGATGGGCCGCCCGCTCTGCTCGGACACCTGTTCGAACACCGGCTTGAATACCCGCGGATACTCGGCTCGCTTGGGATTGTCTCGAAAGAGAAGATACGAGAAGAGCCATTCGCCGAAGAGCGCGCGTTTTTCGCAGATCACCTCGTAGAGCGGGACCCCAATCTTGTGCGCGAAGCGCACGTTCAAATGATGGCAGTCGACGCCAATGCCCTGTGATTTCAGCAGCGCGGACAACGTGCCCAACTGAATCGAAGGATACTTCGAATAGCTGAACGGCATGTTGACGAGCGCGACGACTGTCTCATTCATGAATATCGCCCTGCCTTCCGACCAATCGCCCGCTACGCCGCGGCGCGGAACGACTCGAACTCTCTGTCCGCTTTCGCAGCCAGATAAAAATCGCTCTCTGTTAATCCATTGATTTTGTGCGTCCAAATTTCCACCTTGCACTTGCCCCAGGCCAGATAGAAATCCGGATGGTGACCTTCCGCTTCGGCAACGGCTCCCACCTGATTGACGAACGAGAGTGCTTGTGCGAAATCCTTGAAGGTATAGAGCCGTTCCAGATGACCGGCGTTATTGATGCTCCAGCCCTGCCCCAGCTCTTTCAGCAATGCGTCGGCGCGCTCCGGCGCAACGGGCGGCACTCCTCCTCGACACGGGACACATTTATGATCTGCTAGGCTCATCAAATCCTCCTGTTCTCATGTCCCCAGCGCCCCATCTTAAGGGGGTTGGGATTCGGACCGCAACCGTGCGAGTCCCGGTCAGGCTGCCTCGTTCGCGAAAAACAAGCCGCGATTGATATCACCGATGCTGACCATTCCGATCAGCCTGCCGCGCTCAACAACCGGGATCCGCCTGAAGTTTTTGAGCCCCATATAGGAGGCCGCCTGGAGCAGCGGGTCGCCCGGCGATACCGTGAGGGGGTTAGGGCTCATGATCTCCTCCACCTTCTTGGCCAGCACCTCCGGATACCCTTCCTCCATTTCCAGGAAATCCCGGCTGCGCACATTGTCATGAATATACTCGCCGTAGTTCGGATAAAGCGGCAGCAGAATATCGCGCACCGTCACGATCCCCACCAGGCGATCTTCGGCTTCCACGACCGGAATTGCGCCGTAATGGCGGCTGAGCAATTTGATGACGAGAGAGCGTACGGTATCGGAACGATGGGCGGTCACTACGCCGGTGGACATCACGTCTCGGATGAACATGGCACCCTCCTGGTGACACGGTGAGGAATCCCATATGAATCAGCAGATCGGTATTTTACCCCTCGGATGGAAGCGGACGCCAGACACCCGGCAGGGCCTTACGATTCGGTGGCGGGAGCCCCTCCTGATCGAGCCAGGTCTTCGACCTTGATCTTGTCGGGATTGAATTTGGCGGCCGCCTTCATCATGCGATCGAGCACCTCGTCGAACGAGAGCGGCTCGGCGTCTTTCGGGCGGAAGCGGATAGGATTGACCCTCGCGACGACAAAACTTTTCAAATACGGACTCGTCAGCCCTTTGGCTTTCAGCGCCTCGACCTGCTTCACGATCTCATCGTCCAGCCCCAGCAGTCTCTCGGCCCGGTCGCGCCGCTTGATCATGGCCTGCCGCATGGGCTCCGCGAGAAATGTATCGACGCTCTTGAGGACCGGGTGATAGGCGCCGCCGCTGAACCGGGGGCGGCTTTCGTAGCAGAGACCCAACGTGATGAGGGCCGGTTCTTCGAACTCCAGCGCATAGGTCTCTTCCGTGGCCTCATCGAGGCGCGCCAACTCCTTGTACATGCGAATAACCTCGAGCGATTTCTCCCGAAGATTGTGTGCCTTCTCGGTATTCAGCGCCAGGATTTGATAGGCGGCCGCGGGTTCCGGCACGAGGAGCGCGACGATACTCTTGGCGCCTAAAGTTCGCATGGCGGACAGCCGATGATGGCCGTTGGGCGTCCAGTACTTGGCATGATGCTCCGGCTTCGGAGCGCGAACGGCGATGATGGGGTCGAGAAATCGACCAAGTTTGCCGATGACGGTCTCCAGTCTCCGCACATGGGTATCGGATAGATTTCGCTGGTAGGGCGTCGGTTCGACCGCATCAATCGGCAGCGCTGCCAAGACGAGCCACCGACCTCCGTACGGCTCGCGATAGGCGGCAAGCATCCTTCCACCGTCGGCCTCCACGGCGCGATGCAACTCGCCAACCTCTGCCGGTGGCGCGGCCGCCTGGAGCTCCGTGGCTGCCAACCCGACAGATGTCCCAGCGGGTTTGCGCCGACGCCGAGTTCCGCCCGGCTTTGCACCCTTAGGTTTTTTCGCGGCCATGGGCCGTATGGTAGGAGAAACAAAACGGGAAAGAAAGAGGGCACGTGAGACCCGACAAACCACGGGCCACCTGTTCTCTGAACTAGGTGGCCCGGTGGCGGCGCTTAGGACGCCAACTATCCCGCTGAATTGTGGTTCTTAGACCCGTGTCAGGATTATGGAATCAGCGTCTCGTCGAGGGAGGTGAGAAGCCTGTTTCCCCGGTCCCTGCGACCCTGCGCCGCTGTCTCCCCTTCATTCGTTGAATCGACCGCAAACCCTCCCAACGCGGGAGAACGTCGATCATGGGAAGTCGGGAAGCGCTTTGCGCGATCGGCAAGAAGCCGCCCTCACCTGGCCGGGCCCTCATGATCCGGTGGCGTCAATGAATCCATGTCCACCTCCTTTTCGGCCGCAGCCGTTTTGACCGCGGCGTTGCTGATTCCTTGGTACTCCTTCGGTGAGCGCTGGTCAAGACGAACAAGGCCGTCAATTCCCTAGCTTTCAACAATGATCGCCCTGAGACAACACGGGCGACCTTGCACTGATTGGTGGGAGGCCGCCCGCGGTGGCGCTTATGACGCCGGGAATCTTGTGGAATTGTCTCGGCCCAACAGACCCGCGGAACTAGAGGGATGGCAGGCTTCCGATCGGGGGAGTACAGGTTCCCAGGCGCTTGTGTTCCTCATCCCGGATTCGCTGCGTCGGGGGATTACAAGAACATTGTTGCGGCTGATGGCCGATTGGTCAGATGGTGCCGTAAGGCACAGCCGCCAGAATCCCGTCCCGGGACGACCGAGTAGAAGCCCGCTCTCAGATCCGCGGGCCCTTCTGGCCAGGTGGAGTGGAATCTTCCATGCGCACCTCCTCTCATGCTGGAGTCACGCAGGGGCGCCGTGAACAGGCGCGCTCTGTCCGGCCCCTGCCGCTCGACTTACTGCTTGGGCCGTATTGACGCTCTTACGCCGATTAGACGATGGTGTCAAGCTGGGAAACTCCGAAGGAAAGAAGTATCGGCGTGATGACCTGTGCGAGGAGGCATAAGGGGAAGGAAGATTAAAATATCCCCGCGCACGTTGGATGCGCGGGTCGCGCAAAGCGAGTTTGGTGGAGGCGAGGGGAGTTGAACCCCTGTCCGAAGATCGTCGGCACGCCGGTTCTACATGTGTAGCCGATCGTTTGAGTTTCGCAGCCGCCCACGCCCATCGGCAGGCTTAGAACAGCCGCTAGCCCAGAACATTCTCGTCCTCAGCCGCTGAGCACCAGCCTTGGACCAGCCCGCTGCATCGCGCCCCTTCCACCCCCGCGGGCCTCAGGTGGAGGGACGTCACGGCTTAAGCCGCGAGTGCCAGTTCTTGATTGGCAGTTGCTGTTTTCCCGGAGGTTTTACGAGTCCCCGAGAGCTCGACATGCCCCAGCGACGTCAGTATCCCCGTCGAAACCGGTCGCCCCCTTTCCTGAAAACCGTGAAGCGTCACTCGCCGTTCGTGAAGCGTGAGACAT
>JBDZUK010000004.1:62780-103359 GCA_040255165.1 Nitrospiraceae bacterium | reverse complement strand
GCCTTTGTTGTCCTCGCGAGCTTCACGCTTCACGAGCCGCAGTATCTTTTAGATGCTCATCATAGCGCACGAGTCAAGGGGATGCCAGTGGGCGGGCGCTATGCGCTCTTGAACCGCGTCACCCTGGCGAAGAGGATGGCCGCGAAGGGAAGCGCGAGGCTCAAGAACAGTTGTGTGATAAGCAACGGGCCGAGCTCGCTGTAGTCGGCTGGGACCTGGACCGTCCCGGTGGCGGGATCTCGGATCTCGCGGGTCACGAGATAGATCTGATTCAAATACTTGGTTCCGAGCTGGCTAAGGGACAGGGCCAGGTTGGTGAACGACGCCATCACGGCGAAGAACGTCGCCTTGAGTTCGACCGGGGCGCTGTTGGCAATCCACGCCAGCATCGGAATCATGGAAATCTGCCCGAGCGGCGATTCGAGCGCGGTGTCGATCAGCGCGATGAATCTCGCGTCCACGATACCGTTCGTCATCCGGGCGGTCCATTCGTGGAGGCCGTAGTACATGCTCACGATCGGGACCGCCAGCACGAAGCCGACCGCCGTGAGAAAGCCCACGACATAGGCGATGGACCGTTCAGCCATGAAGCGGCGGAAGATGAACATGCCGACCAAGGCGAGCGTGCTGCCGATGAGCGACAGCACGGACAAGAAATGCTGGTCGAACCCGAGTTGATCGATCATCCACCATGTCGCGCCGGGTCCGGTGCCGGGAGTCGCCCGGAAGAGGAAGACTACGATTGCCGTGCCGACCAGAGTGAAGCGGGCCTCGGCCTTCAACTCTTGAGTCAGCCTCGCCATGAGGAAAAGGACGATCCCCATTGATCCGCCGAATACGATCTCTTCCCTGTACTGCCAGTCTCCGAGCCCGACGAGGAGCGTGAACAGGACGAAGGCAACGCTGCCGCCGAGAATCCACCAATTGGGTGCGGCCGTTTCGACCCGCTCGCTTACCATCCGCTCGACCTGTTCCGGCGTGAAACCCTGTCGCCTCAATCGGCGCTTCGTACGCCATTTCAGCCATGCAGCCACGCCGACCCCAAGCACGGATACGGCTGGAATCCCAAGCGCCATCAGATAGACCTGTCGATAAATCCGGACGATCTCCTCCTGCGGCAGACCTTCTACCCCCGTAAACAGGTACAGGTTCACCAACGCGACGATGATGCCGCCACCCACGATGGCGACGCGGCCCAGCGTCTGCATGGTCGTATGCATCAGCTTGCGGGTCCGATCATCAAATGGTCGACCACGCTCATCGACCAGTGGCACGGCCTCCACAGTCATGGCGTCGGCCACCGTATCCTGGATCACATAGCCGATCGGCGCGAGGAGCGCACTGATGACGAACCAGACCTCCGCCGGCAAAATTGCCGTCATCGCATCACGGTTGCCGATCAGCGCCGCCATGATCCCGAGGCTTGCGGTCAGGAGGGCGGCGCCTATCCCGACGAGCCAGCTTTTCCAACGCCAAAGCAAATCGACCAAGTGGCCCAGTGGCATTTTCAGGGCCCATGGGATTCCGGCCCAGAAGCCGAGCGCCGCCAGAAAGGCCGCCGAAAGACCGAGGTAGTCCTTTACGAAAAAGGTTCCTACGATCCCGGTCAGGCCGGAGATTCCATAGGCCATGTACACCATGAGCGGAGGCAGGTACGACAGGCGGAGCTCTCGCGCGAGCTCGAAGATGTTGCGGTCGATCCAGTCGAGAAGGACGGCCAGCATGATCACGACGGAGCGGGGACCTGCCGCCGCGCGGCCAGCTCTTGTAGAGAACGTTGCATCTCGTGGGCAGGCAACCAAACCCGGTCTCCATGGCCGGCCAGCACCCATTCGAATCGATAGTCGGTCAACGTGAGGATGGACCGAACCAATCGATCGTGGTCCCACACGAGTTGAGACGGAGCCTCGAGCCTCCGGCCGGCGGGATCCCACCACAGATGGTCGCCCGTAAAGAGGAACGTTTCCTTCCACAGCAGCGCCATGCTGCCTGGGGTGTGGCCTGGAACAGGGATGGCGAGAAAGTCGGGGGCAAGCGGGCTCGCGCGGTGTCCCTCGACGAACAGTTCTGCATCGGGGACGGCAGGCGCATCTTCGCGATGGATGATCCTGGCGGCGCCGAAGCGTTCGGCGTACCGGGCGGCGTCCGCAACGTCGTCCTCATGGGTCAGGAAAATATATCGGAGCCCTCCGTGGTCTTCGATCCAGTCCACCAGCTGCTTGAGGTATCGAGGAGAATCGATCATCCAGTTGCCGCCCTGATGTCTGACGAAAAAACTGTTCGCGCCGAACGACTTTTCTGAATTGAAGCCGCAATAATACACACCCTCTTCCAGCCGAATCGCGAAGCTTTCTCGCGCCGCCTGTAGCTGACCTTTGTCGCTCCGTTCCGTCCCGATCGATCCGGTGGGGCAGGAGAGAAGCGCCTGATAGGCCTGATGGATCTCTCGCTCCGTCGCCGGTTGGCGAACCACGGCGGAGTACTCGCCGACCTCCGCGAAGCTGTTTGGCGCCAGTTGGCGGCAGGTGTCGCAGTCGATGCAGGTCGAATCGACGAAGAAGCTTCCGGCTACGTTGCTCTTTAATCGTTTGGCGGCATTGGCCATCGGCCTCATCCTTCATGCAATTTCCCGGCGGTTGGCGTATGCTTGCGCATTGCGGTGGAGATCATGGATTCTACACGCTATTTGCTCATTGGTGGAGGTTTGGCCTGCAGCCAAGCCGCCAAGCAGCTTCGGCAAGTGGACGCGGCCGCCTCGATTACCCTGGCCGGTGCCGAACCCCATCCGCCCTACGACCGCCCCCCGCTGTCGAAAGAGTTTCTGCGAGGAGAAAAATCCAAGGAAGAGCTCCTGTACGATCCCCCCTCCTGGTACGAGCAGCACGGCATCCGGCTACTGCTCGGCAACTCGGTCACGAAGCTTGATCTCCGTCAGCATACCGCGACATTGCAGGATGGTGAGACCCTTCGCTTTGACAAGGCGCTCCTTGCCACCGGAGGACGGCCCGTACATCTGAATATTCCCGGCGGAGAGCAGGCCGGCGTCCATTACTTCAGAACGCTCGACGATGCAACGGCCCTCGCGGCGGGCGCCAAGCCAGGCGCCGGAGCCGTAGTGATCGGCGCCGGCTTTATCGGACTGGAAGTCGCGGCTTCGCTGACCCAGCGCGGTGCGCAGGTCACCGTCATCGAGTCGCAGCCTCACATCTGGCCCCGCTTCGCCGATGCGACGCTTGCGCAGGCGATCCAACGGCACTGCGCCGACAAAGGCGTGGTCTTCCGCACCGGGGAGACGGTCGTTCACATCGGTCGCCGCGACGAATCGTTATCGGTGGACCTCACGTCCGGGGTGACGCTGCCGTGCGATCTGGTCTGCATCGGCGTGGGGATCGTTCCCAACGTCGAGTTGGCGCACGCAGCAGGCCTCGCCGTCGACAACGGCATCGTGGCCGACGAATATCTTCAAACCTCTCATCCGGACGTCTACGCCGCGGGCGACGTCGTGAACTACGTCGATCCGCTCTTCGGCAAGCGGCGACGCGTCGAACATTGGGGGCACGCGGAATACTCCGGCCAGTTGGCCGCGCGGAACATGGCCGGGGAACGCGCCGCCTATGATCTCCTGACCTACGTCTGGTCCGACATCTTCGATCTGCATTTGGAGTTCGCGGGCGACGAGAGCGAACACGACCAGATGCTGATTCGCGGTCGCGTCGGGGACCGGTCCTACATGGTGCTCTATCTGAAGCGCCGAAGGCTGACGGCTTACTTCGGCGTGAATCCGGCCGGAAAAGACCTCCCCCCGCTGCAACGCCTCATACGGGAGAGAAAGGACCTGGGCGGGCGGGAACACGTGCTACAAGACCCCGGCACGCCGATCAAGAGCCTGCTTTCGATGTAGCGGCCGGTTGCGACGCCGGCACGTCGACCTTGGGTTGGTCGACCGCCACCGCCTCCGGCGACCAGCCTCCGCCCAGCGCCTTGTACAACTGAACGATCGACACGATGTGCAGTCGGCGCGTGCTGGCGAGAGCCAGTTCCGCGTCGAAGAGACTGCGCCGGGCGACGAGCACGTCCAGATAATTGGAGAGCCCCCCCTTATACCGCAATTCCGCCAGCCGGAAGGCTGACTGCAGCGCGTTCACCTGTTGCTGCTGCGCCTCGGTCTGTTCCCGGGATGTACGCACCGCCACGAGCGCGTCTTCGACCTCGCGGAAGGCCGTCAGGACAGTTTGCTCGTATTGCGCGAGCGCTTGCTTCGCCTGAGCCTCGACCGCTTCCTGCTGGAAGCCCAGCACCTGCCCATTCAGCAACGGGGCCGCGATGCCGGCCCCTGCCACCCCGAAGGCCGATTCATCCGAGATCAGCTGCGACAGTTGCGGATGCGCCACACCGAGCAGACCCGTCAACGTAATTTGCGGAAACCGCGCGGCTTTCGCGGCTCCGATTCTGGCCGTCGCCGCAGCCAACTGCTGCTCGGCCTGCAACACGTCGGGCCGGCGCTGCAACAACTCCGAGGGGAGACCTGGCGGTACGGCGGGAGGCAGAGCCTGTTCGATTAACGACACGCCACGCGGAATGGCGAACGGCTTTCGACCGAGCAGCACGCTCAATTGGTTTTCGACCTGCACTTTTTGCCGTTCAAGTTCCGCCGCACGCGCGGCGGCATTGGCTCGCTCCGCCTGGAACTGGTCGGTGTCCAGACGCGACGTCATCCCTTGCTTGAGCCGCGCCTGAGAGATCCGGACCGATTCTTCCCAGGACTGCAACGTGCGATGGGCGATGTCCAGCTGCATGTCGAGTTGCAGCAGATCGAAGTAGCTTTGCGCAACGTCGCCCACCAGTTGCAACACGAGGGCCCGGCGGTTTTCCTCTCGGGCCAGCAGATCTCCCCGCGCAGCCTCGTTCGAGCGGCGAATCCGTCCCCAAAAATCGATTTCCCACGAGAGGTTGCCCTGAATGTAATAGTTGAACGGGTTGGGAAACCCGGGGAACAAGAAATTGGCCTTGCGCCCGAACGAGGGGGCCACGCCGTTCACCGTGATGCCCGGTAACCAATCCGACTTGGCGAGGAGCGCGCGGGCCCGGAACTCTTCGACGGTCGCCACCGTACGCTGTAAATCCTTGTTCTCCTCCAATGCAATTCGCACGAGCTGCTGCAGCTGGCTGTCCCGGAGCAGCTCCCACCACGGAAGGTTGGCGATCGAGGGGGCGTCGGGCGGGCCCTCTGCCATCCGAAAGACATCGCCAGCGTCGCTCGCGGGACGCCGGTAGTCCGGACCCATCGCACAACCGGCCCAAAAGAGGATCGTCGTAAACAGCGTGATTGAACCCTTGAACAAACCAGAGCGCATCAGCGGTCTCCATCTGCATGAGTCCCGACATACTCGGGATGAACCGGTTCCGAAGGCATCTGCGGTGAGCGGCCTTGGCCCCCTGCCGGCGCCCACCGCTCACTGACCTTCCGCACCGTGACGAAGAAGAGCGGCACAAAGAAGATTGCGAGGAACGTGGCGGCCAGCATGCCTCCCAACACTCCCGTTCCGATCGACTGGCGGCTGGCCGCTCCGGCTCCGCTCGCGATCGCCAGAGGCAGCACGCCGCCGATGAACGCCATGGAGGTCATGATGATCGCCCGGAACCGCAACCGAGCGGCCTCGGTTGCCGCCTTTAGGAGCGGCATGCCGGCTGCGCGGCGGTGATTGGCGAATTCCACGATCAGGATGGCGTTCTTCGCCGCTAGCCCGATCAGCGTCACCAGGCCGATCTGGAAATAGATGTCGTTCGTCATCCCGCGCAACCACACGGCGGACATTGCGCCGAAGACCCCGAACGGCACCGCGAGAATGACGGCCAACGGCACGGTCCAACTCTCGAACTGCGCGGCCAACACTAGAAAGACCATTAAGAGGCCAAACCCGAAGGCCAGCCCGGACTGCCCGCCGACTTTCGCCTCCTGATAGGAGATGCCGCTCCACTCCATGGTGTAGCCCTTGGGTACGAGCACCTCTTGAGCCGTCCGTTCGAGGACCTCCAGCGCCTGGCCCGAGCTGTACCCGGGAGCGGCGGCTCCCAGCACCCAAGCGGTGTTGAAGCCGTTGAAATGCGTCACTGGATCGGGACCACTCGTGAATTCGGTATCGACGACGGTGTCGAGCGGAATCATCATTCCCCCAAGGCCGGTCCCGCCGAGTCCCGGCGTCCCGCCTCTGGCACCGAGCCCCGAGGCAGCAGGGCTCAGCGACCGCACGTATACTTTGCCGATGTCGGCCGGGCTCGATCGATACTCTGCCTCGGCCTCGGTCTGTACGCGATAGACTCGCCCGAACTTGAGAAAGTCATTGATGTAGAGATTCCCGAAGTACGCCTGCATCGTGTCGAAAATCTCGGAAATCGGCACGCCCAGGGCCTTCGCCCGCTCGCGATTGACTCGAGCGTACAATCTCGGCGCAGTCACGCGAAAATTCGAGCCGATCCCGCCGATGGCCGGGTTCTCTTTGGCTTTCGCGACGAATTCCTGCGTCACCGCGGCGAACTTTCGGAAATCACCCCCGCTCGGATCCTGGACCTGCAAGGAGAAGCCGCCGGTCGCGCCGATGCCTCGGATCGGTGGCGCGTTGAAGGCGAGGATCAGGGCCTCCGGAATCTTCGCAAATTCCCCGTAGGCGGCGCCGACCAGCGCCCGCACGTGCTCCGACGGCTTGCGCTCGTCCCAGTGGCGCAAGGGAACGAACATGGTGGCCGAATTCGGACCTCGCGTGTTGAAAACAAAGTTCATGCCGGACATCGCGTCGGTCGAGTGAACGGCCGGGATGGAGAGAAAATACTGCTCGACCTTGCTCAACACCGCGTCCGTCCGTTGTTTCGACGAGCCGTCGGGCAGCTGCACGACCGTGATGAAATACCCCTGATCCTCATCCGGCAGGAAGCTGGGAGGAATCACGCGGAACAGACCCAAGGCCACCACGACGATGACGCCGAACACGGCCAGAGACAGCGCCCATCGCTGGATGACGAAACCCACGGTTCTCGTATAGCGATCCCGGGTCCAATCAAAAAACTTATTGAAGAGCGCGAAGAACCCCGTGCGGTGATGCTCACCGCCCGGCTTCAGCACCAGGGCACACAGCGCCGGGCTCAGCGTCAGGGCCACCACCCCGGAGATCGTGACCGCCATGGCGATGGTGATCGCGAACTGCTTGTAGAGCTCGCCCGTAATCCCGCCCAGAAAGGCGACCGGCACGAACACGGCCCCGAGCACCAGAACGATGGCGATCACGGGCCGGGTCACTTCCGCCATGGCCCTCCTAGCGGCTTCCTTGGACGAAACCAACTCCTCCCTCATGTGTCGCTCGACATTCTCGACGACCACGATGGCATCGTCCACCACGATTCCAATGGCCAACACCATGCCGAACAGCGTCAGGGTATTGATCGAAAAGCCCAACGCCTCCATGCCGGCAAAGGTCCCGATGAGCGAGACGGGAACCGCCACGGCCGGAATCAAGGTCGCGCGCCAGCTCTGCAGGAACAGGTACACGACGAGGATCACGAGCACCATCGCTTCGGCCAGCGTCTTGAGCACTTCCTTGATCGAAACCTCGATGAACTTGGTGGTGTCGTAAGGAACGTCGAACAGCATGCCCGGTGGAAACGCCTTGGCGAGTTCGTGCATTTCGGCGCGCACGCGCTTCACCGTATCCAGTGCGTTGGCGCCCGGCGCCAGAAACGTGATCAGAAAGACGTTAGGCTTGCCGTTCCATCGCCCTTCCATCACGTACGACTGGGCGCCCAATTCGACCCGGGCGACGTCTCTGAGGCGGATCATTGAGCCGTCCGGCAAGGCCCGGACGATTAAATTTTCGAAATCCTTGACCTCAGTCAATCTCCCCTGGGCGATGATCGGGATCGTCAACTCGGTCCCCTTGGGAGCCGGCTCACGACCCACCTGTCCGGCCGGAAAATCGCGGTTTTGCTCCCGCACCACGTTCGCGATGTCGGTCGGCGTCAGGCCCAACTGGGCCATCCGCACCGGGTCGAGAATCAGCCGCATGGAATAGTTTTGTTGGCCGAAGACCATGGCCTGTCCGACGCCCTGGATCCGCTTGAGATTGTCGATGACGCGCAGGAGCGCATAATTCGAGATAAAGACCGTGTCGTGTGTCGGATCGCTCGAGCTCAGCGCGACGACCGCCAGGAGATCAGGGGAAAATTTCAAGACGCTGATACCTTGCCGGACCACTTCGGGCGGCAGTTGCGGCTCGGCAAGCTTGACCCGGTTCTGTGTCTGAACCTGCGCGATATCCACATTGGTGCCGATTTCGAACGTGAGCCTGATGCTGACGTGGCCGTCGTTCGTGCTCGTGGAGTCGTAATACAAGAGGTTGTCGATGCCGGGCAGCTGCACCTCGATCGTCCGCGCCACCGAATCCGCCACGATTTCCGCGCTGGCTCCGGGATAGTCGGCCTCAATCTGGACGACGGGCGGACTGATGTCCGGAAATTGCGCAATCGGCAGCGTGGTCAGGGCCACCAGCCCGATCACCACAATGACGATGGAAAGGACCGAGGCAAAGATCGGCCGTTCAATGAAAAATCGCGAGCTCACTTGGCATCCCCCGCGGATTCGGGCTCCGTCTCCGGCCCGGTGCCGTTCGACGTTTGTCCGTCCATTCCCGGCTCCGCGACCGGAGTCGGCTTGATCGGAGCCCCCGGAGCGAGCTTGTGGAAGCCGTCGACGATGACGCGTTCACCGGGCCGCACGCCTGCTTCGATGATCCACTCTCGGTCTTGCCAGTTGCTGGCCTTGACGGAGCGGATCTCCGCTTTGTCGCCTTCACCCACAACGAACACGATCGGCCCCTGGGGACCTTGCTGGACCGCCCGCTGCGGCACCAAAATGACGTTCTCTTTGACCGTTCCCTTGAACCGCACGGTCACGAATTGCCCCGGCAGCAGCACCCGGTCCGGGTTGGGAACGACGAATCTGGCCTGCCGTGCCCCGGTCTCGGTTCGGAGGCCGACATCGGCGAAATCCAGGACGCCTTCATGGGCGTAGGTACTGCCGTCGGCGAAAATGATCGTCCCTTTCAGCTGCGCAAGGCCTGGATGCTGCAGCCCCATCGCGATCGCATCCTGCCGCCGTTTCAAGAGAAAGCTCTCGGGCACGCTCACGACGACGTACATGGGATCCACGCGATGGATGATGGTCAGCAAATCGGTCTGAGCCGACACCAGGCGCCCTTCGTAGTACCGGCTCCGTTCGATGAGCCCGTCGATCGGCGCATGGATCAGCGTATTGTCCAGATCGAACTTCGCTTTGATGAGATCGGCTTTCGCTCCCTCCAACGCCGCCTTGGCCGTAAGGTCCTCCGCGACGGCGTCGTCCACGTCCTTTTGACTGACCGCCTGTTCCGCGAGAAGCGGTTTCACCCGCGCCAGATTTTGCTTGGCTTGCACCAGCCGCGCCTCCGCCTCCGCAATCCGAGCCTTCGCGCTTTGATACGCCGCCTGAAACGGAACCGGATCGATCTGATACAGCTTGTCTCCTTTCTTCACGCCCCGGCCCTCGGCGAACAGCACTTCTTTGAGAAGACCCGTGACCTGCGAACGGATTTCCACCGGCCGGGACGCTTCCGCTTGCCCGATGAATTCCGGCTCGTCCGGGACGGTCTGCGCCGCGACCGTAATCACGCCGACCTGCGCAGGCGGCTGCGCGGGCATGGAGCCCGCGTCGTCCCGGCAGCCGCTCACGCCGGCAAGAAAGGTGAGGGCCAGCAGCCACGCATACGACCCGAACATCCGTCCCGTTCCCGGTATCAGTTTTTTCACCAGTCGATCCTCACGTTTCGGATTTCCTCGATTCACTCCGGCGATCGTCCCCGCAGCGGGGATCGGTGAGCTCCTCGACGATGGATCGGTTCAAGCAACCCGATGCATGCAGGGTAACTGCTGATCCTAACATTTCGCTTAACAGTCTTTTCCCTTCCGAGTCAACAAATGTGATCCCGGTCAAATCGACAACGAGCGGAGAGCCCGGCCGCTTCGGCGACTCACGCCACGCGTGCCGTGCCTCGTCGATCCAGGGTCCGGCCAGTTTGCCTTCCAGTACGAGCCGAGCCGGCGTCTCGTCGCAATGCAGCGTGATTTTCAACATGCCCTCTCCAAACGCATCGGCCGCCCACGGGACGGCCGGCATCCTTCATCCTCGTGCTCCCGCGAACATCAATTCATCTTCCGCCTTGAGCTCCTCCCGAACTGACCGGGGCCGGCGCTCCGCGGCAATCAAGGAGTAGAACACCGGGACGACAAACAGCGTGAACAGCGTCCCGACGGTCATGCCCGTCACCAATACCGTTCCGATGCTGTTGCGGGCGGCGGCCCCCGGCCCCGATACCAGGACCAAGGGGAGATGCCCGAACACCGTCGCCGCGGACGTCATCAAGACCGGCCGCAATCTCGTCAGCGACGCTTCGCGCAACGCAGCCGTTTTCGAGAGCCCGCGCGCTTGCAGCGTGTTCGCGAACTCGACGATCAAAATCCCGTTCTTGGCGATCAAGCCGACCAGCGTGATCAGTCCGACCTGAGAGTAGATATTCATCGTCGTGAGGTCGAGAAAGCTAAACAGCAGCGCGCCGGAAATCGCCAGCGGGACGGAGCCGAACAGGACGATGAGCGGATCGCGAAAACTCTGAAACTGCGCCGCGAGTACCAAATAGATCAGCAGCACGGCGAACCCCAGCGTCGCGGTCAACGCGGCGCCTTCGTGACGGATTTGGCGCGATTCGCCCGCGTAGTCGAGGACGACGCGCGGACCATCCGCCGCGGCCGCGGCGGTTTCCAGCACGCGCAGCGCCTCCTCTTTCGTCACGCCTGGCTTGACACCGCCGAAGACACGCACGGCATTGCGCTGCTGGAACCGGTTCAAGGTACGCGGCGCCGTGCTCGTTTCAATGTGCGTGAACGTCGAGACCGGCACCAATTGACCTCCGGGTGTCTTGATTTTCACGTCGAGCAGCGGGGCCAGCGTCGCGCGATCGCCGTCCCCGACCTGCGGGATGACCTTGTAGCTGCGGTCGAAGAAATTGAAGCGATTGACGTAGGCGCCGCCGAGCAGCGTTCCGAGTTCCCGACCGACACCGGCCAGATCAAGTCCGAGGTCGGCGAGGCGGTCCCGGTCGAGCACGACGCGCGCCTCGGGCAGGTCGATTTTCAGATCGGTGTCCACATACAAGAACTTGCCGCTCCGCCAGCCGGCGCCGAGCACCCCGGCGGTCGTCTCCAACATCTGTTCCAGGGGAACGTCGGTCTTCAATATCAGTTCGACGTCGTATTGGCCCGGCGTCGGCAACGGCGGATCCAGGCGTGGAAACACGCGCAGGCCTGGGATCTGCGCCACCGCGCCGAATACCTCCCCGTACATCAGCTCGGTGGATCGCGTACGATCATGCCAGTCCTTCGCGACGAGTCCGCCGAAGCCTCCCCATGACGACGTCAAGGACCACATGAACCGCGCCTCCGGAAAGGAGGTGATCGCGTCCACCACCTTGAGCGAATCCCTGTTCGTCGCCTCCACGGTCGAGTCCGGCGAGGCCTCCATGAACAGGCTGATATGGCTTTGATCCTCCACGGGCGCGAGCTCCTGGCGCGAGAACTGATAGAGCGGCCACGCCGAGACCATGATGAGCAACGACGCGAGGACGATCGCCCAACGCATCTCCAGCGCACCATCGAGCAGCCGCGCGTAGCGCCGGCGCACGACCTCGAAGCCGCGGTTCACGGAGCGCGCCAGCCGGCTCTCCTTGCCTTGCGGATGCACGAAGCGCGAGCTCATGACCGGCGACAGCGTGATGGCCACCACGCCCGACAGGACGACGGCTGCGGCCAGCGTGATCGCGAACTCCATGAAGAGAGAGCCGGTCAAGCCGCCTTGGAATCCGATCGGCGCGTACACCGTGGCGAGCGTGATCGTCATGGCGATGATCGGGCCGACCAGCTCGCGCGACCCGAGCATCGCCGCCTGGATGCGGGACTTGCCTTGCCGCACGTGCCGTTCGACGTTTTCGACGACCACGATGGCGTCGTCCACCACCAACCCCACCGACAGCACGATCGCGAGAATCGTGAGGAGGTTCAGGCTGAAGCCGAACGCGTACATGAAGAGCGCCGCTCCCAGGAGCGAGACCGGCATGGCGACGAGTGGCACCAAGGCCGTCCGTACCGATCCCATGAACAGGAACACCACGGCTGCCACAATCAGGATCGTCTCTCCGAGCGTCTTGGTAATTTCTTTGAGCGCGCTCTCCATGAACATCGTTCCGTCCCAGACGAGCTGCATGTCGACGTCGCGCGGCAGCGTCGGACGGATGCGGTCCATTTCCTCCCGAAGCCGGTGGGCTACGTCGATCTCGTTCGAGCCGACCAACGGCCAGATTCCCAGGTACACGCCCTCCGTATGGTTGTATTTGGCCACCATGTCCGGTTCTTCGGCACCCTGCTCCACCCGCGCCACGTCCCTCAGTCGCACGATGGCGCCATCCCGGTCGGCGACGATCAGCTCTTCGAATTCGACGGCCGACCGGAGATCCGTGTTCGCGAGCAGATTCACCTGCACCAGATTCCCCTTCGTCCGCCCGACGGCTGCGAGGTAATTGTTGCGCCTCAACGCCGCCTGCACCTCACCGGGAGACAAATTGAACGACGCCAGCCGCTCCGGGTCGATCCAGACGCGCATGGCGATCTGGCGGCCTCCTTCGATGGTCACGCGTTGAACGCCGGCCAAGGTCGCGAGCTGAGGCTGCAGGGTGCGGAGGAGCCAGTCGGTCAACGCCGGCACGCTGCGCTCCGACGACGTGAAGCTCAGGTAGAACGAGGCATAGGGTCGATCGGCCCGCTGCACCTCGATCGCGGGCGGTTCGGCTTCCGCCGGCAATTCGGACCGAACCTGCTGGAGCCGCGCCGTGACTTCCGCCAAGGCGGCCGTGCTGCTGTGGTTCAGCTTCAGATGCACGGTCACGGTGCTGACGCCGGCCCGGCTGGTCGATTCGAGATAGTCGACGCCGCTGACCGCCGAGACCACCCGCTCGATCGGCGTGGTCAGAAAGCCCCGAACCGTCTCGGCGCTGGCGCCGTAGTACACCGTCGTGATGACGACCGAGGAACTCTCGATCTTCGGATACTGCTGCACCGGCAACGTCGTGAGCGCCCGCCAACCCACGAGCAGAATTACGAGATTCACGACCACGGCCAGAACTGGATGTTTGATGAAGACGTCCGTCATCGAGCGCATGTGAGCCCGTTCCTCCTTGGGTCAGCGATCGCCGAAACGACGGTCCGCCTCCGGACGACCGTCCGGTTCGGCGGCTGAAGCGACCAACACACCGTCGCGCAACTTGAAGGACCCTGACGCCGCCACCCGTTCGCCCTCCGACAACCCGGCGTGGATCACGATCTCATCGCCGAGCATCGCACCGCTTTCGACTCGCCGGACGTGCGCGCGAGGCTTCCCGTCCGTACCCGGTTCGATCACGAACACTTGGTCGCCGCCGGGACCTTTCCGCAACGCATTCACGGGAATCGACACGGCCTGGCGCGGGGAGCCGACGGGGACCCGAATGCGCACCGCGGCTCCCGGAGCCGGCGAATGCTCCGCCCGCTCGATCCGCGCGCGCACCATCGCGTTGCGGGTCGCGGCATCAACGCGCGCATCCAGCGCCACGATCCGAGCTTCTATGGGAGCGGACTCTCCGGCGGCGAACACCTCGACCTGGTCGCCCTCCTTCAATCCGGCGGCGACGTGCTGGGGCACCGGGAAATCCACGTGCACCGCATCGTCGATGCCTTGCAGCGTCGTGATTTGGGTGCCTTCGTTCAGGTACTGGCCCGGGTGCACGTCGGCAAGCCCGACACGGGCTCTGAACGGAGCTCGGATCGTCTTGCGGGCCAGGATGGCTTTCGTCCGCGCGATCTGGGCCCGCACGACGTCGAGGTCGGCGCGGGCGCGATCCACTTCCTCCTGCGAAGCCGCGAGATCCTGAGTCAAGGAGCGCCTGCGATCGAGCACCGTCTTGGCGAGAACCGCCTGTGCTTCTAGCGCCTTCAAGTCCGCTTCCTCTACGGACATATCGAGCGCGACGAGCACCGTCCCCGCTTCGACGATTTGCCCGGGGGCGAATCGGACCTGGGCAACGGTGCCGGGCAGCTCATTCCGAAGGGTGATGGATCGGAGCGCCAGGACCGTCCCGATCGACGTGGCAGTCTGTCGATGTACCATCGGTTTCGCGACGGCGACTGTCACCGATTCCATCGCCTCGGGCTGGCTCGCGGCGGCCGCGGCCGTCTCTTGTATGGTCCAGTACTTCCATGCCGCCAGGGCCATGGCGGATACGACAACGGTCAGCAGCAATAAAGACGATCGAGCCCAACTACGGTCTGTCATCAGCGAGACCCTCCCATGCCTCTACCGGGTGACTTTGTCTTGAGCTTCAGCAATCCGCGTTCCAGGTGCCCCGGACGGGGACGTACCCTGCTAACACCGCGTGAGATCAAACGAGTATTGATAAAACCATCTCACGGCTTCCGTGCGGCGCAGTTGAACGCCGAGCCTTGCCTGCCTTCCCATCGGCACCTGCCGACATGTCGGCCACCTCACCAGAAGCTCCTTCTGTTCAGATACCCCTTAGAATCGCGAGGCGGTCAACCGGACATCGGCGCGCGCCCAGGCTTTTTGCAATCGCTCCTCGACTCCCGCGGCGGCTTCGCCTTTGTTCTGCGCGCGCAAGCTTTCGGCCAAACCGAACAACGCCCATCCATTCTCCGGATGTTGTTTCAAGTCCACCCGATAGGCTTGCTCGGCTTTGTCGGCTTGACCGGCCATGAGGTAGACCGCGCCCAGGGAATGGCGGACCGGGTAATGCCACAAGGGAGGCTCGTAGTAGCGAAGCCGATCTTCCCTGTCGGCGCCTGAACGCAGATGCGTCAGGGCCTCGTCCAAATTGCCTTGACGGGCGGCAATCTCTCCCGTCAGGACATCGGTTGCAATCTGCGCCAGATCCGCCACCGAGGCCACTCCGACGGTCCGATCCTTCGGCATCGTTTTCGCCAACTCCGCGAGCCGTTCCCTTTCAACCGTGGCTTCCTGGAAGCGGCCCAGCGCAGCCAGCGAAAATCCCCGCGCGTAATGCCAAATTGCTCTCGTGTAGAGCAGATCGGGGGGAGGCTCCGGGATTTCCAGCGCCTCCTTCCAGTGCCCGAAACGCGTGAGGGCGAATAACAGGGTCGGCGTGAACTCTTCCATCGCCGGTTCCTGTGCGGCTTTTTCCCACGGCACGATGGCCATGAGGTCACGCGCCGCCTGGATCGCCTCCTTGCTCCGCCCTTCCATGGTGAGCGCAGACCAGAGGAAATGGACGTTGTGCGGATAATAGCCCGCCGGATAGATGCCGCTCAGCTTGCGATGCTCCAGCAACTCATGGTCCGCCGCCGCCGCATGGACGTTCCGTTCCGCGGCTTCGCGGTAGCGGCCGAGGCGAAGGTAAATATGCCCCGGCATGTGCACCAGATGCCCCGCACCCGGGACCAATGAGGGCAACCGGTCCGCGCAGGGCAGCGCCCGTTCGGGGTGAGGCGAGGCCTCGACCGTATGGATGTAGTAATGGCACGCGCCCGGATGATCCGGATTCAATTTCAGGACTCGTTCCAGCACGGCTTCGATGTCGGTCGCGCGTCCTTTGGGCGCCCCTTCCGGCGTCCAGAAATCCCAGGGCTGCAACACCATGAGCGCCTCGGCGTAGAGCGTGCCGGCGTCGGCGTCGCTCGGAAACTCCTTCCATACTTTTTCCATCGCGTGCGCGTAGGTCTCATCCCGGTCACGGCGTCCGGATTCCGGCGGAGACGTATATCGGGTTGCCAGCGCTTCGATATAGGCCCGTTCACGAGGCTGGATCTTTCCCGAGAACTTCTTCGCTTGCTGGATGGCGCCGTACGCTTGCCGCTCCTCGTTCGGACCCATCGCGGCAT
Organism: Nitrospiraceae bacterium; assembly: GCA_040255165.1. GTDB lineage: Bacteria > Nitrospirota > Nitrospiria > Nitrospirales > Nitrospiraceae > JBDZUK01. The sequence goes on along the minus strand of JBDZUK010000004.1, from coordinate 87,342 downwards.
TGATGTTCGGTCCCAACGCCAGCGCAATCCCCCACCAGGCCATCGCCGCCCGGTCGTCGAATCGCAGCGCCTCTCTGAACGAATTGATCGCCTCTTCGTGGTTGAACGCATACACGAGGCGCAGCCCCTGATCGAAGTATTGCTGCGCCTTCGGATGGTTCGTCGAGATCGGATGATGCAGCGACCCAAGATTCTCGTAGAGCGGCACGCGTTCTTCGTGCGCAGCTTTCGGTCTCGATGAATCGGCCGCGACCTCGCCCGGGACCCAGGCGAGGCCCATGATCGCCGCGAGAATCGCTCCGTAGCATCGCCGGGTATGGGCCAGGTATGCCATAGTCGTTTCCTCCTGTTTCAGGTCGTCACGGACCGCACCGGGATCAAATCGTCTGCGCCCAGACCACGGCTCCGCGCGTGCCAGGCCGTCGCGCCGCCTCTGAGAGCCCATGCGCGATCGAATCCCAACCGCCGGAGAGCCAACGCGGCCTGCGCACTCGTCACGTCTCCCGGGCAGGCGCAGTACAGGACTAAGTCCCGGTCGCGCGGCAGAGCTTCAGCGCGGCGGCTGAGCTCATGAAATGGAAGGACCACGGCCCCCGGCAATCGGGGCTCGTCATTGGCGGCGAGGCGCTCTCGGACATCGATGAGCAGCGGCGGCTCATCGGCGTTGAGCTTCTCGATCAGTTGCTCGACCGTCATCCGCGGAACGGCACCGAGCCGACGGCGTGACACCGCCTTGTACAAAACGTAGCCGATCAGCGGAGCAAGCACCAGGATGGTGGCAGCCGGGGCGACCTGCCGGCCGTATGCCACCGCCTGTTCGATCTGATCGCTGAAGGCGTACCCGATGCCCAAGCTTGATCCGGCCCAGATCACCGCGCCGAGCCCGTCGTAGAGCAGGAAGAGCGGAGCGGCCAGCCCGACGATGCCGGCCAGAGGCGGCGCGATGGTGCTGAGCCCGGGAATGAACTTCGCCAGGACAAGCGCATGAGGCCCATGCTTCGTGAAGAAATTTTCGGTCCGTCGGACGCAGGATTCCGGCTCGAGGGTGATGCGGCAGACCCAGTCAAGCACGCCGCGTCCCCGGCGCCGTCCCAACTCGTACCAGACCCAGTCTGCGGCGAGCGCGGCGACGACGGTGACGGCGACGGCCATCCAGAGATTCATGTGCCCGGCTCCCGCCAGCACACCGGCCGCGACCAAGACCGGCACCGCCGGCAACGGCAGTCCGATCTGCTCGATAAACACGACGGCAAACAGCACCAGCGTGCCGTACTGCATCAAGAATGAAAGTGCGTCGTTCATCCCGTTCCTATGGCGACGTTTGTTTCGTGTCGCAATCAGCAACGATCGTTCCAAGCACAAAACATCGCCCCATCGATCTAACCTCGCGCCGAGCCAGAGGCTGCGGCATCGCTTCACGCACTACGACGTCGGCCGGTGCCGTCCAGTCGGCGTGGTGCCGACATCTCGGCGTCGGGGCTTGGATCGGCCAAATCAAAGGCATTGAGAACCATGGCGCGGTCGGCGCTCTCCACTGGCCAGACCCTCCGGCGCTCGACCAGTCGAAAGGCGCTGTCATTCCTACAGACGGGATAACTCCACGATTCTTACAGTCGAAATGGAACACCGCAGCTGACGCGGCTGCACGGTATGTCCGGGGTGGAGGGGAAGGAACAGATGCCCATCACTCGCAGGTGCAGTTCAAGCACCCGTGCTTGCTGCAGACGCCGCAGGCCTGTTCGAGCGAGGTTTTGAGCGCTTTGCGCGCCCGGTGCAGGCGGACGGTCGCGTTGTTGGCCGTAATCCCGAGCTTGCTCGCCACCGACTGGATCGGTTCGTTGCCCAGGTCGATGCGGCGGAGCAACTCGGCATAGCCGGGGTTGAGCCGGGGCAGCAGCCGTTCCATGCAGGAACAAACCGCCGCTCTCAACTCATCGGGCGACGGCACATGATCCACTTCCGTGAGGCGCAAGTCTCGGCCAAAATCCTCGCGACGGCGTGTATCGGCTGCTTCCGCCCGGTAGTAATCGATGAGGGCATGGCGAAGAACTCGATAGAACCAAGCGAGGGCGGTTTCCTGCCTCCGGAGCGTCCGGTGATGTTGGACCGCCTTGACGAATGCTTGCTGAAGGAGATCCTCCGCGGCCGCCTCATCGCTGACACGCCGGCGCAGAAAGGCCTGGAACGAGTGCCGTTCCTTCACCAGCGTGGCGATCAGGTCGTCCAGCAACAGGCCTGTTTCGTCCGCCGGGGGGTCTTTCCGACGCACCGGCTTCGTGGCACCGATCATCATGCGCCTCTTCTTCTCCGCGGGAACGCTTCAGCGCGGGCGGGTGATCCCCAGCTTTTGCATCTTCGACTGCAGCGTCGTGCGTTTCATTCCGAGCTTGGCCGCAGCGCCGGACGCTCCACCGATGATCCAGTCGGTTTCCTGCAGCGCCCGTAGAATATGGGCGCGCTCGGCATCCTCCAGCGTCACCAGCCCGTTGGGGTGGGAGTTCGCGCCGGTCTTCAGCTCCGGAAGAGAGACGTGAAGCTCCGTTCCTTGCGAGAGGATGACGGCGCGCTCGATGACGTTCTCCAGTTCACGCACGTTGCCCGGCCATTGGTATCTCGTCAACGCCGTCATGCTCTCCGTCGAGACCGTTTCGATGCGCCGATTCATCTGCCGCGCGAATTTTTGCGCGAAGTACCGGACCAGCAACGGGATGTCCCCCGGACGTTCCCGCAACGCCGGCATCCGCAGGGGAAACACGTTCAGACGGTAAAAGAGGTCGCTGCGAAACGTCTTCTCGTCCACCATTTTGCCGAGATCGCGATTCGTGGCGGCGACCAGCCGCACGTTGACCTTGATCGTTCTGGTGCTGCCCAGTCGCTCGAACTCCTGCTCCTGCAGCACTCGCAGGAGCTTGGACTGCAGCTCAAGTGGAATGTCGCCGACCTCGTCGAGGAACAGCGTACCTCCGTCCGCCAGCTCGAACCGCCCGAGCTTCTGCGCGATGGCGCCCGTGAACGCGCCTTTTTCGTGGCCGAACAGCTCGCTTTCGAGCAGGCCGGTCGGGATCGCGGCGCAATTCATCTTTACGAACGTCCCGTCGCGCCGGCCGCTCACATTGTGGATGGCCCGCGCGATCAGCTCCTTGCCGGTGCCGGTTTCGCCGAGAACCAGGACGGTGGAATCGGTCGGCGCGACGATTTCCACCTCTTTGAGCACCCGTTTGAGCGCCGGACTCTCTCCGACGATCTCTTCAAAGTTGTAGGCCGTGCGGATTTCGTCTTCCAGATATAGTTTTTCTTTGGCCAACTTTTCCTTCAGATCGGCGATCTCGCGATACGCGAGGGAGTTGGCCACCGCCAGCGCGATTTGACTGGCGACCTCGCGCAAGATCTCGGCGTCGGCTTTGCTGAAGGCGTCCTCTTGCAGGCTGCCGATGTTCAAGGCCCCGAGCGTGCGGTCCCGCAAAAGCAGAGGAACGCAGCACGCCGACCGGACCCCTTCGGCAAGGAGCCGCCTGGCCACGGTACTCTCCGACTGCTCCAAGTCCCGCCGACCCAGGACAACGGCTTCCCGTTGCGTGATCGCCGTCGAGGCGGGACACCCGCATAACGTACAGGACGTCCCTTCCTCCATGAATCCCTGTCGCCCGGGAAAATCCAAGGCGTAGAGTTTGAGCTGATTGGTCTCCGGTTCCAGCAGCGTGAGGCTCACGACATCGGCCCTCAGCACGCGCCGGATGCCGGCAGTGATCGAGTCGAACAGCTCCCGCAGTTCCAGATGCGAGGCGACGGCGTTGTTGATCTCCAGGAGCAGCCGCAGCCGATCCCGTTCCCGGATCAACTGTTCGCGGACGCTCTCCGCCTCGGCATGGTTGAGCACGTTGTCCACCGCGACGGCCACCTGCGACGCGACCTGGCTCAAGAACTCCACCTCGGCCTCGCCGAACGCACAGGGCTGCAGACTGCCGAACCCGATCGCACCCAACCGGCGCATGGCGGTCGTGAGCGGGATCATACAGAAGGAAGCCACGCCGATCGCCTTGAGCGGCGCCAAGGCCTTGGGGAACCGCGTCTCGGCTTCGATGCAGGGGACGATCAAGGGCCGCTGATGTTGCCAGACCCATCCTCCGGCCGACTCCTCCACGGGCAGGGTAAATCCGCTCAGCTCGGGAGGAAGCCGGTCCGTGCTGGCCGTCTCCAGGATGTGCACGCGCATCACCTGCCGGGCGGCGTCATGCAGAATCAGCCCGATGAAGTCGAAGCTGGCGACCGCCGGCAGCCGCTGGGCCAGATCGCGAAACAGCGCGGGAAGATCGCGCTGCGAGACGATCGCCTCCGAAACGTGAAGCAAGGCCCGATATTGTTCGATATCCGAGACGTCCGCCCGGGACGAGGATATGGATTCCATGGCGGTTAGTATGGACCGACCGGGAACCGTTTCGCAACCGGCAGGCTCACAGCCGGAGGGGCTTGATGGGAGACAGCACGGCAGCCGGATTGCCTTTCCAGAGGGAGTCGTCCGCGTCCACGTAGACCTCCACCTCGTTCCCGTCCGGATCCCGCAGATAGAGGCTCTGGCTCACCGTGTGGTCGCTCATGCCCTCGATGGAGACGCCGGCCGACTCCAACTCCCGCTTCGCCGCACGGAGCTCTTCAAGACTGTTGCCGACCTTGATCCCGATGTGATACAGGCCGCGGCGGGGACCGCTCGGCGGCCCCGGCACCTCGCCGACCTGAATGAGGAGCAGCTCATGGTGGGTTCGCCCCGAACTGAGGGCCGCGGCGGCGCCGTCGAAGATACGCCCCACTTCCCGGAACCCCAGCAGGTCTCGGTAGAACTGCAGCGACCGTTCCAGGTCTTGCACGTAGAAGACGACGTGCCCGAGATAATGAGCCTTCATCTTGCGCTTCTTCGTTATCCGACCGGGATCAACGCGCCGTTCACTTGGTCCGCCTCTTTCGACGACAGGAATAGGAGCAGACGGGCGATGGAGGCTGGCTTGACCCATGCCGCGGGATCGGCATCCGGCATGCTCTTTCGGTTGGCCGGTGTGTCGATTGTGGTTGGAAGGACTGCGTTCACCGTCACGCCGGTCCCGTCCAATTCCATCGACAGCGCACGAACCAATGCCACAAGACCGGCCTTTGACACGATGTAGGCCGCCGCACCAGGGAAAGGCTCGGTAGCCGCCCGCGCAGCCACGTGCACGATGCGCCCCGAGCGCCGCTCGAGCATATGAGGCAACACCGCCTTGGAAAGCAGAAAGGCGGTGGTGAGGTTCGTGGTCCACATGCGCTCCCACAGCGACGTCTCGGTCTCCAGGACCCGCCCGGGCGCAAATCCTCCCACCAGGTTGATCAGGGCGTCAATGCGGCCCTCGGTCCGGATCACCTCGCCCACGAGGCGCCGCACATCGGCTTCATCGGCGACGTCGGCCGTCATCTGGCGTTGGCCCTCCACCTGAACGGAAGAGCCGGCGCGCCCCGCTACGATCACGCGGGCGCCCGCCGCAGTGAACGCCGGCACGACCGCCTGACCCAGCGCGCCGGATCCTCCGGTGATCAGCGCCACCCTTCCGTCCGTGTTCATCCCCGCCCTCCGCAAACCGGCGCGACGTGCCGCTTCACCGCTTAACGCCTGTATCGTAGTAGAAGCGTTCGTGCACGATCTTCCCGTTGCGCCATTTCGCTGCCGAGACCTGTTCCATGTGGACCGGCTGCCCGTTCGTCGCCACGAAGTCCATCGTGCATTCATAAAAGGTGACGTTGTCGCCCACCCCCGTGGCCTTCACCTCGAATCCTTTCCATTCTTTGACCCCGCTCAAGAATTGCTTTTCCCGTTCGATGTTGGCGGCCAATCCTTTCGTCGGAGGATTGGCGTTGTCCTGCATGACCGTGTCTTTGTCGTAAAACTCGTTCATGGCTTCGATGATCTTGCCGTTTCGAATATGGTCGAGCAAACCCTGCAGACGTTGCCGAAGATCGATCGTGTTCATCGGTGTCCGGTGTCCCTCCTTTCGCGCTTGCGGAATGAATGAGATGCCCAACTGTTGAACCTCGCGGTAGGGGAGCAGCCAGACCAGGGACTCGTCATGCAGGTCGCCGACCTGGATCCTGTTTCCCCAGGGGTCGCGAAAATCGCAGCGAAAATCGGGATGCAACGTCAACCCGTACTTCCGCTCCAACTTGTCGCGGACTTCCGTAATCTGCGCCTCGTCGCGGACCATGATGCCGAAGTGTTTGGTGCGGTCGGGTTGCAGCCGCTCCACCTCGAAGATCGCGAGAAATTGATGCTCGCCGAGCTTGCACCAGGCGGCGCCTTCGCCGCCGCGCAGCATCTCCAGCCCGAAGACGTCGGCATAGAAGGCCGCCGCTTTTTGGGCGTCGTCGACTTCGATCGCGACGTGGTTGACTCCATAGACTTGCACAGCCATTAGAACGTCTCCTTTTTTCCAACCGGGATCTGCATCGCGCGGGTGATCGCCGATACCAACGTCTCCGGGGGCTGTGCCCCCGAGACTGCGAGCCGTTCATTCAGGACAAAATAGGGGACCCCTCTGATTCCCAGTCGATGCCCCAGGGCTTGCTCGCGTTTGACCTCTTCGATCCCTTCGTCTCCGTCGAACATCCGCTCCGATTGGTTCGGCGGGAGCCCCGCCTCTTCACCGATGCGCATCAGCGTCGCTCTATCGCCGAGGTCGCATCCCTCGCTGAAGTACGCGTGAAAGAGCGCTTCCGCCGTTTCGTCCTGCCGGCCCGGGTGCCGGGCCAGCCACAATAATCGATGGGCGCCAAACGTATTCGGGGTGCGCCCGATTCGATCGAACGCAAAATCGATTCCTTCGGCGGCTCCCGCCGCGGCGACCCGTTCCTCAATCGCGCGGACTCCTTCGCGCCCGCCGAACTTTCCCTCCAGATAGGTTCGCCGATCCATGCCCGCCGGCGGCATCGTCGGGTTCAGCTCGAACGGGCTCCAGATGATCTCAGCAGTCACGTCCGGTGCCTGTTCCAGGGCCCGTTCGAGCCGCCGCTTCCCGATATAGCACCACGGGCAGACAACGTCGGAGAAGATCTGGATACGGACCGCTCCTTTTTCAGGGGCGGCCTCGATGGCGGGGGTGTTAGCCATCGAGATGCCCCATGCTGCCTGCCTGGTAGTCCTGCACGGCCTGAAGCAGCTCCTGTCTCGTGTTCATTATGAACGGGCCGTAGCGGGCCACCGGCTCGCGAATCGGCTCTCCGGCCATCACCAGAACCACCGCATCCTCCGCCGCCGCGATCGGCATGTGCCGCCCGCTTGACGTGAGGACACCGAGTTCCGCTTCTCCGACATCGGCGGCTCCGCCGACCCGGACCCGTCCGCTCAGGACAAACACGCCGACGTGCTGCCCTTCGGGAATGCGCAGCACCGTCTCGCCTGATGCCTGTAGACGCAGGTCGTATAACCCTACCGGCGTGAAGGTCTTGGCCGGTCCCCGCACGCCGTTCCATTCGCCGGCAATCACCCTGACGGACCCGGCGCCGTTCGCCAACGGCAAGGATGGGATCTCGCCCTTCAGGAGCGTCTGGTACCGAGGAGGTGACATCTTGTACGCCTTCGGGAGATTCACCCACAGCTGAATCGCCTGGAGCGTGCCGCCTCGCCTGGCCCATTCCGCTTCGTGCATCTCCTCATGCACCACTCCGGACGCGGCGGTCATCCATTGCACGTCCCCCGGGCCGATCGTGCCCGCGTTGCCCGCCGAATCCCGATGCGCGATGATGCCCTGATAGAGAATCGTCACCGTCTCGAAACCGCGGTGCGGGTGTTCGCCGACGCCGCGCGGCTGGTCCGTCGGCGGATAGTCCGTCGGGCCCGCATAATCAAGCATCACGAAGGGGCTGAACTCCCGGTCCAGATCGTTGCTCGGCAAGAGGTTCCGAACGTGGAACCCGTCGCCCACCACGTGGGTCGAGCCAGGACGGTAGACCTGTATCTTTTCGGCTCTGTCCAACATCGACTTCAGCATCGTCTCTCGCATGGCGCCGTTCTCCTTTCCGCTTCTCCACCTTCACACATTCGCGCTTTCGATCTCAAGACACAGACGCCTGAGTGTCCAAACGAGGTCTACGGCCCTTGCTGTACCGGCCACGGTGCCGCAGCGCGCGGGCGACCGTGCCGTCCACCGACCACTTCCCGGCTCCGGTGAGGAACAAGGAGGCTGCCATTCCGATCACCAATAGGTGGTACTCGAACCCTTCGCCGCCCTGGCGACCAAACCAGTTCATGAAGAACCCATAGGGCAGGTGCGAGGTCCAGACTGCTCCCACCATGATGACCGCGAGACTCGCCGCGGTGAAGCGGGTCAGAAATCCGGCGATCAGCCCCAGGCTACCGAAGAATTCGCCAATGATGACCAGAAAGGCCACCAGCCGTGGCAATTGCATCGTGTCCGTGAAAAATTCCATCGTGCCGGTAAATCCGTACCCCCCGAACCAACCCAAGAATTTCTGCGCTCCGTGCGGAAGAATCACCGTCCCCAATGCCACCCGCAGCATGAGACTGGACCAGCTTTGATCCGTGTCGAACATATCGACCATGATCCACCTCCCGGTTCTCTACCGACATCGTCCCGCATAGTATAGTTCTACTTAGAACTAAGTCAACGACAAAAATATCGCCCCGCCGAGACGGCTTCAGTCAAATTCTTCCGGAAGGTCATTGAGCCGCTTTTCCCAGCTGTATCGAGCCCGGTCCGATCACGGTCCGTGTGCTCGATCTTCCGAGGATGCGCTCAGCGTTTTTCTTTGATCGCGCGTTCGACTTCGCGTCCGGCTTCGCGGGCTTTGATGGCTTCGCGTCGGTCGTATTGCTTCTTGCCTTTCGCGAGGCCGAGCTCCACTTTCGCGTGACCGCGCTGCGAAAAGTAGATGCGGAGAGGGATGAGCGTGAGGCCTTTTTGCTGGGTCCTGCCGATGAGCTTATTGATTTCCTTGCGGTGCAGCAGCAACCGGCGCGGCCGGACCGGGTCGTGGTTCATGACGTTCCCGTGACTGTAGGGACTGATGTGACAATGGTGCAGGACGACGTTGCCGCCGTCGACGCTCGCATAGCTGTCCTGAAGATTCACCCGGCCTTCCCGGAGCGATTTCACTTCCGTGCCCCTGAGCACAATGCCGGCTTCGAACTTGTCTTCGATGAAATAGTCGTGGAAGGCCTTGCGATTCGTCGCCACGACTTTCTCACCGGTGTCTTTTGCTTTCGCCATGCTCTTCCATGCTCACACCGTTCGATGCCTCGTCATCTTTCGCTAAGCCGACGGCTGACTGCCGAGTGCTGTTTTGCTATCATCCCGGCATGTCAAAACGTTCTGTATTCTCTCCGTTCGCTGACGTGCTTGGCGGAGTGGCGCGTCGTCTCGGGCTGGAAAGCAAGCTGCTCGAAGCCCGGCTTCGGCGCGACTGGCCTGCCATCGTCGGCGAGGCGATCGCAGCCAACACGCGACCGGACCAGATCCGCTTCAAGAAGCTCTATTTGTCGGTCCACAACTCTGTGTGGATGCACCAGCTGAACTTTCTCAAGCCGACGCTCCTGGAGAAAGTCAACAACGCCGCCGGCACCGAACTGATCACGGACATCATCTTGCGGATCGGAGACCTGTCCGGTCCGCCGCCTCCGCTCACTTCCGCGCTAGCCCACGGCGGCCCGCCGGGACCGGGAGAGGACCAACTTGCCGAAGCCGCCGCCCATACGATCGGGGTTCGCGATCCCGACATCCGCGGTCGTTTGACCGCGCTCATTGCCCAGGCGCCGTCCGGCTCGCGGGACCGACGGGACCCCTGAACAATTGTCGGGAATAGGCGGCGGTCGCTGCCGTGTCGGGTCCCTTCACCAACGGACCGATTCGGCCTTCTTCTTCCTGCTCGTCCAACCGATAGAGGCCTCTCAGGGCCTTCTCGAACCCTTCCTGGACGGCACGATCCTCGCCGGTGAGATATTTGTGCAAGATGTCCGGCTCGGCCCAGGCGTCGTGCGTGAAGATATACATGGTCATGCGCCGATACCGTCCCTGCGGATCGTCGGGGGTCGTCGGTCTGATCTTCATCGAGCCGAAGTTCCTCGTCTCCCGGGCGACCCTACGGAATCGCTCGATCAACGTCTCGATTTCCGTGTCGCTCGTCCAGGGAGGGACGTGCACGGCGACCGCCGTGCCCTCCTGGGAGCCGACGCTGTAGGGAGGGATGGAACGGTCGGGCCGGCTGAGATACATGCCGCCCCAGATGAGCGCGAAGGAGCCGATAAAGACGCCCAGCGCCATTTTGACCACCGTATCGAGGGGCTTCTTCGGCGCGGAGGCCGGTGACGCGGGGCACTGAGGCGACTGCTGCTCCATGAAAGGGATGATCGCGGTACGGGGAATTGCCGCTTGGATTGGACTATCCGCCGTCGTTGTCGTCCAGCACGAGCTCTTCCCGCTCGCCGGCTTCGGCAAGACGCGCCACGGCCACCACCCGATCGTCGTCGCCCTCCAATTCAAGGATGCGGACGCCCTGGGTATTGCGTCCGATCTCGCGGAATTCGTCCACCCGACACCGGAGCACCTTGCCTTTGGCCGCCATGAGCATGATCTCGTCGCCTTCGCGGACCTGCAGAAATCCGACGGCCGGCCCGTTCCGCTCGGTCGTCTTGACGCTGATGATGCCCTTGCCTCCGCGCCCTTGCACCCGATACTCGGTGACGGGGGTGCGCTTGCCGTACCCGCCCTCGGTCACCGTCAGGATGGCCGTGGTCGAGTCGGGCGTGATGGTTTCCATGCCGATCACTGCGTTGCCTTCCTCGAGCGTAATCCCGCGCACTCCGTGCGCGGTCCGCCCCATCGGCCGGACTTCGTCTTCTTTGAACCGGATGGTGATGCCCTGTCTCGTTCCCAGCAGGATTTCCCGCTGGCCGTCGGTGATCTGCACGCCGATGAGCTTGTCTCCATGGTCCAGGGACAGCGCGATGATGCCGCCCTGCCGCGGGTTGCTGTACGCAGACAGTTCGGTCTTCTTGACGACGCCATGCTTGGTCGCCATCACGACGAAGCGGTCGTCGCGAAACTCTTTCACCGGCACGGTCGCGGTCACCTTCTCGTCCTTCGACAGCGCGAGCAAATTCACCATGGCCTTGCCCTTGGCCGCCCGTCCGGCTTCCGGGATTTCGTGAACCTTGAGCCAATACACTTTGCCCGCATCCGTGAAAAACAGCAAAGAATCGTGCGTCGAGGCGGTGAATAACGTTTCGACGAAATCCTCGTCCTTGATGCCCATGCCGATCTTGCCCTTCCCGCCGCGCCGCTGCGCGCGGTAGAGCGACACCGGATTGCGCTTGATGTACCCGGTGTGGGAGATGGTCACGACGACTTCTTCTTCCGCGATCAAATCTTCAAGGTTGATCTCAGCCTCTTCCTTCACGATCTGGGTGCGCCGATCGTCCTTATAGGCCTCGCGGGTTTCCACCAGTTCGTCCTTGATGATCTTGCGGACCAGCGCTTCGCTGCCGAGGACCGACCGGAGATATTCGATCTGCTTGAGCACCTCGCGATACTCCTCGACGAGCTTTTCCCTTTCCAGCTGCGTCAGGCGCTGCAGGCGCATGTCCAGGATCGCGTTGGCCTGGATCTGGCTGAGCACAAACCGGCTCATCAAGCCGGCGCGCGCCTCGTCCGGCGACCGGGCGCCGCGGATCAGCGCGATGACGGCGTCCAGGTTGTCGAGCGCGATCTTGAGCCCCTCCAGGATATGAGCCCGCTCCTCGGCCTTGCGCAATTCGTACGACGTCCGGCGGACCACGACCTCGCGCCGGTGCTCGATGAAGTAGTGAAGGATCTGTTTGAGATTGAGCACCTCCGGCCGGTTGTTCACCAAGGCGAGCATGATGACGCCGAACGTCGTCTGAAGCTGCGTATGCTTGTACAGGTTGTTCAGCACCACGAGCGGGATCTCGCCGCGCTTCAGCTCGATGACGATCCGGACGCCCTCGCGGTCGGATTCGTCGCGGAGATCGGAGATGCCCTTGAGCCGGTCTTCCTGGATCAGATCGGCGATCTTTTCGATGAGCTTCGCCTTGTTCACCTGGTAGGGGATTTCCGTGACGATCAGCCGTTCCCGGTCGGTGCGCTCGTCGCTTTCTACGTTGACCTTCGCCCGCAGCGTCAGCAGGCCGCGGCCGGTCTCATACGCTTCCTTGATCCCGGCCGTGCCGTAGATGAAGCCGGCGGTGGGGAAATCCGGGCCGGGTATTTTCTTCATGAGCTGCGGGATGGTGACGTCGGGACTCTCCAGAACTAGCAGCAACCCTTCGATCACTTCCGCGATGTTGTGCGTCGGGATGTTCGTCGCGTAGCCCACCGCGATTCCGCCTGCGCCGTTCACCAGGAGATTGGGAATTTTGGAGGGCAGGACGAGCGGCTCGACGCGCGATTCGTCGTAGTTGGGGGCGAAGTCCACCGTTTCTTTGTCGATGTCGGCCAGCATCTCCTCGGCGAGCTTCGTCAGCCGAGCCTCGGTGTACCGCATGGCGGCGGGCGGATCGCCGTCGACGGAGCCGTAATTGCCTTGGCCGTCGACCAGCAGATAGCGCATGTTGAAGTCCTGCGCCATCCGCACCAGCGTGTCGTAAATCGCGGCATCGCCGTGGGGATGGTAGTTCCCCATGATCTCGCCCACGATCTTGGCCGACTTCCGGTAGGCGCGGTTGTGAACCAGACCCATCTCGTTCATGCCGTACAGGATGCGGCGATGCACCGGCTTCAAGCCGTCCCGCACGTCGGGAAGCGCCCGCCCCACGATCACGCTCATGGCGTAATCTAGATAGGACGATTTCATCTCGTCTTCGATGGCGATTTGGGTCATGCGTTCATCGTTCGGCATCTAGTTCTCCAACGGATGCTGAAAATGGTCTCCCGCTTCGTTCCCGGCTCGTCCAAAGCCTGCGACGTAGCGCAAGGCTACGCCCCGGCTTGGACATCGCCTGCGGCCCCGCATTTTGAGCATCCTGCGAGACCCACGGCGATTTCTACACGTCCAGATTCCGCACTTCGAGGGCGTGCTCTTGGATGAAGTTGCGGCGGGGCTCGACCTCGTCGCCCATGAGAATGGTGAAAATCTCGTCCACGCCGGTGACGTCTTCCAGCTGCACTTTCAACAGGGTCCTCTTCTCCGGATTCATCGTGGTTTCCCACAGCTGCTCCGGATTCATCTCACCCAGGCCTTTGTATCGCTGGATGCTCAGCCCTTGCTTCCCCAGGTCGAGGATCGCTTTGACCAGTTCCGCCGTGCCGGGCTGTTGCAGTTCCTCGCCTTTCGCTTTCAACCGATAGGGAGGCCGGCCCAATCCGATCGCCGACGGCGCCAGCTTTTGCAGCTCCCGGAAGTCGGCCGATCCGACCAGCTCGTGATTAATTTCCACGCTGTGGGCCATGCCGTTCGTCTGAATGCGGCAGAGAATTTTGCTCGATCGGTGCTCCTCGTCTTCCAGGATCTCGATCCCGGGAACCGCCTTTGGATACATGATCGCGAGCGTCCGCTGTGCGTCGGCCACCACGCCTTCGAGCGCCGCGCGGTTCTTCAGTAATTCGCGGTCGAGCCGCGGCTCGTCCACGAAGGCGCGGAGCATCGTGGCCTCGTGGTGCTTCTTGTTCAGCCGGTGCAACAAGCTTTCGAAGGCGATCAGCTTCTTGAGAATCGGCAGCAGTCTCCGCCCGGTGACGTACGAGCCGCCGCTTTCAAGGTAGACTTCGACGTCCTCCACCGCCAGGTCGGCGAGATAGTCGTTCAACGCGCTTTCGTCCTTGAGATAGCGTTCCGTCTTTCCCTTCTTCACCTTAAACAGAGGCGGTTGCGCAATATAGATGTACCCGCGCTCCAGCAGCTCCGGCATCTGGCGAAAGAAAAAAGTGAGCAGCAGGGTGCGAATGTGGCTGCCGTCCACGTCTGCGTCGGTCATGAGGATGATGCGGTGATACCGCGCCTTGCTGATGTCGAACGCTTCCTTGTCCGGCTTGTCGCTGTCCTCCTTTTTCCGGCCGATGCCGGTTCCCAGTGCCATGATGAGCGTGCGGATTTCGTCGCTCGTCAGCATCTTGTCGAAGCGAGCCTTCTCCACGTTGAGAATCTTGCCCTTGAGCGGAAGGATCGCCTGGAATTTCCTGTCGCGCCCCTGCTTGGCGGAGCCCCCGGCCGAATCGCCCTCGACGATGTACAACTCGCTCAACGCGGGGTCTTTCTCCGCGCAGTCGGCCAACTTACCCGGCAGCGAGCCCCCATCCAGCGCGCTCTTGCGCCGGATGAGCTCCTTGGCCTTGCGTGCCGCCTCGCGGGCGCGGGCCGCGTCGATCGCCTTGCCGATGATCTTCCGTGCGACGGGCGGGTTTTCCTCGAAATACGTGCCCAAGGCGTCGTTGACCGCGGCTTCCACGATGCCCTTGACTTCGCTGTTGCCCAATTTGGCTTTCGTCTGTCCTTCGAACTGCGGATTGCGCACCTTCACGCTCACGACGGCCGTGAGCCCTTCGCGGACGTCGTCGCCGCTCAGGGATTCGGTTTCCTTCCTCAGCAGATCGTTCGCGTTGGCGTAGTTGTTGATGGTCCGCGTCAGCGCTGCCTTGAAGCCGACCAAGTGCGTCCCGCCTTCCTTGGTATTGATGTTGTTGGCGAACGAGAACAGATTCTCCGCGTAGCCGTCGTTGTACTGGAGTGCGACGTCCAGGATCATATCCGGCTTTTCGACGTTGACGTAGATAGGCTTGTGCAGGGGCGTCTTCGCTTCGTTCAAATGCTCCACGAAGGAGACGATTCCCCCCTTGTACCGGAAGGTCTGTTCCTTGACCGGTTCCTTGCGCTCGTCCTTGAGCGAGATGGCGAGGCCTTTGTTGAGAAAGGCCAGCTCGCGGAGCCGCTGGGCGAGCACGTCGAAGCTGAATTCGAGCGTCTCGAAAATCTGGTCGTCCGGCTTGAAGGTGACCTTGGTGCCCCGTCGTTTCGTCTTGCCGGTGACCTTCAACGGCGCCGTGGGCTTGCCCCGTTCGTAGCGCTGTTCAAACACTTGGCCGTCCTGCCAGATTTCCAGTTCCAGCCACTCGGACAGCGCATTCACGACCGAGATCCCGACGCCGTGCAATCCGCCGGACACGGTATACGCACCTTGCTCGAACTTCCCGCCCGCGTGCAAGACGGTGAGCGCGACCTCCGCCGCCGACTTCTTTTGCGTCGGATGCATGCCGGTCGGGATCCCGCGGCCGTTGTCGATGACCGTGACGCTGCCGTCGATGTGGATCGCCACGTCGATCGCCTCACCGAAGCCGGCCATGTGCTCGTCGACGCTGTTGTCCACCACTTCGTAGACCAGGTGGTGCAGGCCGTCCACGCCCGTGCTGCCGATGTACATCGCCGGCCGCTTCCGGACCGCATCAAGTCCTTCGAGGACCTTGATCTGGTCCGCGCTGTAGCTGTCGGATCTTTGGATCTGCTGAGAGTCTTCGCTGGCCATCAGTCTCCTGTCCTCGAAGGAGCCGGAGGCCTTCTCCTCCGGCAGGGTTCGCTTCGCCTCACGGTCAGATTTTTATCGGCATGACGACGCACTTGAACCCCGGGCTTTCCGGTTCCTGGATCAGGCAAGGGCTCAGAGGGGTGTCCATCTGGAGCGAGATCATCTCGCTGTCCATCACGCCGAACACATCGAGCAGATAGCGCGCGTTGAACCCCGTGTTCAGCGCCTCGCCTTCGTACCGTGCAGGGAGCTCTTCGGTCGCCTCGCCGAAATCGGGATTGCTGGAGAAGAGCCCCAGGCGTCCGGGCGAGAACGTCAGCTTCACGGCGTTCGCCTTATCACGCGACAGCACGGACACCCGGCGGAGCGCGCTCTCCAGATCGCTTCGGTTCACCGTGATCCGACGCCCGCTGTCCTTCGGGATCACCTGTTGATAGTTGGGGTAGTTGCCTTCCATGAGCCGCGAAGTCAGCAGAAGCCCGCTTTTCCGGAAGATCATGAGATTCTTCGTGAAGCCGATGAGAGGCTCTCCGTCGCCGCCCTCTTCTAACAGACGCCGCATCTCCTGCGCGGCTTTCTTGGGAATGATCGCTTTGATTTCTTTTCCGGCATCCTTTCCGGCGGCCTTCCCGACTTCCTGTTCGGCCACGGCCAGACGATGCCCGTCGGTTCCCACCAGCCGCAACGTGGTCTTCTTCTCCGTGCTGACCAACGTCACGAGGAGGCCGTTCAGGATGTACCGCGCATCATTGTCCCCGGCGGCAAAGAGCGTTTTCCTGATCAGTTCCAGCAGGCCGGCGCCCGCCAGAGGGGTGAGTCCCTCCCGCTCGATGGCCGGCAGGGCAGGGTAGTCCGCGGCGGGCAATCCGACGATCTTGAACTGGCTCTTTCCTGCCTGAATGGCGGTCCAGTTGTTATCGCCGGAGGTGAGTTCGATGTCTCCAGAAGGCAACTCCTTGATGATTTCATACAGCTTTCTGGCCGACAACGTCACTCCGCCCGCCTCCAGCACCGCGGCCTTATAGAGTCCGCGCATGCCGATTTCGAGATCGGTGGCGACGATTTCCGCGCCCTCCTGCTTCGCTTCGAGAAGAATGTTCGAGAGGATCGGCATCGTGTTGCGCTTCTCCACGACCCCCTGCACTCGTTGTAGCCCCGTCAGCAGCTCATCCCGTCCGATCCGTACTTTCATGTTCCGTTCTCCCCGCGGCGGGGCTTAGCCCCTCAAAATTTGTTCTTTCAGGCTTTCCAGCGTGGCATTGAGCCCGGTGTCCGCCTCTTTGGCTTTCGTCACTTGTCGGCAGGCATGAATGATCGTGGTGTGGTCCTTGCCTCCGAAGTGCCGTCCGATCTCCGGATAGGAGGCGTCCGTCAGCTCGCGGCACAGGTACATGGCGATCTGGCGCGGGTGCACCAGCGTCTTGCTGCGCCGGCGCGACTTTAACTCGCTGATCTTGACGTGAAACCGCGCGCCCACTGCTTCCTGGATGTCTTCCAACGACACGATCTTCTTTTTGTCGCCGATCAGATCGCGCAACACGTTCTTTGCCATGTCCAGCGTGATGATCTGTCCGGTGAGCGATGAGTAAGCCCCCAGACGGACAAGCGACCCCTCCAGTTCACGGATGTTGCTCTTCATCGTGCTGGCGAGAAAATGAATGACGTCCTCGGGAAGGCGGATCCCCTCGTCCTCCGATTTCTTCCGAAGGATGGCGATGCGCGTCTCCACATCGGGTGGCTGTAGGTCGGCGATCAACCCCCATTCAAAGCGCGATCGGAGCCGTTCCTCGATGTCGGGCATGTCCTTGGGAAACCGGTCGCTGGACAGCACGATCTGCTTGTGCGCTTCGTACAGCGAATTGAACGTGTGGAAAAACTCCTCCTGCGTCCGTTCTTTTCCGGCCAGAAACTGAATGTCATCGATCATCAGCATGTCGATGTGCCGGTAGCGCTTCCGAAGGTCCACCATTTTGTCGTAGCGGATGGAATTGATGACCTCGTTCGTGAATTGCTCCGTGGTGAGGTAGGCAATCCGGAGGTCCGAGCCCTCCGCTACGTGGTTCCCGATGGCATTCAGCAGGTGTGTCTTCCCGAGCCCCACTCCCCCGTAGATGAACAGCGGGTTGTAGGCCTTGGCCGGCTGCTCTGCCACGGCCATGCAGGCGGCATGGGCGAACTGATTCCCCGCTCCGACGACAAAATTCTTGAAGGTGTATTTCGGGTTTAGCTGGATGCCCCGCTTCGGACGGACGCTCTGAATTCCTCGTGCGGCGGTCCCCCCTGCGCCTTCGGCATGACGAGCGCTTGGCTTTTGGAACACGATGAACGACACGTTGACATCCCCGCCGCCTCGTGCGTTGGCCACGGCTTCTGCGAGGAGCGAGCCATAGTGCTGGTGGAGCCAGTCTCCGAAAAACTTATTCGGAACGGCGATCTGCGCCATCGATTCATCGATGCGCTCCAAATGCACCGGAGTGAACCACGTGTCGTAGATTTCTTTTGGTACCTTCTCTTGTATGTAATGGAGAGCTTCTTGCCAAACGCTTTGGACGCTCATAACTTCTTCTAATTCTTTTTATTCACAGCCTTATCCACAACTGTGGACAACGGCTCACGGAGGACTGGATTCTACCATGAACGGACATTACAATCCCGGGCGGTCCCAGGATGTTTTGAAAGCCTGACTGGGGTTATACCCAGTTGTTCACGACCGCTGAAGGCGTATACACACGGGATATCCTGCCTTTATCAACAGGACTATCCTCATGGTTAACGGTCAGAAAGACCTTTCATTTCCGTGACTTTCGACTGGTCCCCTGTATCCAGCCCGCTATTATGACTCTTACTCCGTCTCCGTATCTTCTCTGTTGCGAAGCAATTAAGGAGTAACAGCGGTTACAACACGAACACTTTCTCTGCCGCAAAAATCCGCTCCAACACCTCATCGGCCGTCACTGTGGATGCGGGACCTCCCCAGGCAAAGGTCGGCGCATCCAAAGAATTTTCGCTGCCGAGAGCCCCTTCAAGGAGGATGACCTCCGCCGTTTCAGTCGAAGGAGCGGCATCCAGGAGTTCTTTGGCCCGCAAGACAGACGATGTCTCATCCGGCCGGTGGCGCAACAGATACAGAGTTCGGACTGGCTCACTCAAGTCGGCCAACCTCAGAAGACCAATACCCGGTCCATCCGGTGAATGAACCGTCGGATGGCGGCGGGTGACTCCGCTCGCACTGAAAAACTTCCTCGTATCTCCCGAGGGGACGGCCCTTCCGCGATGAGAAACGGAATCGCGAGCTGCTCGAAAGACGGCAAATATTTTTCGAGCACGTCCACATCGATGATGTCGTCAGTGTCTTCCGACAACAGGATCGGCGCATCCTCCAGCAGGACGACGGTTGTGTCGTGCTCGCCCGCTGCCAGCCCCAACGCGATGCGAAGCGCTTCGACGGGACGATGCGAGGTCCGGGGATCCTGTTGAATGACGACAGCCAACGCGCGAGCCACGTAAAACACTCCGTCGAGGACACCGATACTCAGTTGAAGGCGAGGAACCGGTCACAGCCGTCGATCAGTCCGGAAAGGACGACGAGCCCGCAGAGTGAAATCTTCGGGTCAAGACCGTCGGTCGACACGGCATGCTGCTGGCATCCATAGGCGCACACGAACAACTTGGCTCCGTCCTGCGCCAGCCTGGTGTAACGCTGATCCCGAACGTTCTTGACGCCCTCGTCGATCAGGTACAGGTACACCTCAATCCCTCGCCGGATTCCAGCCTCTGCAAGGCTGTAAACGGTGTCCGCGCTGGGATGAGACGGGGGTGTGGATAACAACATGCCGAGTTTCTTACGCGACATGGGAATTCACAGGAATACGTATAATATTATCAATAACTTATAAAAAAATACAGCGGCAGCGTACGGACTTTCGCGAAGAAAGTCAATACGTAAAAGCAGCACTCAATGAGAGGGGAGGTGTGACCGGAGGAAGGTCGCGACATCTTTCAAAGGCACGCTCTCCTGAGCCTTGGATTGCATGTCGCGGACGACGACGGAGCCGCCCGCGGCTTCATCGTCTCCGAGAAGGAGCGCGTAGAGAGAACCCATGCGATCGGCTTGTCTGAGATGACCTTTGAGCGTGGTCGCACGATAATCGGACACGGCTGGAACGCCGGCCCGCCGAAGTACCTCCAAAAGGACGACGCCGGCTGTGGCGCCCTGCGCGCCGAAGGCCGCCACATAGACCGGCGAGCGACCGCTTCCCAACGGACGGTCCTGCAGCATCAGCGCCACACGTTCCAAGCCCACCGCAAATCCCACGGCCGGAATGGCGGGGCCGCCCAATGTCTCGACGAGACCGTCATAGCGGCCCCCGGCGCCCACGGCGTTCTGCGCTCCCAGGTGTGTGGTCGTGACCTCGAACGTGGTGAGGCAATAATAATCCAAGCCCCGCACCAACCGGGGATTGAGGCGATACGAGAGGTCGAGCGACGTCAATCCGCCGAGCACGGCCTCGAAGTGGCTGCGTGCTTCCGGGGATAAATGGTCCGTCAGCCGAGGCGCATCTTCCGTGGCGGCGCGGCACTCGGGCACCTTGCAGTCGAGGACCCGCAAGGGATTCGTGGCCACCCGTCGACGACAATTGCCGCACAAGCGTCCTTCCCGTGAGTGAAGGAATTGGCGCAGGACCTCTACGTAAGCCAGACGATCCTTGGCGTATCCAAGGCTGTTGATTTCGAGTGTCAGGTCGGGCAGTGCCAGTCCGTGCAGGAAGCGGAGCAACAGCGCGATGACCTCCACGTCGGCGCGAGGGTCGGCGGTCCCGAAAAATTCGACTCCGAATTGATTGAATTGTCGGAGCCGACCCGCCTGCGGGCGCTCGTGGCGGAACATGGGACCGAGGTAGAAGTACTTCTGCGGCAGCGGATCGGCGGCGCGATTGTGCTCCACAAACGCGCGAACGGCCCCGGCGGTTCCCTCTGGACGCAATGTCAGCGATGTGCCGTCGCGGTCGGGAAACGTGTACATCTCCTTCTCGACGATATCGGTGGCGGCGCCGATGCTGCGGGCGAACAACTCCGTCACTTCGAAGACCGGAAGGCGGATCTCCTGGAATCCATAGAGATGCGACGTTCGCCGGGCGGTGTCTTCGATGACCTGCCAGCGGACCATTTCTTCTGGCAGAATGTCCTTGACGCCTTTGATGCCTTTGATCATGAAGGGGCTCGATACGGTGGCGCGGCAGAGATTTCGGCTCGGACTATAGCGGCGGCGGCGGAAGCAAGTCAACGCGCGGGGTTGATCCGGTTGCGCGGAATGTCTCGCGGCGTTATAGTGCGCGACCTGGCGAGGTGTGAGGCGCATGACTGAGGATTGGCTCGCAGTGATCGTCGGAATGAGCATGATCGGATTGGTCGCGATCGGGATGATCGGCAGCGTTCCCTGGTGAAAAAGCGGCGCATGTCCCCCAAGCCGGACGATCGCCTCGCCGCCGCTCAGGTCCTGCTGCTCGGTGGATCCGTGCTCGGCATCCTGCTGCTGGCCTTCGTGGCGAATCGGTGCACCGCGGCTAGTAAACTCTGGCTTGGCCGGGATCTCCTGGAGTATCCGCTCTGGGCCGTAGGCCTGGGATTACTGGCCAATCTCGCCGTGACGTTGGGTGGGTGGCGTGAACGATTGTCCGGCGTCATCGGCACCGAGTTTTTCTTAAAGACCGGTCTTGTTCTCATGGGCGCGACCATCAACTTCGCAGACCTCCTCCGGGTGGGGGCCAAGGGCATGGTGCAAGCCGTCCTCGTCGTCACGGCCGTCTTCTTTTTCACCTGGTACCTCGGTGCCTGGTTCGGTCTTGACGCCAAGCTCCGAGCCGTGATGGCCGCCTCCGTGTCGATCTGCGGCGTGTCGGCCGCCATTGCCGCGGCCGGGGCGGTGGTCGCCAAGAAAGAGCATTTGGCGTATGTGGCGGCCCTCGTGATCCTCTTCGCCCTCCCGCTCATGCTGCTACAACCGTATTGGGCGACCCACATGGGTCTGTCGACCGAGGTCGCCGGGGCGTGGATCGGAGGCAATATCGATACGACCGCGGCCGTGGTCGGAGCCGGGGCGATCCACAGCGAGGCGGCAATGAGAGTCGCATCCGTCGTCAAACTGTCGCAGAACGCCCTGATCGGGGTCGCCGCCTTTTTCCTGGCCTTCTACTGGGTCGTGACGGTCGAACGGACACCCGATCGCAAGCCACGGCCCGGCGAAATCTGGACCCGCTTCCCGAAATTCGTGCTCGGGTTCATGGCCGCCTCGCTGGTCGCCACGCTCGGTTTGCTGTCGCCGGAGCAGGTAGCGCAATCAGTAGTCCCGCTGCGCAATTGGTGTCTGACCGCGGCCTTCGTCTGCATCGGACTGGAGCTGTCCTTCGCGGAATTCCGTTCCGTCGGCTGGCGGCCGGTCGCGGTCTACGCCCTGGCCACGGCGGTCAACACGTTGCTCGCGCTGGGGGCGGCCCATGTGATCTTTGGAGGGGTCTCATGAGCGCGGATCCGTCGACCAGGCGCGTGATCGCCGTCGCGCCCATGCCGCCGGAAAAGTCGGCCTACGCGCTGGCGCGCTACAGCCGCTCTCCGGACTCCATCGAACACAGCATCCGCTGGGTCCACGGCCGCTCGTCGGAGAAGTTCTGGGAGCAATTCTACTTCGACTACGGCCACGCCTCGATCGCGGATCTCGGGCACGTCATCGTCTGCTTCGAGGACATTTCCGAGTTGGCGGCCATCCGTTTGGAGGACGAGCCGCTGTGGGACGGGCAAGCCAAGTCCAGCCGGTACCAAAACTTCGCGTCGAGCGGGTGGTATGTGCCGGACGTCATCCGCGGTTCGGAAACCGAGGGGACGTACCAGGGAATCTTGCGCGGCCTCGGAGAGGTCTATCGTCTCTTGCACGAACCGCTCACCAGGTTTCTCTCCGAACGCGAGCCTCGTCCCGACGGCATGAAACCGGCGGACTATCAGCGGACCATCGCGGCGCGCGCGTTTGACGTCACCCGCTATCTCCTGCCGCTCGCCGCGCGCACGAACGTCGGACAGGTCGTCAGCATCCGGACGTTGGAGAAGCAGATCACCAGGCTGCTGTCATCCGCCCTGCCGGAGTTGCGCGGCATCGGGGAAGATTTGAAAGATGCGTGCCGGCGGCCGCCGGTGAACCTCTGGGGGGAACTGTGCGGTCAATCGCAAGGGCTTGCGGAGCCGTTGGCGCCCACCCTTGCGCGACACGCGAAACCGAATGCGTACCAGACGGAAGTCTACGGCGATTTGGCGCGGCACGCCAACGACGCGTTGCGGGACACCGGGCTGGACAGACCCGAGAGTTGGGGAGCCCAGGAACCGGTGGATCTCATCGAGCCCCACCAGCCGCTGGATGAACTGGCCGCCACGCTGCTCTACCGGGTGTCGCACGCCCCGTACCGGAAGATTCTGGCAGTCGTGAGAGATTGGCCCGAGAAGCGGAAGCGCGAGACCATCGACGTCGGGTTGCAGAAGCGAGGCCCGTATGATGAATTGATCAAGGAATTCCGAAGCGGGTACGCGTTCGTCTTTGACGTCCTCATGGACATCGGGGGGTGGCGGGATTTGCACCGCCACCGACGCTGCCAGCAGATCCAGCAGAATTTCACGACGGTGCACGGCTATGACGTCCCGCCGCCGCTCGCGCAGGCGGGGGTGGACGACGAATATCGACAAGCCATGGACGCGGTGAAGACCGACATCGAACGGCTTCGCAAGGCCAGCCAGGAAGCGGCGCTGTACGCGATCCCGTTCGGCTTCAAAGTCCGGTGTCTGTTCAAGATGGACTATGCGGAGGCGGAATACATCGCGCGCCTCCGGTCCGGCGTGAAGGGTCACTGGTCTTATCGGACCATCGCGTGGCTGATGAAAGAAACATTGGCGGCTCAACATCCGGTCCTCGGCGACCGGATCACGGCCACCCCGCCGAACGTCGAGGACCACCTTACGCGATGAGCGAGCATCGGCAGGCGATCGAAACGGGGCTGTTGGCGGGGGACTGGGAGACGGTTCGCCGACACGCGCACGCGTGGGCGGGGCAGCCCGATATGGAGAAGGATCCTCGCCCCCAGTTCGCGCTCAATGTCGTCCATTTGATTCGCGGAGAGTACGCCGAGGCGTGGAAGACGCACGCACGGTGCCTTCACGAGGCGGAGGACATCGCGCGCGTCAAGGAATGGGTCGACGATTTTCTGACCGCCCATGGCGACCGGGCCCATGCCCATCTGGTGACGGGCATGTTCCTCGCCCAGTCGGGACAATCCGAACAATCGATCCAGTCCTACAAGGAAGCAAGCCGCCTCGATCCGGGCTCGGCCTACCCGCATTATTTCCTCGCCCAGATCCACGAACGAGCCAGCCACCTCGAGATGGCGATCAAGGAGTATCGCGAAGCGATCAGGCTGGATCCGTCCTACAGCCTGGCCAAAACGAATTTAGGAGTGGCCTATCAGGAGCAAGGCCGCCTCGAAATGGCGATTCCGCAATACCGGGACGTCATCAAATTGAACCCGACCGACCCGATCGCCCACGCCAATCTCGCGTGCGCGTTGGCCGAGCAGGGGAAATTGGAGCCGGCCGTCCAGGAATACAAAGAGGCCATCCGGCTCAATCCCAAAGACGCCGAGCTCCATTTCGCACTCGGCGTTCTCTACGAGAACCGCGGCCGCATGGACCTTGCGCAGAAAGAATATCGGGACGCGCTCGAAGCGAACGCGGATTTCGGCCCGGCCCACACCGCCCTGGGATGGCTCGCGCTCAGCAAACACCGGCTGCAGGAAGCCACGGAGTCCTTCAGCCGCGCTCTCAAGGCGAACCCCGAAGACGCCCGAGCCTACCACGGCATCGGCGAAATTTACGCGCTGAGAGGCAAACGTCAGAGCGCCATGGAGAACTATTCCAAGGCCCTCAAGTTTGAAAAGGACCCGCAGAAGAAAAACCAGCTGATGAACCAGCTGTTCCAGGAGGGACAAGTAGGGGATTGAGCGCGAAGCGCGAATGTCGAATGAG
>JBDZUK010000004.1:38121-62680 GCA_040255165.1 Nitrospiraceae bacterium | reverse complement strand
GTTTAGAGGTCGCGGATGGCGCCTTGGAGCACCGTGATCTGGGTCACGGGATCTCCCGAACTCTTCAACTCGGTCCGAATCTGGTCCTTGAGGTAGGATGAGTAGCCGATGCGATCGAGCAGCAGATCTAAAAACCGCTCCGGAGGCAGCAGGCTTTGGGCTTTCAGGTCCTCGACGGTTTCGTCGCTGACGGGGATGTAGGTGCTTCCAACGTGAAAGACGACGTTGTAATAGCGGCCTTGTCCGATCCGCTCAAACCGTAGACCTTTCACGCGCATCTCCTGCTACAGACCGAAGAGTCGCCATTCTAGACAAAGAGGTCTGCGAAAGACAAGGGTGATCGCGCGAGCATTGCCGATCCGTTCCTGCCGAAACCCAGCGCTCGGCCGATAATTCAGGAGCCGGGGCCCGTTTTCCCGAAGTATTCGCGCCTGCTGACTGCCACATCCGCGACGAACATCACCCCGGAATGTTTTTCGAAGAGCGGGCGCAGACCGGCCAGGATCGGCTGCACTTTCTCCTCCGGCACGATGGTCATGATCATCACGAGACTTTCCTGCTCGCTGAACATGAAGTGAGCTTCACGAAATCCGTGATGGCCTTTGCCCGAAACGTTGCCGATGATCGTGTAGCCGGTCGCGTTCACCTTGTCGAACAATTCCGTGACGAACGCACGGTGCTCGCCCGCGACAATCACGCGGATCTCCTTCATTGGATGCAACGTTAGCCCGCTCATTCCCTCAGCTCCTTCCTTCGTCGTCATTCGTGGTGCGTGGGGCCGCGCGGGGGACCCGGCTCCATCCACCCGTGGGCCGATATCGGTACAGAGCGCCGTCCTGCGGCTCCATGACGACGAGATGCACCCACTCGTTGTGATACAGATGCTGCAACAGCTCGTGCCGCCCGATCAGTCGTTCGATCGTCGGGCGCGGCGCGTCAACGACGGTCACGAGCCGCATCGGCTCATGATACGGCACATCGCCGTTCATCACCGTCTGCCACGCCAACCCCAGGCGAAGATCGCTCCAGGGCCCCGACATGACGCCGAACCGGCCGACGACGTTATGGTAAATCTTGCTGCCGCTCCCGTACACCTCGTTATCCACGGTGGAAAAGTAATGTTCCATGTTGATCCATTGAGCCACGACCTGCGGTCCGGTCAGCAGGACTTCGAGCAGCCGGCTGGTCGGGTCCTCACGATAATCGTAGGATTGTAGGAACACCCGCCCGCCCAGATGCAACCCTTTGGTCAGGTCCCGTCGACCGATGATGAACGACGTGTTGCCGGACAACCCCCATTCCGGTCGCACCTGGCTCCAATCGACGCTGCGCCGTCTGACGTGGGCCGAGGCTTCGGCCGCCGACAATGAGCCCTTCAGTTCGGTGAACCGCGCACACCGTTCTTGGCTCGTCAGCTCCGTCGCTTCCCGAAGATCTTCCATCAGACGCGCCACGTCCTTCCGATGGGTCAGCGGCACGTCTTCGAGGTCGAAGAGACGTACCTCGTCCGTGGTGGTATCGACCTGGCCCGCGAGAAAGTGCGTGTCCGAAGGGATGTCGAGGCCGTTTTTCGCCAGCCGTTCCCGCACCTTCGGATTGTTCGCCATCATCGCGAGCACGCGCGCGTTGGGTTTGCCCTCGTTGCCTCCGCAGGCGCCGCAATCCAGCGCGGACTCGAACGGGTTGTTCTCCGAGGTGCTGCCGTGCGCGCAGAACAGGACGATCCTGGCGAAGTTCCGGACCAGCCCCATCATGCGGAGCGCGGTCTCCACCGTCACGACCTGCTCGTCAAGCGTGAATCCCGTCCGCGTGATTCGCTCTTTCTGCAACGATGCCGACCGGGGATTGATCCGGTACTGTGCCCGCAACGTATCGACAAACGCGGCGACCTCCTCCTTCGACAGACCCAGCTCTTGCGCACCGCCGACCAGCGTGGGCTCCATGCCATTCTCCCCATTCAACGCCTGGAGACGGAGGGCCTCTACAAACTGGGAAGAGATCAGAAAGCGGCGAAAGCCGGCCACGTCGCGCAAGGCTTTCCAGATGTTCGCGCGCTGCTCAGACGCAAGCATCTCGTCGATGTCGGCGGGCGGCAATTTATCCACGGTGAGGCTGGTGGCGATCGAGGGGACGACGAGGCGTTGCAGCCAGGCGGTGAAACGCCGGTACAAGGCGGGCCATCCCGTTTTGCCGATGATGGGAAGGCCGTAAAACCACCCCAGCGATTCCACCATGACATAGGGGGTGACGACGTTTTCCTTCAAGTCATGCAGCAGTGTGTGGCCCGCATGAAGGAGCTTGGTTCGCGACGCGTGCTTGCGCACCATATGCGCGAGGTAACTCCGCGGAATCTCGCGCACCTCGTTCCTCGGCCGCATGATGACTGGGATCTGCTCGGTGTAATGCTCCTTTCCCCACGCGCGGTGACGAATCAGGACGGCGAAAAAGCCGGCGAATCCGTAGGTCTCATTCGCGCCGGTCGCTTCCAGGTGGCGCCGAAACGGCTCCGACCGCACGTCGATACAGAAGACCGATTGGGATTGCGGCCGCACGCAAGCCGACGGGTCGGGGCGCACGGTCTTGCCCGTCGCCGTCCGCATCAGCATGTCGAACAAATGGTCCTGGTACCCGGCTTCGAAGGCTTTCAGCCAGACAGGGCCGTGCTCCGATTCGGGGAACTCGTCCATCCATCGTATCAGCGTCGCAAGCTCGCTGGGCGCGCCCTCCAGCAACGCGGTGGGGACGATTTCCAGCGCGTGCCCCAGCGTAAGCAGGCGGCGGGCAGCGGCGAGCCGCAGCGATCGATCCCGCTGCGGTCCGATGTCTCTCTGCAGACGCTCGGCGAAAGCCGTCCATCCGTCCTGTCCCTCCCGGGGCAGTCGCTCGACTTCGGCGGCATAGGGCGCCGGGAGTCGCCCGGCGACCCGCTCTGTACGGAAGAAGTAGGCATGCGGGGAGCGCTGCATGTATGCCGAGACGGAGGCATACGTGCCTTCGATCCCGAGCTCCTCGCGACAGGCCTGCTGGACCAGTTCGCGGATATACCAGAGACGGACGGCGAGGAATTTCACCAAGCTGACCGGGTAGGCCTGCTGCCAGGGATAATCTTGTTGCTCGGCGCGCCACTTGATGAATCCGGCCCAGCCTGGGAGCGCCGTGAGTTGGAGCGACAGGTAATCCTGCCGAAGCTCGTCGGGGATCCCGAGGAGCTCGAGGCTCTCGAGCACGGCGTCTTCCGGGTGATCCGGCAACCCGCTGATCTTACGCCGACTGTCCTTGATGCCGCACGGCGACCACTCCAGGGCCGCGAGTGATTTCCAGGCCGCATAGAATCCCGCTTCCCGACCCGGCATCTGCCAGGTCGCATGCCTCTCGTCGAGAAAGGCTTCACACCACTTGATCAGCTCGCTGTTGACCGAAGCGACGATCTGCGTGCCCAACGTTCGATCGCACCACGCGGAGAGTGTGAGCGAGCGACCCAACGCCGCCTGATCGTGCCGGACCGCCCCCGCGATCAGTGTTTCGACCGACGGGGCGCTAAAAGCCGGGGTCAGGTGAGCGGCCAAGGCCTCGACCAGTTGTGCGTCATCCCCCTCCTCCAGCAAGGCGTCGAGCGGCTCTTCCGGGATCGCACAGAGCCCGTGAGTCAGACATGCCCGCAACAGCTCACCGTGGAAGATGCGGCACGGACCGACGGTGACGGATTCGGCGCGAACGCGCGGGCGCAGCGCTTCGTCGAGATGACGGAGTTGGATTCTCCCGGAGCGGAGGTATGCCCGGTACGTGTCGCCGGAGAGATAGCCGCAGCCTCCCAGAAACGTCCGACCGCGCCGAACCGTCTCCTCGAAGGGGAGATACTCCAGGCTATGCAGCGGATTATGATGGACGAAGGTCCGCATCGGCCAGTATTGCCCGATCACTTCCCCGGCAAGGCGGACGATGCCGCGAAGCTCCATGCGGCGGGTTTCCAGACCGACGGCGTGATTCAATTGGTCCATCGAGAGGACTCCAGCACGAACGTTCGCTGAGCGTCGGCCACCCCTGGGTCGAAGAGCCGGGTGGGCATGACGCCCAAGGCGCATAACAGCACGAGGACGATGGCGAGGGACGCGAGTTCGTGACCTCGCAGATCCTGATGCCGGTGCGCGACCGCGGTGCGGCCGAACAACAGTCCTTGCACGAGGTCGAACAGGTACCAGGAGGCGCAAAGCCAGGCGGCCATGACGACGATCAGCCCTCCGGACCACGTGAACGATGGAGCGAGCAGCATGCCGACGAAACCGGCAAACGGGCCGAACGGAGGCAGACCGAGGGCTGCCAGGGCGAGCAACGACAATGCCGCTCCGAACCGCGGCATGGGCCTGGCCAGTCCGCCGAGCGCGCCCAGACCGAACTCGCCATGGCGGCTGCGCAACATGTACCAGGACAGGAGCAATCCGGCGGACGCCAGACCGACTGCACTCAAAAACACGATGGTGTGGGGCGGCGCGGTCCGGGTCGTGGCCAGATACCACCACAAGATGGACACAAACGTCGAGCTGCCATAGGCCACGACCGAGGCCGGGCGGGTTTGAGCCAGCGCTTTCATCGATCCATACACCATGCCCGCCAGGGCGAGTACTTCCACGGTCCCCGTGAGCGCCTGCGGCAACTGGGGAAGCACGGTCAGGATTCCATGAAACCCGGCGACGGGCAACAGCACGGCGAGGAAGGCCGGCAGGTTTCCAGGCAGGCCCGTGAGGGCGGCGACATAGCTCATGTGGAAGGGCATGAGCGGGAGAATGACGGCACAGGCGAGCGTAAAGGCCAGGGAAGAAACCGGAGGAGGAGCGGCCGCGGCGACGAGGAACGCGAGCGTCCCAAATCCCGCCGTCCCAGCCCCCCACCACGCCTCCAGCCCTACGTGGCGTCGAAATTGGACCAGCACCAGACCGAGCACGGCAAGGAGCAGCGCGGAAACGATGAGTGACAGAGTAGTATTGAAAGCCAGGACTCCGAGGCCCAGCCCGAGCAGGAGCATGGTCAGCATCCAGGCCCCGCGGTTGCTCCGGTGTATCGGCTGCGCCAGCAGCGAGGCGAACGCCGCGACAGGCAGGACCGCGAGCAGGGGAAGGGGTGCGGCGTCGGCCGGCAGTCTTCCGGACGCCCAGACGACCGTCACGAGGCTGGTCAGCGCGGCGAATTGGAGCCACGCCTTGAGCGCGCGGGGTTGATTCCACAGGGCCCACCCCGCCGCCGCGCTCAACGCCGGCACCGCCGCCAGCAGGAGAGGAGCATGCACGACCGTCACAGCAACCTCCCGGGCGCGCCCCGGTCGAGCCGACCGGCGAGGCGCGTGGCGGCGCGGCCCATCTTGGCATAGACCGCATCGAGATACAGACGGTTCATGAACAGGACGTAGAGGCGGAGATGCAGCGTCTCCACCCATGACGGCATGCGCAGGCGATGTCCTCTGGTTTGCGCGTAGACGTAGGACCAGCCGAGCACGATCAGGACCGTCATCATCGCCACAAGCCCGTCAAAGAGATGGCCGGGAAGCGCGGCGGCCCGGAAGTATGCCTCCACCTCGTCCGGATTCGGGTAGAGAAACGCGGTGAAACGCTCGGCCGCAAAGAGATAGGTGAAGACGACGAAGAGGAGCGTGACCAGCATGGCCGCCGAAACCTTCCACGAGGCAACGGCGCGGAGGCGGGTCAGCGTGAGAATCGCCTGCGAGGACGTGACCCAGATGAAGAAGAGAAAGATCACCGTGCCCTGAGAATCAAGGAGCGGGATCCGTAAGACTCCATGGGCCACGAGCAGAATGAGAAGCGGGATCAGCAAGGTCGTGACGAATCCGGTGGACCAGGTGAGGCGTGAAAATTCGGCCTGTTCCTCCGCACGGCTCGTCGGGGGAAACACCGGCTCCCGGCGGGCCTTATGGATGACGTTGCCGCAGTCAAGGAACACCGTGGCCTTGAAGAGTCCGTGCGCGATCAGATGGAAGACCGCCAGCGCGAAGGCCCCCAACCCGCACTCCATGATCATGTAGCCCATCTGGCCGATCGTCGAGAACCCGAGCGTCTTCTTGATGTCGTTTTGAGTCAGCATCATCGAGGCGCCGAGGATGGCGGTGACCGTGCCGATCACGAAGGCGACGTGCAGGATTGCCGGGCTCAATCCGAACAACGGCGCAAACCGGTTCATCAAAAACCCGCCGGCGTTGATGATCCCGGCATGGAGCAGCGCATGAACCGGCGTGGGCGCGTAGAGAGAATGCGGAAGCCAGATGTGGAGGGGAAACTGTGCCGACTTGCTCATGGCCCCGATGAACAGCAAGAGAGTCACCCCGGTCGCGCCGTTCATCTCGATTCCGGGAACAAGCGAGAATAGGACCGGGGATTCGGCGGCCCTCGCAAAGAGCTCGTGAAATTCGATCGTTCCGTATAGGGAATGCGCGAGCACGATCCCCGCCAGAAAGGCCACGTCGCCGAGACGCAGGAGCGTGAAGGTTCTGAACGATCCCTCGAAGGTGGCGGCGTGGGTGAGATTATGCGCGAGCAGGGCGAGCAGGTAACTCAGGAGCTGCCAGAACACGAACAGCATCACCAGGTTGGCGCTCGACACCATGCACAGCAGGACGAACGTGGTGAAGCCGATGAGGGCAAGAAAGCGGCGGTAGCCGGGGTCTTGAAGCATGTAGTTGACGGAGTAGCGGTAGATGATCGTTCCCACCGCCGAAATCAATACCATCATGACCGCGCTGAGCCGATCGACATGGAACCCCATGGGAAGGGCAAGATTGGCGACGGACCCCGGATCGTAGAACCGGATGCCGACCGCCCCCTGCGTCGCCACGAGCGGCAAGAGAGTGACTGCGCACACGAACGACGACACGAGAGGCAGCACCGCCAGCCTTGCGCGCTGCTCGCGGGTCTCGGGCTCGCCCGTCAGGACGATTCCCGCGGCCACGAGCGGCAGGAGGGGAATGAGAATCGCAAGCACCGTGGTGACGTTCATGCGGTCATCCGTCATGGGGCGCGGTCGGCGCTTCCACAACCGTCTCAGAAAAGCAAAAAAGCCAACCGTTTCTCGGCGAGAGAATTCGGTTGGCCTGTACTGTGACCCGGCCCCGATTCGGCCCCGGCCACCCTACCGCCCGTGGTGTGTCGCACGCGACAGTTCCGCCTGTCCCATTTGTGGTATCGCGGACAGAGAGCACTATCGAAGCATCTGCACGGCAGCCTTCTTATCACGGATCGATCTTCGCCAAGTCAAGGCACCCGATGCAGCCGGGTACAATGGTTCGAACCGGTCTGGGCCTTTGGGCCTAGCACAAACGTCTTTCGCCTCAGCCGACGGGACTTTCTTCTTGTGACCCCGCGACCGAGGCCACTATAATTGCCCGCCCGCTCGCAAAGGAACCGCCCGATGCCGAATGGACGGACCAAAGGCGAGATCGAAAGCGCGATCCGCAACGCCATCATCAAATTCGAACAGGAATTCCTGGGACGTGGACCCGATGACGTCCGCGCCTTCATTATTCGCGACATCATCTTGATTCGTCTCAAGGGCGTCTTGACGCCCGCCGAACGGCAATTGGCCAAGACCGCGGACGGCGTCGAAATGGTGAAACGGTTGCGGCAAAACCTGTTGAACCAAGGCCGGGATCGGCTGTGCGAGCAGATCGGCGAGATCACGGGAGCGCGGGTCATGGGTTTGTATACCGATATCGATGCACAGATCGGCGAACGCGTCATCGTCCTGACCATGGATACGGATCTCGAAACGTTGCTCCACCGTCTGGTCCCGCAATAACCATCAATCGGTTCGTGCACCCCTTCCGGAGGAACGACGGCCCATGAAGACGCTGATCGAGGGGTTTAAAAAATTCCGTGCCGAAGTCTTCGATGAAAAGCGGGCGTTGTTTGAACGGCTGTCCACGGGACAGAATCCGCGCGCGCTGTTCATTACCTGTTCCGATTCCCGAATCGACCCCTGCCTGCTGACGCAGACGGATCCCGGCGAGCTGTTCATCTTAAGGAACGCCGGCAACATCGTCCCCTCGTACGGGGCCGTGTTGGGTGGCAGCACCGCCACCATCGAATACTCCGTGGCCGTGCTGAAGGTCAAAAATCTCATCGTCTGCGGCCACACAGACTGCGCCGTCATGCGGGCGATCCTGCATCCGGAGGATGTCGAAGCGTTCCCGTCCCTCAAAGGCTGGATTCTCCAGGCGGAGGCGACACGGCGCATCGTGAAAGACAATCACCCGGAACTGGACGGACCGGCGCTGCTGGTGAAGACCACTCAGGAAAATGTGCGGGTGCAGCTCGATCATCTGCGAACCCATCCCAGCGTGGCGTCCGCGCTGCGCCGCGGATCCATCGAGATTCACGGCTGGGTGTATTCCATCCAAACGGGCGACATGTGGACCTACGATTTCCGGAAAGATTCCTTCGTGCCGCTGCTGGATTCTCCCGCCCGCTGACCGGTACCATGCATCATGTCCTCGAAGCGGACTCTCGAATCGCTCCAGTTCGACAATACCTATGCGGCCTTGCCCTCCTCGTTCTACGCCAAGCTGACCCCGACGCCTTTTTCTGACCCGCCGTATCTTGTGAGCGCCAATCCGGCGGCCGCGGCGCTGCTGGACCTTGAGCCGGGCGAAACGCAGCGTCCCGAGTTTGCCGGCCTGTTCGGCGGGCAGCTCCTCGTTCCCGGAATGGATCCTCTGGCGATGCTGTATGCGGGACATCAGTTCGGCGTCTATGTCCCGCAGCTCGGCGACGGGCGGGCGATCTTGTTGGCGGAGGTTCGCAACGAACGGGGGGAGAAATGGGATTTGCATTTGAAAGGCGCCGGTCTGACGCCCTTTTCCCGCGATGGCGACGGGCGAGCCGTGTTGCGCTCTGCCATTCGCGAATATCTGTGCAGCGAAGCCATGCACGGACTCGGAATCCCCACGACTCGCGCCTTGTGCATCGTGGGCAGCGATCACCGGGTGTATCGCGAAGGGGTCGAAAGCGGCGCGATGCTGCTCCGCATGGCCTCCTCGCATGTCCGCTTCGGGACGTTCGAGGTGTTCTATTACCGCAACCAACATGAACATGTGCGCGTGCTGGCCGATTACGTGATCGCGCAGCATTTTCCCCACCTGGCGCACGCGGAGGATCGGTACGCTAGGCTCTTCGCCGAGGTCGTGGCGCGCACGGCCCGTGTGATTGCACAATGGCAAGCGGCCGGTTGGGCGCACGGCGTCATGAATACGGATAACATGTCCATCGTCGGCCTCACGCTCGACTATGGGCCCTTCGGGTTCATGGACGACTACGATCCCGGCTTCATCTGTAACCACTCGGATCACAACGGCCGCTACGCATTCGATCAGCAGCCCTATATCGGCCTGTGGAATTTGAGCTGTCTCGCGCAGTCGCTGCTGCCCCTTGCTCCGAAGGAAGCATTGAAGGCGGCGCTCGAGACCTACGAACCGATCTTGACCCGCGACTACCAGGCTTGCATGAGAGCCAAGCTCGGATTGTGCGAAGAACGGCCCGGCGACTCCGAATTGATCGCTGACTTTCTCCGCCTGCTGCAAGGCAGTCGGGCCGACTACACGGTCACGTTCCGGGCGCTCAATGGATTTGATTTGAATGCGACGGACATGAACACAGACTTGCGCGACCGCTTCGTAGATCGCGAGGCCTTCGATCGCTGGGCAGCCCGATACAGGACCAGGCTGAAAGAAGAAGGAAGCCGGGACGAGGACCGAAGGGCGCGGATGGATCGGACCAATCCCAAGTACGTCCTGCGCAATTACCTGGCCCAGCGGGCGATCGAGCTGGCACAGAAGAAAGATTTTTCCGAAGTCGACCGCCTGCTCGAGCTGCTGCAGGATCCTTTCACCGACCGGCCCGGCATGGAGGACTATGCCGCGCCCCCGCCTGATTGGGGCAAGCATATTGCCGTGAGCTGCAGCTCGTAATGATGCGGGTCGAGCGTGTGGCAAGACTGGTGGTCCGATGCGCCGGCGGCACCGACGGGAAGGGCGGCGGCGACGGCCCGCTGGTCATTCTGCTCCACGGGTTCGGCGCGCCCGGAGACGACCTGGTGTCGCTGTCGGAGGCGCTCGATGCTCCGTCCGGCACGCGCTTTCTCTTTCCTGAAGGGCCTCTATCTTTGAACCCGGGCTTCGGCGGACGCGCCTGGTGGCCCATCGACATGGCCCGCTTCCAGGCCGACCGAGCCGCCGGCAGAATTCGCGATCTCTCGCACGTCATCCCGCGCGGCCTGGCGCCCGCGCGGGAGCAAGTGCTGACACTGCTCGCCGAGTTGCCGCGTCGCCTTCATGTGGACTACACCCGCACGGTCATCGGAGGCTTCTCTCAGGGCGCGATGCTGTCATGCGATGTGGTTCTTCGTTCAGCTCATCCCTTCGCCGGCCTCGTGGAGCTGTCCGGCACCTTGCTCGCGAAACCGGAGTGGGCTCCGTTGCTGCCTACACGCAAGGGGCTGCCGGTATTTCAGAGCCACGGGTCGCACGACGACGTCCTGCCGTACCTCATGGCCGAGCGCCTGCGCGATGCCATGCAGCAGGCCGGCCTGGCGGTAGAGTGGCACGGCTTTCGCGGCGGACATGAGATCCCACCGCCCGTCGTCGTGCGGCTCGGGTCGTTCCTTCGAACGGCGGCGGGTGGACGATGACCGGCTTCCACGAACTCCGGCTGCCCGGCCTGGATGGAAAAGCAATCCGCGCCGATTGTCTCGATGGTCATGATCGGCAACGGCTGTTGATCACCGGCTTTCTCTCCAAGCGGTGGGGCACGAAAATCAAGGCGCCTTGGCCGAGCGGCGCCGCGACAACGGGTGGGCGTTCTGCTGCTACGACGTGCGCGGCTATGGGAGTTCGAGCGAGTGGAAGAATTGATCCTCATCGCGCCCGCGTTCAACATAATAGGCGTGCGCGCCCCGGAAATTTCCACGGAGCAGCGCGAACAGTGGAAGCGTACAGGGTCCATGCCGTGGGACGATGACCCGGTCCATAGTGATTGGCCGTTGTCCTGGAAGTGGGTGGAGGAAAGGAAGCGTTTTGGCGGCGGACGTTGTCGCCCCGCCGACCTGTAAAAGCGGCCATCCTGTACGCCTTACAGGACGACGCCATCCGCCCATCGGGCAGCCGTCGGTTCCTGGAACACATCATCGCGCATGACCCGGTCTATCCCATCGAAGCCCTGTTCGACTCCGGAGACCATCGGTTGAGCGCCCCCGAGCACCTGGGACTGTTTCGCCGTCTCGTCCGGCGAGAAGCTTGATCCGCGGTCGGTCACCCCGTTGTACCCGCTTGCGGGCTTTTGTTATGGTGTGCGCCTACTCACACGCACACGGAGTGTTATGGCCACGAACGACAAACAGATTATCTTTTCGTTGATCGGTGTCGGCAAGGTCTATCCGCCGAAAAAGCAGGTGCTGAAGGACATTTATCTGTCGTTCTACTACGGCGCCAAGATCGGCGTGCTGGGTCTGAACGGCTCGGGGAAGAGCTCACTGCTCAAGATCATCGCCGGGGCGGACAAGAACTACGTAGGCGAGATCACCATGTCGAAGGGCTATGCCGTCGGCTTGCTCGAACAGGAGCCGCAGCTGGACAAGAACAAGACCGTCAAAGAGGTGGTCGAAGAAGGACGCAGCGAGGTCATCGGGCTGCTGAAGGAGTACGAAGCGGTCAGCAACAAGCTCGGCGAGAACGTTTCTCCGGACGAGATGGAGAAGTTGCTCGAGAGACAGAGCGCGCTGCAGGAGAAAATCGAAGCGGCGAACGGGTGGGAGCTGGAAAACGAGCTGGAGCTGGCGATGGACGCCCTGCGCTGTCCGCCCGCGGATGCCAGGATCGAGGTGCTGTCGGGCGGCGAGCGGCGGCGGGTCGCGCTCTGCCGGTTGCTCATCCAGGAGCCGGACATTTTGCTGCTGGACGAGCCGACCAATCATCTCGACGCCGAATCGGTCCAGTGGTTGGAGCAGCACCTTCAGCAGTACAAGGGCACGGTCATCGCCGTCACGCACGACCGTTATTTTCTCGACAACGTCGCCGGCTGGATTCTGGAGCTGGACCGCGGACAGGGCATCCCGTTCCAGGGCAACTATACGTCCTGGCTGGAACAGAAGCAGGAGCGGTTGGCGAAGGAAGAAAAGGCGGAGTCGCAGCGGAAGAAAACGCTGGAGCGCGAATTGGAATGGATCCGCATGTCGCCCAAGGGACGCCATGCGAAGGGCAAGGCGCGCCTGACCCGCTACGAAGACTTGGTCAATCAAAGACAGGAGCAGCAGGCGCAGGATCTGGAGATTTATATTCCGCCCGGCCCCCGGTTGGGCGACGTCGTGGTCGAGGCGAGCAAGATCGGCAAAGCCTTCGGCGACAAGGTGCTGTTCGAAGACCTGAGCTTCAGCCTGCCGCGCGGCGGCATCGTGGGGGTCATCGGCCCCAACGGCGCCGGGAAGACCACGTTGTTCCGCATGATCGTGGGGAAGGACAAGCCCGACAGCGGGACCATCCGGATCGGTGAGACCGTAAAGCTGGGGTACGTCGATCAGGACCGGACGTTGGACGCGACCAAGACGGTCTACGAGGTCATCTCCGACGGGAAGGACACGATCAAACTGGGCAAAGCGGAAGTCAACGCGCGCGCCTACTGCGGACGGTTCAACTTCGGCGGCACCGATCAGCAAAAGAAGGTGAAGGACCTGTCGGGCGGCGAGCGGAACCGTGTCCACCTCGCCCGCATGCTCAAGGAGGGGGCGAATCTGATCATTCTTGACGAGCCGACGAACGATTTGGACGTGAACACGCTGCGCGCGCTCGAAGAAGGACTCGAGCAGTTCGGCGGCTGCGCGGTCGTCAGCAGCCACGACCGCTGGTTCCTCGACCGGATCGCGACCCACATCCTGGCCTTCGAAGGGGACAGCAAGGTGGTCTGGTATGAAGGCAATTACAGCGAGTATGAAGCGGATCGGAAGCGGCGGCTCGGCAAGGAGGCGGAACGCCCTCACCGTATCCGCTACCGCAAGCTCACGCGCAGCTGATGCCCATCGGCGACGGTCGCGAGGGACGGCGCGCGACCGGTGAGCGGCGCAGGCGAGGCCGCGAAGCCGCTGGCGGTGGTGACGGGAGCAGGCGGCTTGATCGGCCATCACCTCGTGCACGCCGCGGCTCGATGGGCGCCGGAATGGACGGTGCGCGGCTTGACGAGAGCCGACGTTGACCTGACCGACGGTGCGGCGGTGCGGCGTCTTTGGCGGACTTTCAGCCCGTCGCTCCTCCTTCACTGCGCCGCGCTGAGCCGCACGGGCGTTTGCGAGCTGAACCGAGCCGCGGCTCGGCGGGCCAACGTCGAGGCTGCCGCCCTGTTGGCCGAGCTCTCTGCCGACGTTCCATGTGTCTTTCTCTCCAGCGATCAGGTTTTCGACGGGCGCAAGGGCTGGTACCGGGAAACGGACCGGATCAATCCGCTCAACGTGTACGGCGAGACCAAAGCAGAAGCCGAACGGCTGGTGCTGGCCAATCCGAAGCACAGCGTGGTTCGCACGACGTTGACTGCCGGCCGGTCGCCGACCGGCGATCGCAGTTTTGTCGAAGACATGAGACTGGCCTGGGCGCGAGGGGACAGCCTGACGTTCTTCACCGATGAATTTCGTTGCCCCATCTCCGCGTGCGCGTCGGCGCGGGCGATTTGGGAACTTGTCGCGGCCCGACAACCGGGCCTGTACCACCTGGCCGGCGCAGAGCGGCTGTCGCGCTGGGAGATCGGGCAGCTTCTGTCCACGCTGTGGCCGGACGTGACGCCAGCGATGAAGCCCGGCTCACTCCGCGGCTTCGCCGGTCCTCCTCGCCCGGCGGATCTCTCGCTCGATTGCTCAAAGCTTCAACGGCTTCTCTCGTTTCCGTTGCCTCGGTTTCGTGACTGGATCGCTCAGAACCCGTGGCGCAATGACGATAGCCGCTGATCCTCTGTCGCTGGCCGGAATCGCGTTCCTAGCCTCCATTCTATGGATGACGCTGTGGTGGCTCGCGTACTCCCGAGTGGGTAATCTTTCGTTGGCTGACGTGGGATGGTGCTTCGGTCTGGCGCTCGTCCTTCTTTGGTACGCCGTGTCCGCCTACGGGGATTGGGAGCGCCACGCGCTCGTGGCGGCAATGGGCATCCTGTATAGTCTGAGGCTCGGGGTGTTTCTGTTGCGCGACCGCGTCTTGGAAAGGAAGGAGGATGCCCGGTACCGTCGGCTGAAAGCCTCCTGGGCTGATCGGGCAGGCGTCTACGCCTTTCTCTACTTCCAGCTCCAGGCCGCCGCGATCGCCCTGTTCTCTCTCCCGTTTTTGGCCGTGATGCAGAACCCCAGGCCGGCCTTCAGCTTGTGGGAATTGGCCGGAGTGCTGCTCTGGCTTCTCGCCGTCGCGGGGGAAACGATCGCCGACTTCCAGCTCGCCGGCTTTCGGTCGAAGCCCTGGAACCGGGATCGAGTCTGTCGGGAAGGGCTCTGGCGGTATTCACGCCATCCGAATTATTTCTTCGAGTGGCTCCACTGGTGGGCCTACGTCGTCATGGCGGTCGGCACGCCGAGCTGGTTCGTCACATGGATCGGCCCCGCCGTGATGGGCTGGGCGCTCCTGAAAGGGACCGGCATTCCCTGGTCGGAGGACCAAGCGCTGGCGACAAGAGGCGAGGACTATCGAGCTTACCAGCGGGCGACGAACGCGTTCTTTCCTTGGTTCCCCAAGTCGCCGTGAACCTACGGCTGTTCATTCCATTTGAGCAAGCCGGGCGCGCGCCGTTTCGGCCGCGGGGCTTTGCGGATACAGCCGGACGATGTCCTCGTACAGCTGTTTGGCGTGGGTCTGATTGTGTTGGCGTTCTTCGAACTGGGCGGTTTCCAGCATCTCTTGAGACTTGTCCCCGGTGCAGGCGATCAGGAGGCTGGAAAGGAAGCAGAGGTACAGCGCGAGGGTCCGGGTCATGACGGCCACTCCACCATGGCGTACACAATCTTAGCAAGCTCGGCGTCCTCCGTCTATTCCCCGCGACCACTCACGGAGG
This sequence comes from Nitrospiraceae bacterium, assembly GCA_040255165.1. Taxonomy (GTDB): domain Bacteria; phylum Nitrospirota; class Nitrospiria; order Nitrospirales; family Nitrospiraceae; genus JBDZUK01. Next base: position 47,615 of record JBDZUK010000004.1, on the reverse strand, counting down.
GCCGATCGCGAGGGATCTGCCGGATTTGGTAAGAATGGCCGCACAACTTGTCCCAGTCCACCACCACACGTCCGCCGGTGCCTTCGTGCATTTTTCTCCAGGATTGAAGAAGATTCAAACAGGCATGATCGATATGGCGGAGGGAATCGAAGTTGAGGTGAAGGTGTGCCATCGGCGGCACGATCTCCAATGCCGAGGCCAATCGCGGAAGGCTGACGAAGGTGGCCACTCCCTGAAGGTGCAGCGTGAAGTGACCCGTCTGCGGATCGTGGCCGAATTGGGTCTCCAGGTTTTGCGTCGTGTAGAGCAATTTTGCGATCGCGAGCGCGACCCCGACCAGGACCCCGGTCAACAAGTTCGTCATCACGATGGTTCCAAGCGTGCCGGCATAAATCCACACTTCGCTCCGCCCGTGTTCGCGCAGCTCCCGGATCGCCTGCACGTTCATCAATTTATATCCGGTGAAGACCAACACCGCGCCGAGGCTGGCCGTGGGGATCAGCCGCAGCACGGAAGGCAAAAGAAACACGAAGAGCAGCAGCCATCCGCCGTGCAGGACGGCCGCGGCGCGGGTACGGCCTCCCGCCTGGACGTTGGCGGCGCTGCGCACGACGACTCCCGTCATGGGCAGCACACCCAAAAGGCCGCATAAAACGTTGCCGGTGCCTTGCGAGAGAAGTTCCCGGTTGTAGCGCGTGCGCGGGCCGGTATGCAGTTGATCGATCGCGGTCGCGCTCAGCAGCGTTTCGACACTGGCGATCAGCGCGAGCGCCAAGGCTTCGCCGAGGACGGCGGGGTCAAACAGATGACGCCAAGTGTCCGCGGTGGGAAACTGGACGATAGCCAGGAGATCGTCTCGAATAGTCACCTCTGCGATCGGCAGATTCTGCGTCACGCTCACCGTCGTGGCGAGCGCCACGCCGACGAGCACGGCGGGAATCGCCCGCATGGTTTTCGGCGCGAATGCGTTCCAGAGCACAATGGCCGCAATCGTCAACAGCCCGATGCGGGCGGCCAGATGATGATAGGTGCCGGCATCGTGATCCGGCACGAGGCCTTTCCACACTGCGCCGGGTAACGTGAGCAGGTTCTCGATCCCGCTTCCTTTGGGGGCGTCGTCGATCATGATGTGGAATTGACTCGCGAAGATCAGGACGCCGATGCCGGCGAGCATGCCGTGGACGACGGCGGGCGAGACGGCGCGGAACCACTGGCCCAGTTGCAGCCAGGCAAAGGCCAGCTGGAGCAGGCCGGCCATCAGCACGATAAGGCCCAGACGCTCGAGGCCGTACGTCTGAATGATGTCGTAGACGAGGACGGTGAGGCCCGCCGCGGGACCGCTGACCTGCAGCGGGCAGCCGGCGATGAGCCCGACGACCAGGCCGCCGATGATCCCGGTGACGATCCCGGTTGCCGGCGGAGCCCCCGAGGCGACGGCGATGCCCATGCAGAGGGGCAGGGCGACCAGAAAGACGACAAACGATGCGAAGACATCATGCTGCCATTTCCCGAATGAACCGGTCGCCATGGATTTCCGTCGCCGACTGAAATGTGATTGAGACTGTGGGATGAACGTACCTGACAGCCGGCGGAGGGCAAAGCAAAAACACAAGAACGGGTCGTCCGTCCCGCCGCATGATCGGCGGCCGGTCGAGGTTACGGTTTGGCCTCAATCCCGTATCGCGGGGGCGTGATCGCCTCACTGCGGCAGCGGGGGCAGCGGCTGGGCCGCGTCAACCGGGTGCGTTCCCGAAAGACGAAGCCGCAGTCCTGGCAGCTGGAGGGATCGAGGACGAAGCGATGCGAGCCATCCCGGGCGATGGTTTTGACCACATGCGCGAGGTGCTCTTCGACCCGGCGTTCCGGGATGCCGAGGACCTGGGCGAGCTGATAAGAGGACCTGCGCGTGCCGCTGAGCAAGTCCATGATGCGTTGTCGCGGCGTGCGCTCCGGAGGCAGCATGGAAGTGTTATGGTAGGCGAACGCGGACGCGAAACCAAGCGGCCGGGAACGGTCGGTTGAATGAATGCGGAGAGTTTGGCAGGATGGATATGTCCATGCCTCAACTGAACTGGAACGAAATGGCGGAGCTGGCGTTGAAACGCCTCACGACCGCCGGCGCCGAGTATGGCGACATTCGCCTGCTCGAGAGCACCACGCAAAGTATCCACGGCCAGGATCGGCGCATCGCGTCGATCCGTGACCTGCAGGACGTCGGGTTCGGGATCCGGGTGCTTTACCATGGGGCCTGGGGCTTTGCCGCGAGTTCCGTGATATCCCTGGAAGAAGTGCCGCGGGTCGCTGATCTGGCGGTGGAGATCGCGCGCGGGTCAGCTTCCGTGGCGATCGAAAGGGTGCGGTTGGCCGAAGAGCCGGTGCATCGGGACCGTATCGTCACGGTGTGTCGGATCGATCCGTTTTCCGTGCCGCTCGAGCAAAAAACGCAGCTGTTGCTGGAGATCATGGAACAGCTGCAGCGCAGACCCGACGTCGTGCGAAGCAGCGCGGATCTGTGGGCCCGGCGCGATCGCAAGCTGTTCGCCTCCACGGAAGGAACGCACCTGGAATTTGACTTATCGGCCGTGCAGGGTGAATTCGAAGCCACGGCCCGCGCCGACGGGCGCTTTGCGTCTCGCTCGTTCTCGACGCCGCATCTGCGCACCGGGTACGAGTTGATAGAGGCTGCGCAGATGCTCACCGAGGCCCCGCGGATCGCCGAGCAGGCGGTGGAAAAGGTCAAAGCCCCGGCCGTCGAGCCCGGCCGGTACGATCTCGTGCTGGACCCTGAGCATTTGTCGCTCACCATGCACGAATCCTGCGGCCATCCCAGCGAACTGGACCGGGCCTTGGGATACGAAGCAAACTACGCCGGCACGAGCTTCCTGACTCCCGACAAGCGCGGTTCGTTCCGCTACGGATCGCCGCAGGTCAATTTGATCGCTGACAATACGGAACCCGAGACGCTCGCCGCGACGGGATACGACGATGACGGGGTGGCGTGCCAGAAATGGGACATCGTGCGAGAAGGCATCTTCGTCGGCTATTGCACGAATCGCGAAGTCGCTCCCAAAATCGGCGAGGCACGCTCGCGAGGCTCCAATCGCGCCGACGGGTGGGGCAGCGTGCCGATCGTCCGTATCGCGAACATCGGCCTGGAGCCGGGCCGCGAGACGCTGGACAGCCTGCTCGCCGACGTGAAGCGCGGCATCTACATCGAAGGGCATGGGTCCTACAGCATCGATCAGCGCCGATATAACTTCCAGTTCGGGGGCGACGCCTTCTGGCTGGTAGAACACGGCCGCCGCACCCACATGGTGCGGGACGTGATTTACTACGGCATCACGCCGGAGTTTTGGGGCAGCTGCGATGGAGTAGCAGACCGCGCGCACCGCCGACGCTACGGCTTCATCACCTGCGGGAAGGGTCAGCCGGGTCAGTCGGGGTGGATGACGCACGCGGCTTCACACGCGCGGTTCCGGAACGTCGACGTGATCAGGGGGCAAGCCGCATCATGAGCACGGGAGGCGCCAAGGCCTGGCCGAAGATGACCGGTCCTGACGAATTCCGGTTCCTTGCCGATCTAGTGCTGAAACATTCTACGGGTGATCACACGTTCGTCGCGCTCCACGACCAGCACGGTGGCACCGCACGCTTCGCCAACAACCAGATCGTACAGAACGTAAACAGCCGGCGCGGCTCGTTCAATGTCACTGTGGCCTATGGGCAGCAGCACGGTACGGCCGGCACGACGGATTTCACGGCCGGAGGCGTGCAGGATGCTTTAAAACGGGCGGAACGGATCGCGCGGGTGTCACCCGATGATCCGGAATACCTGCCGCCGGTGGGGCCTCAACGCTATCCGGCCGCACCCGCGCATCGGCCCGAAACGGCCGCGGCTGGACCGGGTCGGCGCCTGGAGTACGCCAATGAAGCGATCGGTCAGTGCCGTATGGAGAATTTGCAGGCGGCCGGCATCGTGGCTTCGGCGGTCTCTGCCTTCGGCGTGGCGGCCAGCACGGGGCTCTTCGCGCATGAGGAGCGAACAGACGCGCGCTTCAGCATTACCGTTCAGGCGGGCGAGGCTACCGGCTGGGCCTCAGCGGCGCATCGCTCGATCGACCACTTAAAGGTGCAGGAGCGGACGCTGGCGGCGATTCAAAAAGCCAAGCGGGGTGGTGAGCCGGGTGAGCTCCCGGCCGGTCGCTATACGGTCGTCCTTGAACCGGCCGCCGTAGCCGGATTGGTCAGCAGCCTCGCCTGGATGCTGGACGCCAAGGCCTATGACGCGGGAACGAGCCCTTTCAGCGGCAGGCTCGGCCGTCTGGTCGTCGACAAACGTCTTCATCTGCGCAATATGCCGGCGCACGAGGATCTCTTTGGGGTGAGCTTCACAGCCGAAGGGCTGCCCACCTTCGAATCTCGGTGGATCGACGGCGGAGTCCTCACCCAGCTGGCATACGACCGCTTTACCGCGAAGCGGCATGGCGTGGAGCAAATCCCCACGCTGGAGGCGCCGTATCTGTCATGGGAAGGAACGCCCGCGGCCAATGTGCAAGAACTCGTGCGGGGAACCAGGCGCGGCATTCTCGTCTCCAATTTCTGGTACATCCGGACGGTCAATCCGATCGACCTAACCTTGACGGGAATGACCCGCGACGGCACGTTTCTGATCGAGGATGGTGAGGTGACGACCGCCGTGAAGAATTTCCGGTTCCATGACAGCCCGCTCCGCGCCTTCTCGCACATCGACGCAGGCACCGGCCCGGCCGAAGCCGTGACCTCGGAAACGGGAAAGTGGCTGGTCCCGGCCCTGAGGGTGCAGGAGTTCAATTTTTCAAGCGCGACCCGCTTCTGACACGATTGTTCCCGCATCGGTTCGTTCATTGACCGTTCCGTCGCCGGTGCGGTCCGCCGTCCTCCACGCGAGTCACAACAGGAGGTGTCTCATGGCCAGAAAACTCACCGATGCTCCGGTCAAGGTCATCCACATACTTCCGTCCGAGGGCGATGGCCCGACTGCAAACCCGTTGCTGGCTTCGCGCCGCAGGAGATTCGCTGCTCTTGTACGGCGCGTCGCCGAGTGGTGGAATCAGCGTGCACAATTCGTTCTGGTCAAGAGTTCGCGGATGCTCGTCATCGCCGGAGGGCAAGGCGACCGTTGCGTGAAGTACGTCGCCGTCGTGGTCCGTAAGGGCGGCGCAGCGACTGGCCGAATCGCCTCGCGGACGTCGGTAGCTGTCTGCCCCGTGATGGCCAAGCTATGGACGTCTGCAGCCCGCGTATTTTGCGCAGCCGGCGAGGCCTTCGTAAGTCACCTCGGCGATTTCCGTCGTCGGCGCCAGCGTCACCAACGGAACATGCCCGTTCTTACCTACGGCGGAAGCATGGACCCGGCGAAGGAGCTGCATGTCTTGCAGCGTGAAGTGACTGCTCAACAGGCCGACCTGCAACGCATGACGGCCCACCTGGCGGACCTCCGCGCCCTCGTCATGTCGCAGCAACAGGTGTTGCTCTACATGGGCAAAGAAATGGATGCCTTGCAGGGACCAGCGGCCGCCTCTTTGCCTGTCGAGAAGCCCCGTGGGGGGAGAAAGAAGAAGAAAGGCGAGCGCACGCGGGAGACTGCCCCGGCGCCCGCACGCTATGGACGGGCCCAGAAAGAACCGAGTGCCGGTATACCGACCTTGAGCTGTCGAGAGGCATCGCATGACCGATGAACATGAAGGAGTACATCCAGGATGACGACACACTGGCGCGTCGCGGCATTCGCACTGGTTGTGTTGACGCAGGTGTGTTTGGGATGGGCGGACGAGAGCGTCCCGCTGTTCGACAATCTCGGCTCGCTACATCATCCGATTACGACCGCGTCGGAACAAGCGCAGCGGTATTTCGATCAAGGTCTCCGGCTTGTCTTCGCCTTCAACCACGAGGAGGCGATCCACTCGTTCGAGGAGGCGGCCCGCCTTGATCCCTCGGCCGCCATGGCCTACTGGGGCATCGCGCTTGCGCTGGGGCCCAATATCAACCAATCCATGGGCAAAGGCGAAGAACGCCGGGCCATCGAGTTGGTGAAGAAGGCTCGCGCTCTGGCTTCTCGCGCGAGCCCAAAGGAGCAGGCCTATATCCAGGCCCTGACGAGGCGCTATCTAGGCGAGAAAGGTGCCAAGCGGAAAACGCTGGACATGGCCTATGCCGACGCGATGCGGGAGGTGACGCAGCGGTTTCCCGACGATGCCGATGCGTCGACCTTGTTCGCGGAAGCGCTCATGGTGGTTCGTCCGTGGGATTACTGGACCGCCCAGGGTCGGCCTCAGCCGGGGACGCAGGAAATCCTTTCCGCCCTGGAAGCCGCGCTCGCTCGGAATCCCGATCATCCGGGAGCGTGTCACTATTACATCCATGCCGTGGAAGCTTCCCCGACGCCTGAACAGGCCATCTCGTGCGCGCAACGGTTGCCGAGCCTCATGCCGGGCGCCGGGCATCTGGTCCACATGCCGGCGCATATCTACATTCGTCTTGGGAAGTACCGGGAATCCAGCGATCGAAACCTTGAAGCCGCGCGAGTAGACCGCGAGTATCTGGCGGGCCGCAAGCTGCGCGGCATCTACCCGGACGGCTACTACGCCCACAACCTGCATTTTCTGTGGGCATCCCTGGCCATGGAAGGGCGGAGCGCCGACGCACTGAAGGTCTCGCGGGACTTGGCGGCCATGGTGCCGCCCGAGGAGGCCCGAAAGGAACGATGGAAAGAACCCTACCTGGTCGTTCCGTATTTTTCGCTCATTCGATTCGGGCAGTGGGAGGAGATGCTCCGTGAAGCCCCGCCGCCACAGGGGCTGCGCTTGATGCAAGGACTCTGGCGATTGGGACGGGGGTTCGCTCATGCGGCCCAGGGACGATTCCCGAGCGCTGAAGCGGAGCATTTTGTCTTGGCCGGCTTGGCCAAGCGTTTGGGACGGAATCGGACGCCCGAAGAGAAGACCGAACGGACATTGCTGCATATCGCCGAACGGCTGCTTGCCGGCGAGCTTGCCGCGCGCCGCCAACGGTATGGCGACGCGATCCGCGCATTGAAAGAAGCGGTTCGGCTGGAGGACGGATTACGGAACAGCGAGCCTCCCCTCTGGCCGCTGGCGACCCGCCAATACCTGGGAACGGCCCTGCTGATGGCAGGCAAGGCCGAAGAGGCGGAGCAGGAATACAGACAGGACCTGAAGAAAAATCCCGAGAACCCGTGGGGGCTGTTCGGATTGGCTCAAAGTCTCCGGGCTCAGAATAAGACGGAAGAGGCGGCCTCAGTCGATGAACGATTTCGGACGGCCTGGGCTCGAGCCGATGTGACTCTCACGGCCTCCCGGTTCTAATTGTCGCTGCGTCGAAGAAGTGAGACGTCGAACGGGTTTGTTGCACTCCAAGGAGTCGTGCATGGAATGGATGTATCTGGCGGTAGCAGGGCTGTGTGAAGTGGTATGGGCGATTGAGCTGAAGTATACGAACGGATGGACAAAGCTGTGGCCGAGTCTTGGAACGGTGGTCATGATGATGGCGAGTTTTTGGTTTCTTTCCCTCGCACTGCGCGGATTACCCATCGGGACGGCCTATGCCGTGTGGACTGGAATCGGGGCGGTCGGCACGGCGGTGACCGGCATGGTATTTCTGGGAGAGCCGCGAGACATTGCCCGCGTGGTCTGCGTGGTAATGATCGTCGCCGGCATCGTGGGGCTGAAACTGGCCCATAGTGCCGGATAAAGGCTCATAGGGACTGGATGCTCGGGCGACTCAGGCACGGAAGGAGCAGCATATGAAAGCAATTTGGGAAGGGGCATGGACGGTGACGGTCGCACTCACAGCCGGCTGGTTGGGTTTTTACGGTGTGGCCTGGGCGATGGAGGAAGGATCGGCAAAAGCCACCTTCGCCGGTGGCTGCTTTTGGTGCATGGAGGAAGTATTCGAAAAGATCGAGGGGGTCACGTCGGTGATCTCGGGCTATACGGGGGGACAAGTACCCAACCCGACGTACGAACAAGTTTCGGCCGGCCGGACGGGCCATGCCGAGTCGGTTGAAGTCCGCTACGATCCGTCAAAAGTCAGTTATCGGCAGTTGCTGGAGGTTTTTTGGCGAAACATCGACCCCGTCACGGCCAACGCGCAGTTTTGCGACCACGGGTCACAATATCGATCGGCAGTGTTCTATCACGACGAAGAACAAAAGCGCTTGGCGGAGGAATCCCTTAAAGTGATCGAGGAATCCAAAAAATTCAATCAGCCAATCGCGACGCACATCACGGCCGCGGCCACATTTTTCCCGGCCGAAGAATACCATCAAGACTTCTATAAGAAGAACCCGATCCGGTACAAATTTTACAAATACAACTGCGGACGGACGCGGCGCCTGGAGGAGTTGTGGGGCAAATCCTGAGCTCTCGTTGCGGGTGCGGCCTGGGAGGATGGCCAAAAGTGATCGGTCCGTGCAGAGACCGGCCATCGGAGGACGTCTCCACGCGGGAGAGATTACCTTGATTTGCCGAGGCTTAGATATCCTGCCCCGCAGGCACAATACTTGAGCCCTTAAAACGGGACACAGCACGCCGCTTCAGCCTGCTGTGTCCTCCGTGAAGTATTCATTTATACATGACCTTCTCTCGGTCGCCGAGCGTGTTCGGCAGGTCGCCGTTGCCACCGTCCTGGTCGGCGTCTGGCTGCTGGCGACGCCGGTCGCGACCAGCTTCGATTTCGAAGGCGGACGCCCACGCTATTCGAAACAGGAAATTCGGCGCACCATTCATTTTTACGCCGCGCGCTATCGGCTTGATCCGGCGCTCCTTCGTGCCGTCATCAAAGTCGAGTCCGATTTTCGCCAGGATGCCGTCTCCCGCAAGGGCGCGGTGGGTCTCATGCAATTGATGCCGGCCTCAGCGACCCACCTACGCGTGACTGATCCATACGATTCCATCCAAAACATCCGCGGCGGCGCGAAGCAATTGCGCCATTTGCTCAATCTGTATGAAGGCGACCTCCCGCTTGCATTGGCGGCCTACAATGCCGGGGTGCATCGCGTAAAAGGCCATAAGGTGCCGAGGATTCGTGAGACGCGAGCCTATGTCAGAAAGGTGTTGAAGTATTACCAAGCATTCAAACCGCGCCCTCCCAAACCCCGACCCCCGCGAACTACCAAGTCAGATCTCCGAACTCGTTCTGCGCCGCAACGTACTCCTTCCTGATCGCAATCATTTCGTGCAGTTTTGTTCTGTTCTGGTAGGCTCTACTCAAAGAGGGTCGTGCTTGCTGTGGTTCCATTCCTATCCCAGGAGGTTCCGATGGCAGAGACTGCAGCCTATTGCAGCGAATGCTACAACAAAGCGCTCAAGTCAGGTTCCGTCGATGACGCGGCGATCCAGGCAGCTGAACAGGCGGGCAGCGTTCCGATGACGAAGCAGGGCGCATGCAGTCGGTGCGGAAAACAAACCGTCGTGCTGTACTATCAAACCTGAGAG
>JBDZUK010000004.1:0-38021 GCA_040255165.1 Nitrospiraceae bacterium | reverse complement strand
GTCTGCCTCGGCGGTCCCGTTCCATTGCGCTCCATCGATGGCCGAACGGCATCGGTCCGGTCGGACCTAGGAAGATACCTAAATTGCTGGGCGCTGTAAAGGCATGTTCGAGCAGACGGGAGTGAGATCGGACCATCACCGGTGGACTTGAAATCCACCCCGACCTCTGTCACAAGGAGCGAAACGCGCCCGTGGGGTTGCCGGTCTTCAGAAGGATATGCCGATGACCAATCGTCCAAGTGATCGCACGGAGCGCCTTGCTCAGTCCGATATCCGTGCTATGACGTTGGCTTGCGCGAGAGTCAATGGAATCAATATGTCCCAGGGTGTTTGCGATACTCCTGTGCCGTCGGTGGTTCTGCGGGCGGCGAAGGAGGCGATGGATCAAGGCCGCAACATTTATTCGCGGTTCGACGGGCTCGCGGAGTTGCGGCAAGCAATCGCCGCAAAACTAACTCAGTACAATAGGATCACAGCGGACCCCGAAACCGACATTACAGTCAGCGCCGGCGCGACGGGCGCCTTTCAGGCCACCTGCATGGCCTTGTTCAATCCAGGGGACGAAGCGATCCTCTTGGAGCCGTTTTATGCCTATCACGTGCAGGCTATCCTTGCGGTGGAGGCCAGTCCAAAGTATGTGACGATGCGAGCTCCTGAGTGGAACGTCGATCCCCGAGAGTTGGAACGCGCGATCACTCCGAAGACCAAGGCGCTCGTCCTCAATTCTCCCGGAAACCCGTCAGGAAAGATTTTCACCCGTCCTGAGCTGGAACAGATTGCGGAGGTGGTCTGCCGGCATGATCTCATGGTCATCACGGACGAGATCTATGAGTACTTTGTGTTCGACGGCCGGGAGCACGTCAGTGCCGGTTCACTTCCGGGCATGTCGGGACGCACCATCACGATAGGCGGCTACTCGAAAACCTTCAGCATTACGGGGTGGCGGATCGGGTACAGTGTGGCCGACGCCCGGTGGGCCAAGGCCATCGGCGCCATGAGCGACGTCCTGTACGTCTGTGCGCCGACACCGTTGCAGTACGGAGTTGCGGCCGGGATCCGCGCCCTTCCTGACTCGTTCTATGCGGAACTCGCCGGGGAGTATCAACGGAAGCGAGACCGGTTCTGCCGGGCCTTGGCGAAAGCCGGCTTCCGGCCATGCGTACCCCAGGGGGCGTATTATGTGCTGGCGGATGTGTCTCGTCTCCCGGGAGGTACGGGTCGAGAACGAGCCATGCATCTCCTCGATAAGACCGGCGTGGCGGGCGTGCCGGGGGAAGCTTTCTTCGAAGGGATTCAGGGGAGTCGCTTCATACGGTTTTGCTTCGCAAAGACCGATGAACATCTCGAGCAGGCCGCTCAGCGCATCGAACAACTCGCCTAACGGTCGATCCCAGTAAGGTAGTCACTCCGATTCGCCGCGTATATTCCCTGCCAAGCTTCGTTTCGCATGTCGAAGCAGTGCACGCGTTGTTTCGAAGTCCATTACGTCGCGGTGCCGCGACCTACGCTTGAATCAAGTCGTCACTTGATGCAGATATTGCTTAGAAAAAACTTGCCTCTCGTGTTCCCAGGTGGTAAGGACACGATCTGTTTGATAGAGTAGTCGGAATGTGTCCAGTGCATGGAGGTAACGTGATCCGATCGATCCTTACGACTACGAGCCTGGTGTTATGCGGAGTGTCCGTTACGGCGTGTGCGCAGCACCGTCCGGTAGATCAGGGCCCTGTGGCGTCGCCGGAAATCCTCAGCAGCGATCAGGCAGCCGACAGACAAGTGCTTGCCGGAGAGTGGGAATACGAAGATGGAGCGGTCGTGACCCTCCGGCTCGATGAGCAAGGCAACGGAAGCTACAACTGGAAAAACGGCCAATTCGTGACCACCGGAATCCACGATAGGACCTGGGTGGGAATTTGGTCGCAATCGGAGAACGACTGTGAAGGCGGGTTTGAGGTGACCCTATCTCCTGACTACACGGAAGGAGAGGGCCGGTGGTGGTACACTCGCATCGGCTCGAACGAGTCTCCAAGCGAAAAGGGAGGAAGGTTCCATCTGACTCGCGTCATCGTGAATGCCGAAAGAACAGGCGACCCTGCCCCTTGATGCTGTCCTGCTCAGCCCAGCGGCACCGACTGCAGCATCTCCACGAAGGTCCGGAGCCGCTGCTGTTCCGGTCGTCGGACGCGAATGAATTCCACCCCAAAGCTGCCTCCCGCGGACCATCGTACAGCCGCGAGCGGGATCCTGAGCGGCTCTTCGCCGTCGTCCAGCCTGATTTCCACGGTGAGATATGTCGCGGGGCTAACAGGCTGTTCGGAGCCGATGGCACAGCCGTGGAAAGAGAGGTTGAGCACCGTCCCCTCATGACAGATCCCGTCCGTCTCAAACACGGCGGGGATCTGAACGGCAAATCGTCTTGCTTTCCGCGTCCGCATGTCGCTCATGGTCGTCACTTCATCGCCACGGTTCTGACTTGCTTGTAGGTGGTGACCCCGCTCAGCACCTTCAGAATGCCGTCCTGCAACAAGGTCGTCATGCCCTCTTTCATCGCCAAGCTCAGCATTTCCGAAGTCCGCGCACGGCCTTGTATGAGATTCTTCATCTCTTCTGAACCAGTCAGCAGCTCGTGCAACGGCACGCGGCCTTTGAAGCCCGTGTGGTTGCAGGTCGCGCACCCCCGGCCCCGATAGAGTTGCCAGTCATCCGTATAGTCCACGCCGAGCTGCTCCCAATAGCGAGCGCCGTAACTACGCATCAATTCATCGTATTCTTGCCGGCTGGGGTGGTACGCAGCCTTGCAGTCGGAACAGATTCGCTTGCACAAACGTTTGGCGATGACGCCGAGCATCGAGTCCGCGAAGTTGAACGGGTCGCAGCCGAGATCAAGCAGGCGAGCGACGGTTTCCACGGCGCTGTTCGTATGAAGCGTGCTGAGGACGAGGTGGCCGGTGAGCGAGGCCTCGATGGCCACATCCGCCGTTTCCTTGTCCCGCATTTCTCCGATCATGATGACGTCAGGGTCGGCCCGCAAGAACGACCGCATGGCGGAGGCGAACCCAAAGCCGATTTTTGGATGCACCTGCACCTGTCTCAAGCCTTCCTGCGTGATCTCGATCGGGTCTTCGGCCGTCCAAATCTTTCGGTCTTCCGTATTGAGATGCCGAAGAATGGCATGCAAGGTGGTCGTTTTGCCGGACCCTGTCGGCCCGACGCAGAGAATCAAGCCGTAGGGGCGGTCGGCCAGTCCTTGGATCGCGGCCAGAGTTCTGGGCGTGAGCTCCATCCCTTCCAAGGGAATCGGTTCCTTGGCCGTGAGGAGACGCATGACCACGTCTTCATTGTGTCCGGCCGTCGGCATCGTGGCCACGCGCAACTCGATCTCCTGTTCCTTGCTCAGCCTGAAACGGATCTTGCCGTCCTGAGGTTTGCGCCGTTCGGAGATGTCCAAGTGCGCCATGATCTTGATACGGGACACAATGGCTCGTCGGTAGGTGGCGGGAATTTTCATGTACGTGAAGCAGGTACCGTCGACCCTGAAGCGGACTGCCGTCTCTTTACGATCCGAGTAGGGCTCGATGTGGATGTCTGACGCGCCCAATCGATAGGCTTCGGCGATGATCTGGTGGCTCAGCCGGACGATTGCCGAATCGTTTTCGTCGATCGCTTCGTCGCCTGACTCCAGCAAAGGCTCCGATCGCGCCTCGTTCATCAGCTGTCCGAGCGTATGGGCAATGGACCCGGATTCGGTTTGGCCGATCGCCGCGAGCAGAAAGCGCTCAATATCACGTTTGAGGCCGACCGCGAAGCGAATCGTCAGGCCTGGGAAGGCTCGCTTGATATCCAAGCCCTTCTCCAAGTCCTGAGGATCGTCGATCAGGATATCGAGGACCTTCCCCTGGCGCTTGAGCGGCACCCAATGGTACTTCCTGAGGTAGTCGTAGCTCAGGTCCTGGAGCAGCTCCGAGTCGGGGACGATTCGATCATCGTACGGGATAAAAGGACAATCGTAGTATTCCGCCAATGCCTTCCCAATCTCGGTCTTAGGGATTTTGTACTTGTCGAGCAGGATCGATTCGAGGTCGCTTTTCCCAACCGCGTGTTCGTCGAGCGCCGACTGCAAGTCATCTTTAGCGATGATCCCCTGAAGGGCCAGTCCTTCGTATACAGCTCGCGCAGCGGCTTTTTGGAGCGTCTTTTCCATGGACATCCTTCGGTACGGGGCCGGGTGCGAGTCCCGCTCGTCTTTCTCCTGCCGGAGTGAAGAATAGCCGAAAGTGTGAGGCCCGCCATTCCGAAAAAGTAGGCCCCCCAAGGTAGGGGATCGAGAACCGGGGATCAGCGGGGCGGATTGAGTTCGTCGAAAAGCGCGGAATAATCGCAGTCTCCCCGCCCTTCGGCGATGAGATCCATCAGGGGCTTGCGTACGTGCTCCAAGCCGGCGGCCGCTAGCCCGGCCGATTGCGCTTCCGCCGAGAAGAGTTGCACGTCCTTCAGCAGGTGTCTTACCGAGAAGTTCGGGTCGGTATAGTTCCGCGCCAGAAGCCGGGGGAGCTTTTTGTCGAACATCGGCGCGAACAGTGCGCTATCGCGCAGCACGGCCATGAAACGTTCGACCGGCACGCCCGCGCGCTGCACGAGCCCGAGACTCAGGGCGAAGGCGGACATTTCCGCGGCGATCAACTGGTTGAGCGCGAGTTTCAAGACCGAGGCGCTGCCGACCGGGCCGATATGGCGCGGCTCCCGGCTGAGCGAACCAAAGAGCGGGCTCCATCGCGAAAACTGCTCCGGAGCCGCGCCGACCATCACCAACAGGGTTCCCGTCTTGGCCTCTGCGACGCTGCCCAAGACCGGCGCTTCCAGATACTCGGCCCCAATGCTTTCCATCTGGCGCTGAAGGTTCAGACTTTCAGCGGAGCCGATCGTCCCCATCTGAATGACCACGCGGCCTCGGACGGCACCGCGCGCGGCCGGTGCCTTGAGCACCTCGTGAGTGGCCGCGGCGTCGGAAAGCAACAACAGCGCGCAATCGGCCGCGGAAATCGCGTCTTCGGAGCGATCGGCCACCTGAATGCCGTGCACTCGCAATGGCTCGCATTTCTCCTTGGTCCGGTTGTAGACGGTAACCCGGTGGCCTTCTGCGTGAAGCCGTTCGGCGATTGGTCGTCCCAGCAGGCCCGTGCCCAACACCGCCACTCGTGCCATGAAGGCTCCTTTCGATCGTATTAGGAACTAGGGAGATGCGCCTTGTAGAACGACGCGAGCCGCTCGCGTATCGAGCGCGCTGACCGCGGAGCGAGCGCCAAAAATCCCCGGTAGAAAGGATGCAGTTGATTGAACCGAACTAACTGGTGAGCGCCGCCGTATCCGGTGAGGCCGCCCGCCTCGTGGATCAGCAACACTCCCGCGGCCAAATCCCATTCGTGCTCGGGCTCGAAGGTGAGCGTGGCCGCCGCTCGATTCACGGCCACTTGCGCCAATGCATAAGCGATTGAAAGCACCGGCCGACAGTAGAACTCTTGTGCGATCGGTTGAAACCGTCCAGCCTTCAATTCCCAGGGGTTGACCAACACGACCGGCCCGTCCGTTGTCCCGAGTTCTTCACGAACCGGCCTTCCGTTGACTCGCAGGCCCTGGCCTCGAACCGCGCTGAAGAGCTCATCCGTGGACGGGTTGTAAACCGCCGCGACGACCGGCTCTTCTTGTCGGACCAAGGCCGCGGAGATGCAAAACTCCGGAGTATGCGCGACGAACGCTTTTGTACCGTCGATCGGGTCCACGATCCAGACCCTCTGCTTCATGAGGCGGCTCTTGTCGTCCGGCGATTCTTCGGAGAGCCACCCGTCCTCGGGAAAGCGCCGCAGGATGGTCTCGTGCAGCAGTTCGTTGACAGCGAGGTCTGCGGTAGTGACCGGAGAACCGTCCTGCTTCCTTCGGACTTCAAAGCCCTCTTCGGCCATCCTGAGCGCGACGGCTCCCGCCCGACGTACGGCTTCAATGAGCACCGACAGTTCTTCTTTCACACGTTCCTTCCGGTGTATATCCCGACTTCAGCCTAACAAGTATCGACGAACAGGCAAAGTGCCGAGGTGCAGGCCCCCGGGCTGAAATGGGAGTGAGGCTGTCCGCTCGTGCTGAGCGCCATGGCGGCGCTCGGGGGAGGAACGCTGGTCTTTTTTCGTCGGAAGAAGCGGCTCTGACAGGGGCCCCGGTCCGGTCCACACGCTGAAGGTGTCTACTCGGTGACGTCGACGCGCTCAACAAAATAGGGTGTGTCGCCGAAGCAATTTGTCGGAAGATACCGGAATTCCTTGTAGTGCAACACCACGCGCTTGCCCATGGTCGCTGAGAGCTTCTCTGCGATCAGCTCGTCCGAGACCGTGAAGTTCCACAGGATGGGCGCCACTCCCGGCACGGTGGTCATGGCCAACTCCCCTTCATAGGTCTTGCAAATCCAGCCCTTTTTCGAAAATTTCTGCAGGTACCCGGCGCGGTCTCCGGAGGAATAGCTCCAATTGAACACGATCAGCAGGTAAGCCGCCGCCGCGAAGAGCGTGACGATCAAAAACAATTTGGGCCTCCAGAGCCAGGCCACTGGAAAGAGGATCGTCGACCAATGCATCGGCGCGATTGGGGATTTAGAGATCGGCGAACAGCCAGGGCGCCTCAAGCTTCCGCCGGGCCTCATAAGCCGTAATGGCCGGCTCGTGCTGCAACGTGAGCCCGATGGCATCGAGCCCGCGATAGAGGCAATCCTTCCGGAAGGGATCGATGTCGAACCGGTAGATCGCCCCTTCCGGCGTGGTCACGGTCTGGGCCTTCAAATCGACGGCGACGCGGTAGCCCTCCCGGGAAGCAACAGCCCGGAACAAGGCGCCGACTTCCTCCGGCTTCAGGACGACGGGAAGGATGCCGTTCTGGAAGCAATTATTGTAGAAAATATCGGCGAAGCTCGGCGCGATCACGCAACGGAAACCCTGGTCCAGCAGTGCCCAGGGTGCGTGCTCCCGCGAGGATCCGCAGCCGAAATTATCGCGCGCCAAGAGAATGACGGCGTCTCGGTACCGCGGCTGATTCAGAAAAAAGTCTGGATCCGGGGAGCCGTCCTTCCGCCGCCGCCAGTCATAGAACAATCCCTCACGCAGCCCCGTGCGCTTGATCGTCTTCAAGAACTGCTTTGGAATAATTTGATCCGTATCGACGTCGACGCGATCCAGCGGCGCGACGATTCCGTCCAGTATCGTAAACGGTTGCATGGTTTCCTCCCCTGACGGTGCGCCGCTACGGCCAGTTCCTGATGTCCACAAAATGTCCTTCCACCGCGGCCGCCACCGCCATCGCCGGTGATACGAGGTGAGTTCGGCCGCCCGCTCCCTGCCGCCCCTCGAAATTGCGGTTGCTCGTGGAGGCGCAGCGTTCCCCTGGCCGCAGCACATCGGCGTTCATCGCCAGACACATGCTGCATCCGGCTTCCCGCCACTCAAACCCGGCTTCCTTGAAGATCCGGTCCAGTCCCTCCTGTTCCGCTTGTTGCTTTACCAATCCAGAGCCGGGCACCACCATGGCGTGTACGGTTTTGGCGACCTGTTTGCCTTTTGCGAATCCCGCCGCCAGCCGAAGATCCTCGATGCGCGAGTTGGTGCAGGATCCGATGAACACTTTGTCGATCGTGATCGCGGTGATGGGTATCCCGGCCGAAAGGCCCATATACTCGAGCGCCCGCTCAGTGGCTTTGCGGGTCTTCTCGTCGGCCGCGTGCCTCGGATCGGGTACTGTTTGATCGACGCCGGCGACCATCGCCGGGCTCGTGCCCCACGTGACTTGAGGCGCGATATCCTCGGCCCGTAGAACGACCGTTCGGCCGTAGGAGGCGTCGGGATCGGTGACCAGCGATTCCCAAGCCTTAACCGCCAGGTCACAGAGTTCACCCTTCGGCGCCAGCGGCCGTCCCTTCAAATACGCGACGGTTTTTTCGTCCGGCGCCACCATGCCGGCTCTCGCGCCGCCCTCGATGGACATATTGCACAGGGTCATCCGACCTTCCATGCTCAGACCTCGGATGGTAGAACCGGTATATTCGACGACGTATCCGGTACCGCCCGCCGTGCCGATCTTGCCGATGATGGCCAAGATGACATCTTTCGCAGAGCAGCGCGGAGGGAGCGTGCCCTCCACACGGATCTCCATGGTCTTCGGACGTTTTTGAACCAGACATTGCGTCGCGAGGACATGCTCTACCTCACTCGTGCCGATGCCGAAGGCCAGCGCCCCGAAGGCGCCATGGGTGGAGGTGTGGGAATCACCGCAGACGATCGTCATCCCGGGCAGCGTGAAGCCCTGCTCAGGGCCAATGACGTGCACGATCCCCTGGCGTGGGTCGTTCATGTCGAACAAGGGTACCGAAAACTCCTTGCAGTTCTCCTCCAGCGTCTGAATCTGTTTGGCGCTGATCGGGTCCGAGATGCCGAGTCTGCGCTCGGTGGTCGGGACGTTATGGTCCGGCACGGCCAGGGTGGCCTTGGCCCGTCTCGGCTTGCGGCCGGCGAGCTTAAGCCCCTCGAACGCCTGCGGCGACGTCACTTCATGCACCAAATGCCGGTCGATATAGAGAAGCGTCGTACCGTCCGGTTCGGACCGGACCACGTGCGTGTCCCAAATCTTGTCGAACAACGTCTTGCCTGCCATGACGGCTCCTTGTAGAAACCCGGTATCACCCGGGAAGGAACGACATTATACATACTTGCCCCGGCCGTCGCACTAATCTGAGATCCTCGGGCCCTTGCTCACCCCGATGAAGCTGATCAGGTAAGCGCTCGCCGAGAGCCAGCTTTCCTGCGTCGTTACAGCGTCTGCTACCATTAAAGCGATGCACGAGAGCCGATCGACTCAAGGAGGATCCTATGGGAATCATGCGAATGCTGGCCATTGTGCTCTTGTTCCCCCTTTCTCCGGCAGTCTGGGAGGCCGAAGCCGGCGAGACTAAACGATCTGCTGCTTCCGCCCTCGCATCGCGCTTTTGCACGCTTTCGGATCTCGTCGGAACGTGGCGTCTGGTGAGATTTGAGACGCGCTACCAATTTAAGGACCCCAACGCGCCCTATCTGCTACCGCACCAGGTGTTTCAGTTCGCGAAGAACGGCGACATGAAATCCGCCTCCTCGTCGAAGCCCTTCGAGCGCGACTCCTTTAAAGTCCTTCAATCCATGCCGGCGCAAGTCACGTATGGGATGAAGCGCAACGGGATGGTCGTGCTCAAGGCCAAGGGGGCGCCCGATGCTACCGAATCCTGGCACTGTGTCGCCATGACGCAGGACAGGACCGACGAGGTCCATGAAACCGTATTGAGACGCGGGGACCTGGTCATGACCTTGATCGGCCCCAACGGCCAACCGGTCCTGGTCCGGCAATTGCGCAAAGGAACACATTAGGGGCGTCACTGTACCTTGCACCCGCCGGCTTGGCATGCTACCAACGGGGCGCGCGGTATCCATCGTCGACCCGTAGTTGACACCATGCACAAGCCGATCTGGGCCGACCCTTCCATCATCGTCTGGTCGCGGCTCCTGCTCGACAGCTATCGCTACTGGACGGGGCGAGAGCTCATGCACCGCACGGGTACCGCGGCCGACCAGGCGCGGGACCTTTATCATGCGCCGTTCATCTCCGTGTCGCATGGGACGGAGTCCGATCCTATCCTGAATTACGGCAACAAAGCGGCACTGCAATTATGGGAAATGGAGTGGGAGGAGTTCACGCGAACGCCGTCGCGCCTCACGGCGGAGCCGATGAATCGAGAGGAGCGGGAAAGGATGCTGGAACAGGCGCGTCGCCTCGGATATCTGAACGATTACCGGGGCATACGAATCTCCAAAACCGGCCGGCGTTTCCTAGTCGAACACGCCGTCGTGTGGACGGTATTGGACGCAGAGCGAGCGGTGGGCCAGGCCGCGATGTTCTCTAAGTGGACTTATCTGTAATGCCTTACGACCGATGTGTCCCCGCGATCCCGGAACACGGTCTTACGGCCGAGTCTCTCGCAGCGACAGGGGAGGGAACATTTCGGGAGTTATAGGAAGCCGGCGGTTCAGGACTGTTCGATACAGCGAAAGCGCGGCACGATGTCGCCGTCCACCACCAGCGTTTCCTCGAACAAGGAACGAGGCCGAACCCAGAGCCCTCGCTCTCCGTACAAGGCTCGGTAGACGACGAATTCCTCTTCCGTCTCGGAATGGCGGGCCACGCCGAGGACCTCGTACTCTCGGCCCTTGTAATGCCGATAGCGGCCGGGCTGCATGGAAGCGATCCCGTTACTTCTCTTCTCCGGAATCGCTGCGGCTCCGGTTCAGCCGTTTGTCGACGGCCTCTTTGAGATTCCGGATCGCTTTCGGGGGTTCTTCCGCGATGGCTTTTTCCAGTCCTTTGACCGCCTCGCGAACCGGCTGCAATGGGCCGGGCGCAGCGTTCTTCTCAGCCTGCTTGTTCTGATCAGGCGAGTCGGACGTCCACCCCGTCGCCGAGAGACCGCTCAAAGCCGCGAACATCAGGATCAGCGTCACCGTCCGCATAAGACTCCTCCGGGTTCCGTGGAAGCCCCATGCTACCGCAGCAACGGGACTTTGGCCAGCCCGCTCTTGCGAGAGGACGATCGGCGTGCCATCATGCGCCACGATGCAAATTTCTCCACGGCGGCTCAACGTCATCGGCGGCGGCTCGGCCGGCTACGCGGCTGCGCGGACCGCCCGAGATGCCGGGGGCTGATGTGACGATCATCGATCCGGGTCCGCTCGGCGGTCTCTGTATTCCGCTCGGCTGCATGCCGAGCGAGGCGCTCCTGCGTTCCGCGGAAGTCATGGCGCTGCTGCGACGGGCAAAGGAGTTCGGCATCGCGGCGATCGATGCAAGGGCGGATCTGGCTGCGATCATGGAGCGCAAGGACAGACTGGTTCGCGAATTTGCCGGGATACCCGGTTGAACATGCCGTATTACCACCCCACACTGGCCGAGATCGTCACCTATCCGGCGGAGGCGATCGTCGCGCAGCTCCGTTCAGCATGAGAACACCATTCGTGTTGGCCTCGGCCGTGCTCTTGCTGGTTTGCGCGGCAGCCGGCTGCGAGCAGCGATCCTGGGAGTCCGCCATGGCGGCCGGACGGGAAGCCTTGCAGCAGGGCCGGTATGCCGAGGCGGAACGGATCTTCACCGCGGCCGTGGCCAAAGCCGAGACCTTCGGCAGGGAAGATCGGAGGGTGGCGGTGAGCTTATCGCAGCTCGCCCAGACCTATGCCGCGCAGGGCAAGTACGTGGAGGCGGAACCGGTCTACCTGGAGGCTCTCAAAATCTACCAGGCGGTACACGGAGAACATCACGCCGATGTCGCGGCGACCCTGAATAACCTGGGAGTCCTGCATCGCATGCACGGGCAATACGCGGCGGCGGAACCTTTGCTGGCGCGGGCATTGGTGATCAAAGAAAAGATTCTAGGACATGACCACCCGGACGTGGCGTTGTCGCTCAGCAATCTGGCATTGCTGTACTCGGCGCAAGGGCATCACGAGCAGGCCGAAGCACTCTATCGCCGGGCGCTCGGGATCCGAGAACAGGCGCTGGGAAGCCGGCATCCGGACGTGGCAAAGAATCTCGCAGACCTGGCCGGCGTCCTCCGCAAGATGGGCCGCGCAGACGAGGCTGCCTCGCTGGAGGAGCGAAAAAGGGCCATCCACGCCGGGCGGAGTTGATCCGGTCACAGGGTACGGTGTAGCGTACCGCCTATGACTTCGCCAGACCAATCCACGCCGGTCAACTGGCGGCTGACGGGCATGATCGCCCGTTCCGTCGGCGTCGTGTGTATCGCGCTCGGCTTCGTCGGCGGAATGTACGGCCTGGATCATCCCGGGTCCGTCTGGCTTAGGACGGCGCTGGGGTTGCTCGTGACGGGCATGTTGGCACAGGGCTACGCATTGTACTGTTCGATCAAGCGGATGCAGCAGCACAAAGGGGCCCCACGTCGATGAGCGGCGTCAAGGCGTGCCGGATCGGCATTACCATCATGCTGATCTTCCTGATCGGTACCGTGCCGGCTTGCGGAGGTCCCTGGCGGGACACGTACTTTAAAAAGGGAATCAATCGCCTGACGCAGGATCAGATCGTAGAGAGGATGGGACCGCCGCATACCGCGAAGACGCCCGTCTTGGGCGGCGACACTGTCTGGACCTATCGGGTGCCGATGAGCGACAAGGATCTCGACCCCTGGAGTCCGACGCTGCTGGCCGATGCGTCCCAATCCGTCAACGCCCTCATGGGAAAACCGGGCGAGGGCCCCAAGGTCACTCTGTACTGTTATCGCTATACGCTCGTGTTCAATGAAGAAAAAGTTTTGAAGGGCTGGAAACGGGAAGAGTGCGTTCCCGGCGCCCGCGACAATCACGCCGGTCAGTAACCACGAGAGTTTCTCCCGGTCTTCTCCGCGTATTTTTTCTTTCGATACGCCATACAGAACGCCGTGTGCGCGAATTGAGCGCCGGCTTGACCACCGCGGCGATTTCGGAGATCGTAACTCGACTTCGCTTGTTCGTGAGAGGAGAGTGACGGATGCTGGACAATTGGTTGCCGAACCTCGACAGCAGCATCCTGCGGGACGGGATCAAGTCGGTCATTTTGTTGCTGACGATCCTGATCGTTCGGACCCTGCTGGTTCGCTCCATCGCGAAAAATCCCTCGCTGACCATGGAAGCCAAGCGCCGGTGGGTCGTCACCGTGCGCAACAGCGTCGTGTTTGTCTTCCTGATCGGTCTCGTCGTCATCTGGGCGCACGAGCTGCAAGCCTTGGCCGTCTCCCTGGTGGCGCTGGCCGCGGCGCTGGTCTTGGCGACGAAGGAATTGATTCTGTGCTGGAGCGGCGCCGCGCTCCGCGTGGGCGGCAAGGTTTACGCCGTGGGTGATCGCATTCAAATCGCCGGCTATCGAGGCGTCGTCCTGGATCACGACATTTTCGCGACCAAACTGCTGGAAATCGGTCCCGGTCAGTCGACGCATCTGTACACCGGCCGTGTGGCCGTCTTTCCCAACAGCTTGCTGTTCACGAACGCGTTGATCAAAGAGAACCCGGCACAGGACTACGGGCTGTACATTCTCGCCGTGCCGCTGAGGCAGGAGGACGACTGGCGGACGGAAGAACGGCTTCTCCTGGAAGCGGCGAAGGCGGAGTGCGAGGCGTTCATGCAAGAGGCGGCTCGTCAGATGAAACTGCTCGAGCAGACGAATTTGCTTGAAGCGCCGTCTCCCGAGCCGCGGGTGACGATTCAGCTCCCGGAGCCGGGTCGCGTGCATTTGGTGTTGCGGTTCCCAGCGCCGGATCGAGGGCGTTCCAGAGTGGAACAGGCGATTCTGCGCCGCTATCTCGCCGCCCGCCAAGCGGCACCGACTTAGAATCCAATTCTTCCTTGGCGAGGGCCGTCATCCAAAGAGCGCCTCGCATCCTTGAGCCTGTCCCTAGCATCTGGTAGCATCAGCGCCGATTTACCGCGCTCGATGAAAATCGCCACCTTCAATGTCAATTCGCTCCGCAAGAGGCTTCAAACCGTGCTCGACTGGTTGGAACGCCATCAGCCCGACGTACTGTGCCTTCAAGAAACCAAAGTGCAGGACAGTGAATTTCCGCTCCTGACGTTTGCCTCGTCAGGCTACGAACTCACGTATCGCGGCATGAAGTCCTACAATGGCGTCGCAATTTTCAGCAAGAAGAAGCCGGAACAGGTTTTCGCTGGGCTCGATGACGGAGGAGAACCGGACGAAGCGCGGCTGCTGCACGTGGTGATCGACGGTCTGCCGATCGTCAACACGTATGTCCCGCAGGGATACGAGATCGATTCTCCGAAGTACGCGTACAAGCTGCAATGGTTCGATCGGCTGCGGCGGCACTTCGAGAAGCATCTGTCGCCGGACAAACCGGCACTTTGGTGCGGAGACATGAACGTCGCGCCCAGGCCGATGGACGTTCACAGCCCCGAAAAACATCTCAAGCACGTCTGCTATCACGAGGACGCGAGAAAGGCCTACGAGAGGGCGCTGGCGTGGGGATGGCAGGACCTGTTCGTGCGGCTCTATCCGGACCGGCAGCAATACACGTTTTGGGATTATCGGGCGCCCAGTTCGCTGGAGGCGAACAAAGGCTGGCGCATCGACCATATTCTGGCCACGGCGCCCCTGGCGGAGACGTGTTTCAAAGTGGAAGTGGACATCGAGCCACGGCGAGCGAAAGACCCTTCAGATCACACCTTCTTGTGGGCGGAGTTTTCGATCTGACCGTTCGGCGCGACGTCCACTGTGCGAGGTGATTACACCGCGCCGACTGTCGTCTCTTTTGCGCGCGTCCTCGCCGACCGACGCGCGGCGATCACGGGATCCAGCAGGAGTCCGCAGTTCAAGCAACGCTGCACGTAGGACTCCGGGGTAAATTCGGGACGCCACTCTTCGATCATCAGCCCGTTGCACTTCTGACAAGTCATGGTGCCCTCCTCCTCGTCGAGTGCGCTGCAATGGACGAGCGGAACATACCAACGCAACATTAAAGCCTTGTTAACGGCTAGTTAAAACTTTTTAACCCATAGAGCCCTAGGAATCCTGGACGTTAACACTGAAACACAAACGGTGGACTTGGTCGTCGTCGGCGGCGGAGCAGCGGGCTTGGGGGCCGCGATTTTCGCCGCGGAGGGGGCTAAAAGCCGCCTGACCGTGGCGGTGCTGGACGGGGCGAAGACACTGGGCGCCAAGATACTGGTGTCGGGTGGCGGACGCTGCAACGTCACTCATGAATCCGTGTCGGCGACGGATCTCCATGGGACGGCGCATATCGTCAGACACATCCTCGCCGGCTTCAACGTGGCGTCCACTACGCGATGGTTCGGGTCATTAGGAGTCGAGTTGAAACGAGAGGAGACCGGCAAATTATTTCCGGTCACCGACAAAGCGCGAACGGTGCTCGACGCGTTGGTGACCCGGTGTCGCGCGCTCGGCGTAACGATTTTCGCGGCGCATCGGGTTACGGATATTCAGGCGCACCCTCGCGGGAGCGACGCGGGGTTTTTGATTCTCCATGATCGGGGTGCGATGCGAGGCAGGAGAGTGATTCTAGCGACCGGCGGTCGCTCGCTCCCGCGGACGGGGAGCGACGGCTTCGGGTACGAATTGGCGCGGGGACTGGGCCACCATGTTACGCCTACGGTGCCCGCTCTCGTGCCGCTGGTTCTGCGCGGCGACATGTTTCATCGCGAGCTGTCCGGCCTGTCCCAAGAAGTGGAGCTGTCCACCCTCGTGGACGGCCAGCTCGCGGACCGGCGGACCGGAAGTTTGCTGTGGACCCATTTCGGTGTCAGCGGTCCCGTGGTGCTGGATGCCAGCCGATTCTGGACGCTTGCCGCCGACCGTGGAGCGACGGTCCACATCCGCTGTAATTTTGTTCCAGGCTGGACCGAACAGGAGGCGAGGCAGTGGCTGGTCGGACAGGCGGCGCGGCATCCCAAGCGATCGCTCGCCGGCACTCTTGGGTTCCATCTTTCGGAGCGGCTCGCGGCCGCCCTTTGCCGGTGGGCCTCGTGCGATCCGAAGATGCAGGTTGCCCAGGTGCCGCGCCCGAAACGGGAACGAGTCGTTATCGCGCTGACTCGATTCGCACTTCCGGTGGCGGGGCCCCGTGGATGGAACCATGCCGAAGTCACGGCCGGCGGAGTGCCGCTCGAAGAGATCGATTTCCGCACGATGGAATCAAAGAAAACCCCAGGCCTCTATCTCATCGGAGAGATCCTCGACTGTGACGGTCGCATCGGGGGTTTCAACTTCCAATGGGCTTGGTCGACCGGGTATTTAGCCGGGCGCGCCGCCGCCGCAAGCATGCTGTGATCCGTGGCTGCTCCGACGGCTCTTGACGAATCGTCTTTGCCTTGACAGTCCGGAGGAGATCACGTATCCACTGATCAGTGGCGGGTTTCGCTGTCCCGTCCCGCCATCCCGCTTCTTTTAGCTGTGGTGCGGTCGGCGAGACCTCCATGGCAGAGTTCTGCGAAGACAGCCAACGCCGCGCCGAACAGGAGCAAGCCCGGCAAGCTCCTCACCGACGGCCGTCCCGCGGATCAGGAGAATGATCACAGTGGACCAGACGCTATGAAACGTCGGCTGCGGTGTCCGCTCTGCCGGAAAGAGGACGTTCTGCGCTCGCATCCCCAATCGACGCGCGAACATCTGGCCGGATTCCTGGTCATGTCGCCATTTCACTGCCAACACTGCAGCCATCGGTTCTTGGCCTGTCGCCTGGGCGTCGATCATCCGCGCCACCTGGTCGATCGCCGTGAACATCTACGCATTCCCGTACGGCTCTTCCTGTCGTTCTCTGGCGGCCGCGTGAAGGGCGAAGGCATGGTGATGGATCTTTCGATGGGCGGCTGCATCATCCGCAGCGAGACGCAAGTCCACACGGACGATATTTTCTATTTGGAAATCGCGATTGCCGAGGATCAACCTCCGCTGCAGGTGGCGGCGATGGTCCGCTCCGTCGGTCCCCGCGGGATCGCGTTCAAATTTCTGAGGGCCGCACAAGAGAACAAACGGCTGCTGGCCTTTGTGCAGGCAAGAACGTCCGGGGAAGCTGCGCAGGTCCCGGCCGATACGGTCTCCCCCGTCTAAGCGATTTAGGTCGATTGCTCCCAGGCAGACGGCATCGGATGATCCGCGATGAGCCGTTCGTGCTCCGCCAGGTCATAGGGCTCAATCGTCAGATCCTCGCGCGACAACGGTTCCGGGCAAAGTGGAGAAGAAAAAAAGTCGATCAAGGCCTGAGCCTTGGCTTCGGTCGAAAAACGGCAGAGTCCATACTCAGGCATGCCGGAAGAAGGGTGCCAAAAGGCGAGTTCGACGGCGCTTCCCTGATAAATCCCCAACATGCGATGCCGAACTTGGAATCCACCGGGCAGATGAGAGGACGGCTCGAGCGACATGGGACTCCCGATGCGTAGGCCGACATTCTAGCACTCTGCTTTTTCCACCGATAGGCGCTCATGGGTTAAGCCGCCGTTTCGCGAAGGCATAATCCAACTGTTGGGTTTCGCCTACAAACCTATCCCATTTCGCCCCAGTGGCTCGAGGGAGCGCAGGTGAAGAACTCTGCATCTTGCGAACCTCCACCAGTTTGCCGTGCAGCAAGATCGCTCTAAATTCTTGGTGTTACGTGTATGGCGCCCTGGTGTCCTCCAGGGGGCTCTTCTCTGGGTCGGATATTTGCACAAGGGAGCCGGTTTCACGTAAACGAGCCGATGCGAATCTGTTGAGCCGTATGTCCGGTTGCCCGGAATCCCTAGCTGCGATTCAGACCGGAACCGGGGTGCTTGAATGCATCAAAATAGGAGGGGAGATTATGCGAGGCATTTCATTGCTGCTGCCCCTATGCATCGCGTTGGTCACCGGATGTGTCACAAAGGAAACCCACACGCAAACCCTGTCGGAGTTGGCCGCCGCCCGTAAAGCGTCTGCGGCAACGAGCGCCGAGCTGGACCGGGTGAAAGCACAATCCGCTGCGGAGCGGACCGCGTTTCAAGATGAGAAAACTGCATTGGTCAATCAGCTCGGGACGGCTCAAAACGAGGCGGACAACTTTCGCCGGAATCTCGATGCCGCGCAGAAGCAGCTGTATCAAGAACGCGATGCCCGGCGAGGGCTTGAAGCCGCGCTGGACAAAGTGCGGGGCGAGCAGCAAGAGACCATTCGGTTGAACGGTGAGCTGAGGCGGCAACATGACCTGCTGCAGGCGAAAGCCGACGGGTTGGCGCAGGATCTTGCCGGCCGCACCAAGGCCTTGGAAGAAGCCCAGGCCAAAGTCGCATCGCTCGAACGTGATAAGAACGCCCTTGCCGGATCGCTCACCGACGCCCGCGACCACGCTCGAGACCTGGAGGCCAAGCTTGCGGCGGAGACGGCGCAGGTCGCCGCGCTCCGTGACGATAAGCAGCGGTTGCTGAGTGGGACGACGACTGCCCAAGATGAGATTGCAAGACTTCAGCGGAGATCGGGTGAGCTGGAAGCGGAAGCGGCGCGGGCCGCGGACCTGGTGAAGCGGCTCGAAGAGCGGGATCAGGAAATCGGCCGGCTGCGCCAAGCCAGCTCCGATCGCGATGCGCTCGCCGCGAAGGCGGCGGACACGGCGGAACAGCTCGACAAGGCCGCGCAGCGGGTCGCGACTCTGACGGACGAGTTAAACCGGACAAAGCAAGCGCTCGATGCTCAAAGAGAAGAGGCCGGCAGGCTGGCGCAGGAAAGAGACCGTCTGACGCAGGGGCACGCGCAGCTGACCGAGGAACAGCAGAAACTGCTCGCGAGCCTGCAAAGCGAACAGGAGCGGCTGAAAGCTCAGGAAGCGGAAAGAGCGCGGCTTGAACAGGAGCGCGAGGCGAAAGAGGAGGAGATCCGTCGGTTGACCAAGGCGCAGCAGGATCTCACGAAGTCGCTGCAGGACGAGATCGACAAGGGCAACATCACGATCCAGCAAGTGCGCGATCGGCTGACCATCAACATGATCGATAAGGTGCTGTTCGATTCCGGACAGGCCCACGTGAAACCCGCTGGGCTGAAAGTGTTGAAACAGGTGAGCGACGTGCTCCGAGACGTGCCGGACAAGCAGATCCGGATCGAAGGACATACGGACAACGTGCCGATCGGCGTGAAGCTTCGGGAAAAGTTCGCCACCAATTGGGAGCTGTCCACGGCGCGGGCCACGAGCGTCGTGCGGTTCTTGATTGAAGAGGGCGGCATCGGCCGAACGATGATTTCCGCCGCCGGCTACGCGGATACCAGGCCGGTGGCCGAAAACGACAGCGACGAGGGGAAGGCGTCGAATCGACGCATCGAAATCGTCCTGTACCCCAAGGATCTCACGAACATCGCCAATTACCTTCGCGCCGACTCGCGGTAAATTGGGATTCGGGGCGCGCGCCGGGGGCGCGCGCCCCGGACCGAATCAAGACCATACTTCACAACATCCCCTGATAGACGGCGGCGCCTCGTTCGGCTAGAATTCCGCCCGATGGCCGATCCCACCGCGGCGTCTCCGCCCGCGACCACCGCCCAGGATGAGAACCACCGCGTCGTCAAGGCCGCCGGGTTGATCGGCGTCGCGACGTTTTTCAGCCGCATCCTCGGGTTCGTCCGCGACATGGTATTGGCACGTCTGTTCGGCGCGACGCCGGCTGCAGACGCTTTTTTTGTCGCCTACCGGATCCCCAACTTGTTGCGCGAGCTGTTCGCCGAGGGCTCCATGGCCTCGGCCTTCATCCCCGTCTTCACGGAGTATCACACCCTGAAAACCAAGCGCGACGCCTGGGAACTGGCAAGCGCCGCGTTCACGACGCTGCTGACGATCGTCACCGCCATGACGTTGCTCGGGGTCGCCGCCGCGCCGGCGATCGCGTGGCTGATCGGCTGGGGGTTCCATGACGATCCCGACAAGCTGGCCCTCACGACCGTGCTGACGCGGGTGATGTTTCCCTATCTCTTGTTCATCAGTTTGGCCGCGCTCGCGATGGGTGTGCTGAATTCCATGCGGGCGTTCGCCGCGCCCGCTTTTTCGCCCGTCTTCTTCAACATCTTCATCATCGGCTGCTCGTTGTTCTTGGCTCCGGCGCTCTCCGAACCGATCATCGGCGTCGCCATTGGTGTCGTCGCAGGGGGCGCGGCCCAGTTCGCTATGCAATTGCCCGGATTGAAGATGCGGGGCATGTTGTTCGGCCTCCGGTTCGACCCGGGACATCCCGGCGTTCGGCGCATCGGGCGCCTGATGGTGCCGTCGCTGCTCGGCCTGTCCGTCACGCAGGTCAACATCCTGGTCAGCACCTTTCTCGGCTCCCTCTTCCCCGGCGGGCCGACGTACCTCTTTTACGGGATGAGGCTGATTCAGTTCCCTCTCGGCATTTTCGGGGTCGCCCTCGCGACCGCAATCTTGCCGAGCCTGACGGCCCAGGCCGCGCGCGGCGCGCTGGAGGAGCTCAGGGCGACGCTGGCATTCGGTCTGCGAATGATTCTGTTCATCATTCTGCCGTCGATGCTGGGATTGATTTTGCTCCGCGTGCCGATCGTGCACTTGTTCTTCGAACACGGCTCGTTTACCGCGGCCGATACGCAGGCGACCGCGCTGACGGTTCTCTGTTATGCGGTCGGATTGTGGGCCTTTGCCGGCGTGCGCATCATCGTGTCCGCCTTCTACTCCTTGCAGGACACGAAGACACCGGCTGTGACGGCCGCGGTGGCCGTGGCGGCCAACGTGGTGTTCTCCCTGCTTTTCATGACCCGATTGGGTCCGGCGGGATTGGCGCTCGCCACGGCCCTCGCCGCGATGGTGAACGGCGTCGTGCTCATCGCGGTGCTGAATCGCCGGTTGGGCGGGATTGATTGGACTGCGGTTACACGGTCGACATTCCGCGTCGTGCTTGCTTCGGTGCCGCTCGTCGTGGCCTGCCTCTGGGTGGCCGGCGCCCAAGTTTGGACCCATCCCGAAGACTGGCCGGCGAAGGCCGTCATGCTCTTCGTCGCGATCGGATTGAGCGTTACCGGCTACATCGGCGTTCACGCGCTGCTCGGCTCGGAAGAGCTCGACGTCGTTGGCGGCATCGCAGCCCGCATGTGGAAACGGATCAGCGGCCGATGAAAACGGTGAAGAAACAAAGAACAGCATTGCCGGGGCGGGCGGCTTCCGCGGCGCTCCTGTTCAAAACAGGTTGGGGCTGGATGGGGCTCAAGGCCGGCGCCAAAGGAATCGAAGCGGTCGTGTTGCCCAAGCCGTCGAAACGGGCCGTGGAGGCGGCATTGGGAAACGGCATAGCCGCCTTCTCTCCGGATCGGCACGCCGCCGGAGTGCTCCGCGAGGCGCGCGCGCAAATGCTGGCGTACTTCGCCGGTCGGCGCAAGTCGTTCCTGCTGCCGCTTGACTTGTCGTCGGGCACGGCGTTTCAACGGCGCGTCTGGCGTGCAATTCAGCGAGTTCCCTACGGCCGCGTGCGCTCCTATAAATGGGTGGCGGCCAAAGTCGGCGGCAGCCGATACGCCAGAGCGGTCGGCAATGCGCTCGGCGCCAATCCTCTTCCGATCATTGTGCCGTGCCACCGCGCGGTGGCGCACGACGCCTCGCTGGGAGGATTCTCGGGCGGGCTGGCGACCAAACGGCTGCTCCTCAAGCTCGAGAGAACGCTGCCGTTGTTGCTGCAGAGCCGAAAGCGCGGACGAGGCCGCCGGAGCGGTCATGGTACGCGGGCGCGCCGATGAAGGCCGTGGTGCAGCGGGTCTCGCGGGCTTCAGTCGAGGCGGAAGGAACAATCGTCGGCCGCATCGGACCGGGCCTTCTAGTTCTACTGGGCGTGGCAAAAGGCGACGCCGGCCCGGACGTCGCGTATATGGTCGAAAAGATCCGCGCGCTGCGGATCTTCCCCGACGAGCAGGGGAAAATGAATCGATCGCTGGTGGACGTCGGCGGAGAGGTATTGCTCGTGTCGCAGTTCACGTTGCTTGGGGACACGGCGAAAGGAAGGCGCCCGGGGTTCGACGACGCGGCGCCGCCGGAAGAAGCGGAACGACTGTACGAGCAAGTCGGAGCGGGCCTCCGTGTGCTCGGCACACCGGTTCAGACTGGGCTGTTCCGCACCCACATGATGGTCGAGTTGATCAACGATGGTCCGGTGACGTTCATGTTGGACAGCCGCAGCGGATCAAGAGTCTTCAACGGGTCCACATCACCGTAAAAGCGAAACGGCGTGGGCTAAGCACAAGGGCTTTGGTATACTAGAAATCGACGACACATCTCTCATCGGGGAGGAGAGATGCCTACACAGGTTCCTCCGGAACATCCGCTGCGGCGTCTGTTCGGCGCCTTGACGGAAAAGAGTTTCTCCGAACACCTCGGCTGGCCGGATCTCAATGTCACCGAGTATGTCTCCAATCTGCTCGTCGATTTCACCCACACCGACCAACTCTACCGCATCCGGAACCGGCAGGGGACGCCGGTGGATACCGTGGTGGATTTGCTGTTCGAGTCCGAACTGTTGCTGGAGGCGCAATCCCTTGACCGAGAGCGGGAGGTCCACCGCCACATCGGTGACTTCACGCTCTTCATGGCCGGCTTGTTTCCCGAGTATCTCCGGCGGCTGAAGTCCGCCGGCATGATTTATCACAAGGATTTTCTGGTCGATTACGTCAAGACGGGTAAGCGCTCATACGGCATCGTCGCGCGGATCGCCATCGGTGAATCGGAAGAAGACCCGCCGCTGTTCCGCAAGTTGTCGGAGAACTTCGAGTTATGCGTCACCGGGCTGGGGTTCGTCCGGTCCGATCTCGATCGCATGCAGGACCCCACGTACCGCAAGGCCAAAGATCTCCTCCTGAATTGATCAAGCTCCGACCCATTCTCTTGGCTCACGGCGGCGCCGGACTTCGGCGCCTCTCTCCCGCTCAAGCCGCCTGTCTGGCGGCGGCGTTGGAAACCGGGTACGATGTATTGAATCGGGGCGGCCCTGC
Source organism: Nitrospiraceae bacterium (assembly GCA_040255165.1). Taxonomy (GTDB): domain Bacteria; phylum Nitrospirota; class Nitrospiria; order Nitrospirales; family Nitrospiraceae; genus JBDZUK01. Next base: position 15,488 of record JBDZUK010000004.1, on the reverse strand, counting down.
TCTCGACGCAGTCGAGACCACGATCAGGGCGCTCGAAGCGTCCGGTCTCTTCAATGCCGGCCTCGGGTCGCGACGCCAACTCGACGGCGTCGCTCGCATGGATGCGTCCCTCATGGACGGCCGCGATCTGCGAGCCGGAGCGGTGGCCTCGGTCGAAGACATCCTGCATCCGATCGCGGCCGCGCGGTTAGTGATGATGCACACGGATCACGTGCTGCTGGCCGGAGTTCACGCGACGCGATTGGCCAAGCATTTCGGATTAGACCGCCGGCCGAAAACACCCGGACGCCGGCGACTCACCAAAGCTCGGCCCTCCGGAGCGATGCTTCGGCTGCATCGGGCCATGGTCCGTGGCGCGATGCGGGGCCGCGAACGCCATGGACGCGAGACCGTCGGCGCGGTGGCATTGGACCGAACGGGCACGGTCGCGGCCGGCGCCTCCACGGGGGGCATCGACGTGATGCTGCCCGGCCGAATCGGTGACACACCGCTCGTCGGTTGCGGGATTTATGCGGATAATCGAGGAGGCGCCGTCTCCATGACTGGTTGGGGTGAGAGCATCATCCGTGTGGCGGCCGCGAAAGGGATCGTGGACGGGTTGGCCGGAGGCGACAGCCCCGCCGCCGCCGCTCGTGCCCTGTTCAAATCGCTGGTCAAACGAATCAGCGGCACGGCGGGAGCCCTGGTGCTCGCGCCCGACGGGCGATTCGCCATCGTCCATACGACACCGCGCATGGCGGCGGGGTTCTGGAACGGCACCGGGCGTCCCACGGTGCGGGATCGATTCCCATGACGCAGCCTCTCTTTCACCTGGCGTTTCCGGTCCACGACGTCGATGCCGCGAAGCGGTTTTACGTAGAGGGGTTAGGCTGCACGCTGGGTCGAGAATCGAGCCGCGCCGTGACGTTCGGGCTCGCGGGCCATCAACTCGTAGCCCACGTGGTCACGGAGACAGCGTCCGGTCAGCGGGGGATCTATCCGCGCCACTTCGGCTTGATTTTCCTGGAACAGGATCGATGGCAGGCGCTGGCCGATCGAGCGAAGGCGAACGGTCTTACGTTCTACCAACAGCCGCGCGTGCGGTTTTCCGGGACGCGTATCGAGCACCGGACGTTTTTTCTCGAGGATCCGTCGGGCAACCTCCTCGAGTTCAAATTCTACACCCACGAGTCGGCGATCTTTGGCGAACGGGAGTTTGCGGAGATCGGAGACACGGTCGACGAGCCGGCTCAGTAGCCTCCCCCAAGCGTTCCACGACCAATAAGTGCAGCTCCTCCGCGTTGCGGCATTAAGCGTCGAGATGCACCGACGCTTGCGGCACGGTGAGGCCGCTAGGGACCGGTGTCCCTGACTTCCATCGGGTGCGATTCGTCGGTCGACACGCGGTGCATCCAGCGCACGATCCGAGCGTGCCGCCGCGACAGCGCCACGGTCTTGCGCAGAGGATCATACCGGCGGGGGGCAGGCAGGATGGCGGCAAGCCAGGCGGCTTCATCGGCCGTGAGATCACGGGCGGATTTCCCGAAATGATGACGTGCGGCCGCTTCGGCGCCGTACACGCCGCGTCCCCATTCGGCCACGTTCAAATACAGCTCCAGGATGCGGCGCTTGCTGAGCCGATGTTCCAGGAGACGGGTAATCAGCGCCTCGCGCGCCTTCCGCAGCAGCGATCGCTCCGAAGAGAGATACAGGTTCTTGGCCAGTTGCTGGGTAATCGTGCTGCCGCCCTGCTTGAATTTTCCCGCCTCCAGATCGCGGATCGCGGCGTCCCTGATGCCTTCCCAGTCGAATCCTTCGTGAGAAAAGAAGCTGGCGTCTTCGGCGGCGATCACGGCCCGCTGCAAATGCGGAGACATATGGGTGAGGGGAACCCACTGCCAGTGTGCGTTCAGTGTGCGACCCTGCTCATCGGCTTGTGTGCGCCGCGCCTCCATGAGCGCGGTCGTGGTCGGATTCGTTTTTTCCAGCTCGGCCACGTTGGGCAGCGTGACCAGCCAGACGAACAAAAGCCCGGCGACCGGCAGGCATCCGAAAAAGATCAACGCCAAGACGATCCGTAGACGCCTGCGCCTGGTTGACTTCGCCATAAGGTGATGCGTATGACAAGCGGCGCGAGGCAAAAGCCGGAGGAGCCCTGCCCGCCGTCGCTCGATCCATCGACGCCGATGAAGATTCTGAACGCCGAGTTTATCAGAAGTTGCTTGAACCCGGGACAATTTCCGCGCGACGGATGGCCGGAGGTCGCGGTCATCGGACGCTCGAACGTCGGCAAGTCCTCGCTGCTCAATTCGCTGTTGCGGCGGAAGGGTCTGGCGAAGATCAGCAAGACCCCGGGCAAAACGCGAGCCGTCAACCTGTTTGCCGTGACGACCGACGATCCGGCCCTGCCTCGCTTCTATCTCGTCGATCTTCCCGGCTATGGGTACGCCAAAATTTCCAAAGCGATCCGGGCGGAGTGGGCGCCGCTGATCGAGCAGTATCTCGACCGGCGCGATGAGCTAAGAGCGGTGGTGTTGTTGGTGGAAAGCCGCGTGGTGGAGCGACAGGACCGCAACACCATGGCTTGGCTGCAGTCGATCGGACGGGATCCCCTCGTGGTCGCGACCAAAGTGGATAAACTCAAGGCCGGCGAAAGGGTCCGCGCGTTGCGCCGGCTGCGGGAGGAACTGTTCCTGCCCGACGAGCAACCGATGATTCCCTACTCCGCTGTGACGGGGGAGGGGCGCGACCAGCTGTGGCACGCGCTGCGGGAGCGTCTAAAAAGCGGGGGCTAGCCGGATGCTCAAAAAGTCCGTTCAGCGAGCCTGCAGCGAGCGAGGGGGCGAGGCGTACCTGTTCGGTGCCTTGAGCCTCTGTGCGAAGCGAGAACAAAGCCAGCGGGCTTGTTCAGCATCCTGCTAGAATTTAATTTCGATGTACGCCTTATTTTTCAACTCCGCAATCCACGATTGGAACATGTCTTCGCTCTTCTGTTGGTACACCAGCGCCTGGATTTCCATCTTCACTTCTTCGAAAGGCCTGAACTGCTTGGGCTTTTTTTCTTCCACCCGGATGATGTGAAACCCCTCCGGTGTCTCGATGATCTCCGAAATCCCGCCGGGACCGAGACTGGAGATCGCCCGCTCGATCGCCGGCAGCAATTCTCCTTGCCGCACCAGTCCCAGACGTCCGCCGCGCGAAGCATTCGGCCCGTCTGAATAGCGGAGCGCCAAATCTTCGAAGGCTTCTCCCTGTTTCAACGCCGCCGAGACTTCCCGCGCCCGTGTCAATGCCACCTCCGTGTCATCCGGCCCGCGCAGGCGGATAAGGATTTGGCTCAGCGTGTATTCCTCCGGCAGCGCGAAACGGTCCCGATGCTCTTGAAAATAGCGCCTCATGTCCGACTCGGCGATCATGATGCCGCTGCGGACTTCGCGGTCGATCACTTTGAGGAGGGTCAATTGATCGCGGACGTCGGCGGCGGACTCGGGGCCGGCGTCGTTGAGCCGTTCTCCTTGGAGTTTCATCTGGGACAGAGCCTGTTGCACCTCCTGGTCGGACACATCCACTCCCTTTTCCTTCGCGACCTGCAACTGGAGCTTCCGCTCGATCATCTTCGTGAGCGCGATATACTCCGCCGCTTTCAGCCGATGGGCCAGGTCGTCACCGGAGTGCTGTTTCCGGATTCGGTCCTGTTCCGACTTGAGCTCACGCTTGACCTCCGACCAGAGAATCAAGTCGGAATTCACAATCGCCACGATCCGGTCTTCGACATGCGCGGCTCGACCCTGTGCCGGGGCCCATGCAGAAAACAGGGCGAACATGCACGCGAGCCAGACGGCGGTGCATCGATCCCTCTTGCTATGCGACAACATGAACGACATATGAGCCGTTGAGCGGAGGCGGCGGCCGGCTTCGCTCGTGGGGCGATCGGCCGGGATTGTACACGAATCGTCGGGCTGTTGAGGAGTCGGAAGGTGCCGGACGGGGGCTGGAGTTAGAATCGCGTCAACGGACGCCGGTATCCTCGGTCACGTAACGAGAGGCGTCGGCCAGGCGGATCTGAGCCTTGGCCCGGACGTCGGCGATCACATCCTCGAAACGTTTGCGCCGCTTTTCCGCCAGCAGCTCCTGACGCAAGCGTTCCCGCGTCGCCTGATCGGCTTGGAGGGTTTCCTTGTCGAGCGGTTCCACTTTCACGATGTAATAGCCGGCGTCGGTCTTGATCGGATCGCTCACCATGCCCTGCTTGAGGGTGGGGATGACGGCATCCACGTCGGGAGGGAGCAGGCCCTTTCGGTACGGACCGTACAGGCCGCCCTTCGCTTTCGACTTCTCATCGATCGAATAGCGCTGAGCGTATCGCTCGAAGCTGCCGCCCAGCTCCACCTGCTTCTTGAGGTCCTTGGCCGCCGGCAGATTGCCCAGCAGCATCAACGAGACTTGGACTTTGTTCGGGCCGAGCAATTCGTGCGCGTGCTTTTCGAAGTACGCGTCCAACTCCTCTTTGGTCAGCTCGATCTTGGTCTTTATCTTGTCCTTCAACAGCTCGTCCAGGATCAGCTGCTCCTTGTATCGCTGGGTCCGATCGCGGATCGACTCGTTCTGGTCCAACCCCTGCTTGCGGGCTTCCTGCATGAGCAGTTCGCGGGTGATCAACTCGTCCAGAAAACGGCGCTTGCCGCCCTCTTTGTCGTATCGCGCCCTGGTCGCTTCGGAGAGCTCGTTCCAGCGAAGGTCGAACTCGGTTTGCGTGATGGCGCGACCGTTCACGAGCGCCACGACTTTCGTCTCGGGGGGCGGCGTGCAGCTGGACAGAAATCCGAGGAACCCGACGGCGATCGCGGCGGCTCCGAGGAGAGGCAGGCGCAGGGAAACCGGATGCGTGCGTGGTTGCGAGGATGTCATTCGTGAGTGTTGCTGCGCGGCGACGAGCGTTTATCCGGAACTCTTGGTATCACAGACCTGCAGGCTTTGCAAGGTTGCATTGAGTTCGGGAAAGATCGAAGCCCAGTCTTGATGCGGCATTTGCAGCTCGAAGGACAAGGGCGACAGGAAGCGGATCCGTTTCTTGTATCGATCCATGAGACCTTGGACCGCGGCGTCGGGAACGCGGGCCTTCGGGTCGAACGCGATGGCGACGGCATGGTCTTTCACTTCGACGGAAGCCAGCCGCATGGATTTGGCAAGGAGCCGCACCTGCATGACTTCGAAGAGCCGTTCCACCGGCTCCGGCGGCAAGCCGTAGCGATCCTGAACCTCTCCATGCAGCAGCGCCAGGTCGCCGAGTTGGTTGCAGGCGGACAGGCGCTTGTAGAGAGAGAGTCGCTGATGGGCATCCGCGACGTACTCTTCGGGGATAAAAGCGGAGACGTGCAGATGGAGCGCCGGGTCCGGCTCTTCCTCGATGGTCTGCCCCTTCAACCGCTGTACCGCTTGCTCAACCATCTGCATGTACAGGTCGAGCCCGATCGCCGCGATGTGTCCCGACTGCTGTTTGCCCAACAGATTGCCCGCCCCCCGGATTTCAAGGTCGGCAGCCGCCACGCGGAACCCCGAGCCCAATTCGGTGAACTGCTGAATGGCGGTCAGTCGCTTTTCCGCGTCTCCCGTCAACCGCCCTTCGTCGGGGGCCAGAAAATAGGCGTAAGCCTGCTCGCCGCTTCGGCCCACGCGCCCGCGCAGCTGGTAGAGCTGGGCGAGGCCGAAGGTGTCCGCCCGATTGACCAGAATCGTATTGGCATTCGGGACGTCGAGGCCCGATTGGATGATCGCAGACGCGATCAGGATGTCGGCCTCGCGATGAAAGAACTTGAGCATGACGCCTTCGAGCAGCTTCGAATCCATCTGGCCGTGCGCCATCACGATCCGCGCTTCGGGGACCAGCTGCTGCAGCCAGGCCCCGGTGCGCTCCATCGTTTCCACCCGATTGTGGACGAAATAGACTTGGCCGCCGCGTCCCAATTCGCGGAGAATCGCCTCCCGCACCACTTTGTCGCTGAAGCGGACGACCTGCGTGCGGATCGCCAAGCGGCCGACCGGCGCCGTATCAATGACCGAGAGGTCGCGCACGCTCGACATCGCCATTTGAAGGGTCCGCGGAATCGGCGTGGCCGTCAGCGTGAGCACGTCCACTTGGGTGCGGAGCTGTTTGAGCCGTTCCTTATGCTTGACGCCGAACCACTGTTCCTCGTCGATGATCACGAGGCCCAAGTTTCGGAACTGCACGTCTTTCTGCAGCAGGCGGTGGGTGCCGATCACGACGTCGATCGTCCCCGCCGCCACATCCTTCAGGATCGCCTTGATTTCCTGCGGCGACTGGAAGCGGGAAAGGAGCGCGATGCGCGTGGGAAAAGGCGCGAACCGCTCGGCGAAATTCTCATAGTGCTGGTGGGCCAGCAGCGTGGTGGGCACGAGAACCGCCACCTGGCGGTCGTCCTCCACCGCCTTGAACGCCGCGCGCATGGCGACCTCGGTTTTCCCGTAGCCCACGTCGCCGCAGACGAGGCGATCCATCGGTTTGTCGGCTTCCATGTCCCGCGCGACGTCCTGAATGGCCTTCAGCTGATCGGGCGTTTCCTCGTACTCGAACGCCGCCTCGAACTCATGATAGAGCGTGTCGGCTGCGCCGTAAGCGTTGCGCCGGACCAGTTCGCGGTTGGCATACAGATCCACCAGTTCCTGCGCCATCTCCTCGATGTCTTTCTTCACCCGCGCGGTGGTCTTGGCCCAGCTGGTTCCGCCGAGCCGGTCAAGGCGCGGCACGTGCCCTTCGGCGCCGCTGTACCGCTGAACTTGGTTCAACCTGTCGAGCGGAACATACAGCTTGTCCCCTCCGGCGAATTCCAGAATCAGGTAGTCGCTTTCGAAGTCCTGGACCGACAGACGGCGCAGTCCCTGATATTTGGCGATCCCGTGCTGCACGTGCACGACGTAGTCGCCCGCGTTGATGTCTTCGAGCGAGGACAGAAACGTCGCGATCTTGCTCTTGGGCTGCGGCTTGTGCCGGGCGCCCTTCGCGAACAATTCTTCCTCGGTCAGCAGGGCGAGCCGGAGGTCCGAGGAAATGAAGCCGGACGAGAGCCCTCCGTGGAGGACGTAGAACGGAGACTTCAGAGAAGCGCGAGCGGTCCAGGCGGACGGCGTCCATTCGACGGCGGGCAGATCATGTTCGCGCAGCAATGCTAGGAGCCGATCGACTTGCCCGCGGCTCCGGGCGACGAGCACGACCCGTCCTCCTCCACGCAGCTCTTCGAGCAACTCCAGCGTCCGGCTGAACGGCGTGCCGCGGATGCCGAGGCCGATCGAGGCGGGGGTCTGCGCCGGAAATGGAAGGACCGGTGTCCACGTGTCGTCCGGCGCGGTCAGGGTCTCCAGGGCCATCGTCGGCCAACCCGCGGTTCGGGCGAGCACATCGTCCCAGCCGAGGTACAGGCGATCCGGGGTCGGATAGGGGTCCGCTTCGGTTCGATCCTGATGGCGCAGATATCCTTCGTTGATCGTCTCCCACAAGTCGGCGCACTGGGCGTTGAGGACGGACGGACGGTCGAGCACCAACACGGGGCGCTGCGGAAAATAGTCCAGCACTGTATCCATGCGGGGATACAGATCAGGGGCCCGCCATTCCGCGTCGGCGGCCAACGGATGCAGCGAGCCGGGCGCGGATTCGGGTCGGATGAACTCTCGCGCCGGCAACACCCAGGCGCGGTCCAGCTTGGCCGTCGATTTCTGGGTGTCGGGATCAAAGCGGCGGATCGATTCGATCGTGTCGCCGAGAAATTCCACCCGCAGGGGGTCGCCGTAGGCGGTCGAGAAAATATCCACGATTCCGCCTCGGATGCTGAACTCGCCGGGAATCTCGACGACCGACACACGACGGTAGCCGAGGCGGAGCAGTCCGGCGGTCAGGGGTTCCCGTTCGAGCGAGCCTCCGCGGACCAATTCCATTGTCGCGGAATGGAACGTGTTCACCGGCAGGAGGCGCTGCATCAAGGCCGCGACGGAAGTGACCAGAAGCGTGCGCGCCGAGGTGCGCAGATGATGCAGCGCGGTCATGCGCCGTGCCACCAAGCTGACGTGCGGAGCGGTGGCTTCGTACGGCAACGTCTCCCACTTCGGGAAGTGGCTAACGACATGGGCCGGCGCGCCGACGAACTGGTGAAAGAACTGCAGGTCGGTCGCCATCCGTTCCGCTGCCTCTTCGGTTTCGGTGACGATCAGCCAGGACTGCACCGGTACCTGGACCGACCCGGCCGGCGGATGCGCCAGGGCCGTGAGCGCGAACGCGCCCGTCGAGCCGGAGAGTCCTGCCAGGCAAGGATGGTCCTTCCCGGACGCCAGAGCGGTCAGGATGGGCTCGAGCCAAGGCTCGGATTCGTGATGCGTGACGTGATCGGACATGGTTACGAGCGAGTAGAGCGAATCCGTTGAATGATGGACGTGGTCGAGACGTCGGGCACGAGAGGGATGGTGTGGACGGAGCCGCCGTTGGCTTCGACGGTCTGTTTTCCCACGATACGCTCCGGCGCCCAATCGCCTCCCTTGACCAGCACGTCCGGTTGGACGGCGGCGATTAACGCGCCGGGATCCGGGTTGTCGAACAGCACCACGTAATCGACGCAGGCCAAGGCCGCAACGACTTCGGCGCGTTGGCTTTCCGGCACGATCGGGCGGTCGGTGCCTTTGTTCAGGGTTCGCACGGACGCGTCCGTATTCACTCCGACCACCAGCAGGTCACCCAATTGCCGCGCCGCTTCCAGATAGCGCGTATGTCCCACGTGCATGAGGTCGAAACAGCCGTTCGTGAACACGATGCGACGACCCTGCCGGCGGGTCTCTGCCAAGAGAGGCAAGAGTTCTTCTTGAGTCTTCACTTTTTCGCGCACGAAGCCATCATACCTGCATGCCGCCCGAGTTGTGAAGGTCTGCCGCGGTGCTGACGCGCCTGGTTGGGAGGGAAGCTCCAAGAGAGGGCTACGGGGATGTGGTGTCCTCCGGATCCCGGATTTCTCCGAGGCGGATGACGGAGGGTCCATGCTTCGCGGCAATCGCGTCCATGGCTGCGATGGCCTTCGCGCGCCGTGCGTCGTACAGGCCGACGGAAGCAGGCTCCAGTCCGCTAAGTGCCAAACCGGCCAACCGATAGGTCGTGCCCGATACGAGCGCCGCGCGCAAGGCAGCGGCGATCGACGGCCACATGGCCGGGTCGTAGTTCAACGGACCGGGAAATCGTCCGTGTTTCGTCGAGACCACGAAGTCCGACCGTTTCAGCTTCACGGCAAACCCAGCCGCGGCCAAACCGTCCTCGCGCAGGTCGCGGGCGAGCAGGGTGAGGAAGCTCCGCAGGGTGCGAGCCAAGTACGCCGGATCGCCGGTATCGCGCTCGAACGTCGTCTCGTGGCTGAGGCTCTTTGATTCGCGGTCCGGGATGACCGGGTCCCGGTCGATGCCTTGAGCCAGTTGCCGGAAGTGAAGGAGCCGCGAGCCGAGCAGGTCGCGCAACGGAGCCTCGAATCGCGGATCGAGCAGGTCGCGCACCTCGTTCAGGCCAAAAGCGTCGAGCCGGGCGGCAGTCTTCGGTCCGACGCCGGGCAGCGCGCGCAAGGGCTGCCGAGCCAGAAAAGCCGCCTCTTCGCCGGGCGGGATCACGGCCACCCCGTCGGGCTTGTAGGCCTCCGCGGCGATCTTCGCGACGGTTTTGCCGGTGGCGATGGCAACGGTGCACCGCAATCCGGTCGCATCGTAGAGCGCCTGCTTCACGGTTTGTCCCAAAGCCTCCGCGTTCGGATAACGGGCCTGCAGGTCGGTCGTGTCGGCGTAAAACTCGTCGATGCTCGTCCATTCGGTGACGGGGAACAGCCGGTCGGTCGCTGCCCGCATCGCATCGTGCAACCGCCGATAGAGCGCCCGGTCGGGCGGCACGAGAATCAAGCCGGGACAGAGGTGTATTGCCTGGATTGTCGGCATGGCCGAGCGGATGCCGAAGGGCCGCACAAGATAACTCGCTGCTGTGATGATTCCGCGCGGAGGAGGGCCGCCGACGGCAACGGGCTTGCCGGCAAGCGAGGGGTCCGCCACCACGGCGGCGGAGGCGAACATCGCATCCACGTCGCCGAAGAGAATGCGGCGGGGCCACCGGGTCATGGCCGACTCCTTCAGAAGGCGAGCGACAACTGGGCCGGCTTGGTCACCGGCCTCGACGGGGCGGTGGCCGGAATGCTGCGAGGCCCGTCCGCGGCGATGCCGCGCACGGCAGCCGGCTCTTCACGGACGGGTTGCAGCTCCTGCAGCGGGCCCAGGCACTGGCCGCAGTGATGGCGACGCGGCTCGATCGTCCGTCGCTGCCGCCGGTAGATGCGACCACATTGACGGCAGCGCCAGGCGTAGCGCGACAACGACAGCACTTCGTGCCCCAAGCCATGGTAGATCGTGATGGCGACGCGCCCCGTGCGGTTCATCTCCGTCATCTTGCGAAGGAAATCTGAGCCGTGATTGGGGCGCCGCTTGAGCACGTCGAATTGCCATTGATGAATCATTTCGTGCGCGAGCGTGTTGATCAACTCCTGCTCCGCGTAGGCAGTCCGTTCAGCGAGCCGGTCGAGCAACGGACGAGAGAGGCGAATCATCCGCCGAGGCGTCGCATTCTGTCCCGGGGAACATTTCGCGCGCGGGCCGGTTTCGCTCACGAACATGCCGACGGACGCCGTCAGCCGGCGGCTCCAGACGATGTCGATGGGCGCCAGCTTCCCGTCGAAGTACCGTCGATTGAGATCGGCCCAGATCGCTTGGAGTCCGTCAATCGTGGCTAATTCCCTGACAAGTCTATTCATGTTCGCGAATCGATTATTCATGGCCAGGGCCGCTCAAAAAGGCTATCCAACGAGGCCGCAGGCGACTCAAAACCGGTGGCGCACCCTCCGGAGTACGCTGAGGATTTTGAGGAGCCGAGAACAAAGTTGGCAGCGCTTTTTCAGCGGCCCATGAGCTCTTCAAGTACCGCGGCTGCCAACAGCGGCACCATGATCTCGTGGTGGCCGATCAAGCTGTAGCCTTTGCCGCCCTTTTGCGTCGGCCGCCGCACCACGTTCGTGAGCGGGCGATAGTGCGACAGAAAGTCCATGTTGACCGTGGTGAGATCGGTGAGCGGGTGGCCGAGGTTGCGGCCCAACGACACGGTCTTCAGGAACACTTCCGGGAGGATGACGGCCGATCCGAGATTGAGATACACGCCGCCTTCCATGCCCGCCACTACCGCAGCCAGGCGCCGAAAATCAAGCAGCGACGTCGCGCCGATCGCCGCACCGTCCGCCGACGGATGCATGTGGATGATGTCCGTGCCGAGCGCGACATGGACCGTGACGGGAATCCCGAGACGGGCGCCGGTCGCGAGGATGCTGGTTCCGCGATGCGGAAACTGACCCTTGTAGCGGTTGATGTAGTGACCGACCGCCTCGCCCAGCCCTTCCCCGTCCTTCGAGCCGCGGACGATGGCCTCGTTCAGCATGCGCCCGGTTTCTTCCGCCATGCCGAAGCGCCCGTCGTCGATCTCCGCGTCGACTTCCTCGGACGTATGCCCCATCAGGGCCAATTCGAAATCGTGGATGATGCCGGCGCCGTTCATCGCCACGGCGGTCAGCACGCCTCGTTCCATCAAGTCCACCAGGACGGGATTCAAACCGACTTTGATGACATGCGCGCCGAGCCCTGCAATTACAGTCTTGCCGCGTCGATGGGCCGACGCGACCGTCTGGGCGACGGTGCGCAGCGTCTTCACGGCGAGAATATCGGGCAGCGACCGATAGAACTGCGCGAAGGAGCCGCCTTTCCGCCAGGGGCGCGAAAAATCTCCGACGCGGACTTTGCTGTGCCGGCGCTTCAGCGGATAGGTTTTCAGTTCGGAGACGTCGATGGGCCTGGTCAACGGACGGGCGACGATCGGCGGACGACGGCGGTCAGGACGCTTGGCCAAGGAAGTGTTCCTCGATGAGCTCGCACAGGACGTGTCCGAGCGTGATGTGGCTTTCCTGGATGCGGGCGGTGACAGACGACGGCACGATGAATGGATACTCTACGAGAGCGGCCAACTTGCCGCCCGTACCGCCCGTCCAGCCGACGGTGATGAGGCCGGCATCCCGCGCCGCTTCGACACCCTTGAGCACGTTGGAGGAATTGCCGCTCGTGCTGATGGCGATGGCGACGTCGCCTTTATGTCCGTGGGCGCGGATCTGGCGCGCGAACAATTCGTCGTAGCCGTAGTCGTTGGCGATGCACGTGATGGCCGCGATGTCGGTGGCAAGCGCGATGGCCGGCAGGGGGGCTCGCTCCTTCTTGTAGCGGCCCACAAATTCGGCGGCGATGTGCGCCGCATCCGTGGCGCTGCCCCCGTTGCCGAACAGCAATACCTTGCGCCCTTCGCGGAACGCGGCTGCGATCAGCTTGGCGACCTGCAAGATCCGCTCGGCATGCTCGCGGGCAAACTGCTGCTTGATGGAAGCGCTCTCGGCGAAGGACTTGAGGACGAAGTCGTTCATCGGGAGGCGATTCTAGGCGAGGCGCGGGGGCCTGTCAAACCGGTGGATGGGTCAAGATTTGACGGTCGGGGACGGGGTGACGGACTTGTTGATGACGTTCATCGCGAGCGCAATCATCGAGCCGACGTCGGACACGCTCGCCGGCAGGACGAGGGTATTGCTCGCCTTGGCCAGCTCTCCGAACTTCGCGATGTACTGTTCGGCGACGCGGAGCTGAACCGCCTCGTGGCCGCCGGGCACTTGGATGGTTTCCGCGACCTTCCGGAGCCCTTCCGCGGTGGCGGTCGCAATCGCCAGAATGGCGGACGCCGCGCCCTCCGCCTCGTTGATCTGCTGCTGTTTCTTTGCTTCGGAGGCCTTGATGACTTGCTGCTTTTCTCCCTCGGCCTGATTGATCGCCGCGTCGCGCTCGCCCTCCGAGGCGAGAATCACGGCCCGCTTTTCGCGCTCGGCCCGCATCTGCTTTTCCATCGCGTTCAGCACGTCCTTGGGCGGCGTGATGTTCTTGATCTCGTAGCGAAGCACCTTCACGCCCCAGGACTCGGAGGCTTTGTCCAACTCATTGACGACCTGGATGTTGATGTTGGTCCGCTCCTCGAACGTCCGGTCCAGTTCGATCTTTCCGATCTCGCTCCGCAAGGTGGTCTGCGCCAACTGGGTCAGCGCGAAATCATAATCGCTGATCCCGTAGGACGCCCGTTCGGGATTCAGCACTTTGAGATAGAGCACCCCATCCACCCCGACTTGCACGTTGTCGCGGGTGATGCAGACTTGCTCCGGGATGTCGATCGCCGTTTCTTTGAGGGAGTGTCTGTAGCGAATGCTGTCGATGAAGGGCAGCAGGATGTGAAAGCCGGCGTCCAGCGTCGCAGAGTACTTCCCCAGCCGCTCGACGACGTAGGCGCTCTGTTGAGGCACGACGACGGCGGTCTTCGCGATGACGATGAGGACCAGCAGCGCGAACAAGAGCACGACCAACAAGCCGCCCGACATGGTCACCTCCTCCATCTGCCGTTCCGTTTCTGCCCGATCACTCGGCTTTGATCCAAAGCGTCAGGCCCTCGACGCGGCTGACCCTGCTCCGCCGTCCCTTGGGCAGCGGGATGGAATCCATGTTGTGTGCAGTCCACGTGGTGCCGCGTAATTCCGCCTTACCGGTGGCGCCGGGAGCCAGGTCTTCGAGCGGAAGGGCCGTTTCCCCCACCATCGTATCGACCGGGCCGGAGCGGTGCTCGTGCGACTGCATCCAGGCCGTCAGCGGCCCCCGAAAGATCAGCAACGACACGACAGCCAGCCCGGAAAACAAGAGCCACTGAACCCATTCCGCCTGGATCACGCCCGTGCCGGTCATCGCGCCCACGATCAACGCGGCGAGTCCGAAAAACAGAATGTAAAACCCGCCCGGCGTCATGAGTTCCGCGCCGAGGAGGACCAGGCCGAGCAACATCCAATACCACCAGATCATGGACGGAGTCTAAGCGTCTTCCTCTAGACCGTCAAGCAACGGCCGTACTCGCACAATAACGTTGTTGCGGGGAAAGAGGGCTGGTTTGTTGTAGAGACTAAGAAAAAATGCCGTAACCGATGGCTAGGAGGACATCCCGTTCCCGAGCACTTCCTTCACTAATTCCTTCAGGCGCTTTTTCGCCTCCCCGAGCGCCCATCGTCCACGTGGGGTGATGGTGTAGTACTTGCGCACCCGTCCGCTTTGGACCTTGGATACACACCGCAAGTAATCGGCGGCCGAGAGCGCATGGAGAATCGGGTAGAGTGTTCCTGGACTCAACTGATAACCGTGGCGCGCCAATTCGTCGGTGATCTCGACGCCGCAGATCGGTGCCTCAGCGGCGTGAAAGAGGATGTGCGTCCGGACAAAGCCCAAAAAGAACTGACGGTCCAGCTGATCAGAGGGACGTGCGTGCCGTGCTGATATGGTTCCTGAGGTTTTGCGCGATACCATGCTTGATTGAGCCTTAGCCGTGTGGAGACGATCGCATCTTCACTTTGGTTCCGGCTCGCAGCTCGTCCGTGGCACGAGCGACGACGTAATCGTCAGGGCTCAGGTCACCGAATACTTCGATCGAGTCGCCCACGGCTTGTCCTTTGCGTACCCTGACCCATTCGGCCGTGTCCGCTCGAATCCTGATGACGAATGTGAGTTCCGTAGTCGTGACCACGGCTCTGGCTGGAACAAAGAGGGTTGGTTCTGCTCGCTGCACGGGCCATTCCAATTCTGGAAACATGCCCGGCGCCAGCAGGCCGGACGCGTTGTCGACGTCCATTTCCACCGGCATCGTCCGAGTCTTCATGTCCATGGAATGTGCGACGCGCGCGATGGTTCCTTCGAATTGCCGCCCGGGAAAGGCCGGAACCCAGAACGTCACCTTTTTCCCGACGACGATGGATCCAGTATAGGCCTCCGGTACAGGAACCGTGAGGCGAAGCCGGCTCACTTGTTCGAGTCTCACCAACGGAGGATTGGCACCGGCGCCTCCACCGCCCGCGGGCCCGACCAACGCACCGTGGTGCACGTTGCGTGTCGTGACCACACCGTCGAAGGGTGCCGTGATGACGAGATAGCCTTCCATTTCTTTCAACGATCGCACGCGCGCCCGATCTCCCTCGACGGTGCGTTTGGCAACCTCGAGGTCATTGGGTGCCACCACGCCAGGAGTCTCCGCCGCCTTCACGAGGCGCTCATACGTGATTTGGTCGGCGCGCATCTTCGCTTCAGCTTCAGCCCGTTGTGCCGAGAGTTCAGGCGCCGTCAGGCGCACAAGCACTTCCCCCTGTTTCACGACCGAACCGCGGTCGACTCCGATCCACTGCAAGAGCCCCGTGACTTTTGGATAAAGATCGACGCTCAGGTACGGGTGAAGTTCACCGGGGAGTCGGACCGTTTCGTCCAGCCGCTTGGCCGACACCCGCACCACGGTTACCTCCAAGGGAGCCGCCGAAGACTTCCCGGCTGAAACCCTC
>JBDZUK010000032.1:6641-35602 GCA_040255165.1 Nitrospiraceae bacterium | reverse complement strand
GGTGCCACGTGGTCGAGCGCATCGGCTTCATCGGGTTGGGCAACATGGGCGGCCCCATGGCGAGGAACATCGCCCCAAAAGGGGCAGGCGTTCCCTTGCAGCTCCCGCCGTATCGTTCCGATTTTCCCCGCTTGCTTGTGCATTGTTACCTCCGCCGTGAAAGTTCCCCGAAAGCGTCCTGGTGGGAATGCAGTGGGTCAGACAATAGGGGAATTCGGCCACCGTAGAAAATACCGTGGAGGTAGGAGTTGCTTGTTCGAAAGGGGGATTAGATGCGCACGGATCCGTTGAGTGCTTTACCGGAACGGCAGCCCACGCTGCAATATTAATAGCTTACGATGTGAACAAAACGATCGACTTGAAGTTTGGCAGGGGCTGGCCTGAGCTCACAAAAAGATTGGGGCATCCACCGTTGGGCGAATGCCCCTTCGGGTACCTACCAATGAATACGTGGGTGAAGGCAGGTCTCCCCAGGAGGGTGCAGAGACCTCTTGCTGCCTTGGGGTGGGCACGACCAAAGCAGACACCTCCACCCGTCGTTCACTAAAACAGACGGGTGAGGCGTATACAAGATAGTAGTTTCCCTAGGAACTGGAGGCGCTTCGCCGGCAGGTACGATCTGCGAACGCGTTCAGGCCACCTTCCTGAGCCTGGGCCGGCCGCGTTTTCGCTTTGGGGCTCCGTCAAACTCAGCGGATTTCAGGGCGACCTGCGAGCGCCTGGGCTCAAGCCTGCGCCGACGTGGCCGGCGTTGTGTCGTCCCTCCAGCTTTCGTCTCGCTGACTTCGTACCCCATGTCGGCCAGGATCCGGTTCAACTTTCCGATCAACTCTTGTTCCTTCTGCTTGATCTGGCGTTTGTCGTTCAAGAGATCGTCCAGTGACCGACATACGGTGCTGAGCCTCGGCTTCCGCATACCTCCTCCTTGCTCCACCGACGGAGCGCTAAGATCACAGATGGTGCTTCACAGGCAGTCTACGTGGGGGTATGGGACGGATCAACTAAGAAGTAGGCCGATCGCCACGCAGGCTATTGATCGACGACGGGAAGAGGAGAATGAGGGACGCGCTGCCCGGCTACTAGGGAATCTCCTACGTGCATGAACACACAACCGTCGATTCTAAAAGTCGACAAAGTCGGCTGGGAGATGTTGCCGTAGAAAATTTATAAGAGGGTTGGCCAAGCACCAGAAGCTATGCGTCTTAGAAAAGATTATTCAATCCCACAGGCGATCGCCAGCAATTTTTCTGAATGGGCATCTTCAATTGGTCTGACGCTCGAAAACTTTGGACCATCGGTAGCCTTTTCTACAATTCCGCCTCCCATCTTGCCTGAATAGCGCTCAGCCGTCTTATTTTTATATGTCTTTTCAGTACAGTTGTATTCGCGTGTCACGCTCATGGAGACAAAATTACCCTCGAAATTCACTTCGCCCTTCAAGTCGATAAGATCAGTCATGGTAGCAATGCCGGCATTTCGGTAAATACTACTTTGTGCAATGTACCACGTAGCACTATCGTCTTCATCGAACTTCTGCCACTTTGAGTGCTCCGGAACACTGAACGGACGCTTCCCGCAGGCAATTTTCCAATATGCTTCACCCATGCTTTTGGGAACGACTGGCTGCCATGCCTCCTTGGACGGAGCGCTGTCGATTACCGTACCATCTGCCATGTGTTTTGAATACCGTACAAAGTACACAGAATTTAACATCTCATTCCGACATTCGAACTCATAGAGAAACTTTTCAGACAAATAGTTTTGGGCAGAAAGCTTCTTATAGTCATAAAGCACCAAGGCTTTGGCAAAGTTCTCTAGGTTTTGGATTGTGGTCGGGTCAAGGTAAATCACTTCCTTCTCATTTTCGAACGCTCTTACCCATTCCGCTGCCGCAGGACTACAAATTGAGAGGAAGACCAGTATCAGAAGTAGTGGAGCCACTATTTCATATATAGCCCGCTGACTCCCAAGAGAAATAGGGACAGTCAAGACGTGAGGAATGTAAGACGACATGTTCGCCTCCCGTCGTCTCGTCGTTCTTCTCTTGCCTGTCGTTTGTTTTATCTCATAGTGCTCTTTTCATCATACGGTTCAGCTATTGCCTTTTTGCTCGTCCGCTAAAATCGGCGAAAGGGTAAATGTACCTTCATTCATTGGAGCAGCCGCGATGTGTAAAGGCTCACCCGATTTTGTTGAGGGGCTCCAATGTCGGATCCCGAGCGCAGGGGTGTGTGCTACGGCTCCTCGTTGCTCGATTGCCGACCTACAGCGACTCTTGCACCACACATCACGCAAATATACGAGCCAGTCAGGTAACATCCTTCTGAGGTTCTCTCCAACATCAGGATACACTCGTGGTGCGAAACAGACGCCCCTTCGGATACTCGGTCTTGTTTGCTGGTCACGTGAGCAAATGAAAGGTTGGGATATAGAAACCGGCGTTCGAGAGTACACCAGCAGACAATACGACGCGACTAGGGAACTTCCTAGATCATGGGTGCCTTAGGACTCAAACACTCAAAAGGATAGTATGGCTTTCCTATGAAGAACCAATGCTTCGAGCCAAGACTCATTGGCGGCGGGAAAAACACCGGAAGGGAGCCGCCTGTTAATTCTTGCGCAATGTGGCATCTCGTGACATATCTCACTCTATGAGAAGCAGGGGTACGAGAGCTTGGAGCAATCTGGGAGCTGGTCTGCTTTCAGCCATTCTCTTAATCGTCTTAAGTGGGTGCGGGGCACTGCCTGCAACGTCAGAGGCGAATAAAGGCGCTGCGGTGGATTCTGATTTAGTACAGTCGTTGCAAAGACAAATAAAAGAGCGAGACAAGCGCATTGCCGAGTTAACGTCCCAATTGGAAGCATTGAGGATCATCGAACAGGATTTGGAGAAAGGAAAGAAGTCCATTCATCCAACGTTAACGCCCACAGAGCGTGATCTGAGACGCTAACCGGCCTGTTGAGTTCTCGTGCCGCAGTCCCTGGCTACAAAATCGGAGGTCGCTCAGAGCAACTAAAGAATCCTCGAGAATGCTCGGTACCGTCATAAGGAATGGCGAGGGGGAGATTGTCTAGCAGACGATTGGAAAGGCGGCTACGACAGCCAGGGTCCATTTTGAAGGATACCGGGATTCATCCTCGTAATAACTCTCACGGTTTTGCGGTAGTGTAGAGATGCTTCAGAAAGATGCGATGTAGAACACTGTGAAGCGCAACGGAAACGTTGTGAAGAAACAGTGGACCCCATTGCAACAAAATCTGAGGTAAAGGCTCGACACCGAAAGGCTGCCGGGCCTTTTTTATGTCCAATAGTTATCTCGGATTGACAGCCAGAAAATCGTTTGCGAAATCTTTGACGTCTGATTCTATGCCACGAATGATTCCGGCAACCTTATCAATACCCGCGATCCCTACACCTTGCCTGTTCCATGTACTGGTGAACAGTTTTGGCTGGGCTGAGATATGAGTCAATGAAACCAATTGCATCAAATCAAGTCTGAAGGAATAAGCAAAAAAGTCATAAGATTTGGCTTTAAGAGAATTGAGTGTGACGTAAAGGTACGGGAAGGAAGCGGTGAGAGAAGCTTCTTCAATGGACAGAACCCGAATTCCGCTTGACCTCAGTATCAGTTCGACCGCCGTGCGAATTTTCTCTTCTGATAAACCAGCCTCTTTTATGTCCGGCTTGAGGCGCTCTATAACCACAGCTACTCCCTGAAGGCCGCGCAGTGATTCTTTTGGGCTAACGCCGGCACCTAAAGCTGCATTCATGCCAGAAGAGGCGTATAGAAAAATGCCTGCTATCAAGACCAGATGTTTCATCCACGCGCTTCTGTGCTGTAGCCTCAAGGTGTTCATCTTGTGTGAACTCACGGCAAGTTAATCGTTCGTGGCTTCCCCTTGGCGATATGCGAGGGTGCAAAGCATACGCCGCACACCAGAAATCGACAATCCCCTATAGCTCATCCAACTTCGGCAAATCGAAACCGCGCTTCTTTTATTTCGCCGACCATCGCCGTTGGGCAGCATCGGTGAGCTATCATATCAACGAGGGCTGGTATGTCTTGCGAGGTGTCTGCTCATGGGGCAATGGCCGTAAGGCGTAGAAGTGACTCTGCCAATTGATGAAAAGTACTACCAAGCGCATGCAGACCTGAGCACTGGAATGCAAGCCGTTGAAATATGGCGGAGGGGGCGAGATTTGAACTCGCGGTCCAGTTACCCGGACTCCGGTTTTCAAGACCGGCACGTTCGGCCACTCCGTCACCCCTCCAAGCCGAGCCTGCTGTCTGTACCGTGCATGTGGTTTATGTCTTGGTGATGCGCTCTGTTCCGCCCATGTACGGCCGCAACACTTCTGGGATCAGCACGGAACTGTCCGGCTGTTGATAGTTCTCCAGGATCGCGACGAGTGTGCGGCCGATCGCCAGACCGGATCCGTTCAGAGTGTGGACAAACTCCGGCTTGCCGGCTTTCGTTCCGTCTTTGGGACGGTACCGGATACCGGCCCGCCTTGCTTGGAAAGCTTCGAAGTTGCTGCAGGACGAAATCTCCCGGTACGCGGCCTGCGACGGCAGCCACACTTCGATGTCATAGGTTTTCGCCGCGGAGAATCCCAGGTCCCCCGTGCACAAGGTGACGACCCGATAGGGCAGCTCAAGCCGTTGCAGCACCGTTTCCGCATGGCGCGTGAGCCGCTCGAGCTCCTCATACGACTGTTCCGGCTTGGCAAACTCGACAAGCTCTACCTTATTGAATTGATGCAATCGAATCAGGCCTTTGGTGTCCTTGCCGTAGGAGCCGGCTTCCCGCCGAAAGCATGGGGTATTCGCCGTGTAGCGGATCGGAAGCAAGTCCTCGTCCAGCACTTCGTCCCGGTGCAAATTCGTCACCGGCACTTCGGCCGTCGGAATAAGAAAGTAATCTTCATCGCGTAGTCGAAAGAGATCCTCCTCGAATTTAGGCAACTGTCCCGTTCCCGTCATGGTCGAACGGTTCACCAACACTGGCGTCAGTATCTCGCGATAGCCGTGCCGAGTCGTGTGGAGGTCCAACATAAAATTGATCAAGGCCCGCTCCAATTGCGCTCCGGCGCCGGTGAGCACGGCGAACCTGGCTCCGGCGAGTTTTGCGGCTCGGTCGAAGTCAAGAATGCCAAGCGCCTCGCCAAGTTCCCAATGGCTGCGCGCCTGCTCGAGCGCCGGAAGAGTACCCCACCGACGAATTTCAGTGTTATCTTCCGCGCTCTTCCCGACCGGGACTGATTCGTGAGGGAAGTTGGGAATGCGCAACGTGAGGTCCAGCAGCGCGCTTTCCACCTCTCGAAGCGCCGTTTCGATTTCCTTGATCCGCTCTCCGAGCGCCTTCATTGCCGCCATGGCGTCGTCCGCGGGTCGTT
Organism: Nitrospiraceae bacterium; assembly: GCA_040255165.1. GTDB lineage: Bacteria > Nitrospirota > Nitrospiria > Nitrospirales > Nitrospiraceae > JBDZUK01. The sequence continues at coordinate 30,204 of JBDZUK010000032.1, read as the reverse complement.
TCTCGCGTTTGAGCCGGGCGACGTCATCGGACCCCTTCTTGAGGTCGTGACGCAGCTGCTCGACTTGGCTCGTCAAGGCGCGCCGCTCGTCGATCGACTTGCGAACCAACTCCCAGGGGACATCCGCGCCTCGAGGTCCCAGTCGGTCGCGAACGGCGTCGAGATTGTCGCGCAAATAGCGAAGATCGTGCATGATTCCTTCAAGTGGAAACGGAACTGGAATCTAGCACCCGGTCCGGGGAGAGTCAATTAAACGGCGCGGAGCATGGTGATGCCGAACCCGGGGCCCAAGGCGATTGACAACTGCCGGGAAGAACGGGAACCATACACCATGCGCACGATCACAAATCCGCCGAATCCGTATGAATCTATCCACCGCGATTTGCTGGAGCCGGCTCCTGCGGTGCGCCTGGACATTTATGAGGATACGACGCGCAACATCCTGAGTCGCAACGACAGCCCGGACCTGCCGTTTCGCTGGAGCGTCAATCCTTACCGCGGGTGTTTTCATGCATGCGCCTATTGCTATGCCAGGCCGTCGCATGAATATTGGGGATTCGGCGCCGGGACGGATTTTGAATCGAAGCTGATGGTGAAGCCCGAGGCGCCGGCGCTGCTGAGAGCCGCCTTCGACAAACCGTCCTGGAAAGGCGAGCTGATCGTCTTTTCAGGCAACACCGATTGTTATCAGCCGTTGGAAGCGGCCTATGGTTTGACCAGGGGCTGCCTGCAGGTCTGCTGCGAGTACCGCAACCCTGTGGGCGTGATTACGAAGGCCGCGCTTGTGGCGCGCGACATCGACCTGTTGACCCAATTGCATCGGGAGGCGTGGGTCCGCGTCTATTTCAGTATCCCGTTCTCCGACAACGAAACGGCCCGTAAGGTCGAGCCGCAGGCGCCTTCCATCGCGAAGCGCTTCGACGCGATGGCCAGATTGTCCGACGCCGGGATCCCGACCGGCATTTCGATCGCGCCCATCATTCCAGGATTGAACGAGGACGACATCCCGGATCTGCTCCACCGGGCGCGGGCTGCCGGGGCGACGGCTGCCACGTCGATTCTTCTGCGCCTCAGCGGAAACGTGGAGACGGTGTTTCTTGAACGAATGAAGGCGGCCTTCCCGGACCGATTTGAAAAAATCGTGCACCGGATTCGGGAAGTTCGTGGCGGAAGCCTCACGGAGGCGGCGTTCTTCCGGCGCCAGCAGGGGACCGGTACCTATTGGAACGTCGTCGAGCGGTTGTTCGAGATCAGCCGTCGGAAGGCCGGATTTGTCGACGAAGACGAGGCTCCGGTGCCGGAGACGTTTCGACGACCCGACCCGGCCCAGGGGTCGTTATTCTGAGGGAGTGCCATGAAGCATAGTCCGGGGTTTCTGAAGTTGGTCGATGAGGCCAAGGGACGCATCAGACAGTGTACGACCGCGGACGTGAAAGCCAAGTTAGACCGCGGGGAATCTTTTCACTTGCTCGACGTGCGGGAAGACCATGAATTTGCGAAGGACCGGGCAAAAGGGGCGCGCCACGTGGGAAAGGGCATTATCGAACGGGATATCGAAAGCCTCATCCCGGACAGAAATGAGGAGATCGTGTTGTACTGCGGCGGCGGATATCGGTCGGCGCTCGCCGCCGACGCGCTTCAACGCATGGGCTACGTGAACGTCGTGTCGATGGACGGCGGCATCAAAGCCTGGCGTGAAGCCGGGTACCCCATCGAGAAGGGCGAGGGCGCCTAATTGATCCATTCCTCCCGCCGGGAGTTTCTGAGCCGCCTCGGGTTCGGTCTGACGTTTCTGCCGGCCGTCGCGATGGCGCCGAAGTCGCTTCTCGGCAGCCTCTTGTTCGATCCCGATGCAGCTCTTGTCCCGGCCAAGCCGCTTCCATCGAACCCTTACCGGCGCAATGGACACTCGCTCGTGGTCATGGTGCACGGCGGGGACCATGCGGCCATGCTCCAGGCCGGGTTGGAGCAGCTGGGTGGGCTCGACGCGATCGGCGTGCGAGGGAAGCGGGTGTTGATCAAACCCAATGTCGTGAATGATCGACCGCCTCCGACCACGACCGATGCCAGGCTGGTCGAGGCGATGATCCGGGCCGTCACGGCAGCCGGCGCGCGCGAGGTCATCGTGGCCGACAGCTCCGGCATCATCCGCTTTCCCACCTCCGAGAACCTCACCACGACGGGGATCGCGGCGGCGGCTCGATCGTCCGGCGCGGCCCTTCTCGCGTTGGAAACCGAGGGATGGCTCAAGGTGGAACCGGCCGGCGCGGCAGCGCTGCCGCGCTATTACGTTTCCAAGCCGGTCTATGAGGCCGACGTCATCGTGAACCTCCCCGTCATCAAGACGCATCGGTTCGCGGAGTATTCCTGCGCGTTGAAAAACGTCGTCGGCATCGTGCACCCCCGCTACCGCCCGTCGGTCACCTTTCTCGCCGGTGATTGGCACGAACGCATCGCGGAACTAAACCTGGCCGTCCATCCTCAGCTGACCGTGGCCGATGGTGCGTCGCTCATGATCGCCGGCGGGCCGACGAGCGGTACTGCCGCGCGAGCCGATCTGCTTCTGTTGAGCGGGGACCGTGTGGCGTTGGATGCGGTGGCCGTGGCCGTGATTCGTTCATTCGGCGCGTGGCCGAAGCTGCAGGGCAAACGGATCTGGGAACAGCGGCAGCTCAAGCGCGCGGCCGAGCTGAACCTCGGCATTCGTGGTCCGGAAGAATTGGAATTGATCGTGCACTCGGTCGGCCGCCCGACCGCGGCCTTCCAGCAACTGGCGGACACGGTCAGGCGCGACGTCTTTGAAGGATGAGCGAAGCCGCTTACTTATTGGTGCGATCGAATTCTTTGATCACGGCGTCCGTGAGATCGATGGCGTCTTTGTTGTAGATCACGATCTTCACGGTCTGTTCGCTGCCTTTGTCCACGACGATCGCAAACCCGCCCTTTTCGGCGACGGACTGAGTGGCGGTCGCGATCTTCTTCATGTATTCGTCCACCAGCTCCTTCTGCTTTCCTTGCAGCTCCTGGTTAAACTCCTGCGCGCGCTTCTGGTAGTCCTGGATTTTCGCACGGAATTGCGTCTCCTTGTCCTTCTTCTCGGTGTCGCTCAGTTTCGACGCCTGCTCTTTGAGCTGCTTTTCCAGGTTTCGCAGATCCTCCTCGTCGCGGGCCAGCAGCTTTTGACGGGTCGTGACGTATTCCTTCAGCCCGTCCAGCGCTTTCCTCCCGGCCTTGGATTTTTCCAGTACGGACTGCGGGTCGATGACGCCCATTTTGAAGGCTTCCGCCGCCTGCGCAAGCGAAAGGCCGCCGGCTAGCGTGCAGGCTCCCAAGATCAAGGCCGGAAGCAGGCCCATTCGTGTTCCCCTCATGCCCATGCGCGAGTCTCCTTTTGTTTCTGTGGTGATAGAGGTCGTCAGGGAAAACGACGCGAGAATAGCGGCGCGCTCCAACCCTGTCAAGCGGACGGCCAGGATCCCGTGGCGGGACGGAACGAGTGGATGGAGGATAGCCTGTTACACGAAGTAACGGCTGGTGTCGAACTTGTATTCGGTGTTATCGATTAACCGGATGACGCTGTGCCGGTACTCTCCGGATCCGTCTTTTTCGGTCAGGTCGAGCTCGGGGCCGTTCTCGACGGGATTGCCCTGCGGATCCGAGACGATTTTCACGTATGGCCTCTCGGCGTCCGACTTCTCTTGCGCCGGTTGCAGCACCACGGCGAGTTCGTCGGTTTCCAGCATGACCAAGCTGCCGATCGGAATGATGCCGACGCAGTTCACAAACAGCTTGAGCAGCACGGGATCAAACGACTGGCCGCTCTTGGAGAACATGAACTTCAGCACCTTGGACGGGGCGATGGGTTCCCGGCGGTAGACCCGGGACGAAGTCATGGCGTCATAGCAATCCGCGATCATCAAGATCCGGCCGGTCAGCGAAAGGCTCCAGGGCACGGCTAATTTGGGATAGCCGGAGAAATCATGGTTCATGTGGTGCTCGAAGGAGGCCGCGGCCATTCGGCCGGGCAGACTGGCGATCCCGCGGAGCTTCGTGAGGTTCAGCACCCCTTCCGTCGGGTGATTCCGCATGGCGGTCCATTCTTCTTCCGTAAACTCTCCGGGTTTGTTCAAGACGTCCATGGGAATGCTGGCTTTCCCCATGTCGTGGAACATGGCGGCCAACCCCAAATCGGCAAGGTCGACTTTCGGATACCCGGCCCGGTTGCCGAGCGCGACCGATAGGAGGGCCACGTTGACGGAGTGATTGTGCGTGTATTGGTCATGGCACCGCAGCGTGGTCAGCCCGAGCAGCGCCGCCTCGTCCTTCAGCATCAAATCGACGATGTTCTGTATCGCCCGCTTCGCCTGCTTGAAGGTGATTGTGCCGCCTTCGCGCGCGGCATGAGTCAAATTGCCAACGGCGCCGGCTGCTCTCGCGTACCCGTTCTTGGCGTCGGATTTCCGTTTCGCCTTGCCGTTGACGCTTGAGGCGTGCTGCGCATGATTTAGCGCGCGAGGCTCCTCCAGTGTGATACCGACCACACCCTGGTCTTTCAACTCGCGCTGAAAATCAACGATCGACTTCACGGCGGGGTCAAGCGAGACAAAGAGGTGCGCAAATTGCCGAAGATCTTTGGATTCGACCTGGTTCGAGAATGAGAGGCCTCCCAGTTTCCACTCATTGAAACTGTCGATGACGCTGCTGAAGATCGCCATCTGCTGAGTATTGACTCTCAGATGACCGGCGCCGAGAAATAAAAAATCATTCTGCACGCGGAGCACGACCGGCTTCTCGTGAGCGAGGGTTTTGATGAGCGTCAACATTGCATCCACCGGCTTGTCCAGCGCGGTGTTGGAACGTCCGTGAATCCGAGAGGTTTTGATCAGCACGTTCAGCTGGGTCACCAGTTGGGTGCCCAGCATGAGGATCTGCTGGTCGAGGATATCCCCGGCCTCCGACCCCTTGGCGATTTTTTGGGCCAGTGACTTTTCATGCGTGAGGATGGGCTGCGCACCGGCGTCGGATGCCGGCGCTGGTGCGTCTGGCCGTTGTTCTTCCACGACCTCGATCCTTTCTCCGCGCTAGACCGCTTGTTTCGTTTTTTGCTGCCTCATCGCCACCGAGAGGGCTGCCGTGCAGGCCTGCCGGACGGCTGCTCCGGCTTTCTTCTGGCCCGGTTCGGGAGCGGCGACCGGCGCCGGAGTGGCGAGTTTGCCGAGCGTTTCAGCCGCTAAGAGCGCAAACTCCTCTTTCTTTTTCCTGTTGGTCCAGGACCACTCGGTCAACAGCTCTTGCAGATACGGCACCGCTTCATCCCGCGCGGCCTGGCGGACGGCATGGAAAATCGCCCGTTTCTCGCTCGGCGGCCTGTCGGAGAAATCTTCCGCCGTCAGGATGGGTGTCCAGGCGGCGAACGTGGTTTGATACTGGCCGCTCATGAGCAATTTCAGAGCGGCCAGCCGGACTGATTCCTCCGAGTCATTGCATAAGGGCACTAGCTTGGTGCCGTTGCCGTTGGGCCGCAACGTGCCGAGGATCCGCACGGCGTCTTTTCGCACTTGCGGGTCCGGATGTCGGAGAATCCGTTCCACCGCGTCGGCGAATCGCGGATTGTTCCACCGCGCGATGATGGCCAACAGGTTGCGGACGTAGCCTCCGCGCCGATCGGAAAGGCCGCGCACGAGCGGATCCGGAGTGTCTTTTCCCAGGGCGAACAATGCTTCGCATACGATCGACTGATGCGCGGGGGCGGTCAAATTGCCCAGCAACACGCAGAGACCGGATACGCAGTCCGCCGGTATCATCAGCAAGAGCGTCAGCAGCCCTTCGGTATTGGCGTTCGGCGTCTGGTTCAAATAGGTTTCGACGAGCTTGATGCGCTCGGGCCTGCCCAGCGAGGTAAAGATGTCGGCGAGCAACACCCTCGCGCTCTCGGGCAGGTCCGGCCGGACTTCCTGAGTCTCGTTCAGCAGGGCCAGCACGCTTTCCAGCACGGTCCACTGTCCCTGTCGTATCAGCGACTCCACGACCCCGCCGAACACTTCGAAGAGCTTCGTCAGCAAGCTTTCGTGCTTCTCGGACGCCAAAATGGCCGTCAGCATATCGAGGACGTACATCACCGGGTCGCGATGTGACTCGGCTTCGATTTCGTTGGCCAAGGCCGCCAATTCCTCGTCCGTCGTTTCGTAGCCGACGAGCCCGGATTGAAAGCGCGAGGCCTGAGAGGAACCGCCCGATCGGCTCTCGTTCGCTTTTTCCTGCTCGGCGACCTTCTTCAATGAGTCGCTGGACCCGCTCATTGTCTCTCCGGTCGGAGAGGCGAAGATGTCGTCGGCACCGGAGGATTTCACGATTTCTTCGGCCGTGACGATCGTGATCGTGGAGAGGTTCCGTTCCCAGAGGCGTGTGACGATGTCGTCGTCGTCCTTGTCCGGATCGGCCCCGGCCCACAGGGAGTCGAGGAAGAACATCACGTCGTCCGCCGTCAAATCCGGATGGAAGGTGACTTCGCGGATTCCGTCGGCGTACAGCTTGAAGGCAAGATTCTCGCCCATCGTCTCGGTGGCGTAGACGACCTGATCGTTGAAATAGAGCTCCGAGCGCTGGACGAGGAACCCGAACGTGCCGTAGGTGGCGAGGTGGGTGGTCAGCCCTTCGAAGAACTGCTGGAAGAACTTTTGCGCCACCGGGTTGGCGGCCCCGAAGGTTCGGCCGGCCTTGGAGGCCTTGTCCAGATGCTTGAGCAGAAGCTTGACAGAAGAGCCTTCCGGATCCGCCGAATCCTTGGCAAACGGCGGTCCGAGCCCTTCCGGCTCCTGTACGACTTCCTCCATGTTGTAGTCGTACTCCGGGCCCGCGTCTTCGTCAAGAAAATAGCCGGTCCGTACTCGCCGTTTCGCGTGCGGCGGCGAGCGATGAGCGCATGACGCACCACCTTGCGTGGACGCCGTTGTCACGCGCGGCAAGAGAACGGTACAATTCACCGGCTCCGTGAGCATTCGTGTCCCGTGGCCGGTCCTAACGCATGCATGTTGCGCCTCTCATTATGTGTTTCGGCGACAGTCTCACCGCCGGGTTTCAGTCTCCCGCTCCGGATAATCCGACAGGCATGGCGACTCCCTACGGCGACTTTCTGCAGGAGCACCTCGGCTCGCGGGGCCGCGTGTCGGTGAGCGGCATTTGCGGCGAAACCACGGGCGAGATGGCGATGCGCTTCCGCCAGGACGTGGTCGCGCGCCGACCGGCCTACGTGGTGCTGCTCGGAGGAACCAACGATCTGGGGTGGAATGCCGATCCGGCGGAGATCCGGCGCAACCTGATTAAAATGTACGGATCGGCGCTGGCCGCCGATATTGTCCCGGTTCCCGTGACCGTCCCGTCCATCCGGTTCGATGCCGCGCCGGGTGAGACGGAGAAACGATGGCTGGAAGACGCGGTAGGGCGGCGTCTCGTCCTGAATCGGTTCATCGAGGAGTACGCGGAGTCGAAGCGGCTGAAGTGGATCGATTTGTTCGGCGCCACTGCGGAGCAACCGAGCCGCCAACTGGCCGCGCCGTATTCCAATGACGGACTTCACCTCACGACGGCCGGCTACCGGCTTTTTGCGCGATTGCTCTATGATCGGATATTCGCGGAAGCTCTTGCGTCGTCCGAGGGGACGCACCACCCATGATTCCGGAGGTGACCGACGCGAATTTCGACCGGACCGTCGCGGAGGCGCGTGTGCCGCTGCTGGTCGAGTTTTGGAAGCCGGGCTGCGGCGGATGCCGGGCCTTGACCGGCGAGTTGGAGCAGCTTCAGCGCGAAGTCGGCCCCCGACTGCAAATCGTGAAGATGAACGTAGAGGAAAATTTTCAGATCCCGGCCGAGTTGGAGATTGCCTCCTTGCCGGTGCTGGCGCTGTACCGGGGCGGCGCGTTCGAACGTTTCATCGGCGGGATCGGGAAGAAGGACGCAATTCGGTCGCAGGTAGGAGTCTAGAAAAAGGATGCTCCAGCATCCACTAGAGGACCCGCCAGCTTCGGCCATCATTCTGAATCAACCGGTCGGCCTCGACCGGTCCCCAACTACCGGCTTGATACTCGGGCAACCACCGCAGCCCCTGCTGCTCCCAGCCTTCCAAAATCTGCGTGATCCAGGCCCATGAGGCTTCGACTGCGTCCCGGCGCATGAATCGTGACGCGTCGCCCGCCATCACGTCGAGGAGCAGGCGCTCATAAGCTTCCGGCGACGGACGGCCGAAGACCTCCGCGTATTTGAAGTTCATCTCCACCGGATGCGTTTGCTCTCTGGTCCCGGGCACGCGGGACACGATGCGGAGGGACAATCCTTCCTCGGGCTGAATCCGCAAGGCCAATACGTTGGGCGCCTGAGGGTGCTGCGGATCGGCATTGAACAAAATCTGAGGAATGTCTTTAAACTGCACCGCCACTTCGCTGGCGCGATTGGGAAGCGCCTTGCCCGTCCGCAGGTAGAACGGAACTCCGGACCACCGCCAGTTTTCAACGAAGCATTTGACGGCCACGTACGTTTCCGTGGTGGACGTCGGGGTCACGCCCTTTTCGCGGCGATAGCCCGGCACTTGGACTCCGTGCACGGTTCCCTCCGTGTACTGGGCCCGCACGGTGAACCGTTCCACGTCTTTGCCCGTGATGGGCCGCAGGCAGCGGAGCACTTCCATTTTTGCGTTGCGCACGACGTCGGGATCGAGCGAATAGGGCGGCTCCATGGCGACAAGGCTGAGCAACTGCAGCAAATGATTCTGCACCATGTCGCGCAGCGCGCCCGCTTCTTCGTAGTACGACGCCCGCGTGCCGACGCCCTCCGCCTCGCTGACCGTGATCTGCACGTGATCGATATATTTGTGGTTCCAAATCGGCTCGAAAATGCTGTTGGCGAACCGGACCACCATGAGGTTTTGTACGGTCTCTTTGCCCAAATAGTGGTCGATCCGGAAGATCTGGGATTCGTCGAACACCTGACCGGTCACCGCGTTGATCTGCCGCGCCGACGCCAAATCACGGCCGACGGGCTTTTCGATGATGACTCTCGCGTAAGGGGTGCGAGGGGCGGGGCAGGGCGCCAGCCCCGCCCGGTCGAGCCCTTCGCACACGGGCGCGAAAGAGCTGGGCGGGATGCTGAGGTAAAAAATACGGTTGCCGGGCAGCTCCAAGGACCGTTCGATTTCTTCGGCGCGGGCTTTCAACGCGCGATACGTCTCCGGGTTCTCGTTTTCCCCGGACAGATAAAACAGGTGCCGGGAAAACTCCTGCCAGCGGTCGTCGGCCAACGCCTGACGGGAATGCTTGGTGACGCCCTCACGCGCCACCTCGCGAAAGTCCTCGTCGCTCATCGGCGTCCGGCCCAGCCCCAAGACGGCGTAATTGGAGGGTAACAATCCGTCGAGCAGCAGATTGTAGAGAGCGGGAACCAGACGCCGCCGGGCCAGATCACCCGACCCTCCGAAAATGATCAGCGTGCAAGGCTCAACCGGCACGAAGGTCTCTTGAGCTGGCTTGATGCTCATTCGTGGTGGACCGGAGGGCTTCAAGGACATGACGGCGCTCGATCACCGACGGACCGCGTGGCCGCCGAACGCGTTGCGCAGGGCCGCCAGCATCTTTTCCGCAAAGCTTTCTTCCTGCCGTGAGCGAAACCGGGTGAACAGGGCGGCCGTGAGCGTCGGAACGGGCACATCCTTGTCGATCGCTTCCGCGAGCATCCACCGGCCTTCCCCGGAATCCTGCACGTAGCCCTTCAGTCCCTTGAGGGCGGGATCTTCCTTCAAGGCGCCGGCCGCCAACTCCAGGAGCCAGGAACGGACGACGCTGCCGTGCATCCAGAGATCGGCGACCTTCGCGAGGTCGAGGTCGTAGCCGCTCTTGGCCATCAACTCGAAGCCCTCGGCGTAGCCCTGCATCATGCTGTACTCGATCCCGTTGTGAACCATTTTGACGTAGTGGCCGGCTCCGTGCCCGCCCACGTGGGCCCATCCCTGTTCCGGCGCGAGCGTGGTGAAGAGCGGTGCCAGTCGTTGGACCGCCGCCGCTTCGCCGCCGATCATCAGGCAGTAGCCGACCTTCAGTCCCCAGATTCCGCCGCTCGTGCCGGCGTCCACATACGCGATGCCTTTCGCCTTCAATTCAGCCGCGCGGCGCACGTCGTCGTGAAAACGGGTGTTGCCTCCGTCGATGATCGTATCCCCGGGAGCCATGAGCGCTCCGACCGCCCGCACGGTGTCTTCGGTGGGAGAGCCGGAAGGGACCATGATCCACACGGCGCGCGGCTTGGCCAACTTGCCGATGAGATCCTCGATGGAGCCGGCGCCGATGCAGCCTTCGCCCTCCGCCTGCTTGACGAGGTCCGTCACGCGGTCGTGCACGACGACGCGGTGCCGGTCGCGTTGGAGCCTGGTGACCATGCTCATGCCCATTTTCCCTAATCCGATGAATCCGAGTTCCATACCGCTCCTGTATAGGTGAGGATGCTGAACGCTGGAGAACGTTCTGGAAGTGCGAGCCTTGCTCCAGGGACTGTCTCTATCCGACACCTTCCCCGATGCGAAGTCAAGCGTGTCACGAGATGCGGTCGATTCAGTCGACCCGCGCGGGATGGGGAACGTCCTTGAACAGGACATCGACCAGTTGCCGGCCGAGCTGAAGCCGTTCCGGCAAGGATGCAGCCGTGAGAAAGCGTCCCGCCAGCTCGCCCAAGGCCGTGTCGCGCGACGTGACGAAGCGGATCGCGTCGGCCGGCGCCGTGAGCCACAGCCCTCGCAGCCGGAAAAACGCGCTGACGAGATCATCGAAAAAGATCCCCAGCAGGTATTGGGCCGTCGCCGGCTTGTCGGCCAGATCCTCGGCTTTGCCGAGCCAATGGAAACATTCCGCCTTCAACCGGATCTGCTCGTGCATGCCCGCGGGAGGCGGGCCCTGGCGAAAGCGTTGATTCGCCTTGTCGATCAGCCGGGCGGCCACGGCCTCGTGATCGAACAGGATGCGCCCTTTGCGGAGCAGCGGGGGCAGGCGCGGAGAGTAATTCAATTCCTCTTCGACGGCCTTGTGTCCGCGATATCGCAGGTCTGCGATGCGGTCGGCGATGCGGATGATCTCATTCGTTTCGGTCTGCCCCTTGACCAAGGCGATCAAGTCGACGTCGCTGTGCGGCGTGACGGCACGGCGAGCGCCGGAGCCGACGAGGATCACTCCGACCAGGTCGCCGCCGCGCTTGCCGCGAACGTGACGCAGCGCGATCGCCACGACCTCATCGAAGCCCGGCGGGTTGACCGCGTCGGGCGACGTAGGAGGCTCGGGGACCTCGAGCAATTCGGCGTTCAATTCCTCCCTGGTCGGCGAAGAAGGGGAGGTCTCAGCATCGAATTCCATGCCGATCCTTTCAAGGATGTGTGGGCCGCGCTGCCCGGATTCGATCCGCCAGCCCGGCCAGCCATTCGTCGAAGGGCTGATCCGCGTCGACGACGATCTCCAATTTGCCGTTCGGCAACGTGCGGACGACGCCCGGCCGCTCCGGAGAAAGGGGCACTTCGATCCACTCGCGATTGAGTCCGAGGGAATCGGTCACTTCCAGGATGCGGGTGATCTGTGCGAAGGAAACCGCCGGTAGCATCATCGTCGCCCGTCGTAAGTCACGCGGGCGAGGGCATTCTAATGAGCGGGTTCCGAGAGTGTCAACGAGCGGAGCCGTTACGGGCCGAGCACGCGGGCGAAGATGGCCGAGGCGGTGTCGATGTCTTTCGTCGAGACGTCGAGGTGCGTGACGGCCCGGAAGCTGGCGCCGCCGATCGCATTGATAAGCACTCCGTGCCGCTTGAGCTCGGCGACGATGTCCGAAGGGGCCAGGCGATGCCCGATGACGTCGAAAATGACGATGTTGCTCTCGACGTGATTGGGGTTGATCGAGACGCAAGGCATGGCATGAAGCTGCTTCGCCAGCCGTTTGGCGTTCTCGTGATCCTCCTTTAGGCGTGTGACGTTGTGCTCCAAGGCGTACAAACCGGCGGCGGCCAGGATGCCCGCCTGCCGCATCGCCCCGCCGTACATGCGGCGGAACCGCCGTGCCCGTTCGATCATTGCCGGGTCGTTGGAGAGCAGGAGCGAGCCGACCGGAGCGCCGAGCCCTTTCGACAAGCACACCGAGACGGTTTCGAAATGCTGCGCATACGAGGCGGCCGGCACTCCGGTGGCGGCCACGGCGTTGAACAGGCGCGCGCCGTCCAAATGCATCGGTACGCCATGTTCCTTGGCGACGGCCCTGATGCTTTCGATCGTCGCCAACGGATAGATCGTTCCGCCTCCGCTGTTGTGCGTGTTCTCCAAGCAGATCAGCGCGGTTTGAACGCTATGCGGGTCTTTCGGCCGGATTGCCGCTTCCACTTGTTCCGCCGTCATGAGACCGCGGTCGCCGGCAACCCAGTGCAACTGCACGCCGGCCAATGCGCCGGCTGCCCCCTGTTCGTACCGGACGATGTGGGCCTTGCTCTCGATGATGACTTCCTGACCCGGGTGGCATTGGCAACGGATCGCCAGCTGATTGGCCATGGTGCCGGAGGGGACGAACAGGGCGGCGCGTTTTCCCAGCAAGCCCGCGGCCACTTCCTGAAGTCGATTGACGGTGGGATCTTCCCCGTAGACGTCATCTCCCACCGGCGCGCGCGCCATCGCTTCCCGCATGGCGTCGGACGGCTTCGTAACCGTGTCGCTTCGCAGATCGATGGTCATTCGGCAACCCCCTGGACGGTGATCGTCAGCGCGGATTCTACGAAATGGGCGCATCGGGGACAAGGCCCCGTGCCTGACCTGGGGTCGCCGTCGGTTTTTGACTCCCTAAAAAATCGCGTGGTATAGTCGCACGCCGTCGGCAAACTGTTCTCAACGCCGAATCAGGAAGAAGGGACGCCATGGTTGAAGTACCGGTTAAGCTTTACATGGACAAGCTGTTGAAGACGGCGAAAGACGCCGCCAAGCCGTTGTCGAGGGTGTCAGGACCGACGAAAGACAAAGTCTTGCACGCCATGGCCGACCGGCTGCTGTCGGGCGAGGAGCAGATTCTGGCCGCCAACGAAGAGGACGTCGACTCGGTCGGCAAGACGTTGGAGGGAGAGACCAACAAGGATCGTGTGAAGGAAGCCGTCGAGCGGGTCCGGGTGAAGTCCGACGAGATCAAGCTGATGGCGGATCGGTTGCGGCGGATCGCCGACTTGCCGGACCCGGTGGGGGAAGTGACGGGGCGTTGGGAACAGCCTGATGGGTTGCAGGTGAGCCGGGTTCGAGTGCCGCTCGGAGTCATCGGCGTTATTTCGGAATATGGCCCGCTCGTCATGATCGAAGCGATCGGACTCTGCCTCAAGTCGGGGAACGTTTGCGTGTTCCGTGCCTCGCCGGAGTGGAACAAGACCTACCTCACCATCGCGGCTGCCTTTCGAGAGGCGGTTGAAGAGAACGGCATTCCGGCCGGCGCGTTGAGTTTCATCGAGCGCACGGAAAAAGAGGCGGCCATCGAAGTCATGCGGGCGGTCAAGTGGCTCGACGCCATCATTCCGCGCGGCGGAGCCGGATTACGAAAGGCCGTGGCGGAGCAATCGCGCATTCCCGTGTTGTGCCATGACGGGGGCGTGGGGCACGTCTATATCGACGGCGACGTCGACATCCCGATGGCGCAGAATATCGTGGTGAATTCGCGGGTGCAGCAGCCCGCGGCGTCCAATTCCGCGGATACCCTGCTTGTCCATCAGGCCATTGCGCGGCCTCTGTTGCCGGCGCTGATCCGTCGTCTGCTCGACGAATTCAAGGTCGAGGTGTTCGGTTGTCCCAAGACGGAATCGTTGATGGGCTCCATGACGATGAGCGGCCACATGTCCGTGAAGCCCGCCGCGGAGGGGGACTGGGGCAAGCAATTCGGATCGCTCACGCTGGCCGTCAAGGTGGTCAAGGATCTGGACGAAGCGCTCGATCATATCGCGCGGTATGGTCCGGGGCATACGAACGCCATCGTCACGAAAAACTACGACGCCGCCATGCGGTTTACTCGCGAGGTCGATTCAAGCGCGGTCCTGGTGAATGCCTCGTCGCGGCTACATGCGGGCGAGCCGTTCGGCTTCGGCGCCGACATGGGCATCAGCACCAATCGTCTGCACGCCCGGGGCCCGATCGGGTTGGCGCAGCTCACGATCGAGAAATACGTCGTGTTCGGGACGGGGCAGCTCAGGCAGCCGCATCCGGTGCCGGTGACGTATGAAGATGCGATCATGCTGAAGCGATTTTAGGAGGCTGCCCAAAAATTCCGCCAGCTTTGTTCTCGCTCGCTCAAGGCCTTTTTGAGCATCCTCCCATGCTTCCAGACGAGATTCGAGTTGTCTCCGAGCTGAAAGAGCATCTCGCCGGCTGGGGACTGCGCCGGTTCGAGCACGACGACGCGTACTTTCAGTGGCAGCGCGAGTCGCTTTCTTCTACGGATCTTTTCAATCTCCATCGGCATATCGAAGAGAAGCGGCGGGGCGGCGCGGCGGAGGAAGCGGCCTTTTACGACGCGACGGCCGCGCCGCATCTCCTCCCTGTGCTCTATAGTCAGCGTTACGACTATTACATGGCTGTCGGCCCTCGCGTGGCGGCCCGCATCACTCCCGCTCGCTCCATACTCGATGTGGGATGCGGGGTCGGCATCCTGACTACGTTCTACGCACGGCTCGACCCGGATTGTCGCCTGGTCGGCATCGACCGTTCAGCCTCGTCCGTCGCGCGAGCGAGGGAGCGGGCAGGGGCATTGGGGCTCCGCAACGTGGAGTTCCACGCGCTCGATTGCGAGCAGGCGAATCTGCCGGAATTGTACGATCTCATCGTCGCGACCCATGCGGTGGTCCAGGCGGAACACGATCCCGGCATCCCGAGCGAGAGTTGGCGGACGTTCGAGCGGCGGCGCGATGAAGAGGCGCAGCAGGCGTTCGAGCAGCGCACCGGGTTGGGACCGAAATTGGACCGGCTGGTCTCCCTGCTCAACGCAGACGGCCGGATGGTCGTCTTCGAAAAAACGAGGCCATTGGCCCGCCGACTGCCGTTTCAACGAGCCTTGCAGCGGAGGGGATTGTCGTTGTGTGAGCCCCCCGAGCCGGTGCGCTATCAATTGGTGGAGGAGGTGGCGGAGGACGGCCCGTTCTACGTGCTCGCCAAGGGTCGATCGGATGTCCCGTGGGATGAATCGCCGGAAGATGTTTCGGTTGTCCGGCTCGATTTCGATCGCTTGTCTGCGAAAGGAAACGGCGAGCCTCTCTTCGAAGACCACTCGTCGTCGGCGCAGGAAGCCTGGCTGCAATTGCCCGATCGGCGGATTGTTAAGGAAACGACGCGCCAGGGACCGGACGGCCGACAGCTGCATGTGGAAGTGGGGAAGAGCGGGGCGCTGTTCTACCTCTATGTCGCGAACACGTTCGATCAACGGCAGTTGGTCATCATGGACATGGACCAACGGCAGGCGCTGGAGAGCTATTACAGCGAGATTGTTGGGAAGGGTTGATTACCGTCCGGAGACCGCGGGCTTCGTGGCGCGGATGAAAGCGCTCATGAATTTGCCGTCAACCTCGCGTGCGAGACCGTCCGGGTCCAGCGCTGTGCCGGAAAGAAACTCCTTGGCGTCCTCGGCTCGGTAGATCCGCGTGGGTTCGATCCCAATGTCCTGAAAGCCCGCTTGCGCCAGTAGTGATCGGTATTCTCTTTCTTCCAACGCCCCCGCCACACAGCCGGCCCAGAGCTCCATGTTCCTCTTGATCTCCGCCGGCACGAGACCCCGCACGACGATGTCGGATACGGCCAAGCGTCCGCCCGGTCGCAGCACGCGGAACGCTTCCGCCAACACACGCCCCTTGTCGCCCGAGAGATTGATGACACAGTTCGAGATGATCACGTCTACGGAAGCATCCGGCAGCGGGATCTGTTCGATCTCGCCCTTCAAAAATTCGACGTTGGCCACCCCGGCCTTCGCCTGGTTCTCCCGGGCCAGGGCCAGCATTTCGTCGGTCATGTCAAGCCCGTAGGCTTTCCCCGTCGGTCCGACGCGCTTCGCCGAGAGCAGCACGTCGATCCCACCGCCCGAGCCGAGATCGAGCACGACTTCGCCCGGATGCAGCTCCGCCAGCGCGGTCGGATTTCCGCACCCCAACGAAGCCGCCACCGCCTCCGCGGGCAATCCTTCCGTTTCCTGACATCCATAGAGGTTGGAGGTGATGGGGTCGAGCTTCGCAGGATCGAGCCCCGGACTGCAGCATGACGTACCGCCGTCCTTCACCCGCAGCGCCGCTTTCCCATACTTGTCTTTTACCGTGTCCCGAATCTCATCGGCTTTCATTTCAATCTCCTCACGACCATTCAAGCCGCACCGAATCCGTCATCAGCTTACGCGACGGCAACCCGCATCACAATAGCATTTCATTAGAACTTCATTCCGACTGACCGGGTCCCAGCCCTGTTCCACTCGCCGCGCTACCGTTTTTCAGGGGGGATGGTTCGAAGCGTCGCCGAGAACAACTCATGAGCTGCCGGATCAACCGGCCGGTGTTTGACTGTGGTGCTCGCGGGGTCCTTGCCGAGAAAGTTATCGCCTCGCCAGTTCCTTGACGGTCTGATGGGTCTGGGAGTAAAGCCGCCTCCACAGTTTGGACAGACGTTTCCCATCACCTGCTCCACACAGTCGGCACAGAACGTACATTCATACGAGCAGATGCGTGCCTCAGGTGAATTGGGCGGCAGGTCTTTGTTGCAGTGCTCGCAGGTCGGCCGGAGTTCGAGCATGACGATTCCTTTCACGTGGGAGCGGCTCGCTCGGAAGTCTGTCGCGGAGAGTCTACTGCAAAGTCCTAGTCGCCTGCACCACTTCAAAGGCGATGGGGGCTTGCGCCTCGCGTAAATCGGCAACACAATCCTTCGGGATGGCTGGACTCTTGGAAAAGGCCGGTATATTACATGGCGTCGTTCAACAGTATTAATTGAAGGAGGACTGGCATGTTCCATAAGACGCATGGGGTGGTGATGGTCAGTGTGATCGCCGGCGCGGTCGGCGGGTTTGCGGCATCATTCATCACGGGGACGCCCGGGATCGCCAGACAGCCGGATCAGACGACGTTCGAGGTTGTGCGGACACATGAAGTTCAGTTGATCGACGCCATGGGGCGGACGCGCGGCACGTTGGGATTCTCGGCGGATGAGCAGCCGTATCTCCAGCTCCGTGATGAAAAGGATGCCGGCGGGGTATGGGTCGGGGTGGCCCGCGAAACCGGAGTGGCCGTCCGCGACGTGGATGGAAAAACCCGGTTAGTCCTCAGCGTCGACGAAACGGGACAGCCCTCGCTCGTTGTCCGCGATCGCAAGCAACAGACCCGCTCGTTCCAGCCGTGAGCCATGACCTATTCCTTGCTCCGCTTTGCCCATCTGGTCGGCCTGATGCTCCTCGGGGCCGGCTTGATCGGCGTGTGGATGTCGGATCTGCGCTCCAGGAAAGTGCGCGACCTCGCCTTGTTCGCCGAGTCCGTACGGAACATCGCCGTCTTCTATGACGGGGTCGTGGTGCCCGGTGCCGTGATTCTTTTCGTGTCGGGTGCCTGGATGACGGCGGATGCCTGGGGCGGATGGGGATTCGTACAGCATCCGTGGCTGGCCGGCATGATTGTGCTGTTCGCCATCGAACTCATTGAAGGCAACACCGTCACCCGGCTGTATTTCATGCGGCTCCGCCGACTCACGAACCACGCGTTGGCCCAGGGAGGCGCAACTCCGGAACTGACCCGAGCCCGGCAGGAACAGCTGCCCACCTTCACCCACTTTCTCGATATTCCGATTCTCCTGGTGATTGTCTCGCTCGGCGCCCTGCGTCCCACCACCTGGAGTCAATTCCTCGTGGGCACGGTCTGTGCGCTCGTCGTTGCTGCGGCACTGACTCTCTGGATCCCCCGCCTCTATCCCTGGGTCCCGCCGATGTATCACAGGCCGGGCTAGCCGAATGGTCCCGCGCTGCACCGGCATCTGGCGCCCTCTTGGGCTCGGTGACAGAAATTGTGACCGCGGCTTATAGCACAGAGGGAAGTGTGAGCAGAATTGAGGAAGGCACCGGACCGCCACTTGCCTCAAAGTGGTTCATGGCACCAGCGAGCGGCATCATGCAGAGCATCCGCCCCTTTCGGCTGATGAGGTCGTATGAGACGGAGCAGTGGCTTGGCTGAAAGTGGACGCAAACTTATCCATCTTTGAGGCCGCGCCTCTACGCACCATTTTCCCTAGTTCAATGGCTTCCATGATCTCTTGCTGGTCAGCTCCACTGTTCTGAGCTTCGCTCACATGGTATTGCAAGCATGGTTGGCAATTCGCAGTGATCGATGCGCCAACCGCAATCAGCTCTTTAATCCGATTATCAAGTTTCATGGCGACCACCTGCTTCCTTAGAAATTTCCGTCACCTGATCATGCTTCCGATGAAATCGCACCTGCTTCGGCCTTCCGCGATGATCCTTCTGTTCGTCACGCCAAGCTGCGCCGTATCTCGTCATACTGCTCCCTCGTGACTTCGCCGCTGGCAAAGCGGCGGTCAAGAATCTGTCGTGGCGTTTCATGTGAATGGTCTCCCATCATTCCACACCAGGGCAGTCGAAAACCGCGCCGCCAGAAAAAGCCCATCATGGCAATCATCAAGAGGAAGAACAGAAGTGGGAACATCCACATCCATCCCATGCCTGGTCCGCACCATGTCCAGGGAGTCATGGCCCCCTCCTCACGCTCTTTCAGAGCGCTTCGACCGGTGCCCATGAGTATCGTCAAACGACCCACGGGCTCACGCAACACGTCAGGGTCCTTGGTGAGAAATTCGAGCAAGGAACACGCCACGAGTCCTGTCCCGGAAGAGAGTCGTAACCGAATGATATCGAACTGATTATGGTAGCAGGAAAACTTGGAGCGGCCGTCAACGGGGTCAATATGCAACAACCCAGTGACGGTGGCCTGTAGAGATAGACCACAACGGTGGCCTTGATTAATGAAATGGAGAGATCAAGAACGGGGAATGGTTTGCTCGTATACGCGCGGCAACTGCTAACGGACTCCTTCGATGCGGTGGCAGATTTCGAGGCGGTTGCCGCTGGGGTCCTCGAAAAAGACGGCGTAGTAGCACGGGCCTTCGAGATACCCGGGGCCTTCGACGTTCCGAGCGCCCGCTCGGATCGCGATCTCCGCCAGTCGGTCCACCTCGACGGTGCTGTCCGCCCAGAAAGCGATTCGTGTTTCATTGGCTACATGTCCTGACGATTCCGTAACCCCGAAGAATTCAGTCGCGACATCAGACCCGGCCGCCTCGAACTGAAGCCAGCCTTCGATATCTACGTGCCGCGTGAACCCCAGCGCAGGCAAGAGGGTCTCGTAGAACGGCCGAACGTCAGCCAAGCTGCGGACCCTCAAATCGATGTGATCGTAGCGTCTCTGCATCAGGAAGGTCCCACCACGGCGAGTATCGCACCATAGCAGGCGGCAAGAAGCAAGTGGACCGGAATCAGGGGGTTCAACAGGAAGCGACTCCTAGAATCCCTAGTTCTGCAGGTGGTGAAGCACCTCGCACCATGAGTTCAATCAGTCTACGCTCGGTCCTATTGTGGCGCATACGGCTAATCATGCACGGAGGAACCTCTATGAATAGGTCTAAGCTCAGTGCCTTGGCAGGGATGATCACCGGAGTATTTTGCCTTGCGCTGTTAGGAAACGTGTTCGCTCAGTCCGGAGCGGAATCAGCTTCTGAGACTCCGGGCTTGGAGAGCGAACAGTCAGGATTGGCGAGTGGATCCGAGGCGGGGACAAGCCGTGAATCTTCGAAGACCGGCAGCAGCGAGCCGGATCTCGAGCAGAGCGGCGGCGCCTCATCAAGGACCGGCGAATCAGGCACCAGCCAAACGTCACGCGCCGGGGAAGGACAGGCGAGCGAGCGAAGCAGGGGAGGGCACGGTATGGCTCAAGTGCCCGCCGGGATCGGTGAACAAGGCACGGGCCAGACCCAAAGCTCGCTGGAGCGATAACCGGAAGAGGTCAGGAGCAGGCTTGCATGAGACAGCTGATCGGCCTGGGTCACTGGACAAAACAAACACGCTGCGACGCGGACACCGTAACACCGTATCTTCAAACTCCCTGTAAGAAGCCCCCAATTTCCGACATTACCTCATGTTGGTGTCCGACCCACAAATGGCCGCCGATCGGATAGCCGACGAACCGCGCGCCTGGGATATGATCGGCAGTGTAACGGGCGCCGTCGTAGGTTCCGAATAAATCGTCGGCGCAACTGATCGCCAAAGTTGGGACGGTGATCCGCTCGAGATCATATCGTTGAAGCGAAGGGATGACGATCGCCTCGTTCAGCAGTCCGAGCCGGCGCCGAGAGATCGGCAAGATGTGCTCCAATACCTGTTGGATGCGCGCCTGCTCGTCGGGATCGGCATTCCTCACCGCCTCCGGCGGAGTTGCTAGAATCGCGCGAACGACGGTGTCGCGGGCGAATTTGCTCGCCACCCAAAAGAGGAAATCCGACTGCAATGCCGTATCGATCAGGAGCTGCGCACCGGGCGGCGTGTGCAACGGCGGCGCATTGTCGGGCCGCGGCACATAGGTCGCCGGCATGAGCAGCACGAGCGCGGTGATCCGTCCCGGATGCCGGAGTGCAAACTGCATGGAAGACGGCGCGCCGGCGGAGCCGCCGATGACCGCGACGCGCTCGAGGCCGAGCGCATCCAACAGACAAGCATGCGCGTCGGCCTGCGCTTCCGGAGAGGCATCGTCCGGCAGCGGCGTACGCAGATAACCAAAACGCGACATCGCGATGACGCGAAAGCCCATTTCGACCAATGGCGCGCTGACCTCCAGACCTTGATCGAACCCACCACCGGCGCCGTGCACGACCAACACCGGTGGACCGTCGCCGGCAACCGCGTATTCGATCGCACCGCAGGATGTGTGAGCGATCTGGCTGCCGCTTGATGCGCGGCCGCGAGCTTCTTGAATGTCCTCGCGGTACAAGAAGGTCACCGTAACCAGTCCTACAATCATTGCGCCCAATGCGATCAGTAGAGTAGTGCGCGCGGGTGTTCTTAGTGACCGCATACGTCAACGCTCACGCCGCACGACAACCTATTCGTGCCATCAGGCGAGGCCACTTCGAGCTGCAGCCGACCTTCGATCGTCACTTCGCGCGTGACTGCGTACCTCTCTTACGGCGGACGAATTGCCGCGGGACCAGCGCCTATTAGTATTCGAACGCGACCTGATAGAGGGCGGGGACCATCTCGGCACCCAATTCTTGAAGCTTCGCCTTGGCCGGCGCCGCGCTTTTCTCATAGGCCTTCCAGTACAAGTCTTCGTTCTCCCAGATGGCGACGTTGATGAAGTTGTAGCGGCTCTCCGGTTTGATGCTCCGGTGGAACTGGCCTCGAATGAACCCCGGCTGCTTCGTGATATTGGCTTTGACGTCCTGCCACCACTTCACGAATTCCTCTTCCTTTCCCCTCGGCACCGTAAACACATTGATCAAGGTGACCGGCATACTCCCTCCTTCCCGTGGCCCCACCACGATATAGGGTACAGCTCCTATAGGATAGGGCGCGCGCAGTCTCCGGGCAATTCTCTCAGAACCCTGGCGGCATTCATGGGCTTGGCCGATGGTGTGGTGCCGCGTGATGAACTCGCAGGACAGGAGCCGCCTTGTAGCAAGGTATGCGAGGCAGGGCGGAGCGTCGGGCCGGACCGGCATTGTAGTACCCGGTCTCCCCACCTACAATTGAAACTTCATTGGACCATCGGGCATGTCTCCATGCGTACGGTTACCACCTGAGGAGGATCATCGCCATGCAGGAAGACGCTGCCCAGCCTCGCAGCCGGGAATCTGACGCCTTCGCGCCCGAGCGGCTTGCTCGCATGCACGCGGCCATGCGGCGCTATATCGAGAGTGGATGGGCGCCGGGTCTCGTGACGTACGTGTACCACCGCGGTCGAGAGCATGTGGACACTGTCGGTACGATGGACTTCGGCAGCGAGGTGCCCATGAAG
The DNA here is from genome assembly GCA_040255165.1 of Nitrospiraceae bacterium. Classification (GTDB taxonomy): domain Bacteria; phylum Nitrospirota; class Nitrospiria; order Nitrospirales; family Nitrospiraceae; genus JBDZUK01. The sequence goes on along the minus strand of JBDZUK010000032.1, from coordinate 8,135 downwards.
CGAGAGACGATTTTTCGGCTTGCCTCGATGACGAAGCCCATCACGGCGGTCGGCGCGATGATCCTCGTAGAAGAATGCCGGCTCAGGCTCGACGATCCCGTCGACGAATGGCTGCCGGAACTGAAGGACCGGAGAGTCCTGCGGACCATCGAGAGTCCGCTCGACGACACGATTCCCGCGATGCGCCGCATGACGCTGCGCGATCTTTTCACGTTTCGGTCGGGCTACGGCGAGGTGGGCTTCATGTCGGCGAGGTGTCCGCTTCAAAGGGCGATGTCGGAGGCGCGGCTCACGCTGGCGGAGTGGCCGTTCACCGCCACGCCGGACGAGTTCATGCAGCGCCTGGGGAAGCTCCCTCTCGCGCATCAGCCGGGTGAACGTTGGCTGTACCATACGGCTTGCGAGATCCTGGGCGTTTTGATCGCGCGCGTCTCGGGCACCTCGCTAGGTACCTTTCTTCGCCATCGTCTCTTCGATCCGCTTGGGATGAAAGACACGGGCTTCTACGTACCGGAGGACAGGCTCGATCGGCTCCCGGCCTGTTACGGGAGAGCGTTTCCTATGGCCCCGCAGTACGACATGCAGGGCGGCATCACCGGGCAGCTCGTGGTGCTGCACGAAGCGCGCGGCGGTTACTTCGCGCGGCCGCCGGTCTTCGAATCGGGCGGCGGCGGGCTCGTCTCGACGGCCGATGATATGGCGGCTTTCGGTCGGATGCTCTTGAACAACGGGGCGCTCGGACGCGAGCGGATCCTGTCGCGGGTCTCGATCGAGCTGATGACGATGGATCATCTCACTCCCGAGCAGAAGGCCGTCTCGCCGTTCTTTGAGAATTTCTGGGACGCGCGCGGCTGGGGTCTGGGCCTGGGCGTGACGATGGCGCGACACGATCTGGCGGACGTGCCGGGACGCTTCGGTTGGGACGGGGCCTTTGGGACGTCGTGGCACGTCGACCCTAAAGAACAGTTGGTCGGCGTGCTGATGATACAACGCCGTCCGGATGCGGTGGCGATTCCGGCGATCACGCGCGACTTTTGGACATCGGCGTATCAGTTAATCGACGATTAAGGTTGGCTTTCCGACCCGCAGGCGCCTTCCACGCCTGATTCCATAGGGAGTCCCCGACTTCCACTTAGCGCGGTACTCAGTCGCCTTCCTATGACGATGGTTGCTAGACTGAAAACTCCCCATGGTGAAGACTGCGGAGGCGAGTGCCGAAGCCATTATGGAAACGCTGTCGCGCCGTGAAATGATCTGGCTGCTCGGCGGGGCTGCTGCCGGGTGGATGACGGCGGGTCTGCCGCCATGGCCAATGCGGGCCTTCGCACAGGGTCCGAACTGTGTGGTGCGGCCGGAGCAAACGGAAGGACCGTACTTTGTCGACGAGCGCTTGCAGCGGTCCGACATTCGGACCGAGCCGACGGACGGCCGGGTGAAGCCGGGCACGCCGCTGGACCTTACCGTGCTCATTTCGCGCATGGCCGCGGGAAACTG
>JBDZUK010000032.1:3922-6541 GCA_040255165.1 Nitrospiraceae bacterium | reverse complement strand
GCGCAGCCGCCCTATGCCGCGAAAGGCCGGCGGCGCGCGAGAAACGAAGATGACCGGATCTTCAGGAGAGGCGGCGAGCGATTGATGCTGAGTCCTACACCTACGGCGGCGGGATACGCCGCTACGTTCGCCATCGCGCTGCAGATTCCATAAAAATCAGATCGATGATGAGCGCGGTTCCATCTCGGTGGTGGAAGAATGCAGCACACGACGGCGGCGCTGACAGTACACGTGTCTGACTCGGTAGGCGACGTCGAGGCGTTGCTGCTACGGCCGGACGATGCCAGGTGGCTCCTGGCGTTGGCTCACGGCGCAGGGGCGGGAATGCATCACCCGTTCATGGAAAATTTGGCCCTCGAGCTGGCGGCTTGCCGTGCGGCGACGTTCCGGTACCAGTTTCCCTACATGCAGCAGAAACGGCGCAGGCCGGACGGTCCAGCCGTGGTGACCGCGACGGTCCGGGCGGCCATCACGGCGGCATCGGAAGCCGCACCGGACTTGCCGCTGTTGGCGGGAGGCAAATCGCTCGGAGGACGGATGACCTCGCTGGCGTCCTCCGAAAAGCCATCCGGCAGGATAGGCGAGGCCGCCCGCGTGCGCGGCCTCGTATTCTTCGGCTTTCCCCTGCACCAGCCCGGCCGTCCAAGCACATCACGCTCCGACCATTTGACGAACGTGCAACTGCCGATGCTGTTCCTCCAAGGCACGCGCGACACCTTGGCCGATCTCGCTCTCATGCGTCAGGTCTGCGCAAAGCTAGGTCCTCGTGCCACGTTGCATGTCGTGGATACCGCGGACCACTCCTTCCATGTGCTGAAGCGATCGGGGAGGACGGACGCTGAGGTCCTCACTGAGCTTGCCGGCACCGTGGCTTCGTGGGCTGATTCTCTAATCTAATTACGAAACGGTGGAGGTGTTGGGGTGCCTGATTGTAAGCCCTAACCCACATGGGTCCCGGCGGTGCCAGACCGACCATCGTATCTCGTAAGTGATCATGAACCAGTGCTGGAATCTGGGCTTATTTCATTTCCATCATTTGAGAAACACGTATTGTCCCGCCAGTTTTCAAAAAAGGGTCCGATTTGGCTATTTTAACGGCAGCCTCGATATTCTCTGCTTTAACAACCGCAAAGCCTTTCATTGAATTGGGATCGTTGTCATCTTCAACGCCGCCGGAGGTTACAATCTTTGAAATTGGCAATGGTGTTCCCGGATCAACTATAGCTTCACCAAGACTGTTTACCCACGTTTTCCAGTTTTCCATTTGAGCCATGCCCTCTTCTTTTGAGCTTGGCTGTTTTCCTCCGTAATAGGCCATCATGAAGTTTGTCATCATAATTCTTCTCCTGTGTTATGAAATCTGAAGCTTTTCCTCGCTACACGCAGCTTCCCTATTGCTTCCGTAGATGAGCCCAATGCCAGCGCCGGCAATGATGAATTGAATTAAATGAAAGGCGGTTTGGATCGTAAGCCAGGTGCTTATGGACGACACTTGAATTTTCGCTGCGTTGGCGAGAGTTGAAACACTGAACAGAAACGTACCCATGATGAGACCGAACTTTATGCCCTCAACCAGCGGGCGTCCACCTCGCCAATAGCGGGGATATAAGAAGGCTAGAATCAGTCCCTGAAGAATCATTGACGCAAACTCGAGAGGGATGATCGGAGGTTCTCTATTGTAAATCCCGAGTTGGCGGTACACGTCGCTGAAAAGCGTGAAGTGCCATGTGAATCCGAGAATCATCGACACAACGGAATAGAGGAGGGTCGCAAGGATCAACGCCTTGGGGGCTACCGAACATTTCTCCATCATACATAGCTCTCCTTTGAGATGACTTGCAAAAGACAAGTTATGGCAACTATAACGGCGTTACTTGTAAAATGCAAGCCACTATTGCTAGGCTGGGACCGATGGAGCGTCGTCATCAGTCTCATTGCCCAATCGCGTTCGCTTTGGACATCTTCGGTGATCATTGGAGTCTATTGATTCTGCGGGATCTCATTTTTAAGAGAAAACGGCAATATAAAGAGTTCTTGAACTCGGAAGAGGCAATCTCAACTAACATTTTGGCAGATCGTTTGATGCGCCTGGAGGATCGCGGACTTATTTCGAAACGAGACGACCCGACCAATAAAAAGCAATTTCTCTATTTGCCCACCGAAAAAGGCCTGGAGCTGATCCCGGTCATGCTGGAAATTGTCCGCTGGAGTGCTAAGCATGACCCCAAAACTGCTACCCCAAAAGAGTTCCTGAATCGCCTCAATAAGGACACTAAGGGTTTAGAAAAGGAAATTCGTGGGCAGTTCGAACCGTCTCGCACACGACAAGGGAAGAAAAGGAAATAGCGAGGCAAAAACATGGCCGAGCTTGCCCGCACCGCGGCTTTTTGAGCTGGGTTCTTATCTCGGTAGCGACAGTTTTGAGCTGACGTTCGGCAGGAGGAGCGAGGAAGATGGAGTAGATCATCGGACGCTAGAGGCCGATGTCTTTCAGCATGGCATCGAGGGATTTTGCGCCTTTCTTCTTGGTTTCCGCCAGGGCCGCACGCGCGTCGGCCAGATCGATCCGATCTTGCATACTGCGGGAAATTGAACAGGCGCCTTACATGATCAACTCGG
>JBDZUK010000032.1:0-3822 GCA_040255165.1 Nitrospiraceae bacterium | reverse complement strand
TCGTTAAGAGCAAGAAAGCCCACGAGCTTGCCGACGAGTGGAGCGATGCGCTCACTCAACTGACTGTGCACGTAGACGTCGGCGGAGTGACCGGCGAGCAGATAGAGCCCTTGGAATTCCTTCCACATGCCCCAATAGGTCCGGGTCAGGCGGTTGAACTCCGGCATCATGAGATATTCGTAGATGACGCGTCCGGGGATCGTCCGTCCGTTCCACGTCAGGACGGCCGGCGCCGAGCCCATCCAGGTGACGGCGCCGTTGTGCCGGTTCTTCGTGCGTTCGGGAATCGGATCGATCCGAAGCGTGAGGTGATTCACCTCGCTGGTGATCGTCAGCCCGGTTCGCGGCGTGCCTTGGAATCGGAAAAAGGGAGAATCGGGAATCGTACGGAGCTCGCGCTTCGTGTTCGAATAGGAGCCGTTGCCCGCCGGTTTCATCCAGCCGTGGCGTTCGTCGTGCAGCACCAGGAAGTGCTCGGCTTGATAGGCCTCGCCGTCGCGGCCTCGATTGTTGTCGAGCGCAAAGCCGACATGGCCGTTCCCGTCCTCGCCGACGAACGAAAAGTAATCCGAGACGTAGATGAGCGTCGAGGCGGGGATTTCCTCCAGGACGGCATCCTGAGAATCGTCGGCTGCAGGAGTGAAAGAGACGGAATGGACGAGAAGAAACCATGCGACCGTGAAGATGCCGATCGGCCGGCGGGAAAACATGCGGCAGCTGAGCATTGTCTCTTGCTGCATATTCTTCTTACGCCGCTCCCGACTCAAGCGATGACCTGATTGGGTACGAGCACGATCTTGCCGGTCACTCCTCCCTGCCCAAGCAGCTCGTGCGCCCGTCTTGCCTCGGTTAGAGAAAACCGCTGCGCGATCAACGGCTTGATCTTCTGCTGTTGAAGAAGGTCGAACAGGGCGAGCAAATCCTGTCGAAATAGTGCCGGCTTCAGCCGTTTCAGCCACTGGACGCTTTAGGGGACCACCCGTTTCCGGCCGGGCAGAAGCCAGCCGCCGGCGATGTACAGCCCGAAAATGGCGATCGCACGAAAACGATGACGGCCACCTGAACGACCTGAAGCCAATCGTCCATCACGTAGCGAGCCGGTCAGGCCATAGGCCACCACCGTCCCGCCAGAACGCAGAGCCTTGCGGGAACGCCAGATATGGGTGCCGCCGATGCTCTCAAAGACGACGTCGACACCCTCGCCCGTGAGGCGGTGAATTTCTTCCACGAAGTCCTGATGCTGGTAATCAATCGGGACAGCGCCCAGGTCGGAAACCGCCGACGCGCCTCGTGATGAACAAGTACCGTACATCTCCAGCCCGGCAAGGTGCCCAAGCTGCAAGAGTGCCGAGCCGACCCCACCTGCCGCGCCGTGAATCAACACGCGCTGGCCCGGCCTGACCTTGGTGGAACGATGCAGCATCTGGTACGCGGTCACATAGTTCAGCACGAGGCTGACAGCCTCGGCAGGGTCCAAGCCGGCCGGCACCGGAACCAGTTCTCGCTGCGGCAGGCAGACGAACTCCGCGTACGCGCCGCGGATCGGCAGCGCGGCAAGGACCTGGCCTGGTTCGATTCCGGAGACACCGTCGCCGAGTCGATCCACCACGCCAACCAGATCCCACCCCGGCGTGAAGGGCAGCGGGGGCGTCTCGGGATGAATGCCCTCGCGCATCATCAGGTCGGGCAGGGAAACACCCGCGGCCAGCACTCTCACCCGCACTTCACCGTGCTTCGGTTCGGGGCACTCTTCTTCAACTACTCGAAGCGCATCGGGTCCGCCGTAGTGCGTCACGATGATGCGCCGGTGCTTCACGAATATGCTAGCTCCCTCGCCGGGCCGCCAGCTTGTGCGGTGTAGCGTGACGTTCACCCGCGGGCCACGCGGCGGGCCGCCAGGTGCATCGCTGTGTTAGGCGAAGTTCTGCCACGGCATTTGAAGCAACCCCATCCACTATTTCGGCAACGAAGCCAGAAACTCTTCCAGCACGCGGTTGAACTCCTGCGGTTTAGCGACGAAGATGGCGTGCGGGCTCTCGTCGATAATTCTTACAGGCACCTTCGGCCGGCCCTCGCGAACCTCTTTCGCCGCGGCGACGGCCCATTCAAGCGACGAATAGACGAAGAGCACCGGCCGATCTAGTGCATCCAGCGCGGGACGCAGATCGGTCGGCCCTAGGAAGTAGACATTCGCCATCATGATGGCGGCAGCGTTCGTGGGTGTGGAAAGGGCGGCTTGTGTCAGCTCTTCCAGATATGCGTCTGAGGGTGGACTTCGAAGAATGTCTTCGACGAACCTCCGCGTCCAGGCCTCTCGGTTCACCTGCAGACTTTTCACTCTCTCGTCGACGAGCGCCAGGGCGATTTTCGGGTCGATGAAGACGGGATGATCCACGAGTACGAGGGCTCGGATGCGTGTAGTCCCGACCTCGTGCGCGCAGACAAGCACTTCCTGCACGCCCAGAGACCAGCCCACGATGACGGCGGGTTCGCCACCGAGGTGCTCGAGCAGTTCGCAAATGTCGCGCCCGCGCCGAGTCGCATGGTATCCCTCCGTAGGCTTCTCAGAACGACCCTGCCCGCGCGGGTCGAGGGCCGCCACCCGATGGGTCGCGCCGAAGTATCTCAGCTGCGGCTCCCAGATCCACGCAGGCATGGTCCAGCCGGGCACAAACACGAGGGACGGGCCGGATCCCGCTTCCAAGTAGTGGAGTTTGACACCGTCGCTCGTCACGAAGTGGCGGCTCTTAAATTCCCCCTGAGCCCATGTGGCCTCGGGGGACAATATGCATGCGACGGCGAGCAAGATCGCGAGGATGATCGCGTGCGTTCTCATAACGCTCAGCTCCGTATCATTATGGCTCCGGGTTAGGGTGGCGCACCTGATCTCAAGCGCCGTGATGTCGCCTTTTCTTGTTTCGGCCTCTTTCACCATCCTGCTATAGAGAGGGAACGGCTTAGTCTACTTTCTCGAACGAGGCAGGTCCATCGGTGAAGGGACTCATTTGCGATCGGACGACAAGACATCTCCGTTGCCTTTAGAGTGAGAGCAGCCTATACATGGGACGATGAATAATAAAGAGATGGAAGGGGGAAGCGGCATTTCAGCGTGGTTGCGGCTCGCCGTGCAGCGATATCCGAAAGATCGCCGAAGGGCATGGCGCAATCCGCCGTGAGCGGCAAAGTGAGCGCGAGAAGGAAGAAGTCAAAGAGGCCAAGTCACTGATGATCGTCTAAGGGGAATTGAGAATGGATCCAAGTTTTTGGCACCAAAGGTGGGAGAAGAACGAAATTGGCTTCCACGAAGGCAAAGCGAACCCCCTCCTGGTCAAACACATCCACGAGCTTTCTTTAACCAAGGGCAGCCGCATATTCGTCCCATTGTGCGGGAAGACGCTCGATATTGCCTGGCTGCTCTCCAATGGCTATCGGGTGGCCGGTGCCGAATTGAGTCGACTAGCCGTTGAGCAATTGTTCAAGGACCTTGGAGTGGAGCCACAAAAATCAGATGTGGGCGAAGTAGAACAGTGGAGCGCAAGAGATCTCGATATATTTGTCGGCGATATCTTTGCGTTGTCTAGACAGGTGCTCGGCCCAGTCGATGCAGTCTATGACCGAGCTGCTCTTGTCGCGTTTCCCCAAGACATGCGCAACCGATATACCCCTCACTTGATCGAGATGACAGACAAAGCTCCGCAGTTGCTGATCTGCTATGAGTACGACCAAAGCCTGATCGAAGGCCCTCCGTTTTCGGTGAGCAATGAGGAGGTCAAACGCCATTACGCAGGGAATTATGATGTGGCCCTCATTGAACGCACGGAT
>JBDZUK010000108.1:4758-6619 GCA_040255165.1 Nitrospiraceae bacterium | reverse complement strand
GCGAAGAGTAATTGATACGCGGCCTCAGAGATGAAGGAGAGAGCATGCTGCAAACCGTTGATGTCGGCGAACGATCGGTCGAAAGCTACCGCGGGATCGCCCCGGATATCATCCTGGATGGGCTGATACGGGTCGCCGAGGGACTGCGAGGGGTGCGCCTCCTGCACCTCAACGCGACGCCCTACGGCGGTGGGGTGTCGGAGCTTCTGCGGTCGGTCATTCCCTTATTGAACGACCTCGGATTGGTGGCAGACTGGAAGATCATCCAGGGCGAGGAGCCGTTTTTCCAAGTCACCAAAGCTATTCACAACGGCTTACAGGGGGCTGCCGTCGGTCTGTCCACGGACCAGCAAGCTACGTACCTCGCGAGCAGTGAACAGAATGCCCGGATGTTGGAGGAGCAATACGATATTGTCATCGTGAACGATCCGCAGCCGGCCGCGATCCTGCCGATCCACGGCAAGGGCACTGCGCGATGGATTTGGCGGTGCCACATTGATACCTCCAGCCCCAACGCTCAGGTATGGGAATTTCTTCGACCCTACCTCAAAGAGTACGATGCGGCGGTGTTTACCATGGAAGAGTTCGTCCCGCCCGATTTTCCCCTGAGTCGCATCGAAATCATCCCACCGGCTATCGATCCCTTGAGCCCAAAGAATCTTCCGTTGCCTGAAGAAATAGCCCGTCAGGTGCTGGACTGGATCGGCGTGCGGCTGACTCGCCCGCTGATCACGCAGGTGGCCCGCTTCGATCCATGGAAGGACCCACTCGGGGTGATCGCCGCCTACAAATTGGCCCGCAGGGAGGTGCCCGGCCTACAACTCGCTCTGGTCGGTTCAATGGCGCTGGATGATCCGGAGGGGTGGGACGTGTATCGCCAGATCGAGGCGGAAGCGCAGGCTGATCCGTTGGTCCACGTGTTCACCAACCTCACGGGGGTCGGCAACATCGAAGTGAACGCGTTTCAGCAGCTCTCGAGCGTCATGGTGCAAAAATCCATCCGCGAAGGATTTGGATTGGTCGTCTCGGAGGCGTTGTGGAAAGGGACGCCGGTCGTCGCGGGTCAGGCCGGGGGGATTCCCCTGCAGATGGCCGATGGTGCGGGTGGTGTGCTCGTCGGCAACGTCGAGGATTGCGCGGCGGGCATCGTCCATCTCCTCCGGCATCCCCGGGAGGCCCGGAGGCTCGCCGAGCGGGGACGGGACCGGGTGCGGGAGCAGTTCCTGCTCCCCAGGCTACTGCTGAACGAGCTCGCGTTGATTGCGGACGTGCTGCGAGAAGGCGCGCGGACTCAAATCAAGGCCCAGATCGGCCGATCACGCGACCCTGTGTGCGGGATGGTGATAAGCGAGAAGCCGCCGGGATTCACGGCAGTCTATCATGGAAAGGAATATCTCTTCTGCTCGGAGGCCTGCCGGGCCCGTTTCATGGAGAATCCAGGTCATTTTCTCAACCGATAACCACGACGATGACGATAATGTCCGCCATACGACAGGACCCGACAACGAAGGAGTGGGTCATCGTTGCTACAGAGCGGGCCAAGCGACCGCATGACTTCCGCCGAGCCGAATCAGCTCGTGTGCTCTCGGCGCATGATCCCGAATGCCCCTTCTGCCCCGGCAATGAAGGGGCCACTCCCAGTGAGGTGCTCCGCATAGCCGGCCTAAATCGTCAGCCATGGACCGTCCGTGTGATTCCGAACAAGTTCGCCGCGCTGACCCATCACGGTGAGTTGAATCGGCGCGAGCCAGGCCTTCTATTCCGTGAGATGGATGGATTCGGATTCCACGAGGTGATCATTGAGACCCCAGTCCATAACCGGTTCATCCCGTTCATGAACCAGGATGAGGTCGAGTGTATC
>JBDZUK010000108.1:0-4658 GCA_040255165.1 Nitrospiraceae bacterium | reverse complement strand
CGATCTAGCCTCGGTCCTGACACGCGTGCTCCGAGGACTCCACGAGGCGCTCGGAGACCCGGATTTCAATTACGTGATCCATTCCGCTCCCGTGGACGACGATCACAAGGCCTTCTATCTCTGGCACATCCAGATCCTTCCGCGACTCACGACCATCGCCGGATTCGAGCTTGGGTCTGGAATTTTCATCACCACGATGATGCCTGAAGATTCGGCGGCATTCATGCGGGAAGCGTTGAGAAAACAAGGCATCTGAAGCGCCGGAGACTGACTGTCTCATCGAGCTAAAACCACGCCCGGAGCCCCACCACGAATCGGACCTGCCTTGGGTCCCCGCCTTCCTGCCGGACCAGCGTGGCCGTCTCGCCGAAGCTTCGGTCGAGGGAGACGCCTATGTAGGGAGCGAGTTCCCGCTTGATTTCATACCGAAGCCGAACGCCGAATTCCAGATTGTTCAGGCCTGAGCCCGTCGTGAAACGTTCGACGCTCTGAACCGCCGCGTTCGTCTCGAAACGACCTTGAAGGATCAGGCGTTGGGTCAACAACAGATCTTTGGTGAACGAGAGGCGAGCCGACACCGCGCCGGTCTGGTCGATGAACAAGGCTGATTCGAATTCGTAGCTGTAGGGCACGAGCCCTTGGAGGCCGATGACGCCCAGCCCGCGCGTCACATTGCGCCCCCGAAAGGACTGAGTCTCCACGCGGGTGCCGATTTGAACGTCGTAATATTTCCAGGCGAAGCGGCCGTAGAGCAGTTGAAAATCCACGTCATAGTCGGCCTTGAACGCCGTATTCTGTTGACCCTCGGTTTTGAACCACACCCGATGGTAATCTCCCCCGTACCAACCCTCGACGTCCCAGCGGTAATCGCTCATGTTGTCGTGCCCGCCGGTGTCCGGGCGGTATTCGAGAACATCCACGAGCGTAAAGAGGCGCCGCTCCCGGTCGTTGACCGGACTGGGCCAGTCCGGTGCGGGAGAGAGGTTCGGCAGGGTGCGGTACAGACCGGTAAGCGGCCCGAGTGTTTCGCGTCCGGCGAGAACGGGTGCACCGTGAGCAGATATTGCTGCCGGGGCGATGGGTCGTCGTAGCTCGTTCTCGGATGAAGGGTCCGCAGAGGCAGTTCCTGCGCCGATGACCGCGATCAGCGCGCAGGACGCGAGGACCGCACCGATCCCTTGCTGAGCCGAATTCACCGGCGCCTCTCCCGCCTCGTTATGCGGAAACCTCGACAACGCGAAACATTCCCGCCTCCATATGGAGAAGGAGGTGGCAGTGGAACGCCCAGGGTCCGGGGGCATCGGCGCTGATGGCGACGGACAGCCGCTCCGCGGGTTTCACCGCCACGGTATGCTTCCGCGGCAAGTAGGCTCCGGCGCCGTTCTCCAGGTGCATCCACATCCCGTGCAAGTGGAGGGGATGCTCCATCATCGTGTCATTCACGAATGTCAGCCGCAGCCGCTCGCCGTACCGGAAACGAATCGGCTCCGGCGCGTCCGAATATTTCTTGCCATCGAACGACCACATGTAGCGTTGCATATGGCCGGTGACATGAAGCTCGATCTCCCGCTCGGGCTCACGTTGGTCGGGGTGGGGCGTCCGGCTTTTCAGGTCGGTGTACACGAGCACCCGCCGAGGACTCCGTTCCAGTCCTCGCCCGGGCTCGTACAGCCGGTTCCGGGAATACTCCGCTACCGTCTGATTGCCGGTGCCGTGGTGGTCCGGACCATGTTTGACCGGTTCCGCTCCTGGGATCGTCGAGCGGTGGCGATCGCCTGCCCTTCCCATATCGTGCCTGTCGTGCAAGTTGTCGCCGTGCGGCATGCCGTGTTCGTTCGGACGGTGATCGGGTTGCATATCGGACATGCTCATGTGGCTGTCGCCATGTGTCTCCGTTCCGGTGCCGTCCGTATGCTCTCCGTGCATCGCCATCCCCATGTCTTCCATGGTGCGTAGCGGACGGGCACGGCGCTCGGGAATCGTTCCGCTCATCCCGGGGCGCGAGGCCAGCGTGCCGCGTGCGTACCCGCTGCGGTCCATGGTCTCCGCGAAGATCGTGTAGGCACGATCCTCGGTCGGCTCCACGATCACGTCGTAGGTTTCCGCCGGGCCGAAGCGAAACTCTTCCACGGCGACGGGCTGGACGTTCTGTCCGTCGGCCTGTACGACGGTCATCGCGAGACCTGGGATGCGGACATCGTAAAAGGTCATGGCCGCCGCGTTGATGAAGCGCAGGCGCACCCGTTCGCCTGGACGGAACAGTCCGGTCCAATTGGCTGCGGGGGGCAGGCCGTTCATCAGGAACGTAAACGTGGAGCCCGTCACGTCTGCAAAATCGGTAGGGTCCATTCTCATCCGGTCCCACATCAGGTAGTTCGTCAGTGTCGGCCAGAGACCGGACCGGGCGACGTCGGTGAAAAATTCGCGTGCCGCGCGTCTCTGGAAGTTGTAGTAGCCGGAGAACTTTTTGAGGTTGTCGAACACCTTCTCCGCCGGTTCGAAGGTCCAGTCCGACAACATCACCACATAGTCCCGGTCATAGCTGAATGGCTCCGGCTCCAGAGGATCCAGAATCAGCGGCGCGTACATGCCTCGGAGCTCCTGCCCGCCCGAGTGGCTGTGATACCAATAGGTTCCGCTCTGGATGATCGGAAACCGGTAGGTGAACGTCGTCCCCGGCTTGATGCCCCCGTAGCTGACGCCCGGCACTCCGTCCATCTGCGGCGGCAACAGCAGCCCGTGCCAGTGAATGGATGTGATTTCGCTCAACCGATTGGTCACCCGCAGCGTTACGTCCTGGCCTTCCCTCAAACGGATAAGCGGGCCCGGGATGCTTCCGTTGATGGTCATGGCCGTCCCGGTACGACCGCCCAGCGTGAACGGCGTTTCACCGATGACGAGATCGACGATCTCGCCGCTCAGCATCGGCGCCTGCGTGCCGGCTGGAGCCGGAGGAGCCGGTGGGATGATCGCGCAAGCGGGCAGGAAGCGTTGCATGGCCGCCAGCAGACCCAAGGCCCCGGCCCGCTTCAGCAGCAGACGCCTTGACACCATGTCGTCGTATGCCATTTCTGGTCTGAGCGTGTCCTTACAGCTGCAGGTTGCGCAGCCGCAACGCGTTGCCGATGACCGAGACGGAGCTGAACGTCATCGCGGCGCTCGCGATCATCGGGCTCAAGAGCAGCCCGAAGAACGGATACAGGACCCCCGCGGCAATCGGGACTCCGAGCGTGTTGTAGACGAAGGCGAAAAATAAGTTCTGCCGGATGTTCCGCATCGTGCCGCGGCTCAGCCGGCGCGCCCGCGCGATGGCGCGCAAGTCTCCCTTGACCAGCGTCACACCCGCGCTCTCCATGGCGACGTCCGTCCCGGTTCCCATGGCGATCCCCACATGCGCCTGCGCCAAGGCTGGCGCATCGTTGATCCCGTCGCCGGCCATCGCGACCACGTGCCCCTCTGCCTGCAGCTGCTTGACGACCGCGGTTTTTTGCTCCGGGAGCACTTCGGCCTGCACCTCGTCGATGTTGAGCCGGCGTGCCACGGCCTGAGCCGTCGTCCGGCTGTCGCCGGTCAGCATCACGATTCGAAGCCCTTCACGGTGCAGCAGGTCGATGGCCGCCGGCGTAGACGATTTGATGGGGTCGGCCACGCCCAGCAGCCCGGCTGGACGGCCGTCAATCGCTACGAACATGACGGTTTGGCCCTGTTGCCGAAGCGGTTCCGCTTGCTCGAGCAGCGGTTTCGTATCGATGGACAAATCCTTCAGCAACGAGATGGTTCCCACGGCGACCGATCGGCCTTCGATCGTGCCGGCGACGCCTTTTCCCGTCAGGGAGCGAAAGTCTTGAGCCTTGAACGGATCGATCCCCTTTTCTCTCGCCCCGGACACGATCGCCGCCGCCAAGGGGTGCTCGCTGCTCTGTTCCAAGCCGGCTGCGAAACCGAGCAGCTGCGACTCGGTGTAAGGAGCAATAGGAGCGGCCGTGATGAGATGCGGACTGCCCTCTGTCAGCGTCCCGGTCTTATCGACGACCAGGACGTCGACCTTGGCCAACGTTTCCAGAGCCTCGGCATTGCGGATCAGCACGCCGGCCGTGGCGCCGCGGCCCGTGCCGACCATGATCGACATGGGAGTCGCGAGCCCCAGGGCGCAAGGGCAGGCGATGATCAGCACAGCCACCGCGTTGAGGAGCGCATACGCCATGCGGGGTTCGGGCCCGTAGAGCGCCCAGACGACGAAGGTTACAACGGACACAAGGATCACGATCGGCACAAAATACGCGGCTACGAGGTCGGCCAGCCGTTGGATCGGCGCGCGGGTCCGCTGGGCCTCGCTGACCATGCGCACGATCTGGGCGAGCAGCGTCTCGCGGCCGACCCGCTCGGCCTGCATGACAAAGCTGCCGGTCCCGTTGACGGTGGCCCCCGTCACCTTCTGACCCGGTCCTTTTTCGACGGGGATCGATTCGCCGGTGATCATCGATTCATCCACGGAGCTGGTCCCTTCGACCACGAGGCCGTCCACCGGGACTTTTTCGCCCGGACGGACCCGCAAATGGTCGCCGACCTGCACCTGTTCCAGTAGCACGTCCTCTTCCCGGCCATCGGGACGGACCACACGGGCGGTTCTCGGAGCGAGCCCGAGCAGGGATTTCAAG
>JBDZUK010000031.1:0-36498 GCA_040255165.1 Nitrospiraceae bacterium | reverse complement strand
GCTTAGAAGGCTGATGCTCTATCCAACTGAGCTACGGGCGCGTATCGGAAAGACAAGTATTTGTGGTTTCGCCACCCGGCATCAAGGTGTCAGGTGCTATTACGGTGTTAGCGTGATAAGACGCGAGCCGAAAGATCTCCAGGTTTCGACAGCATTATACCGCCGATGCAATGCGTACAGACTTGTGTCCGATGTTTTTGGGAAGAGTGAGGCGTCTACTCCTGCACCATCCCTATTAGCTTGTCTTTGTACAGGAAGACACGCTGGGTGTCTAGCCGTCGCTCCGGCTAAGGCTCCGGGAACGCGCGGTACACTTCATCGAAGGGATGCGAGGATGGACGCGAGACTTGAGTGATGGAAGGATAATATGTGCACCGAGGAAATCATAACAGTCTATTCAAAAAGCTCTACGCTGTAACAATATTATTCCTCTCGCGTCGAAGCCACCCCATCAACCCTACGAATCCTGCCCCGAAGAGAAGAAGCGTACTGGGGATAGGTATTGCTTGATATCCGATTCCCCGTATAGAGAAATCAGACCAACCATCGTAGCCCGATCGGAAGAGAATGGAACTAATGCCGGACTGATTGATATTCAATGTCAAAGCGCCGTTGGTCCCTCCAACAGAAGTGAAAGATGTAAAGGCCCCCCCATTCAAACTGTACCAGCCGACTTCGGGTTGATTAGCCGGCCCCTCGTTTAGAAAGAGATCAGTAACATGCACATAATTAAGTGTAACCGGAGCCGCGAAAGCGACCTTCAGCTGTTGGGTCCCACCTTGGGTAATTTCATCATCATTGATGCCTAACCCATCGATGCCCGAATTATCACCGCTGGGCCCGCCTGAATAATTGACGGTAAGAACACCACCTGCAGCGAATAGGTCGATACCGCTCGGGTGGGCGGTATAAGAGCTCAAGCCGTGAGCTCCATTCCAAGAACCATCCGCGAAATCGATGCTGGAAGCGAGTGCATTCGGCCGATCCACCACAAAGGCCAAGCTCATAGCTAGAACCGTAAACACAATCATCCGGCTGGCACTTCGTGATTTCATGCTTGATTCTCCCTCATGCATCAGCAAGCGGTGTTTGAGAGTACTTCCTTAAGGTTCGCCTCTTAACTTGGGAGAAACTTATATACAAAAAAGGCGGAAAAACACAATCCCCGCTTTCGTATGGGGCTGTCAGGCGAAGTCTACTGTGATCTTCAGCCATGCATCACGCCAGGGGTCGCAGGAACCTGTGATGGCACACAGGAGAGAGGCATACGACACGGTACATAAATGAACAAATCATCGCGGCCTTGAAGTATGCTCAAGCTGGCATTGGATCGAAGAACTTTTCCGCATCCACGGCGTCTTGAATGCCACGTTCTATGACTGGGCTGCGAAGTAAGCGGTTCGGAGCTCGGAGACAAGCGGATGTGCCCTGCGAGAGAGGATCCGAGAAAATGTCAAAAGCAAGCAGCGCTATGGATGTCCGCCCATCCACCTCCGGTTTCGGCGGAAAAGGCTGCGTATGAATGTTAACAACGTGGAACGCAGCTATTGTTACGAAGGGGGGCTCTGGCTACGACGTCGATGACCAGAGAAGCCTCAGCCGTTCCGTGCGCCACGTCGCCGCAACCGAGCAACCCAGCTCTGTGACGTGGGGGACCTGAAAAGAGAACAGTGAGGTGCTTGTCCGTCGTCGTCAAAAAGGATTGAACACGACGGTCGTTCGAGCCGATGCTGAATCATGTGTGGTGTTTATCTCATCGGCAAGAACCATTATAGGGCTCCGGTATAGGGCTGCGTGTCGAGCAAGTCTGTTTGGTCGGGGCGAGAGGATTTGAACCTCCGACATCCTGCTCCCAAAGCAGGCGCGCTACCGGGCTGCGCTACGCCCCGACGTGAGACCACCCGATTGTAACAGTTCTTTCGCCCGGGTAAAGGCCTGGGCGCGATGGCTGATGCGATTCTTCTCGGCCGGCGTAAGTTGTGCCAGTGTCCGTCCCATTTCCGGAACGAAGAACACGGGATCGTAGCCGAACCCTCCTGATCCCGCCGGCTTCTCGGTGATCCGTCCCTCCAATACTCCTTTGGTCACGCTGACTCCGTTGGACGGGAACGCGAGCGCGGCGACCGTGACAAATCGCGCGGTGCGCTGCTCGCGAGGTACACCGGTCAGTTCCTGCAACAGCTTGCGCCAGTTATCTTCATACGTGGCGTTCTCGCCGGCATAACGGGCGGCGTAGGCGCCGGGACGGCCGCCCAGCGCGTCTACCTCCAAACCTGTGTCGTCCGCAATGGCCGGAAGACCCGTCGCCTTTGCGACCGCAGTAGCTTTCTTGACGGCGTTGGCTTCGCAGGTCTCACCGTCTTCTTCTACCTCAGGCGCTTCGGGAAACTCTTCCAGGGTGCGAATGGTAATGCCGAGATCGCTGAGCAGCGCAGCGAGCTCCACACCTTTATGCCGATTGCGTGTGGCGAGAACAAGTTCCCGAATACTGGTCCCGGACGTCATGCCAGGTCGCCGATCAGGTCTTTCTGGATCGCGGTGACCTGCTGAATGGCGCGCCACCCCATGACGAGAAACTCCTCCATGTCCGATTTCTCAAAGGGCGTCCGTTCCGCAGTGCCCTGCACTTCGACATAGCGGCCGCGGCCCGTCATGACGAGGTTCATGTCCACCTCCGCCGATGAATCTTCCGTGTAGGCCAGATCCACCATGATTTCACCGCCCACTTTGCCGACGCTAATGGCGGCCAGGTAATCCGTGAGCGGCCGCTTCTTGAGCAAATCTTTTTTCTTCAGCACCTGAAACGCGTCGGCCAGCGCGATGAAGGCGCCGGTGATTGACGCGGTTCTCGTCCCGCCGTCTGCCTGAATTACGTCGCAGTCGATCCAGATCGTCCGCTCGCCCATTTGGTCCATATTGGTGACGGCTCTGAGTGCGCGACCGACCAGCCGTTGAATTTCCAGCGTCCGCCCGCCCTGTTTGCCCTTTACCGCTTCACGCGGGGAACGTTCGTGCGTGGAGCGCGGCAGCATCGCGTATTCGGCCGTGACCCATCCCGATCCTTTCCCTTTCAGGAAAGGCGGGACTTTCTCTTCCACCGAGGCCGTGCAAATGACCTTGGTGTCTCCCATTTCGATGAGCACCGCGCCTTCAGCATGCTTGATGAAATTCCTGGTAATTTTGACTGGTCTGATTTGATCCCGTGCGCGACCGTCAAAGCGCGTGAGATGCAGGCCCCCACTCATAAGCTCGCTCCTTTGGAGTTGAAGTGGAGCATTATAGGAAAGGGTCCCGAAAAGCGCAAACTACGGGAAACGCGAATCGTTACGTTCGCGCTCCTCCAATCTGTTCCGCCTCGCTACACGTACGCGTATGTACAGAAGAACGACGATCAAGATACTAATTGTGTACACGAACAAGTCGGCGTGCGGGAATACATAAGGCATGCCGTAGCCTAGCCGTCTGACCGTCGCGATGCAACAACGCCGCGTCAGATGCATGGATCTGCACTTTAGGTTGCCGGCTCCCGGCGGACCTGGTGCTTGACACGGAAGTATCTGAAAAATGGCACAAAAGGTGCATCCTTTTTTTTGGTCTTTTTTCACCCTTCTAGGCTCAACAAAGCGACGAAAGAATGAACAATGCCGAATATCGCAATCTCTCATTCCGCCGATCCTGAACGGACCAGCATGGACAGTCCTCTCGACCGTACCGACCAGCAGGCGTTCCTGGACAACAAGCAGGTGTTGATCGTCGATGACGAGGAGCCGATCCGCCGCCTGCTCGGATACATGCTTCAGACCCATGGCTATCCCGTCACGCTTGCAGCCGACGCCCGGGCCGCCCGGCAACATTTGGAGGAACGCACCTTCGCGTTGATCCTATGCGACGTCAACATGCCAGGCGAGTCCGGCATGGACCTGGTTCGAAGCGCCTTGAGCGACTACCCTCATACCGCCGCCATCATGGTCACCGGCCTCGACAGCTCGGTCCTTGCCAACGCCGCGCTCGAAATGGGTGCGTTCGGCTACGTAATCAAGCCGTTCGAATCCAACGAGGTGTTGATCAACGTCGCCAACGCCTTGCGTCGCCGCCGTTTGGAAATCGAGAACCGCCTCCATCGGCACAATTTGGAAGACATCGTCCGCACCCGCACCATGGCGTTGCAACAAGCGCTCGACTGGCTGGAACGGAGTGAAAAGGAATTACGGCTGTCTCGCGAAGAAACGATCCAGCGGCTGGCGATTGCGGCCGAATTTCGGGACAGCTCCACGGCCCAGCACATTCAGCGCATGAGCCATTATTGCGAGCTTTTGGCCCAACGCTACGGGCTCTCTCCGGAACGCTGCGACCTCATCAGAACCGCGAGCCCCATGCACGACATCGGTAAGATCGGCACGCCTGATCACGTCCTTCTCAAGCCCGGCAAATTTACGGCCGAAGAGTACAACGTAATCACTCAGCATTCGGAAATCGGCTACCGCATTTTGAGCGGCTCGGATGCCGAGGTCCTGAAAGTCGCCGCCATTATCGCCTGGACGCATCACGAACGATTCGACGGGAGCGGCTACCCTCGGGGACTCAAGGGGGAGAGCATTCCGATCGAAGGGCGGATCGCGGCCATCGCCGATGCGTTCGATGCCTTAACGACCCAACGGGTCTACAAGCCGGCGTTTGACCTGGACCACGCGGTGGAACTCCTGCTGAAACACCGGGGCGAGCATTTTGATCCCGACCTGCTTGATGTCTTCCTCGGCTCAATGGAGGACATTAAGCGCATTCACGCACAGTACGCCGACCGAACCATCCGCAGCCTGATTCGCGACGCATAGGCACGCTGCGGCATTTCGCTTGCCTCTCGCCTCTACCCCGACACCAGTTCACCCCATTCGTTGACCGGTCGACTTTCGACCGTTATACTTCAGCCAGTCCTACCGGCACAGCCTCACGAGACACCGGCCGGCGTTCGTTTCCACCACACCGCGTCCCAAGAAAGGAATCGCCTCTCGATGGCCAAGAAGACAACTGCGGACCGCAAGACTGCGGCGACGAGAAATTGGATTGCCTACCTGTGTGAAGCGCTGGTCACGTCCGGCGATATGCCGACTTGGGAAGCGGCGACCTATCTTACGGAAAATCTCTTCGGCGACAAGCCCAATCCGCATCTGCTCAGCTGTTCGAACGCGTACGAGGTCACGTCCCAGTTTCTTCAGCGCCTCTACCATCCGCTGGTCGAGGCCGCCTCCCGCGACATTCAGCTTCCACCGCAAGCCATGCTGCATGTTTTCACCGACATCAGCCTGACGGGAAACTCGGCCGTGCTGGTCGTGTATTTCCCCGGACACAACCAGCCGCATCAGCTGTTGATGTTGGATGCGGCAAAAGCCTGGGACCTGGTTTTCGTGGACTCCGAGGACTTCAACCGGTGGGCCGACGAACGGTATCGGTGGATCAAATCCGCCTTGACGGCGGCGGCTGGAAAACCAGCTTCATCGTCGGTGGCGGCCGGGTTGGCTCTTCCGTCCCGTCTCTCCCGCTGACCGACTTCGCTCAGCTTTCTCCCGGCTCATAATTCAGGTTGGGCCCCAGCCATCGCTCCACTGAGGACAGATCCATTCCTTTGCGGAGCTGGTAGTCGAGCACCTGATCTCTGCCGATCTTGCCGACCGAGAAATACTTCGCCTCGGGATGGGCCAAGTACAGCCCGCTCACGGACGCGGCGGGGAGCATCGCGTAACTTTCCGTCAGCGTGATTCCCGCATTTTTCTCAGCCCCGAGCAGATCGAAGAGAATCCGCTTTTCCGTATGGTCCGGGCAAGCGGGATACCCGGGCGCCGGCCGGATCCCGCGGTATCGTTCCCGGATGAGATCCTCGTTCGACAACTGCTCCTGCCCGCCGTACCCCCAATGTTCCCGTGCACGCTTGTGCAGCAATTCCGCGAAGGCCTCCGCAAGGCGATCGGCCAGCGCTTTGGCCATGATGGAGTTATAGTCGTCGTGATCCCGCTCGAATTGCGCGCAGAGCGTGTCCGTACCGATGCCCGTCGTGACGGCGAAGGCACCGAGGTAATCCTCTCTCCCGCTGTCCTTCGGCGCGATGAAATCCGCCAACGCGAGGTTCGGCTGTTCTGCGGGTTTCTCCGTTTGCTGACGGAGCGTATGGAATACAGTCATGATATTCGTGCGCCCGTCGTTCTCGTACACCTCGATATCGTCACCCACGCTGTTCGCCGAGAAGAACCCGTAGACGGCGTTGGCCCTGAGCAGCCTTTCTCGAATGATGTGAGCCAGCAACCCCTGAGCGTCCGCCAGCAATTCCTTGGCCTTGGGGCCCACCGTCGGATCTTCCAGAATCCCCGGGTGGCGGCCGCGCAATTCCCAGGTATGAAAGAAGGGAGTCCAGTCGATGAACGGAACGATCTCCGATAAGGGGAAGTCGGCCAGCACTTTGACGCCGAGAAAATCCGGTTTAGGGATCTCGAGGCTGCGCCAATCGGACCGCAACCGGCGCGCCCTGGCGTCGGCCAAGCTGAGAAGAGACTTCTTTCCCTTTTGACGATGGGCCTGCCGGATTTCGTCTTGACTATGGCGATTCTGCAGGACGAATCCGTCCTTCTGATCGGCGCTGACGAGACTACCGACCACGCCGACTGCCCGCGATGCGTCGAGGACATGGACTACGCCGGGTTCATAGGCCGGAGCGATTCTGACCGCCGTATGGGCCTTGCTCGTAGTGGCGCCGCCGATCAGCAACGGCAGCGCGAGGCCCGCCCTGGTCATTTCCTTGGCGACGTGCACCATTTCGTCGAGCGACGGCGTGATAAGCCCGCTCAGCCCGACGATGTCCACGTTGTGTTCCCGCGCCGTCGCGAGGATTTTCTCGCATGGCACCATGACGCCAAGATCGATGACCTCGTAGTTGTTGCAGCCCAGCACCACTCCGACGATATTCTTGCCGATGTCGTGGACGTCGCCCTTGACCGTCGCGAGCAACACTTTACCGTTGGGCCTGTAATCGCCCGTTCGGAGCTTCTCCGCCTCCATAAACGGCAGCAGGTATGCGACCGCCTTCTTCATCACGCGGGCGCTCTTGACGACCTGCGGGAGAAACATTTTGCCGGCGCCGAATAGGTCGCCCACGACATTCATGCCGGCCATGAGCGGCCCTTCGATGACATCCAGCGGCTTGGGGTACTTCTGCCGCGCTTGTTCCACATCCTGCTCGATGTAGTCGGTGATGCCTTTGACGAGCGCGTGGGAGAGGCGGTCCTCCACCGTGCCGCTGCGCCATTCGTCGTCTTGGACGGCCGCCTTGCCCTTCTGCTTGACCGTCTCCGCGAAGGACACGAGCCGCTCCGTCGCGTCGGGCCTCCGGTTCAGCAACACGTCTTCGACGAGCTCCAACAAATCCTTCGGAATCTCTTCGTAGACCGCAAGCTGGCCGGCATTGACGATGCCCATGTCCAGCCCCGCTTTGACCGCATGGTACAAAAAGGCCGCGTGCATCGCTTCGCGCACCACGTTGTTGCCCCTGAACGAAAACGAAATGTTGCTGATGCCGCCGCTGACTTTCGCAAGCGGGAGATTTCGCTTGATCCATCGGGTGGCCTCGATGAAATCAACGGCATAGTTGTTGTGTTCTTCGATGCCCGTCGCCACGGTCAAAATATTCGGGTCGAATATGACGTCCTGAGGCGGAAAGCCGACCCCGTCCGTCAGCAACCGATAGGCTCGCGCGCAGACCTCGATCTTGCGCTCGAAGCAATCGGCCTGCCCCTTCTCGTCGAACGCCATGACGATCACGGCGGCGCCGTACCGGCGCACCAGCTTGGCCTGTTCGAGGAACTTGCCTTCCCCTTCCTTCAAGCTGATGGAATTGACGATGCCTTTGCCCTGCAGGCACTTCAAGCCGGCTTCGATGACTTCCCATTTGGAGCTGTCGATCATGATCGGGACGCGCGAAATGTCCGGCTCAGATGAGACGAGACGGAGAAACCGGTCCATCGCCGCCTTCGAATCCAGCATCCCTTCGTCCATGTTGACATCGAGGATCTGCGCGCCGCCCTCGACCTGCTGGCGCGCGACGGAAAGCGCCGTTTCGTAATCGCCGGCCAGAATCAATTGGGCGAATCTGGGTGAGCCGGTGACGTTCGTCCGCTCGCCGATGTTGACGAAATTCGATTCGGGTCGAACCGTAACCGCCTCCAAACCGCTCAGCCTGAGATACGGCGCCACCGTCGGGGGCCGGCGACGCGGCAGTCCCTTCACCGCCTCGGCGATCGATTTGATATGGGCCGGCGTCGTTCCGCAGCAACCGCCCACGATGTTGAGCCATCCGTTCTCGGCCCAGTCCTTCAACTGCGGCGCAAGCGTGGCCGGGGTCTCGGGAAAACCGGTCGGCAGCAAAGGATTGGGGAGCCCCGCGTTCGGATAGCAACTCACGTAGATCGGCGCCACAGAGGCCAGCTCCTCGATCAACGGCCGCATTTCCTTGGGGCCAAGCGCGCAGTTGATGCCGACGCTCAACAGCGGCACATGGGAGATGGAATTCCAGAAGGCCTCCACCGTCTGTCCGGTGACGCCACGGTTGCTGCCGGCCTGAATGTAGGTCACCGAGGCCATGATGGGCAGCCGGACGGCGCGATCCTCAAACAGCGTCTCGATCGCGAAAAACGCCGCCTTGGCGTTGAGCGTGTCGAAGATCGTTTCCACGAGCAGCACATCCGTGCCTCCGTCCACGAGGCCCTTCGCTTGCTCATAGTAGGCACGCACCAGATCGTCGAACGTGGTTCCCCTGGCCGCGGGATTGTTCACGTCCGTCGAGATGGAGGATGTCCGGGTCGTCGGGCCGAGCGCGCCCGCGACGAAACAGATGCGGCCGGGCTGTTCGGCCATCACGCCGTCCGCAGCACGTCTCGCACATTCGGCGCCCGCCTTCGACAGCTCGTAGGCCAGTGCTTCCATGTGATAGTCAGCGAGCGAGATGGCCTGGGAGTTGAACGTGTTGGTCTCGATGATATCGGCACCGGCTTCCAGGTATTGCCGGTGGATGTCCTCGATGATCTTGGGCTGCGTCAGGTTCAGGAGGTCGTTGTTCCCCTTGAGGTCTCTCTCCCAGTCCTGGAACCGCACGCCGCGGAACGCCGCCTCATCCAGCTTATACATCTGGATCATCGTCCCCATCGCCCCGTCAAGGATGGCGATCCGTTCCTGGAGAAGTTGTTCAAGAGTTCGTGGCATAACGATCGAACGTTCCGGTGATGACATGTTACCCGGGGAAATCCTTGGCCATCATACTGAAAGGCCGTCGGCCGGGCAACAACTTGGCGTTCTCGCCCTTGACATCATTCGCGCACCGCCGATACGATGGCGACTCTTGCTGGAGAGATTCATTGCTCCCGCACCTCCACCTACATTCCATCCGCCGGTGCCTGCTCTTGCTCATTCCATGTGCATGGCTCGGCTTGGTTCCTCCGGGCAGTGACGCCGCGCCCTACTTCGAAGACGGATTTCTGGGTCTGACCCAGCAGGAATTGCACGACAAACTCGGCATGCCGCAGGCGGTGCGAGACCGGAAATCTGCGTTGCGCGTCTTCACCTACTATCCGATCACGGACTGGGAGAAATATTTCAGGAAGCTGGTGTCGCCGGAAAACGGAGAGGACGTCTACACCTTCAAGCGGGACGGCTTCGACGTGCGCTATTCGTTCAGCTATGCCATGGACCCGAACGACCAAAGCGAATCACCGACGCTGTTCGTCCGCCTCGTCGACATTGAATTTTCCCCGTCCGTGCCGCTCACGCACGTCCCGGCTCTCGTGCCGGAATTCAAGCCTCCGCAAGACCCGGGGGCTCCCGCGTTCCGTTCGAATATCTGGCTCCTAGTGTTCAAAGGCTCGCCCTCTCCGGATGCCCGCTTCATCGTCAAGGAGAAAAGCAAGGACAAGCTGGACTGGACTCTCGCCTTCCAGCTGTTCTCGCTGCAGGGGCTCTCCGATCCGCTGACGACGAAATCACTCGTGGACCGTGTGGAGATCAGCGCGCAGAGCCTTCAGCTGGTCACGCAGCGACAGCGTCACACGCACGATCCGATCATGAACCCCTATTCCAAGGAGTTTGCGGATCTTCCTCCGCCTTCGCCGGCCCCGGCGAAGAAAATTCCGCTGCCCAAATATGCGGAGTAGCGCCTTCATCGATCGGCATAGATCATGTCCCGCTCGTCGGCGAGCGAAAGATAAGCTTCGCCCCACTGATTTCGACCGGCGAGGCTCCAGGGCTCGTCATCGTCGACCGGCCTCAGCCGCACGCCGAAAATTCCTCCGTAGACGATCAAGGCCGACCCGGCCCCCGAGTCCTCGACACGCTGCGCATAGGCCGGGCAACAAGGGTGTTCCGGATCGTCCGACCACCCGGTCACCCAACACCACTCCCCTTCGGCGCGTCGCTCGTACGTCCGCACTTTCGCAACCGGCCGGGGCACGCCCATCTCCTTGAACCGCGCGAAGACGCCGTTCTGGCAATTCTCGTTGCTCTCCACTTCGACGATCACGGAGCGCTCCCTTGACTCACTTTTCCCCCGCTGTTAGATTGCAGCGCAAGCAACGATCCGCCGACCCGCACAACCGCCGCGCAATGCTCTCCGAGATGGATGCGACCAGGGACATGCCCGCCGAAGCGCACTCAGATGAGTCCACGCCGTTCCTCTGCCGCCGCCACGTGCGGATCGTGATTTACAGCGGGCTGGTTGTCTTTCTGCTGCTTATGGTGGTATGGCCCTTAATTTCACAGCGCCTGGATCCTGATTTTCGCAAACACATCGCGCAGCACCGGGTCATGGTCGGCATGACGAAGGAACAGGTCCTGCAGGCCTGGGGCTCGCCGCAAACCATCAACACGAGTTTTACCGCCGACGGGGTTCGTCGCGAAGAATGGATCTTCGAGGATTGGGAAAGCACTGCCGTCGTGAAACATCGGTACCTCTATTTCGAGGAAGGGACTCTCGTCGGTGGCTGGTATCAGGG
This sequence comes from Nitrospiraceae bacterium, assembly GCA_040255165.1. Lineage (GTDB taxonomy): Bacteria > Nitrospirota > Nitrospiria > Nitrospirales > Nitrospiraceae > JBDZUK01. The sequence goes on along the minus strand of JBDZUK010000031.1, from coordinate 25,477 downwards.
CTCGGGCGAGCGCAATCCCTCTCTCCCCGCCGAACCGCCCGCAAAAAAGAAGCACGCGACGAACGGGACGTAGAACGGAATGCTCACAAGAGCTCAGCGTTCCGAGGATTGGTCCTCGGAAGTCTCGCGGATCGGCAGCCGCAAGCGGCTGAGAAGGGTCTCTGCGCGGCGGCGTTGGGTTTCCTCCACCAGCACACGGCAGTTCAGGAACGGCACCCCCGGATACAGGCTGTTGACGTGCTCGTGGTGCACGACGTAGGCGATTCCATTGCCGTCGAGCAGACTCTTGATCATGGCCAGCTCGCCGATGTCCTGTGGCTCGGTCAGTTGAATCATCGCCATATGATCGTCCGATGGAAGCACGACCCGGACATTTCGTTGCAAATTTTCCGGTCGGCTTCTACACTGGCCTCCGGCGCTATGGGGTCTCGGTGATCTGGACGCGACGCTGCCTACCCGGCCCGCCGGACACCGTCAGCACCCGTTTCCATTCGCGGACTTGATAGACGGCCCAGGCGTTCGGACTCCCCTTGTAGTACGCGTCGGGATCTTCCCCGCTGGCGCTCAAATAGATCGGCTCGGTGAATCCTTCGTCCAGCACGTAATCCATGAGGCACTCCGTCGTGAATCCCTGCCCGCGGAGCGCGATATCGGACAACACAGCCAGAATGTCGTCGGGATTCTGAATCGTGATCTGATTGAACGCCATAATCAAAAACTGATTCTAACGATGCGTCGAGGGAGAAGGCAAGAATGACCACCAGACCGCTGACAAAGAGCCGGTTTCAGGAAGAGCTGCTGCGCATCATGGACGACAAGCACCATTGGGCCTGGCCCGCGTTCGCCAGCGGCGCGGTCGGCAAGGAGCAATTGCAGGTCCACTTTCAGCAGGAGTTCGGCGTCTACGTCAGGGATTTTCCGGTCTTCCTCGCGCGCATTCATGGGCGCAACCCGCCGCAACCGGTGCGCCGCATGTTGGCCGAAAACATCTACGAAGAGGACACCGGCGGACTGTCGCTTGGGAAGTCGCATCCCGAGCTCTTTCTCTCGATGATGCAGGGACTGGGCTACCGACTGGAAGATTTTGGCCGGGTCCGCCTGCTCCCCGCGAGTAAAACCTATCGCGCCTGGCTCGACGCCGTATCTGTGCACCGCGACTGGGTCGTCGGCGCCGCAGCCCTTACAATCTTCGTCGAAGGCAGTGTCAAAGATCGGAAGCAAATCCTCGAACCATCCAAGCCGAAGCGCGCGGAGGAAATCGAGGCCATCGTTGAAGCGCATCCCCTCGTACGCTATTGCGGCGTCTCTCCGGAGTGCATGGACCTGATCCGGTCTCATCAGATGGTCGAGGCGGGCCATCGACACGACGCGTATGATATGGTGGTCAATCATGCCGTCAGTCTCAAGCAACAACAGACGGTCCTATCATGCCTGAGAAAATCCTTGCGCCTCTGGCTCCGCTACCGCGACGGCGTCGCGCGAGCCTGCGGGGTAAAAAGATCATAAGCTGTTTGCGGGCCAGTACGGGGGCCCTGCTTGCCCTTTCCTCCCTCCTGTTTCCCACGCTCTCCTCCACCGGCGCGCCGCCTTCGAGCGACATGGTTTTGATTCCAGCCGGCGAATTTCTGATGGGCGCTCCCGAGGAAGCCGGAGGACTTCCTGACGAGCGGCCTCAACGCAAGGTGTATCTCGCCCCATATTGGATCGACCGGTTCGAGATCACGAACGACGACTATGCCGCATTCGTTCGGGCCACTGGCCATCGAATCCCCGAAAATCCCAAACCGGCCTTGACCCTATGGGAAGCCGGCATGCCGCTGCCTGACAGCGGGCGACATCCCGTGGTGAACGTCAGTTGGGACGACGCGCTGGCTTACTGCCGGTGGAAAGGCAAGCGATTGCCGACGGAAGCGGAATGGGAAAAGGCTGCGCGGGGCTCCGACGGAAGGATCTACCCTTGGGGGCAGAGCTGGGATCCGGCCATGGCGAACAGCGCCAGCTACTGGGCTGGACACACCATCGAGTTCAAGAGCAGCGTTGACTGGGAGGCCTTTTGGGTCAAGGGAGAAGGAGCCCGAATTGCAAAGGAGAAGGGCCTGAAGGGCGAAGTGCTGACCCTCCCGATCGGAAGCTTTCCTCAGAGCGCGAGCCCCTACGGGATCCACGATATGGCCGGGAACGTCGCGGAGTGGGTACAAGACTGGTACAACCCCAATTATTACCGCGTTGCGCCTCTGACCAATCCTCAAGGCCCGGAGCACGGCGGCATCAAAGCCATGCGCGGCGGCTCCTGGCTCAAACCCGCCATCAGCCTCCGAACGAGCGACCGGGATTGGGGTACGATGGATAGCCGGCCGAGCGGGACCGGATTCCGCTGCTCCAAAGACGCCTTCTGACTTCGCCTCCCTGTCCGAGATTTTCCTCCGTTGCGCTGCTGAAGAACTCATCCCGGTACACCTGGCGGACCCGCCAGGGTCATTCTTCCTCGACTTGTGATAAGAACGTCCGCCATGCAAGGCCTATCGGAAATCAAAGCCTACGCCGATCAAATAGCGGAGATTGCGCGTTGGGCCTATCGCAACGGCTGGGCTCCCGCGACGAGCACGAATTACAGCGTGCGGTTACCCCCCGACGCGGCCCCGGCGATCTGCGCGATCACGAGTTCCGGAGTGGACAAGCTGACGCTGCAGGCGGACGACGTACTCGCCGTCGATCGGGAGGGCCGCCCCGCAGACGGAAGCGGGCTGATTCCCTCCGCGGAGACGCTTCTTCACCTGATGATCTATGAAACAAGGAACGCCGGCGCGGTGCTGCACACGCACTCGAAAGCGGCGGCTCTCTTGTCTCGCTTCGCCGCCGTCGATGGACGCGTACTGCTGTCCGGATGGGAGATGCTCAAAGGACTGGAGGGTGTAACAACGCACGAGTCGGAGGTCGCGCTGCCCGTCTTTCCCAATTCCCAAGACATACCCGCGCTGGCCGCCTATATCAAACCGTGGCTGGGGGCTCTCCCGTCGTGCTTCGCCTTCTTGCTTTCAGGGCATGGGTTGTACGTGTGGGGCAAGGATTTGACGCAGGCGAAGCGGCATCTCGAGGCCTGCGAATTTTTACTTCAGTGCGAATGGGAGGTCAGGCGTCATGGCAACATTGCGCGTCCCCGACCGGCATATTGAGCTTTCCGACGAGCGCGCCCTCCGCGCGTTTCTTGATGAACGGAGCATCTTTTACGAGCGATGGGCGGCCGGCGTCAAATCCCCCGGCGCGACGGACGCCGAAGTCTTGGCGGCCTATGACCATTGGTTGAAGCCGTTCATGGAAAAAGGCGGCTATCGGACGGCCGACGTGGTCAGCGTGACACCCCAAACCCCCAACCTCCCGGCTATTCGCGACAAATTCATTCGCGAGCATACGCACGCCGAGGATGAAGTTCGCTTTTTTGTCGAAGGTCAAGGGTTGTTCTGGTTTCACCAGGATCGCCATGCCGAGGAAGTGTTCGCCCTCCTCTGCGTTGCCGGCGATCTTCTTTCCGTACCCGCGAACACGAAACACTGGTTCGATCTCGGGCCGTCTCCTCACGTACGGGCTATTCGCGTGTTCACCGACCAGAGCGGATGGACGCCGCACTACACGGGATCCGGCATCGAAACACGGTATCGCTGGCTATGATCCACTGCGTCTTGTCCGACATCGAAGGCACCATCATTCCCGTAGCATTCGTCCGCGAAGTGCTGTTTCCCTACGCTCAACGCCGCCTCGGCTCGTTCTTGCGGGAGAATCGCGAAAATCCGGTGGTGCGCCAGTGGGCTTCTCATTGCCAGGACACTGTCGCCAAGGAATGGGGCACCCGTCCCGGGTATGAGGAGCTGCCGGGGATCCTGAATCACTGGATCGAAGGTGACCGCAAGCACCCCGGGTTGAAAGCGATTCAAGGAATGATCTGGGAGGAAGGCTACCGGAGCGGCGTGTTTACACCAGAGCTGTACGCCGACGTTGCACCGGCTTTGCGCCGATGGCGGCAAAACGGCGTGCGGTTGGCCTTGTATTCCTCGGGGTCCGAACAGGCGCAGCGCCTGCTCATCGCGCACACGAACTACGGAGACCTCACCGGTCTCTTTGAACACTACTTCGACACGGGAGTCGGGGCAAAAATGGACCCGTCCTCCTATCGCCGAATCGCCGCAGTGCTCGGACTCCCGGCCCACGGCATGGTGTTCCTGTCGGATGCAGAATTGGAACTGGACGCAGCCGCAAAGGCCGGAGTGAAGACAGTCCAGGTGGTGCGACCCGGTACCATCGCGGGCACCAGACATTCCGGGTGCTCCGACTTCGAGAGCCTTGATCTGCACGGTCTCGGCAACTCGCAGCCGGCCCTCGGCCAATCGAGGTAAGCTCAGGGAGACAGCAGATAGTCGACCCGCTCGATACGGACAACCGGCATGATGAGGCCTTTTCCCTCCTCGGCATGCGAGAAATCGTACACGATCGATTCTTCCAAAATCAGTCTGCCGGTCAAAGCGACCTGAATCGCAAGAGACGGTGCCTGTGCGAATTTCCGCCGCAGGATTTCACGTTGAGCAGGATTCGGGATCGCAAGCAGGTTCGAGGGCAGATCTTCAGGCTTAAACCGGACGATCCCCCAGCCGGTGTGAGTGAGTATCGGACCCACCGCCACCGGAAACCCGCCGCGGGTCGGATCGTAGCGCGATAGTTCTCCGCTCCAGAGAAAAGTCACCCGCCATCCGAGCGTGTCGTTGCCGAGACGCTTGGCGTCCCGTTCCCGATTCAACGCAAAGAGCCGCTCATCGTGGCGGGGATCGCGATGGCCTGCTCCATAGACTGTCTTCCAATCGGGCGGGTTGCCGTCCAAGCGGGCCAAAAACGATTCGATCGCCGCCGGTTCGATCAGCGGATGAGTATCGGAGGGGAGAATCGAGGACAACCGATCCGCCTGTACGACGAACAACGGCCTTGTGCCAGGGGTATCCTCGGCACATAAGACCGGGGGACCCAGGATGATCCCCAGCACAAGGGTGAAGAAGAGAATCACGGCATCGAGATGATCAGGTTGAGGCCCGGGCGAGGGCGCCGGAGAAACCGGCTCGAAGTGCCGCCGCTCCAGGATGATCCGCCGGCAAAATGCCGGCTTGCACGAGCACCTCTAGGCGAGGGGCCGGATCCAGGCGAAGCACGGTGGATCGTTCAAAATGACACGTCTCGAGCACCTTCTGGTAGGTGGTGAGCCAGGCTTCCGTCACGGCCCGCAGCCCCGCGTCCTGCGGCTTCATCCGGCCGAGCGCCACCTGTTGCAGTAACTTGACCAGCGGGTCCGATTGAGCAATGGTGGACACGGCCCGTTGGAACTCGGCAGGATCGCTCATGGTGCCACAGGTCAATTCATGGAACAAGCGCCCGGCCCGCGTGGATCGCCGCAGGTTCCGCAGGGGCCGGAGCCCTCTGACGGCGCCCAGCCTTCCGGTGCACCTACCCCGAACGGCGAAAATTCCTTTTTCAGTTTTGTGGTCTGGCAGGAGGGACAGGACGGGACGGTTGAACCATGAACCAGCAACTCGAACCGGTGATTGCATTCCTCACAGGTATATTCGAAGATGGGCATATGCAAGCTCCTTTGCTGAACGACCGCATTATAAGACCGCGCCTTGACCGATCGCAACGCGAGGCACCAATGTACCACGAGGAAAAAACGTTCAACCTGCGCTTCAGCCTGGAAGCCGGCTTTCCCGACGACTATGAGGGAGACGACGATCAGTATGCTTGGTTGCGCGAATGGGAGACCACGATCAAACCGGAACTGATCAAGACTCTGTTCGAGACGTTGCGCCGGCACGGAGCCTGGACGGTCCACGTCCGCAACCGTGGCAAATCACCGACGGATGAGATCGAAATCGCCGTGTCGCGCGACTTTTCCAAGCCGGAGCCTTTCACCATCTCGTGAACAAACGCACGACCCTCGGTCTCTATGTGCATGTCCCGTTTTGCCGAACCAGATGCCATTTCTGCGCTTTTTATCTGGAAGTCCACCGGCCGGAACGAGCAGCCTCATTCGTCAGTCACGCCGTTCGGGAAATCCGGCTGCGGGCCGAGTGGGAGGCCGTGCACGGACGTTCCGTTGGGACCATATATTTCGGCGGCGGAACGCCGACCGCGCTTTCCATCTCCCAATTGGATGAGCTACTCGCCGCCATCCGACGCGCCTTCCCCGTCAATGCCGACGCCGAAATCACCATTGAAGCCCATCCGGCTACCGTATCCGCATCCGATCTCCTGGCCCTGGCCGCGATGGGATTCACACGGATCAGTTTCGGCGCGGAGTCGATGGACGATCGGGACTTTGTCGCCATCGGCCGTCCCGGCCTCGTGCAACACACGGCGCGCGCGGTTGAAGCGGCCCGGGCCGCCGCCTTCGCGAACGTCAACCTCGACCTGATGTATGGCCTGCCCGGCCAAACCGTCACAGCATGGGAGCGGACGCTCCGGGATACCGTGGCACTATCCCCGTCCCACCTTTCTTGCTATGCGTTGACGATTGAGGAGGGCACCGGCCTGGCGAAGCAGATCCAGCAGGGACACGTATCTCCCCCGGACGATTCGCTGCAGATAGAAATGGATCGCCTGGCCGATGTGGTGCTCACGGAGGGCGGATTCACTCGGTACGAAATTTCCAATTACACCAAGCCAGGACATGCCTGCCGGCATAATCTCCTATACTGGACGGGCGGCGAGTACGTCGGTTTTGGCCCGAGCGCGGAGTCTTATGTGGCGGGATTCCGCTTCGGCAACGTTGCCGACTTGTCCCGGTACGAACGGACTCTCGCTCAGAATCGCCTGCCGACCGTCCATCGGGAAGCATTATCAGTCGATGAACGCCACCGCGACGCGCTCATTTTTGGATTGAGGCTGACGGACGGAGTTTCCCTGAATGAGGTCGGATGGTACCACCTTTCCGGCCCACGGGAGGCGGTGCAGCGCCTGATGGCAAGGCAGCTATTGGAAATCGAAGAGGACCGTATCAGACTTACGCGATTGGGCAGGCAATACGCCGACACAGTAGCGGTTGAGCTATTTTAGCGGCCACGGGGACTATCTGCAGCGGTTCACACCCGTACACTCTCTCATACCTCAGTGGCGGACAACGAGCAAATGCAGCGCCGTGTCCGACAGGATGGCGAGCCAGGCCGTCGCGTTTAGCCAGAGCAACGGCCGATTGCCTGCGTTGCTGTGATGGAGCAGGGCCATGAAAAGAAAAAGCTGGGTAAGCAACGAAAACGGCCGGTGCACGTTGGCGGAAACTAGTCCCCGCTCGCTTGCGATCGCGGAGGCGGCTGCTAAAAAATAACAGGTAAACGCGCCGATTTGCAGTAAACGCGCCTTTAGACTTTCCGACTTTCGAACCACCGCCACCAAGGCCCAGGTGAGGCAGACGATCACGACGAGCAACAGCAAGGGAAAGAGGGGCCACCAGACTTTCGCATCCAGCATCAATACCTTCTTGTTGGCGAGAGACCCGCTGACTGTAACAACGGCCCCAGGCAGCCGTCAATCGCGCAATCTGGCAGGCCGGCGATTGACATTATTGTCCGGTCGGGAGTAGGGTCCATTTAGACGGAGTGAGCCATGCCGGTGAACATGGACCCCTCAAAGAAACGCCGAAAGCAGGCTTCTCCGGAACAATCCTCCGGCGAAGCTGCGCAGAACTCTGCCGACCAGGCCAGGGCCCGTGAATTCGGCGAAGAGACCGAAACGGACCGGCAGAAAGATTTGGCGGAGGCTGAATGGAAGAATCTCTGGGATGCGACGGAAGTCATCGATATGGACACGTTCTAGCGAAGGAATACGCATTCCCCTATTGCGTTCAGTCAACTGCCAATAGCATCGAATAACGTATTCACACCACCCACAATCCGATCCTCCATCCCGTTGTGATGTGACGTCGACCAGGCGGCAGGCGTTCTTCTATCCGTTTCATCTCTGTCATCCACGTACCCTAGAACAAATTCTTGATCGCTACGAGACGGTGCACTTCCGGGATTACATGGCGGTGCAATTGACGCCGCTGGCCGGCACGACGGCGTTCCAAGACCGCATGGGAGGATTCCACCCCGACCTGGTGGCACAGGGCCGGATCGTGCAGGGCTACGACGTGAGTGGCCCGTTGAACGCGCACACCTCGGCCGCGATTGATCGCGATCTTGCGGATCGACAGTGGAGGGATATGTTTCACCAGGCACTGGGCGAAGACCGCCGATTCCAGCGGGGGCTCTTCGACACCGCCCACGGCATGGTGGTCGGCGACAAGACGGTGCCGGGACCTGCCGCCCTTCTGGAGCTTCTGGGAGACTCGTATCGAACGAAGCCGTATACCGTCGCTCGGGTGAAGCAGTTGAGCGCTGCGCGCCTTCCGTTGGAACAGGCCTTTGACTACGAATACGGAATGGCCTTGCTCAAAACTTCCGCGTCGCTGGCTTACACGATTGCGCTTGCTCAGGATCATGGATGGATTCCCGTCACCGATTCTCCCTTGCATGGCAAGTTGCTGGAACATTCGTGCGGGAGAGACGGGGTCCGATTGCCCAATGACGTGATTCCACGGACAGGATATTAACTGAGCGGGTAATATTTGCTACAATCCGGGCGATGGCGAAGTCTCCCACTCCGTTGGCCACTCCGCGGGCTCTGGAGGATGTGAGCACCGGCAGCGGCGATGATCTGGAAGCCCGTGTCATCGTCTATAACTGCGATTGCCACACCTACCAGCAAGTCATCACCTTATTTTGCCGGGTCATTCCCGGCATGGATCAACATAAGGCGTTCGAATTGGCTTGGCGAATCGACCACGAAGGCGAGGCGATGGTGTACGCCGGAGAGCGGAAGAAGGCCGAAGACATTGGAAAGAAGCTGTCGGACGGCGGCCTTCGAGTCGCTGTGCAATGACGGCGAAGAACGAAGCCCTTATCGCTTTCTCTTGCGGACGACAGATTTTCGGGTAGTTTTTCGAGGGGCTTTCGCCGCAGGAGGTCTCCTGCGCCCGGCAGGTTTGCCGGATTTTCGCTGCTGGCCCTTTGCATGCAGGGCTTGGGCAGCGACGGCGCGGTTCAGCTTGTTGAGCATGTCGCCGCTGTAGATCCTGACTTGGTACAACTCGAACAGCTTGCTTACCGCCTTGGGGTCACCCTTCCTGGCCAGGTTCAACAGCCTGCGGCGCTGATTCATTTCCTCTTCTTCTGTATGAGAGGCCGCGCGTCGTTCCATTACGGATCCTTTCTCTACTTAACCCTTTGGAACCCTAGAGGAAAGAGGGCCCGCGTCCGACAGTATAGCCAATATCGGGGACTTTTACTATATCGGGTGTCATAAGTCCATAATAAAACAGAAGGAACTACTCAATCCTCCCATTCGGCTTTTCACATCGGCTGCATAAGTCTCTGAAATGCCTGCTTCTGCAGCTTCATTAGTCTGACCGATAGGATCCCCCAGTTGTATAGCCTTTCTACACATAGTTATAATTCGGTCCCTACTTCTATTCTCTTTCACGTGAGGAGGCCGCGATGGAATCACAAGAAGGGAAACAGACTCAGGCGGCCGACGATCCCCAAGCGAGGGAGTTGCTGCGACGAGCCTTCGAACGGACGGCCCGCTGGCAGAAAGACTTTAAGGGGTTCACAGCCGACTTAACGGTCAATATCAACGGCAAAGAAAGCAAAGGCACAGTCACGGTCAAGGGCCCCCGGGACGTCAGCGTGCATCTGCCGGACACCGAGGTTCAAAAGTGGGCCGAAAGCCAGATTGCGATGATTGCGGTCCATCGCGGTCCCAGGAGCTTTGAGGAGTCCGACGGCAAGTATGGCCTTACGCTAGGAGACGATAAGCAACATCCGATGGGCCCCAAACTGATCCTGAACGGCGACCCCATGCAGTCCTTCTATCGGATCAAGGACGATCGGATTACACAGATCAATCGCAAGATGGCGCACCCCGGCATGCCCCCGGTCGGCTTCACGATCAACGTCGAAGAGAGCGCCGTGACCCAGGATAAAAAGAACCTGACCACAAAATACACCGTCTATTACTATTCCCCGCAGGACAACAAACTGACAAACGTGGAGAGCTTTACGGACAGCCACGTCCGCGTGGGCGAGTCCGACCTACCGGCCTCGCGACGGATCATCTCCTATGAAAACGGAGAAGTCTTCGTCCGCAGCCTGGTCTTCGCTAACCACAAGATGTTGTAAGTGCCGTGGACCTCCGCACGTGCTTCCCGCGCAGCATGAGGTGCAAAATGGACGGCTACGTGCATTTGGCGCGGATGATCGACAAATGCCGAGCCGTCTTGGCCGGCACGGAAGGCGAGTACATCTATCCCTGCCCCATGGACCACCGACTCCTGGATTTCGCCAGTATTACGGCGGAAGACTTCACCAGGGCGGTCCAAAGGAATCCCACCGACGAAGGGGTAGCTCAGTGGTTCCGCCGGACCGCGAAACCTCACTCTGAGGTTGAACGAGAGGAATGGAACCGGATGATGCTGAACCGTGGGCCGAGCACGCCGGAGAAACAGGAGTATTTCAACAAGTGCCGGGACGCCGTCGATCCTTCGAGAACCGACCTTACCGCTTGGGCCGATCTGATGGATTTGGAAGAGGGAAGAGAGGTGCCTCGCCGGAGTTAGGTCTGCTTTCATTTATACCCTTCCCCGCTCATGGCCCCGCCGAACCCGCCGAAGTTCCCGCCGAAACCTCCCTGCCCCGTGCCCCAGTACTCGCCGCGGCGGACGCGGCCGTAGGGATGCCGCAAGTCCGGGCGGCTGATCCACCAGAGGAACGAGAGGGCCCCGATGCTCGTGAAGAGCGTGATCCAGAAGCCAAGGCCTTTGAACCGGTGCTTGCTGAGCGTACCGATTCTCACTTCCTGAGACTCGCTCGCCAGTGCGACGGCGGTTCGATAGAGCGCTTCCCCAAAGTGTCCGAGCTTGATGGCAGGATCCAGATACTCGGTGGCGATGCGGCCGGCCACGGGCGCAGTGACGATTGGCAGCATGCGCCGCCCGATCGTCATCGCAGCCTGGCGCTCGTGCACCACGAGCAACACCAGCATTCCGTGTTCTTGCTGCGCGCTCCCGATACCCCATCGTTCGTACAAGGCCGCCGCATAGTCGTTCGCGGTCGCGTAGGGTTTGAGGTCCGGCACCGTGACGACGACCATCTCGACGCCCGTTTTCCGCTCCAGATCCTGGCAGACCGACCTGATTCTCGCCTTCCATTCGGCGTCCAGCACGTTCGCATGGTCGCTGACGTAACCCAGTGGTTCCGGCAACCGCGGACGCTCCCCGGGCACGGCCCCCGCCCATTCGGCCGTAAGAAACGACGCGCAAAGAATAAGCACGATGGCGAGACCGGTTAAACATCGCATCTTCAGGCTCCGGCGGACAGCATGGTACCGGTTTTACCGATGATGGTCTCCAGTGCGTGCATGTATCGATCGAACAGCCGCGGGACTTCGTGGGGGCCAGGCGAGATGTGGCCGCGCTTCAGCAGAAGCACGTCATGCAACCCGCGAAGATCCAGACCCCATTGATCGCCTACCTCTTTCAATAAGTCCTCCGAACCCGCACTGACCGGCTTTCCCAGCACCCGTTGAACGCCCCGCAGACAGGGCAAGACGGAAGTGATCGAAAGCGTGAGCAGAATCGTCGCCGCTTCTTCCGATCCTCCACCTTCGGCAAACCGCTGCCTGAGGCGGAGGAGGTTGGTCCGCAGGCCCTGGACCGCCTCGAACGCGAGGTGGCGGGTATCGACATGAAATCCGACGAACGGGTCGCGTCCTCCGAGCAACCGGTGCTGCTCCTGAATTTCCAAATACTCGAGGGGGAACACAGCCGCAGACGCCACCAATTCCGCCTCGGTGAGGAACAAGGGCACGACGATGCGCTCCTTGCTCCAGCGTCGATGCAATTTTCCGTACTGCTTCAAGAGCGCGCTATCGTACGAGGACACGAGGAGCAACAGATTGAGATTGGAACGGCCGGGCAAAAATTCCCCGCGCACCGCGCTGCCGTACAGGATCAGCCCTTCCAATCGCGCTCCGAACATCTCTTTCACGTCCTTCGCGTAGGCCCGAAGCGTCTGCTGGATTTCTGCGGGCAACCCTTCGATCACATGTTCGGTGGACATATCTTTCTCAAACTCGGTGAGACGAAAAATCTGGCAGGAAGCCGGCAGCCTTGACCCGGTCGATCAACGTGAAAGGAGGGGTTACGCGCAAACCCGCGGTGGTTTCTAACACCCGATACCGAAGGCGGGCGTTGCGGTCCAAGGTCTGAAACACGCGGTCCCGCAGCCATCCCAGTGCCGGATTGCCCGTGTTCCAAAGCAACACCTGCTGGTCCGCCAACCGTTGCAGCATCGTCACCTGGGGTCGCCGCGCCAACTCGTAGGCTTTCAACCTTCGCGCCGAGCAGTCGCCGTCCGCGAGATAGGAGGGCAACAAATCCGCGAGGGCCATTGCGTCGACCATCGCCTGCATGCGTCCTTGGGATGCATGGGGATTCATCGCATGAGCCGCATCACCGATCAAGGCGGCCCCGTCGGCCACCCAGGTCGGCGTCCGGACGCGCCCCGTCGGCATATACGCGGTCTGCCCCCAATCCGTCAGACTGTCAAACAGCCGCCGTGACGAAGGATCGATACGGATCCAAGCGTCTCGCAGGGCCTGCAATCCGTTCGCTTTGATTTGCTCCATCGACCCCGCCCGAATCATATAGAAAAGGTACACTTTTCTGCCTGCCGCAGGAAATAGCCCCAGGATAGTGCGCCGGCCCACGAAATAGCGGCCTTCATCAAGCCTGTCCGGGTGTTCCAGGATCGCGATCAAATACCCCTCGGGGTAGAGATGCAGGTCCGCCGGAATGTTCAACGCCGCTCGCACTTTGGAGAATGCGCCGTCTGCGCCGACCAGCAGCTTGGCGCGGATCGTGGTTTGGTCTCCGCCCTGCTCCGCGACGATGCCCGCGACAGTCGGCCCCTCCCGGACCAGGCTGCAGAACTTGGCGCCGTACCACAGGGTGATGGACTCGTGGGATTCCAACTCGCGAAGGATGGCCTGATGCGCGACGTTGGGCAGCGTGACCAGGGCTCGATTGTAGGGGGGCGGCAGATCGCCGTAATCAACGGTACAGAGCCGCTCTCCGCCGGCGCGGCAGAAGTGAAACAGGCGGATGGCCCTGGTTGCCTCGGCCGGCAGCTTGTGCAACAACCCCAGTCGGTCGAGGACCAGCTGTCCGTTCGGCTGCAAAATTTCACCACGCAGCCCTTGCGGCGGACCGGGCGCCTGCTCCACTACGAAGGTTTTGATACCTTTCTGGGCCAGCGCGAGCGCCAGCACGGCCCCCCCTCCTCCGGCCCCGACCACGACGACATCTGTCTCGATACACGCCGACATGCTACTCTACTCCCCTTCCCAGGAGCGATACCGGTCCCGATCGTTCCACATGGTCAGGAATTTATCGCGGACTCTGAGGCTGACGGCACGGTCTCTGATGACGTCGAGCCGTTCATCGTTGTACCGGTTGCCGCTGGTCGTGTGATTCATGGACCCCGAGGCGTTGATTTCATCGTCCACGATGACCTGTTTCAGATGCATGAGATTCTCGTGTTGATTGATTCTGACCGGAATGCCCGCCAGCCGCAACGCGGACAGCGCGGCCCGCTGCTTAGGATCGTCGAGGCGCTCCCGATCGGTGAGGACCCGTACGTCCACGCCGCGCTTTTTGGCCGCGATCAAAGCTTTGACGGCCGGCGGTGAGGTGATCGCGTACACGGCGACGAAGATCGAGTGCCGCGCCTGTTCATAGAGTTGCACCACGCGATCGAGCGGCGCATCCTCTGGAGCATAGTAGATATCAATCGAGGCGGCAGCCTCCGATTCAGCGGCGAAGAGCGTCAGAAACAGGGCCGTGAGGGCGGCCCGCCAGAGACGGTCGGCCGTCATTCCAAGTCGAAGAGCGTGCGGAAGTGGTCCTCCGAGGCATCCCAGGCTTCCCGGGAATGCGCGCTCAACCACTCGCGGAGGTAGCGCTTCTGCGACGGCGTGAGGAGTTGTTTGATTTGATGCGACCGCCCTTGCAGCGGCTGGAGAAAACCGGCCCGCTTACCGAAGTCAAGCGTCGCGGTCCTGACATAGACGTTGGTATACATCGTGGGCCGCTCGTCGTGTCCTTCTCCTTGGATCCACACGGAAAGAAATTTTTCGAGTTGCAACCCCGCGCTGTCCATGGCCGGTTCGGTATCGTGAAAAAGTTCGTTCTCGGATTCCTTGAGCGGCGTCCCCTCGTCGGCGCGGAACATGAAGTTACGTTTCCACATAGCTCCTCCAGGGAGGCGCATACTGCTCGGGAGCGCGTGTGAAAGTCAAGGTGACGGAAGCTCCCACGACGGCGGCTTCCAGTCTCGTCCGTTCCTTGACAAGCCGGATTCCACTTTGTTACGGTGCTGGAATTATTTAATCCTTATGCCGACTTCGGAGTGCTCATGCAGATCAAAGTAAACGGCAAAGCGGAGGAAGTTGTCAGCGGGACGGTCCTCGACCTGCTCAAGGCAAAGAGTATCGAGCCACAAATGGTAGCGGTGGAGGTCAACGATACCATGCTGGAACGAAGCCATCTGGCCACCACGCAGTTGAAAGACGGCGATCGAGTGGAATTCCTCTTCTACATGGGCGGCGGGTGATGGGCAAGCTGATGCATAAAGAGATCACCGAACTCATCGGCGGCACCCCGCTCGTGCGACTGAATCGCCTGTCGAAGCCCGGCTCGGCGACCATTTTCGGAAAAGTAGAGTTTTTCAACCCGGGCGGCAGCGTGAAGGACCGCATCTGCCTTAACATGATCAACGAGGCGGAACGCCAAGGCAAGCTCCAGCCGGGGGGCACCATCGTTGAGCCGACGAGCGGGAACACCGGCATCGGGCTGGCGCTGGTCGCGGCCGTGCGGGGCTACAAGTTGATCTTGGTCATGCCCGAAAGCATGAGCATGGAGCGCGCCAGCCTGCTGTCCTCCTATGGGGCGCAGCTGGTTCTCACCCCGGCTTGGGAAGGGATGAAGGGGTCGATCAAAGAAGCGGAAAGCATCATTGCGCAAAATCCCTCTTATTTCATGCCCGATCAGTTTTCGAATCCGGCCAATCCGGCGATGCACCGCATGACGACGGCGCCGGAAATCCTTGAAGCGCTGGATGGACGGATCGACGCCTTCGTGGCCGCGGTCGGCACGGGCGGCACGATCACCGGGTGCGGAGAAGTGTTCAAGGAGAAATGCCCCAACGTGAAGATCATCGCCGTGGAACCGGCCGGCTCCCCCGTTCTGTCGGGCGGCGACCCGGGGCCGCATAAGATCCAGGGTATCGGGGCCGGCTTCATTCCCAAGGTACTCAACCGCAAGATCCTCGACCGCGTGATCACGGTCACGGACGACGAGGCCTATCAGACGGCCAAGCTGCTATCGAAAAAGGAAGGGCTGCTCGTCGGCATCTCCGCCGGCGCCAATGTCTTCGCCGCTCAGAAGATCGCCGACGAAATCGGCCCCGGGAAAAACGTCGTGACGATACTGTGCGACACGGGAGAGCGGTATATCAGCATCGAGAAGTACTTCAACATCTAGCTCGGCAATAGGAACCATGGATTACTTCCTTCATCAAAGGAGGGATGCCCGAAATGGCCTTCCAACGAGGCCGCAGGCGAGAAAAAACCGGAGGCGTACCCTCTGGGGTACGTTGAGGATTTTTTCGAGCTGAGAACGAAGTTGGAGGACATTTTCAGCATCCCAGCGCCGTGGAATTCACTGAAGACCAAATAACCCGCTACAGTCGCCATATCCTGCTTCCGGAGGTCGGCGGCAAGGGACAGAAGAAAATCGCCAAGGCGAAGGTGCTTCTTGTCGGGGCCGGCGGCTTAGGGTCTCCGGCGGCGCTGTACTTGGCGGCGGCCGGCGTCGGAACTATCGGACTCATCGACAGCGACGTCGTAGACCTCACCAATCTGCAGCGGCAAATTCTCCATCACACGCCGGACGTCGGTCGCCCCAAGGTGGTCTCCGGGAAGGAAAAGATCGAAGCGCTGAATCCCGACGTGCGGGTCGTCACGTACGAAGAGCGGCTGACCGCGAAAAATGCGCTCAAGTTCTTCGGCGAATTCGACGTGATCATCGACGGGGTCGACAACTTCACCGCCAAGTTTCTGATCAACGACGCCTGCTTCTTCGCCGAGAAGCCGCTGGTGCACGGCGGCATCCTGCGGTTCGACGGGCGCGTCACGACGATCGTGCCGAAGAAGTCGGCCTGTTATCGGTGCGTGTTCAAGACTCCTCCCCCGCCCGGTCTGGTCGCCTCCTGCCAGGAAGCGGGCGTCATCGGCGTCTTGGCCGGCATCATCGGAAGCATCCAGGCGACGGAAGCGTTGAAGCTGATCCTCGGCATCGGCCGCCCTTTGACGGACCGCATGCTCGATTTCGACGCCCGGAAGACGCAATTCCGTGAAATCAAGGTGCGGCGGAATCCCGATTGTCCGTTGTGCGGCGAACGCCCGACGATCACAGAATTGTTCGACGACGGCGACCCCTACGCCGGCTGCGTGGTGAAGCCTTAACAGCACAGGTGGCACGATGACCAACAAGATGAAAGCGCTCGTCTGCAGGGAGTGCGGCAAAGAGTACCCGACGAAGGCGATCCACGTCTGCGAGATGTGCTTCGGGCCCCTCGAAGTGAAGTATAACTACGAAGAGATCAAGCGGGCCATCTCGAGAAAAAAGATCGAGGAGGGGCCTCGCAGCATGTGGCGCTACGTCGACCTGCTGCCCGTGGAAGGCACCAACTTCGTCGGACCCCATGCAGGGCTGACGCCGATGGTACGCGCGAAGAACCTCGGCGCATACCTGGGATTGGACGAGCTGTACGTCAAGAACGACACGGTGAACCACCCCACCCTGTCCTTCAAAGACCGCGTGGTGGCGGTGGCGTTGACCCGGGCGCGCGAGCTCGGGTTCGAAACCGTCGCCTGTGCCTCAACCGGCAATCTGGCCAACTCGGTCGCCGCCCACGCCGCCGCGTCCGGCATGCACTGCTATGTGTTTATTCCCGGCGATCTGGAAGCGGCCAAAGTGCTGGGGAATCTTATCTACAAGCCGAACGTCGTGGAGGTGGAAGGCAACTACGACGACGTGAACCGGTTGTGCAGCGAAATTGCTGCGGAGCACGGCTGGGCGTTCGTGAACATCAACATCCGCCCCTATTACGCGGAGGGATCCAAGACATTGGCGTTCGAGACGGTCGAGCAACTCGGCTGGCGGACTCCGGACCAGGTGGTCATTCCCATGGCGTCCGGCTCGTTGTTGACGAAAATTTGGAAAGGGCTCAACGAAATGCGGGCGCTGGGGCTCGTGGATGCCGTGAATACCAAGGTCAACGGCGCTCAAGCCGAAGGTTGCTCCCCGATTGCAACGGCGTTCAAAGCGGGGCGCGATTTCTTCAAGCCCGTCAAGCCGAAAACAATCGCCAAGTCCCTTGCCATCGGTAACCCGGCGGACGGCTACTACGCGCTCAAGGCGACGGCCGAAAGCAAGGGCGCGATGGAGGCGGTTACGGACGAAGAGGTTGTGGAGGGCATCAAGCTGCTGGCCCAAACCGAAGGGATTTTCGCCGAAACGGCCGGCGGTGTGACAGTCGGGGTGCTCAAGAAGCTCGTGAAACAGGGAACGATCAAGAAAACCGACGTCACCGTGGCCTATATTACCGGCAACGGACTCAAGACCCAGGAGGCGGTCATCGACGCGGTGGGACGGCCCGTCCGCATCACGCCAAGCTTGGTCAGTTTTCAAAGGACCTTCAAAATGGGGAAAAACGGTGGTGGTGACGCATGATAAAGGTTCGCATTCCGACTCCGTTGCGCACGTTGACCAAAGGACAGGGAGAGGTGGAGGCTACAGCCGGCAGCATTGCCGACATGATCGAGACGCTCGACCGGGCGCATCCGGGGCTGAAGGACCGGCTCTGCGACGACAAGGGCGAACTCCGGCGGTTCGTCAACATCTACGTCAATGAGGAAGACATCCGCTTTTTGAAGGGGATCGATACCTCGCTCAAGGACGGCGACGAAGTCTCGATTGTGCCGGCGATTGCGGGAGGTACGGTCATGACGAGCCTGAGATTCCACATTCGGTTTCCGGAAGAGAAAATCAAGGAACCGATCATCTATCAGATCGGTCATGAGTACAAGGTCGTGACGAACGTCCGGCGCGCCGACGTGCGTGAAACGACGGGCTGGATCGACGTCGAACTCACCGGGGACACGGGTGAGATCGAACGGGCCGTCGAAGGCCTGCGCAAGAAAGGCGTCTTGGTCGATCCGATCGAGCTGAACGTGGTGGAGTAACTGAGAGGAAGGCTGACAGGCTATCAGGCTGACACGAACTGGAACAGGATCACGATCCTACCGTGTCAGGCTGACAAGCTTGTCAGCCTGTCAGTAACCATATGGAACTCACAGAACAACAAATTCAACGCTACAGCCGGCATATTATTCTGAGCGAGGTCGGCGGCAAGGGCCAGAAAAAACTCACCAAGGCCAAAGTGTTGCTCATCGGCGCGGGCGGTCTCGGTTCCCCGGCCGGGCTCTATCTTGCCGCCGCAGGGGTCGGCACGATCGGACTCGTCGACGGCGACGTGGTCGACCTGTCGAATCTTCAACGGCAGATCATGCATTCAACGGCGACGCTGGGACAGCCCAAGGTCGAGTCGGGCCGCAAGACGTTGGCGGCGATGAATCCCGAGATCACGATCAAGACCTATCGACTCAACGTCGATCCCGACAACATTATGGGGCTGGTGTCCGACTACGACGTGGTCCTGGACGGGTCGGACAATTTCACGACCCGGTTCCTGGTCAACGACGCCTGTTTCTTCGCGAAGAAGACCTTGGTGTCCGCCAGCATGTTCCGTTTTGAGGGGCAGCTGACCACGATCAAGCCGCACGCCGGCTATCCCTGCTACCGGTGCCTCTATCCGGAACCGCCTCCCGCCGGCCTGGTGCCGAATTGCCAGGAAGCCGGCGTCTTGGGCGTGCTGGCCGGGACGATGGGAATTCTTCAGGCGTCTGAAGCGATCAAGGAAATTCTGGGCATCGGCGAGACGCTGGCCGACCGGCTCCTGATTTACGACGCGCTCGACATGAAATTCCGGAAGGTGGCGCGCCCGAAGGACCCTGCCTGCCGGCTGTGCGGCCCCAATCCGACGATCACCGATCTCAGCAGCGACTACACCGTGACGTGTACGATCTGACGTGCCTGATCTCATCATTCCCCGGCACATACTCGATGAAATGGTGGCGCACGCCAGGGAGCTCGATCCCTACGAGTGCTGCGGCCTGCTCGCAGGCCGTGACCGCCGAGTGACGCATTTGTACCGCATCAAAAATATCGTGGCGAGCGAGGGGGCGGAAAAACTCTCCTCGTTCGACCCGGCCAAAGCGGCCCATCTTGAACGGCTCTCTCCAATCGAGCGCGCTGAAATCGCGTTCGTCATGGACATGCAGGATTTTTCCGCCGCCAAGAAAGATATTCGGAGCAACGGGCTCGACCTTCAGGTCGTTTATCATTCCCATCCGCACGATCCGGCGAGGCCTTCCGTGACCGACATCAAGATCGCGACCGATTACGAGGACATCTGGCCGAAGATCAATCTCCCCGTTCCAGCCTATCTGTTGATCTCATTGATGGACAAGTCACGACCCGACATTCGCACCTACTGGATTAAGGCCGGTTCGGTGACTCCCGCCGAGGTCCGAGCCGGCTGACACGCCTCATTCTAAAAACTCTATTCCTTTCATCCTATCGCAATGCCATAATGAGGCCCCATCAACCAGGTGGAGGATCCCTCCTATGTCATATGGTCGAATTCTATTCATAGTCGTCGTTTGGGTCGTACTGGGCTTCGGCGGGTGGGTGTCGCTTGTCGCAGCCGAAGAGAAAAGCTTCTACAGTCCGGTGATCTTCATCGACAAAGAAAAAAATCTCATTCTTATTTCAACCAGCGCCAAGGTGTTCTACATCGAGGCAAGCGACGCCGCCAAGCCGCACCTCGACAAGCTCCCTCAAGGCGTGTTGGTCGATTTTGTGGTCGAAATGAGGGGCGATCAGAAACCGCCCCTGCTGAAGAGCTGGAGCGTCAAAGGAGGCGAGTCGGCATGCATGGTCTTTGACGGCAAGAATTGCAAGTAACGCAGAAAACGAAATTGAATCCTCCATCGCACAGATTGCGCGGGACGGCGTTGAACATCCTCATTCGGAGCTTCCCAGCATGTCATCAATGAGCGGCCGATTGATGTCCGTGCAGCCGAGGCAGATGGTGTCGAACAGCAATTCATGGTCGGAGACGAAATTTCGGGCATCCGGCAGGCGGTCAGCCACCACTTGGCCGTAGCAGGTCTCGCAAAGCATCATCAGACCCCTCGCCACCGCGACTGTTTTCCGCCCCGCGCTTCCGGTCATAACGCCTCAGACCGATCCTTTCTGCATGGCAATCCAAAAATCTTCGGCCTCCAGATCGAGCCCGCACTGAGGGCATTCGTACGGTTGGTCGGGCGGCGGAACCGGCAAAGCGTTCCGCTCGATATGGCCCCGGCAGACATGGTAAAAGCTGCCGCGCGCGTGTTCGTCGTCCAACGGGTCGCTTTCGTAAATCAGCACCATTCGCTTCGCTCTCGTTCCGACGGATCAAGTATACCGGCGAATCCGGTGGCGGCGCAACGCCGTGACGGCTCGCTCAAACCTGGAACTGGGCGTCGTACAGCCCTGCATACACTCCGCCTTGCTCCATCAGTCCTTCGTGGGTCCCCTCCTCGACGACACGCCCCCGCGCAAGCACGACGATCCGATCCACGTCCTGCAGCGTCGACAGCCGATGCGCGATGATGAACGTGGTGCGGCCAACCGTAAGAGCGTGCAGCGCTTCCCGGATCTTGACCTCCGTTTCCGTGTCGATATTCGACGTGGCCTCGTCAAAAATGACGATCGGCGGGTCTTTGAGCAGAACTCGCGCGATCGACATCCGCTGTTTCTGTCCCACAGAGAGCTTCACGCCCCGCTCCCCCAGCCAAGTGTCATAGCCTTCGGGCAAGGCCGCGATGAATTCGTGCGCCCGCGCCGCCATGGCGGCCTCTTCGAGGCGCGCCTGCGTGGCCCTCGGATCTCCGTACAACAGGTTTTCGCGCACCGTGCCGTTGAAGAGAAACGGCTCCTGCTGCACAAATCCGATGTGATGGCGAAGAAACGCAAGCGGCAGATTGCGGATGTCATGCCCGTCGATCAGCACGGCGCCGCCTGTCACATCGTACAGGCGCATCAACAGCTTCAGCATCGTGCTTTTGCCGGCGCCGCTCGGCCCGACAAGCGCGATGCGTTCGCCGGCCCGCACGTCCAACGCCACGTCACGCAACACTGGCACATCGGGCCGGTAATGAAACTGCACGCCCTCGAACCGGACGGATCCGTGGAGCCGCTCCTGCGGGGCCCGGGCGTCCGGGCGGTCCATCACGTCGGGCACGGCATCCAGCACCTCGAACACCCGCTCGCTTGCCGCCAGCGCATGCTGGAGCATGTGGTTCACGGAATGAATCTGGTTGATGGGCACGTAGAACAGCGTCAGATAGGAGAGAAACATCACTAACTCGCCGACCGTCAGACGGGCCGATGCCGCCTCGCCGGATCCGTACCACAGGATCAGCACGGTCCCGAGACTGCCGATTAGCATCATGCCGGGACTATAGACGGACCAGAGCCTCATCGCACGCAGATTGCTGGCGCTGTATTCGCGGCTCAGCCGCTGAAACCGTTCCTGCTCGTGGCTTTGCCGGTTGAAACCGATCGTTTCCCTGATGCCGGACAACGCGTCCTGCAGGTAGGCATTGAGCTGAGCCGCGTCCTTGCGGATTAGATGATAGTAGCCGTGGACGCGCCTGGTGAACCAACCGGCCGCCAGGGCGAGAAGGGGTATCGGCACGAGGGCCAGCAGGGCCAGCTTCCAGTTCAGAATGAACAGCATGACCGCGATCCCAACCAGCGTGAGCGTCGCGGTCAGCATCCCCTCCAACCCGTCGATGAAGATACGCTCGACGTGTTCCGTGTCGTTCGTCACCCGCGACATGATTTCGCCGGTGGACCGGTTTTCAAAATAGCTGACTGAAAGCCGCTGAAGCGCCGCGAACACCTCCACGCGCAAATCGTGCACGACCCGCTGCTCCAAGGTATTGTTCAGGCGGATGCGCAATGAGGCAAAAACATTCTTCACGCCGTAGGCGCCGACGAGTCCCGCAAGAACCAAGGGAAGCAACTCGAGCCGTTGTAACTGGATCACGTCGTCGATAACCAGCTTGATCAGCCAGGGCGGCACGAGGTCCATGCCCGTCGTGACCCCGGCGCACAGGAGCGTGGAAAAAGCGAGCAACCGATAAGGCCTGAGATAGGATAGAACGCGAAGAAGAGAGGTCACGAAGAAATGTGGAACGGTGAATGGTGAATGGTGAATCGTCCGAGTGGTGGCAATACCTCATTCATGACTGACATTCCTCATGGAGCCTAGATGACCGACGCCGGTTCCTTGCGCCAGTAGTGGTCGAACTCCTCGAGCTGCGTCAACGTCGACATGTCCGGCATCCGGTCGAGAAAAACTTTGCCGATCAGATGGTCCATTTCATGCTGGATACACACGGCATAGAGGCCGCTGGCCTCAATGTCCTGGGGCCGGCCGTCGCGATCCAAGGCCTGGACACGGACCACGGACGGCCTGATAACCTTGCCCCGCAATCCATCCACGCTGAGACAGCCTTCCCAATTTTCGACCTGTTGCGGTCCGTAGTACACGATGGTCGGATTGATCAGCACCGTACGGGGAAATCCGCCCTCCCCTTCGCACTCCATAACCACCAGCTGGACGGATTGTGAAACCTGGGGCGCGGCCAAACCGATGCCGGGCTCCGCGAGCATGGTTTCGAACATGTCGTCGATCAGCTGTTGAAAGGACGGGGATTTGATGTCTCGCGGATCGACCGGCGCCGCGATTTTTCTGAGCACCGGATTGCCCAGCTTGGCGATCTTCAGCTGTGCCATGAACCCTTCCTTCAGGCTTTCGTACGTGTTCCCGCGGAGTTGCGGGACAAACATCTATACCACACGAATCTTCCGGCCAGCAAGGACCCAGGTCAGGAGCGGCGGCGCGGCGGCTCGGGAATTTCAAATGAGTCCTTGTTGGCGCTCCACCAATCGATCCATTCGTTCGCCCACTCGACACGGTGCTGCCTGGTCGAGGTATCCCAATCGTGAAATTCCGTTTCGTGCCTGGTCAAGATCCACAGACTATGCACGGCCGACATGGCGACGAACCGCTCCTCGTCCGGGATCATGCCGATGAGGGTCGGGATCACAGCCTTCTGGCGGACGTACCGCGCCTCGAATGCGGCCACTTTGCGGACGGACGAATTCTGGTCTTTGGCCATGATCTCGATCGCCTCGGGGGTCTGAACTGGATCCAAACGAATGGCCACCCGCAGCGCGTGTTCTCGGACGCGCGGCAATTCATTGGAGTCTATGGCCGTGTTCAGCAACGCGGGAACCGCGGACGCTGCCTTCATCATGGAAATCGTTTCAATAGCGTTATAGCGAATGCGCGGACTCGGCATCGCGAGCGCCTTGACCAGCACCGGCGCGACCGGTTCACCAAGATGAACGAATTCCCCCATCGCCCAAAACTCCTGCTTTCCTTCCAAGAGGGGCAGCAACGCCTCCGCGCGCTTCAGTTCCTCTTCACTGAGCGGGTTGGTGTTGCGCGGCACGGACGTATCGGGCACGGGCTCGGGTTTGGCCGGAGCCTCATACGGAATCTGAACGGGAATCGCAGAGCCCAGGTCCGCCTGCGGGAGGCCCGGAAGCAGCAACATGATCGTGAGGATCGCTCCAAGCGCAACGGACCAGCCATGGGATGATCGGTACACGGTAGCTCCTTTCATTTCGTCCTACTCCTCCTCTTGCTCTTGGCGTCGATGCACCATCTCATACAACACCGGCAAGACCACAAGAATCAAGACCGCCGCGGTGAGCATGCCCCTCCTGGGATCGGGCCGATCGTTTCGCCTTGATGTCGGGCCGAAGATCCAACGCCGCAACGCGAAGCTTCTCGATGTCCGGTTCGATGCGGCGATAATCCAGCTCCGTCGTGAGCTCCAAGTGCACCGTCGGCGAAAGCCGCAAGAGCTGTCGGAGGTCGGCACGGGCCGACTCGACATCCTGGACGGACTGGATCACCTGGGACTGGAAGTCCACAACATGGAGTCGAATGCGGATGAGGTCGACCTCCGCGATATAGCCCTTTTTGAAGCGGATCGTGTTGATATCGAGGATGCGGGAAAAGCGGTCGCGATTCTCTTCGGCAAGCGCAAGACGCCGCTGACCGAGCTGCACGCGATAGTAGGTGTCCTTGACGGTAAAGCCGAGCTGGCGCGGAGAGCATCCTCGAATGCAGCCTCGGCCGACTGCGCTCCTAAAAGCCGCGCTTTCGATCCGGTAGCCGCGCTTTCCGGCCAGCTCGAACAATTGCTGAACTTGCGCATACAGTTGCCCCTCCTGCTCAACGTCAGTCCTTGCGTGTTGCTCCCCGTGGCGGCCAACCTCAAGACTGGATTCGGGAAGAGGCGGGCCGTGATGTGCTGCGCTCTAGAATGGTCGATCGCATAGCGGCTGATGAGAAGGTCCAAGTTTTGACGCAGGAATAAGGCCAAGGCTTCGTCGAGGCTCATTCTCATCGGCCCGCTGGGCGCGGTTCCCGACTTGGGAGCTGATGGCGGGGCGGCCGCAATCGGCGCCGGAATACCGGCATTGAGAACGAGCAGGAACATGAGTACCGCAGTGTGAGTGAACGTGGATTGCTGTTTGAGGCGAAGATCTTGTTGGGTTGGAGAGTTGCGCAGCCTGGTACCCATAGACCTAGAGAAAGGTTAGTAAAATCCGCATGCCCAAGTTGTGCATTATACTGATTTTCTAAGTTATTGGAAATAGAGACATCCTCCTTCTCACGATGAAAAATGGGGGCCAGGTCCGCTTTGCGGCCACGCTGCTCCTTACATCGGCCTGGCAGGTTTCGGTGCTTATGCCGTGTGACCCTTTTTCCGCTCCCACGTCCGTATTTATCTTCTAAAAAAGCTCGTCTTGTTTTTTTACGTGTGCCACCACCACATCCGGGCCACTCGTATCCGCATTTATCAATGCATAACTCTCGCTTTCAGCCTCATTCGCCCGAACGATGACACGTTGGTTTGCATACCAATTCGCCACCAGCGTTGACGCATTAACTGGGATGTCCCAGACTGATCCATCCTCAAGGGTAAGAATCCTTCCGTCTTGATAAACGCGGGCAACGTGGTGCTCCTGTCC
>JBDZUK010000165.1:0-1548 GCA_040255165.1 Nitrospiraceae bacterium | reverse complement strand
GTCGGTCGCGCCGACGCGCGGATGTCCTCCCTGATGGCCCCGCAAGTCGATGAGGTTCGCCGCGACACGGGCGACCTGAAACGCTGCTTCCGCGACGGCGGGCGGAGAGCCTGCAAACGTGAGCACCGCCCGATGATGGTCGTGATCCATTTCTCGATCGAGGAGAACGACGTCCTCGACGGATGTGACGGCCGCGACCAGCGCCGCAACCGTTTGCTCATTTCGCCCTTCACTGAAATTGGGGACACACTCGACGAGTTGCTCCATGTGTTACCTCCTGCCGCGCGCCCCTTCCTTTCTATAGAGTACTCGACCCTTCTTGACGACCGCCACGCAATGATTCATGCCGAAGTAATACGGGATTTCGCGGTAATCGTTCACGTCCATGACGGCCAGGTCGGCCTGCTTTCCCGGTTCCAACGAGCCGACCAGACGTCCACGGCCCACGGCGTAGGCGCCGTTGATCGTAGCGGCCGCGACGGCTTCCGCCGGCGTCATCCGCATTTGCGAGCAGGCCAGCGCCAGGATCATTTGCATGTTCGCCGTCGGGGAACTTCCTGGGTTGAAATTGGTGGCCAACGCGACCGGGACTCCGGCCTCGATGAGGGGGCGGGCCGGCGGCATCGGTCCGGAATCCAGATGGAAGACGCTTCCCGGCAGCAAGGTGGCGATCGTGCCCCGGCGTCGAAGCAGCGGCATGTCGGCCTCGCTGAGATGGTCGAGATGGTCCACCGACAGAGCACGCAGCTCCGAGCCCAGGCGCGCCGCGCCCGACCGCGCGAGCTGCTCCGCGTGGAGCTTGATCTTGAACCCCGATTGGGCTGCCGCCGCGAGCAACGCTCTAGTCTCTGCCATCGAGAAATACCCGCGATCGCAGAACACGTCGAAACACTCCGCGAGGCGATCCTCGGCGACCCGAGGAATCAATCGTTCGGTCACGAGGCGGACATACGCAGCCCGTTTCGATTTGAATCGAGCCGCGACGTCGTGGATCAGCAGGGTCGGCACCACGTCGAGTGGGCTCTGCCGCGCGCCGGCCTTGATTGCCCGGAGCATTTTCAGTTCCTGCACCGGCTCCAGCCCATACCCGCTCTTCACCTCGACCGTGGTCGTGCCGTGCTCGAGGAACAGCCGCAACACATCGGTCAGGCGGCGGATCAAATTGGCCTCGGTCGCGCGGCGGATATGCTTGGCGCTGGCCTGAATGCCGCCGCCGGCCCGCGCGATACGGAGGTATGAATCTCCGCGAATTCGGGCTTCGTATTCGTCCACACGCGACGCGGCATACAATGCATGGGTGTGGGAATCCACGAAGCCCGGCAGGACCACTTTGCCCTGCGCGTCGACCACCGTCGCCGCGCGGCGCGCCGCCGACTTCTTCAGGAGAGCCGGTTGTCGTCCGACCTGTTCGATGGTCCCGTTGTCGATCAGGACGGCACCGTTCCGGATCAGGCCGATGTCGCGCATCTCCACGCCACGGCGCGGCCGATCAGGTCCCTTCAGCGTGAGCAACTGCCCGCAATTGACGATGAGGACGGAGTTCCGCCC
>JBDZUK010000107.1:5562-6746 GCA_040255165.1 Nitrospiraceae bacterium | reverse complement strand
CAGTTTGCCGACTGCTTCTTACTCTGGCGGGGAGAAAAGAGGAACGCTGAGCGCCACTTGTTCTCTGCACATGCGTGTATGGGCGTCGGTGCGGATGTCCTCCTGAGTTTTGAGATTGGGATTATAGATTTTTGACACGACGGTGAATGGGCCTTCCGGGATAAGGACGGTCTTTGTCTCATTCTTTTCGATGGCACCGCTCCAGTGTGTCTTGCCGTTCGAAAGAATATTGACCTCTGTCCGATCCATCGTCGCTTCGAGTTGACACGGAACTTCTTTGCCGGAGAGACGTTCGCCCGCACCAATGGCGGCGCCGGTCATTATCAAGATCCCTGACAATGTCCCCAGGGCCGTCATCCTTCTGCTGTACAACTTGAGCGACATAGCAGTCTCCTTCATACTTGCCTGTCAATCACTGCAACGGATGCTTCAGTTCGGGAGCCGCGACATCAATCACCTTGACGGCCTTCCCCTGATCGTCCATCTGGATGGTGATTCGCTCTCCCACCGTCAATTCTTTGAAGAGCTCTGGCTTCGGCACCTCAAAGAAGATCGGTTTCCCCAAGTCCGTCCGGATTTTTCCCTTTAGTGTAGTAAGGTCCAGTTCCTCAAGGATCCCGGTAACAATGTCCCGTGGGTCGCCGCCAGGAGTCGACACAGGACTTGCTCCAAGCAGAGCCACGACAAGCAGGACCGGTAAAATCCATCCCATTTGTTGCACGATGACGCCCCCAACGAGACTACGCACTTTTCCGGTACGCTTCTGCTCGAGGCTTGCTGGCTTCCTCCGTCGGTTCAGTGACCTTCTTCAACGTTTCGTAGGTGGTCTGGGAAGACACATCGGATCGTTGGAAGATATCAGCCATCGAGACCATACCTTGAAGGACGCCCTGCTCATTCACCACAGGAATCCGCCGCACCTGGTTGGTCCGCATCAGTTCAACACCCTTTTGCACATCATCTTCAGGTCGGCACGCAATAACCTTGGGCGTCATACACTGTTTAACCTGCACGGACCCCGGATCCATGCCTTCTGCAACGACGCCCAAGCACAAGTCTCGATCCGTCACGATCCCAATCACTCGGCGGCTCTGTTCATTTTCCACCACTGGGACAACCCCGATCTTGTGGTCCTTCATCATACGGGCCACTCGCATGGCGGTATCAAAGAGCGTGCAACACCG
>JBDZUK010000107.1:0-5462 GCA_040255165.1 Nitrospiraceae bacterium | reverse complement strand
TATTATCTTACTCGCAGTTCCAACAGTGCGATGGGTTTCCCGGGCTCAAATGCTCTAACACCAGGGATAATCAGAGCGCGCTGCTACTCCCACCGTCGTTGCAATCTAATGATCGGTGCGGCCTCTGGAATTTACATAGATTGCCAGCGCTTGTGGTCATGCTCGGCGTCATAGTTCTTAGAAGCTTGGCGCACCAGCCGACGAAGATCAGCTTGGACCATTACCGATGGTGGGAAACCTCGCGGTCATACCCGGGTGCCGCCTAGTGGCACCTGACCCCGTACCACATCCGCTCTGACGGACGGTGCTGGAGGCCGTTGGCCCAGCACCTGATCATGGAAGTCGTTCAACCAGGCTTGCGCTTCGGCGGACAAATCGTGCGCTTGGACGCCGAAGTCTAGACCTTTGACCCATTGCACGGTCGCTCTTTCGATGCAGAGATCAGTTGCCTCTGGGATCAGGATACGGAGGCTCAGCTTCATGCCGACGTTCACAGGGATGGGGCCCGCGAGGTGAGCCCCGACACGGCTGAAATCCACCAAAGCTCCCAGGGCGGTGAAGTCTCGGCTTCCGTACGTCACCGCCCATCGAACGGGAAAGCGAGTATGCCGCCGAATCGGAGCATTGCGGTACATGCACGACCTCCTGTCATTCGATCTGCCTTGAGGGCGTTATCTCCGTGCCTTGAAATCCCGTTTCAAGCCGGCCGTCCCTAGCTGCCCGGAACCATGTTAAATACGGCCGTGATGGTCTGATCACTTAAGACGACAACCGTGCACGTGAGACTTCCGCCGCACGTGGCGTCGCTCCAGCCGCCGAACGTAGACCCGATGCTCGGCGCAGCGGTGAGCGTGACCGACGTGCCGGCGGCAAAAGCAGCCGAACAAGTGTTGCCGCAGTTGATGCCCGCCGGCGCGCTCGTCACCGTGCCGGTTCCGGTACCGGCTTTGTTGACGGTTAACGTATTGGTCCCAAGCGGCGCGTTGAAATTCGCCGTGACGGTCTGGTTGCCGTTCATCGTGACGGTACAAGGACCCGTCCCGCTGCAGCCCCCGCCGCTCCAACCGGTGAAGGTCGCTCCTCCTGCCGTCGCCGCGGTCAACGTGACCAAACTCCCCGCCGGAAAACTCGCGGTGCACACGGCTCCGCAGTTGATCCCGGCGGGCGTGCTGGTCACGGTCCCGCTCGCGGCTCCCGTTCCCGTTTTGTTGACGGTCAACGTATTCATGCTGGGCAGAGCCGTAAAGGTCGCGGTGACCGATTGATTGACGTTCATCGTCACGGTGCAGGTGCCGGTCCCTGAGCATCCGCTTCCGCTCCAGCCGGCGAATGTCGACCCGCTTGATGGAATCGCAGTAAGCGTCACGACTGTCCCGGTGGGAAAGCCTGCGGAACAGTCCGCGGTGCAGTTGATGCCCGACGGTGTACTGGTAACCCTGCCGGACCCGGTGCCCGCTAAATTCACGCTCAGCGTGTTCATCATGATCGGCGCATTGAACGTCGCCGTCACGGTCTGATTCCCATTCATCGTCACGGTGCAGGCCCCGGTCCCGCTGCAGGCGCCGCCCCAGCCGGCAAACGTCGACCCTCCCGTAGCCGTTGCGGTAAGCGTCACTGAACTGCCGTTGAGGAAGTTGGCCGAGCAAGTATTGCCGCAAGTGATGCCGCTCGGATTGCTGGTGACCGTGCCGCTGCCCCCGCCCATCTTCACGACGGTTAAGACCGACGTGGCCGGCGCAGCGGTGAACTGAGCCGTGACCGTTTGATTGGCGCTCATGACCACGACACAGGGCCCTGTCCCGCTGCAGGCCCCGCTCCAGCCCGCAAACGTGGACCCGCCGGCCGGGGCAGCCGTGAGCGTGACCGGCGTGCCGGCGGCGAAGTTGGCCGTACAAGTCGGAGCGCAGGAGATGCCGCTGGGACTGCTCGTCACAATCCCGCTCCCCGTGCCCGTCAAGCCGACCGTTAAGACGGCGCCGCTCACCACGGGATCGAACCGGGCCGAGACAGTTGCGGTGGCACTGACCGTACAAGCTCCCGTCCCGGCGCACCCGCCGCCGCTCCATCCGGCGAATCTTGAGCCGGCCGCCGCCGTTGCGATCAACGTCACGGTGGTTCCCGCATCGAACCGAGCCGCACAGGCTGCACCGCAATCGATGCCCGGCGGGCTTGAGGTGACCGTTCCCGTACCGGTGCCTTGTTTCTGAACCGTTACCAAAAAAGTAGGGGCCAGCGTAATTTGGAGCGGGATCGTCGCGCCCGGCGCTAAATCCGCCGTCGTACTTCCCGAATAGAGCTTGGAACCGGCGGCGTTGAAGGCCGAGACGGCGATCGTTCGATTGGGGCCGGATGGTGCCCGGAAAGACACCGGAATGACCTGGCCGGGAGTCGGATTCGGGATGGGCACGCTCTCGGTGGCAAGACTTGCCCCATCCGCAGCCAAGACGTCGACCCTCAGTTGTTCAATCTCCGACACCTGAGCCCAAGCCATACCGGCGCTCGGCAGCCAATCCCACAGCCTCGCCCACCAGGTCGGTTTTGGAGCGGCATGTTGAGCCTGTGTCGAGGGAATGACGAGAGCGAGATGGACCGTCGTGGTGCCTCCTTCATCGGAGGACCCAGGTCCACAGGCGAAGAGAGACAGCAGCAGACCGGCTTGGACGGTTGCCACGCAGGTCCTCATCAATGATTGCCGAGCCGGCATCATGACCATGGCTAAGGCAATTGAATCGTCAGGTTGATCGTCGACCTCGGGACAAACGCGCCCGATACCACCGCCGGCGGCGTGACCGGCGTGACGGGAATCGGCGACCCGGGGATCATCTGGCTTCCGGACGGAGCTTGTCCTCCGGGCAACCCGGCCACTGTCTCGGCCAAGCCGGCGCCCGACGGCATCCCCGCCGCGACGCCGAGCGCGGCGAGTGCCGCTTGCGGTGATTCGGGCCGGGGACTGTCGAGGAGGTCCGTATCGGCAAGCGCGGAGGACATCGGCTTGTTCTGAAGACCTTCAGTGTCTAGAGGAAGCGGCATCGTCGGCGGAGCCCCGGAAGCCGCCTGAGAGAATTGGCCGGGCAGGACGATGACGGTGGCCCCGCCGGAGCCAAACGCCAGGTTGCCCGTCCGTCCGAGGTTGGCCACCCCGGTGACACCGCTCATCCGGGGCGCAGCTGAGCCGGGCTCCCCCTTGCCTTCGTCCCGTGAACGAGCCGGCTGTTCTTCCGTCCACACGGCGAAGTACGTCCCACGGGCGGAGACCACGGCGGTGCTGGTATGAACTTCGAATGTCGACTCATCGGTCTCGAACGATTTCCCCACCAGCAATCGGATGGCGCCTTTCTTCAGGAGCGCGACGAATCTTCGAACCTTGCCGCCGGGCTGATAGGCTTGCTCTCGGATTTCCAAGCGGCTGTCTTGCCCCAGCGTGAGCAACGTGTCGTCGGCGAACAGCACGTTGGCGCGCGACGCCGCGGCGGCCTCGATCGCGGCGGCCGGACCGACCGTGTCATAGGGCCGGACCTTCTTGGGAGCCGGCGCTCCTTCCGGCTTGACCGTGACTGTGCCTTGTACGGTGGTGAAGGTTCCCACCGGTTCGCCCGCCGCCGGCCCTACTCCGAGCAGCGGCGGGCCGCCAACGGACAGAAGAAAGACGGCAGCCGGCAGAGTTTTCATCAGAACTGACCTCCGACGGTGAACGAGACGATGTGCCGCGTGTAGTCGAACGCGGCCACGTTTGCTTGATCCCTGGTATAGGAATACTGAAGCGCCACCCAAAGCCACGAGGTGACGTCGCGCACGCCGGTGACGGTCGCCATATAGATGTTGTCGCGGCGTTCGGTCGCGCCCGTGTCGGAAAAGGAGTTCGCGTTCAAATAATCCTGGCGGTAGAAATGAAAGCCCAGATCGAACGTCGTGCCCGTCCAGGGGGCATAGGCAACCCCGGCCGAGAAGCGATGTCCGTTGTAGGCCCAATCGGCCGGGCTCGGAACGCCCGGGACGGCTTGGGACACGTCCCCGCCCCCCGTGCGGTCGGCATCGAAGGTGTACCCGCCGCGAACGTGGCCGCGATTGTGCGGGAACAGGTAGTACTGGGACACGCCGAACATCCAATTCTTGCCGTCGCGGGTCTGATTGACTCCCAGCCGATCGAGACTTCGATCCCACTCCGTGAAATCCTTGTCTTGATACCGGAACAACAACAGCGTGAAAGTCCGGTTGCTTTCGGCGATGGTGACGGTCGGCTGGAACGCGTGAGAGAGAAGGTAGGAGTCCCCTCCCACGCTGACATAATCGAAGATGTACTGCAGACGGAGCTGCGCCATGCCGAACCGTCTGCTGACATACACCGTCGGCGTGTGGTCCTGAACGTTGAAATCAGACAGGCGCGCATGCAGGTTTTGATACAGCGAGTAGCCGGCGCCGGCTGTCCATGTATCGGTTTGCAGGAACCGATACTCGCCGCCGCCGAAGAGGACGCTCACGAAATCATCTCGTCGTGAAATGCCTCCTCCCGGCGGCTGCGTGCCGGAGGGCAGAAGCACGACGTTGGAATCGTACTGGGCGCTGAGCGCAAGATAGAGATCCCATCGCTTTGACGGCGCCTGTGAGATCCCCGCCCCCTCAGCCGCCTGCAACGAGTCGCGGGCGGCCTGCGCCAATTTCGATTGCGGGTCGGCCGCAATCACGGCGTGAAACTCCTGATCCGCCCGGTCGCGCGCGCCGCCGGCCGAGTAGGCCAACGCCGCCTGGTAACGGGCCTCCTGCGTGAGATCCGGGCTCAACTCAGCGGCGCGCCGAAATTTCCCTGCCGCCTCGTCGTACGCCTCCACGCCGCTGTACGCCAGCCCTTCGTAGTAGAAGAGTACCGGATCGTCTTGCATGGACTGCTCGGCGTAGGTGAGGTTGGTCAGCGCGGCCCCGTACTCCGCTTGATGATACTGAGCCATCCCGAGTCCAAGACGAGCGCGGGCGTTGTCGGGATGTCGCCGGAGGATCTCGCGATAGCGCTCCTCAGCCTCGCCGTAACGGCGAAGTCGGATGAGAGCCTGCCCCAAGTAGTAGCCGGCGTGCGGATCGCCGGGTTTCGCAGACTGAGCTTGGCTCAGGTAGCGTTCGGCTTCACGGTATTTTCCTTGGCTGTAGTGGATAAGGCCTTTGGAGAGATTCAGATGGTACTCCTCCGGCTCCTCCGCGAAGACGGCGCCCAATGAGAACACCAGCGCAAAACACAAGACAGCGAGACTGAGACAATATTTACGGGCCCCGGCGCCGGGCGTCCGGACGCGAGCGAGATGCCGGTCGAAGAGCATGCTAAGCGCGATGCCACGAGCGGTCATTGAGCGCAAAGACTCGCGTGAGATCACCGAGAGGCATCATGGCCATCCTCCAAGCCACTGGCAGATCGCCACCTAGAAATTCTCTATAGAGGAAGCCAGTGAATGGGCTAGCTAGGACGACTGCTAGCT
>JBDZUK010000030.1:0-36907 GCA_040255165.1 Nitrospiraceae bacterium | reverse complement strand
AACCGGCGTGAGGCGCTGCGTGAAATCGAATTGGACATCGAGGAAGGCGCCGACATCGTGATGGTCAAGCCGGCGTTGCCCTATCTGGACATTCTGGCGATCGCACGAGAGAAGACGCTCCTGCCGCTTGCAGCCTACCAGGTCAGCGGGGAATACAGCATGGTAAAAGCTGCCGCGCGGGCCGGATGGCTGGATGAGAATCGGGCCGTATTGGAGTCGCTGCTGTCGATCAAGCGGGCCGGCGCCGACCTCATTCTTACCTACTTCGCCAAGGACGCGGCGCGGATGCTCCACTGACGAGGCGTATGCTGGTCACCCGTGGGCTCCCCGCCGCATCGCCGAGGCCCTACCCCGTCGCCGCCGTCGGTAACTTCGACGGCCACCATCGCGGGCATCGCGCCTTGCTGCATCAGGTGGTTGAAACGGCGCACCGGGCCGGAGGAACCGCGCTGGTCCTGACCTTCGATCCTCATCCCGTCACCATTCTCGTTCCCCACGCGAACTTGCGCTTTCTCACCAGCCCGGAGGAAAAGCTCATCCGCTTCGAACAGGCGGGAATCGACGAAGTGGTCTTTCTGGAATTCACGCCCGCCTTCGCCGCCTTGTCGCCCGAGGACTTCATCAAAGACGTGCTGCACGGGGGGCTCGGTGTGGCCGAGCTGTTCGTCGGCGAGCACTTTGCGTTCGGGAAGGGGCGGGCGGGAACTGTGACGGACCTCATTCGCTTCGGCCGGCAGTACGGGTTTCAAGTCCATCCGGTCAAGCCCGTGATCATCGACGGCGAGATCGTGAGCTCGACGCGGATCCGTCAGTTGATTCAGGAAGGGCAGATGGAACGCGCCGCGACCTTTCTGGGCCGTCTCTACGGGATCACGGGCATGGTACGGCATGGCGCGAAGAGAGGGCAGTCGCTGGGCTGGCCGACGGCCAATCTCAAGATACCCGCCGGCCGCGTCGTGCCGCCGGATGGGATTTACTCGGCGACCGTCATGTGGAAGGGAGAGACCCTCGGAGCCGCGGCCTATGTGGGCACGAGGCCCACCTTCGAGGAAAGCGAGCGGCTGATCGAAGTGTACCTGCTGGACCGGGAGTGCGATCTCTACGGCCAGATGATTACCGTGCAGTTCGTCGAGCGGCTGCGTGCGGATGAGCGGTTTCCTTCACCGGAGGCGCTCGCCCGGCAAATCGCCCTCGATGTCGAACGGGCCCGCGCCAGTCTGCACCGGATGGCGCAAGCGCGGCAGCCGTGAAGGCGCCTGTCATGGTGGAGCCCCAAGCGCGGCGACGGTCGTCCCTGGCGCGCCGGTTGATCCAGACCGTTGCACGCGCCCGGTTGTTCGAACGCGGGCAGCATCTCCTGGTGGCTCTATCCGGAGGGCCTGATTCCACCGCGTTGCTGCTACTCCTCCACGAGCTATCTTCAGCCTGGCGGCTAACTTTGACGGCCGTGCATTTCAATTATGGGCTGCGCGGCCGGGAATCCGACGATGACGAATCGTTCGTCGTCCGCCTGTGCGGAGACCTCGGAATCCCGTTAATCACGCGGCGAATCGATCTCACCGATCAGCGTAAACGACAATCGATCCAGGCCGCGGCGCGGGACTCCCGCTACCGCGCCATGAAAGCGGTCGCGCAAGGACTGAGCGTCAACCGTGTGGTGCTCGGACACACGGCTGATGACCAGGCGGAAACGCTCCTCATGTGGATGCTGCGGGGGGCGGGGGTGACGGGAATGGCCGGCATCCCTTCTCAGCGGGAAGGTTTGTTCGTCCGCCCGCTGTTGTCGACCACGCGCGAGGAGATCCTTGCGTACCTGGAGGCCAAACGGCAGCCTTTCCGGCGCGATTCGTCCAACGACAAGCCGATCTATTTTCGAAACCGAATTCGAAGCGAGCTGCTTCCCGTCGTGAAGCGGCTGGCTCCGGCTGCGGTCCGGGTGCTTCAGCGACAGGCGGACGTGGTGGCGGAAGAGGACCGATGTTTGGAGCAGATGGCCGCTGACCTGCGCGCGACTCTTATCAAAGCGGCGGGGCCTGGCTGCCATCGGTTGCAGCGGGAGGAATTCCTGGCGCTTCCGTGCGCGCTCCAACGCAGGCTGATTCGTCTTGTCCTTCGAGGGCTGCACCCGCGGCTGCAAGCGCCAAGGTTCGCGATCGTCGAGGCGACTGTGCGATTCGTCCGCACGGCCGACTCCGGCGCCGAGCTGCAGCTGGGCATCGCCCGGTTAAGTCGGGAACGGGACGTCATTCGCATCGTTTCCCTCGATCGGGATCGAGGCAGGGAGAAGGGAGAGGCGGCGCCGGCGCTGGTTGAAATCCCTATTGTCGTTCCTTCTCGCACGCATTGGGCTGGAACAGGACAACGAATTCATGTACAACTGCTCGCGCGCCGGGATGCCGGACGTTTTCTGGATGACAGGGACCAACATACCGCCGTCTTCGATGCGGATCGTGTGTCCGAGCCGTTGCTCCTCCGCAGTTGGCGGCCAGGGGACAGGTTCTACCCGTCCGGCATGAAGGGAAAGAGCAAGAAGCTACAAGACTTTTTCACGGACGTGAAGCTTCCGCGGCGTGAACGCGACCTCGTTCCGCTCCTTGTCACAGGGAGGGACATCATGTGGGTGATCGGGATTCGGCAGGATGAGCGGTTTACCCCGCGCGCTTCGACGGTGCGCTGCTTGGTCGCACAGGCAACGAATCAGAAATCGGAAGGAGGGACTCGCTAGCATGGAGCGCATCTTCGGACGGCCGATTGTCACCCAGGAGGAGATGCGGGCTCGCATCAAGGAGTTGGGCAAGCAAATCACGAGTGATTATACGGGGAAAGATCTTGTCTTGGTCGGCGTATTGAAGGGCGCGTACGCCTTTTATGCCGACCTCGCACGGGCGATCCGGATTCCCGTTCGGGTGGATTTCATCGTCGTGACCAGTTATTCCAAGGCCAAGACGTCCGGCAAGGTCAAGATGGTGACGGAACTCACTGAAGATATTGAAGGAAAGGACGTTCTCCTCGTCGAAGACATCGTCGACTCGGGCCTGACAGTTCGGTATCTCGTGAAGACACTGGCTAAACGAAAGCCCCGCACCATCAAGGTGTGCACATTGCTGAGCAAGCCGGAGCGTCGAACCATCGACGTGGCGATCGATTACGTGGGCTTCAAGATTCCCAACCAGTATGTGGTGGGATACGGGCTGGATTACGAACAGAAGTATCGCAATCTCCCCTATTTGGCCGTGCTGGACAAGGTGGGTGACCAGGAGTAGCCCTTCGCCCGGCGCTGTTGTCACTGCGATTCAAGCTGTGTTAACATCAGCCCAGATTTGTGCTCGTTTTTGAAGATTTTTCCTCCTACCTCATAAGGAGATCTGGATGAATTCCAGGGTCAAGAATCTGCTTTTCTGGGTCGTCGTCGGCCTTTTCATGATCCTGCTGTTCAACCTGTTCAGCGTGCCGACTCATCCATCGGAAGAAGAAGTCATCTTCAGCGATTTCATGGCCAAGCTCGACAAGGGCGAAGTCGAGAAGGTGACGATCAAAGCCAACCATATCAGTGCGGTGCTCAAAGACAAAACCCGGATCCGTACCTATTCCGCGGAGTATCCGGAGTTAGTCCGCGTCCTTCGAGAAAAGGACGTTCAGATCGAGGCCAAGCCTCCCGACGAAAGTCCTTGGTACATCACCTTCCTTGTGACCTGGGGACCGTTCATTCTTTTCCTCGGCCTCTGGTTTTTCCTCATGCGCCAGATGCAGATCGGCGGGAATAAAGCTCTGTCGTTCGGCAAGAGCCGCGCAAGAATGCTGACCGAGGAACGAAAGAAGGTTACGTTCTCGGACGTGGCCGGGATCGACGAGGCGAAGGAAGAAGTGCTGGAAATCATCGAGTTCCTCAAGGACCCGCGCAAGTTCCAGAAACTCGGCGGTCGCATCCCGAAAGGGGTGCTGATCGTCGGTCCTCCGGGGACCGGCAAGACGCTGCTCGCCAAGGCCATCGCGGGTGAAGCAGGCGTGCCTTTCTTCAGCATCAGCGGTTCGGACTTCGTGGAGATGTTCGTCGGTGTCGGCGCCTCTCGCGTGCGGGACTTGTTTGAGCAGGGCAAGAAGCACGCGCCG
Source organism: Nitrospiraceae bacterium (assembly GCA_040255165.1). Taxonomy (GTDB): domain Bacteria; phylum Nitrospirota; class Nitrospiria; order Nitrospirales; family Nitrospiraceae; genus JBDZUK01. Next base: position 32,797 of record JBDZUK010000030.1, on the reverse strand, counting down.
TGCATCATTTTCATCGACGAGATCGACGCGGTCGGACGGCTGCGCGGAGCCGGACTCGGCGGCGGTCATGACGAGCGGGAACAAACATTGAACCAGCTGCTCGTCGAAATGGACGGCTTCGATACGACGGAAGGCGTTATCCTGATCGCCGCCACCAACAGGCCCGACGTCCTGGACCCCGCGTTGCTGCGGCCGGGACGGTTCGACCGTCAGGTCGTCGTCAATCGTCCCGACTTGCGGGGAAGATCGGAAATCCTCAAGGTTCACACGAAGAAGGTTCCAATCGCCACCGACGTCGAACTGGAAAAGATTGCGCGCGGGACTCCCGGGTTCTCCGGAGCCGATCTCGAAAACCTCGTCAACGAAGCGGCGCTGTGGGCGGCCCGGCAAAACAAGAAGGAAGTGGAGTTGGTCGATTTCGAGATGGCCAAGGACAAAGTCCTCATGGGCGCCGAGCGGAAGAGCATGATTCTGAGCGACGAGGAAAAGCGGATCACCGCGTACCACGAGGCGGGCCATGCGTTAATGGCGAAGCTGCTTCCCGGAACGGACCCGGTTCATAAAGTGACGATCATCCCGCGGGGACGTGCGCTGGGCGTCACGATGCAGCTTCCGACCGACGACCGCCACAATTACTCCAAGGAGTTTCTCTACAACACGCTTGCCATCTTGATGGGAGGGCGTGTCGCCGAGGAACTGGTTCTCAAGCACATTACGACCGGAGCCGGCAACGATCTTGAGCGGGCGACGGATCTGGCCAGAAAGATGGTTTGTGAATGGGGAATGAGTGAGAAGCTCGGGCCGTTGACCTTCGGACGCAAGGAAGAAGAAATCTTTCTCGGCCGCGAAATCGCGATGAAACGCGACTTCAGCGAGCAGGTTGCGTTGGAGATCGATCACGAGGTCAAGCGGCTCGTGACGGAGAACTACGACCGGGCCAAGCGCATGCTGACCGAGCACATGTCGAGCCTTAAGGCGCTGGCCGAGGCCTTGCTCGAAAAAGAAGTGCTTGACGCGCCTGAAATCGACCAAATCATCATGCATTCCACGCCATCGACGGTTCCTGTCTGATCGACTTCCGATGGGATCGGCAGGGTTCTTCCGAGCATCCGATCCACGGACAGCGTCACGGGGACCGGACGTAACCCTCATCCTCTTTCCCACCTGCTGTCCCTGTTGCCTTTTGCGCGTGTGAGCGATGGCCCGATGACGTCCCCGCCAGATTCGAGCTTCCAAGCCGGAGACCGTACGATTCGCTGCGACGAACGCCCGCTGATTATGGGGATCGTCAACGCCACGCCGGATTCATTCTATGAAGGGAGCCGCTGTCTCGATCCCGCCGTAGCCGCCGAGCGATGCCGACGGATGGTGGAGGAGGGCGCGGATTTGCTGGATATCGGCGCGGAATCGACCAGGCCGGGGGCACAGCCGATCGACGAGGTGGAAGAGTTGCGGCGCGTCGTGCCGGTCGTCCGCGCGGTCGCCAAGGCCGTGTCCGTTCCGATTTCCGTCGACACGATGAAAGCCGCCGTTGCCAGGGCCGCGCTTGATGCGGGAGCCAGCATCGTCAACGACGTCAGCGCGCTTCGGCATGATCCGACGATGGCGCAACTTGTGGCAGACTCCCGATGCGGCCTCGTGGTCATGCATATGCAGGGCCTGCCCCAGACGATGCAGGACGATCCCCGGTATGTCGACGTGGTCGGCGAGGTCGCCCAGTTTTTCAGCGAGCGCCTGCGGCATGCCGAGAGATCAGGAATCTCCCCGAGACAAATCGTTCTTGATCCAGGAATCGGATTTGGTAAACTCGTCCTACACAATCTTGCGTTGTTGTCCGGCATCAAGACCTTCACCATGCTTCATCGTCCCATTCTGGTCGGCGTGTCCCGCAAGGGGTTCATCGGGCAATTACTGGATCGCCCCGTGAACGAACGGCTCTTCGGGACTGCGGCCGCGGTGGCGTTGGCCGTCGAACGAGGCGCGCACATTCTTCGGGTCCACGATGTCGGGGCCATGGCGGAGGTCGTGCGGGTCGCCTCCGCCATTGTGCACCACCAGCTCCTGCCATCACGGGTTTCCCATGCGTAAATTGTTCGGCACGGACGGCGTCCGAGGCGTGGCGAATCTCGAGCCGATGACGAGCGAAATCGCCATGCAATTGGGGCGGGCGGCGGCCCATCTGTTCATGCGCCGGGCAGGACGGCACCAGATCGTCATCGGCAAAGATACGCGCGTGTCCGGGTACATGCTCGAGTCCGCGCTGACGGCGGGCATCTGCTCCATGGGGGTGGATGTCTTGCTGGTCGGTCCCATGCCGACTCCGGCCATCGCCTTCCTCACGCGAAGTTTGCGGGCGGACGCCGGGGTGGTGATCTCCGCGTCGCACAATCCGTATCAAGACAACGGCATCAAATTTTTCTCCAGCGACGGATTCAAGCTGCCCGATGAGATGGAAGCCCGCATCGAGCAACTGATAGTCTCCGACGAAATCCGGCACCTCAGGCCGACGGCCGATGCGATCGGCAAGGCGTTCCGCATTGACGACGCGGAAGGCCGGTACATCGAGTTCGTGAAACGTTCGCTGCCGAAGGACCTCGATTTTCAGGATCTGAAAGTCGTCGTGGACTGCGCGAATGGCGCGGCCTACAAAGTGGCCCCCACGGTGCTGCGCGAGCTGGGAGCCAAAGTCGAGGTCATGGCCAACAAGCCGGACGGCATGAACATCAATGCCGGTTGCGGGGCGGTCCATCCTCAACTGCTTCAGGAGGCGGTGCGCGAGCATAAAGCCAACCTTGGGATCGCCCTCGACGGTGATGCGGACCGAGCCATTTTCGTCTGCGAGCAAGGCAACATCGTCGACGGCGACCATGTCATGGCGGCGCTTGCCCTGGATCTGCAGGCGGGCGGCCAATTGGCCAAACAGACCATCGTCGGGACCGTGATGAGCAACTTCGGTCTGGAATTGGCCATGTCGAAAGCGGGCGTCAAACTCGTCCGCACGCCGGTCGGCGACCGTTATCTGCTCGAACGGATGTTGGCGGACGGCTACAACTTCGGGGGCGAGCAATCGGGACACTTTATTTTCCTGGATCACAATACGACGGGCGACGGGTTGATTTCAGCGCTCCAAGTGTTGTCATTGATGAAACGGATCCGCAGACCGTTGTCCGAGCTCGCGCAGGCTATGTCCCCGGTCCCTCAAATTTTGGTCAACGTCAAGGTGCGGCATAAGCCGGACCTCGAGACCGTTCCGGATCTTCAGCGCGCCATTCAAGACGGTGAAACGAAACTCAACGGATGCGGACGCGTCCTCGTGCGGTACTCCGGCACGGAAGCGTTGCTGCGCATCATGGTGGAAGGCGAGCGGGATGCCGTGATTCGGGAAGTGGCCGACAGCCTCGCCTGCATCGTCCGCACGCACCTGGCCTAGTCCCCTCTCCGGAGAGGGAGGGCTCATGCTGCCGTCCCTCGCAACTGCATTTCTCCTCGGACTCCTCCTCGGCTCACGGGTTCCCTTTTTCCCTCTTTCCATCGTTGTCGCCTTGATTGCCGCCGCCGTTGCTCTCGCGACGCTCGAGCGCCGCGCGCGGATCGAGACCCGTTTCGCCCATTGGCTCTACGGCGCGCTCCTGGCCGGGGTGTTCTACTGGAGCCTCTTCGCGTTTTTTGCCGGGCAGGGTCAGGTGTTCTTGGCACGGGATGCGGACGCGGAGATCACCGGCCGCGTGGTCGCTCCCGTACAGCATGCTCCGGGACGGGTCACCTTGATCGTCCGGCGCGAACCGGTGCAGACCGGGGAAGCGAGACGACTCAGACTTGTCTGGCGCGCACCGGATATCCCCGTGTTCCACGGAGACCGCATCGCCCTTCGGGCGAAACTCCGGCCGCCGTCCGGGTCGCTGAATCCCGGCGGCTTCGATTACGGGGCGTATTTGGAACGGCAAGGGATCGATGCCGTCGGAAGCATGACGGGACCGGGAGCACTGCGCGTCATCGAATCGGGCCAAGGCAAGGCGCAATGGGCGTTGTGGAACCGGATCGATCGGTGGAGGGGTGATATACGACAGGCCGCGCTTCAGACCCTGACGCAGCCGGGATTGGGATTGTATCTCGGCATCATTATTGGAGACCGAGGATATCTGGACGAAGAGCTTCGCGACCAGTTCATGGTGACCGGCACCGTTCATTTGTTGTCCATCTCCGGGTCTCATTTGGGTTTGATCGCGCTCTTGGCTTTTTTTATCTTCAAACGGCTGGCATTGGCTGTGCCGTCTCCATGGTTGTTGATCTTGTCTCGTGCCGTCACGCCGACACGCCTGGCCGCTGCTTTTACGGTGGCACCCGTGCTGCTGTATGCGCTGCTCGCAGGCGCCGAGGTGGCCACGCTTCGTTCACTGATCATGATCCTCGTGGCCCTGCTTGCCCTCTGGCTCGGCCATGAGCGCCAGGTGCTCCACGCGCTGGCGGCGGCCGCGCTGCTCATTGTGCTCCACGATCCCCACGCGCTCTTCGACATTTCGTTCCAGTTGTCGTTTCTTTCGGTCCTCGCGATCGCGCTCTTCCTGCAACGGCAGACAGCATCCGAGCCGGCCCTGACGGCGAGCGGGGTAATGGGATGGTGCATGCACTGGGGAAGGGGAGCGGTCCGGCTCAGCGGCGCCGTCACCCTCGCGACGGTCCCGTTGGTCGCACTCTACTTCAATCAAGTCCCTTGGATGGGGATCGTCACCAATCTTGTCGCTGTGCCCGTCACCGGGTTCGTCATCGTTCCGGTGGGCTTGCTGTCGGCTCTCTGGCACATCGTCGTGGGCGGGATGGAACTGCCGGCTGGCCTCTTGAATCAGGGCCTATGCACCAGCATAGCGGAGGCCGTCCGTGTGCTGTCCTTGGTGCCGGCGAGCGAATGGCACGTGGCGGCTCCGTCGGTTCCCATCATCGTTCTGTATTACGTCGCGTGCGTGCGAGCCCTGGCGGTGGAAGGCCCCAAAGCGGACCGTGTCGCGGCCGGGGTGGCAGTCAGCCTGATTCTCATGTGGTGGATTTGGTCGCCGCGCCTGGTGGACGGAGACCGATTCCGCGTGACGTTTCTGGACGTCGGGCAGGGCGACAGCGCCGTGCTCGAGTTGCCTGATGGACAAGTGGTGCTCATCGACGGGGGCGGCGCCTACGAACGATTCGACATGGGCCGCGGGGTGGTCGGGCCTTATCTCTGGAATCGAGGCATCCGCGCCCTCGACCACGTGGTGGGGACACACCCTCAACTCGACCATGTGGGCGGGCTGGCCTGGGTGGTGCGTCACTTTTCCGTCGGGCGCTACTGGATGACCGGGGAACGGCGTGACGAGCGGTTCTTTCAGCGCGTGGAAGAAGCATTGCGCGAGAGAGGAGTGACGCAGCAAGTCGCGGCGGCAGGGATGAACCTTCTCTCGGCAGGATCCTGCCGCCTGCTGGTGGTCTATCCTTCGGCCAGCGATCTTCAACTTCGGCGACCGGCGAACGTCCGTGCGACCGGCACCGACCTCAACAATCGCTCGCTCGTCACGCGCCTTGACTGCGGGGTTCAATCGGTTCTCTTTACCGCGGACGTCGAGACGGCGGGCCTCAGCCGCCTCCTGGAGACTTCACCGCTCTTGCCTGTCACCGTGCTGAAAGTTCCTCATCATGGAGCCAGGGGAAGTTTAAATCGCGAGTGGCTGCACCGCATGTCCCCTCAATACGCGGTCGTGTCCGTCGGCCGCCATAATTCCTACGGACATCCGACTCCCGCCGTCCTGGAAGCCTATGCCTCTGAGGGTATTCCACTATTGCGAACCGACGTGGATGGAGCCGTCTGGATCACCGGCCGGCTCTCCTCAGATGCCTTCAGCGTCCGTCGAGCACATGATCTTCTTCTCATGCCCACACATCTTGCCGTCTGCTTGGTCGACTGCGAGCGAGCCAACTGGAGCCGTCTTTGGGCGCAATGGAACCGGGATTAACGGAATTGATGTCTAGGGCCATTCGGACATAAATCGTCCGATGGTTGAACAGATTTGTTCCCTTTGTATTGGTTCACCAACCGCACGGCACATAAGTGACCGATATACAGTCTCTAATCCTCAAATGCTATCAAGGCATAGCATGTGCAGACATCCGTCGCCGGCCTGCACACTTTGTTTCATGCACGGAGTCTTGTCATGTCCAAGTTGGTTCGAATCGTGATTCAGCTACCGGTGGAGCTGAAGGTCCAATTGGATTCGCTCAAGCAGCAGGGCTACACGACGAGCGGATTTATCCGGGCCATGCTCGAGCGAGAGTTGAGCAAGATAGAGGTCAAGCCTCATTCCAACGGTAGGCGGCACGCAGGCCGCTCGACCTGACCTCAATGACGCGCTTCCCTGGCCAACAGGTGGGGCGTGATGCCGTAACAATCCATGACGGCCGTCAGGGCCGGGCAGGCAAAGATAATCGGTGGCTCGCCTATCTGATTTGGTTCGTGAGCAATCGAGCGGAAGGCGTTCCGTTCCGGAAAGCCCAGGACTTCTAGGGCCTCCTTCTTGCCCGACTTCTTCTTCTCCTGTCTTGCCCGCCGGGCTTGATCAGCCTCCCGCCGGACAACGTGATTGGTACCGCTCGGCGCACCGGACCATCCAGTCGGTCATTCAGGGAGTCCAGGCAGGTAGCTCGCCGGACGTGCAAATCGTCGAGCGTGTGCCGACGAATGCGTCGAGTGGTTGGAATACTGCGGCAAGGATCTTTTGCATCACCGGCTCGAACGGGTGCTCGGCAACCGCCGGCGCGAGCGTTGCGATGATTTGTGTCCTCACTGTCTGCCTGGGGCTCGCTGCCCTGGCCCTTCGCCACGCCGGAACGGGCGAAGCGATTCTGCTCCTCATCCAGGCGTGTTTGACGTGATGATGGTGACGATTCTGGAGCTCAGCGGCCGGAAGCGATAGGGCTTGCAGGCCGCCTCCCTTTCCCGCTACAACTCTCCGTCATGGTACCGACCGTTGAATGGAAAGCCGGCGTCGTTCGGCTGTTGGATCAGAGCCGGCTCCCCGGCGCAGTGGAATTCCTGGATTGCCGCGACGTAGAGGCGGTCGCACAGGCCATTCGCGAGCTGAAGGTCCGGGGAGCGCCCGCGATCGGAGTGACCGCGGCGATGGGGGTCGCGCTGGGTGCGCAAGCGCTTCCCGAGGATGATGACGAGCGCTTTACCGAGTCGGTGCTGGCCGTCTGCGACCGACTGGCGGCCACGAGGCCGACCGCCGTGAATCTGTTCTGGGCGATCGAACGGATGAAAAGAAAGCTGCGACAGTTGAAAGGACAGCCGCCTGCGACGGTCAAGGCCGAGTTGGTGAAAGAATCACAGGCGATACACGACGAGGACGTCGACTTGTGCAGGACGATGGGCCGGCACGGCGCAGCGCTGATTCAGGACGGTCAGACCGTGCTGACTCATTGCAACGCCGGCGCGCTCGCGACGGCGGGATACGGGACCGCGCTCGGCGTCATCCGTGCCGCGTGGGAACAGGGAAAAAGAATCCGGGTGATCGCGGACGAAACCAGACCCGTCCTGCAAGGGGCTCGCCTGACCGCCTGGGAATTGATGCAGGACCGGATTCCCGTGACGCTGATCACAGACAACATGGCCGGAGCCTTGATGCGCCTGGGGAAGATTCATCTCTGTGTCGTGGGCGCGGACCGCATCGCGGCCAACGGCGACGTGGCGAACAAAATCGGCACGTATTCCGTCGCGGTGCTCGCCAACGCGCACCATATCCCGTTCTACGTCGCCGCCCCGTATTCCACGATAGATCTCGCCACTCAATCCGGCGAAGACATCGTCATCGAACAGCGAAATCCCATCGAGGTCGTCGCCATCCACGGCAGCCATCCCGTCGCTCCCGAGGGAGTCGACGTCTATAACCCCGCCTTCGACGTCACCCCGGCCGAACTCATCGCCGGCATCATCACCGAACGGGGCGTCTTCAGACCCTCCGAAATCGCCGCCCAGTTCGGCAGCAAAGCATAGACGCTCCTCGCTTCAAGTTTCCCAAAGAGGATGCTCAAAACGCCGTGCAGCGGGGCCGCAGCGATGCGAGATGCCGAGGCGTACCCTTGCGCCTTGCGGTACGGTTGAGGCATTGAGCGAGCGAGAACGAAGCCGGCGGCGTTTTCCAGCGTCCTCTAGAGAAAGCGCTTGACTTGGGAATGGGCCAACACCACGTCCGGCGAACGTTGCAGCATGTCGTAATAGCTCCGGGCAAATCCTTCGCCGTACTCGGACGGGCGCAGGAGCTCGCGCAGCTCCTCCATCAGATCCTGCAGCACTCCCGCCTCGTCCGATTCATCGAGCAACGCGTCGATACGCACCACGAGTTGCGACAGGGGATGCAGCCAGGCGAACCACGGGTCGTGCATGGCCAATTGGAGAAATTCCCCCGCCGAGGAGACGCGGCCGTGAATCCGCTCATAAGCGAGCCGTTCGGCGTCGAGAAGGGCTTTGTGGAGGTCCAAGAGAGCGCGCCGGAGGTCTTCAAGGCCCTGGCGGTACCGATTCATACTCGGATTGTACCAAAGGAGAGAGCGGGCCGACAGCGTCGGTTGAAATGAGTCAACGGGGGAGTAATTTGTAACTCTAATCTGCAGATTTATTTAATTGAGAGGAGCCCAGAGGCCGGGGATCTGAGCCACGGCCAGGCGGGCCAGCTCGGCCTGGGCGGAAGGTTCCAATTCGGCGAGCTCCAGTCCGAACACCGGTCCATTCACCCATTTGACCGTCGCCCGTCGGACCAACAGGGCCGTGCGCGGAGCGGGCGGGATGATCAACACGACGAGTTCCATGCCGACCTGCACGGCGTGCGTGCCCTTCACCAGTCCGCCGGCCTCCGAAAGGTTTTCCACGGTGCCGCTCGCATGGAACGTTCCGTCGGAATAATACGCAGGACATTGCACCCGGAGACGGGCGGAGGTCCGCTCACAGGATTTGGATCGTATGGTCACGCTCCCACCCCGTTCCCCCGGAGTCCCGGCCAGGACCACATCGTCGCGCGCCGGCCCCTCGCAGAGTCCCGGCGGCACATCCATACTCCGGCTAGGAAAATCCCTATCCCGTTCACCAGCAAATCTTTGATCGACGGCTCGCGTCCCGGTACCGATCCCTGCGCCACCTCGGTCCACACGCCGAACACCAAGGCGAACGCCAAGCCGACCGGCAACGCGTAAGACAGCGGCCAACCGCGGTGCCGCAACCCGGCGACCGCGAGCCAAGCCAAGAGGCCATAGGCAGGCGCATGCATCCATTCCATCAAGTCGCCAGGCAAGACCAGCATCAGATTTCCGATCGGTCCCACGCCCGGCGACGACACGGCCAACAGCTGGAGGGCCGCCATGTAACAGCCCATCGCACCAATCATCAGGATCATAGGCCTCCGTTCAACGGCCAGCGAGTGGAGCCGCAGAGTGAACCGCAGGGTACCGGACCCGCGGCTGCTGAAACTATTGGGCATTCGTAATGAAAACCCGTGCTTTTGGGGGGAAGACCATCCGCTCTAGGGGCTTTCCCAGACACGGAGGCGATTGTGCAGCGGATAGGATGACTCATGAGCCGCAAGGAGGTGCCAGATGGAGATGAAATGGATGACCATCGTAACCGTGGCTGCCGTATCGCTGAGCATGGGAATCGTCGGGTGCGCCGGAAATGCGTCCGAGAAGCGTGCCGCTTCACCGACGATGGGGGAACGCATCAAACAGGAGTCGATCACCGGCAAGGTGAACGACATCGGGGACCGGCACGTTTCGATTCGTGAGTCGGACGGGGAGACCGTACGCGTTCGGGTGGATGACCAGACCAAGATGGACAAGGTGTCCATCGGTGATCAAGTGAAGGCGTACGTGTCGGATGACGGCTATGCCTCAACCATCCAGCGCGTCACCCCGTAAAGCAAATCGAAATCGAAATGCCACGCCTCGGACAGTGATGCCGTGAGCGGTCGGCTGCGCGAGCAGCCGCGACGGCTGCAGTCATGAGCGGGTCGTCGTATCGAATGCAGATTCCACGGGCAACGGTTCCTCGGCGGACTGTCTCGCTTTCCGAACGAGGATCAACAGGACTAGGGATAACAGGGATCCGTACAGCGCCGATGCCATGTCCCGCTGGGGATCCCAGACGTCGCCTTGGTGCCCCACCATGGCTTTTTCGAAATCCGGGTGGGCGATTTGACCGACCCAGGCCTCCATGATTTCCCAGAACGCGCTGAAGCCGAGGATCGTCATCACGACGAGATAGGGCAGCAACCAACCTTTGACGTTGCCTCGCCGCCGAAAGACTTCTTCGATCGGAAGGGTAAAGAGTAGTCCAAAACAGAAGTGAACGATCCGGTCGAAGTGATTCCGTTGAAAATCGAACCATCGGTCCAGCCAGAACCCCACCGGGACTTGGGGATACGTATAGTGAACCGCGACAGTATGGAGCGTCAGCCAGACGCTGATCAAAAAGTACGAGGCAGTGGAGAGGGGAAAGGTGCGGTACGTGACGACCAGAAGGACGACAAACAGCATGGGGAGCACGTTGGCTCCCCACCAGATTTTCGCGTCCACGGGGGCAATCGCCATGAACGAGAACAAGACGACGTACCAGAGGAGCAACACTTTTGCGACGAGCGGCCCTCGGGGCGCGGCCAGTTCGGAAATGAGCATGCGCATACGGGATCGGGTCCTCCGTCAGTACGATGATAGGTGTGAGCAATAGCGACCGGAAGGTCCACGTCGAAGTGATTTACGTTACCATACGAACCGGGCGGCTTGCAGGTCCCGGTCGGTCCCCTAGGGCGGCGCCGGCGAGCGCCGGGCTTGTCGCGTTGCTTCTCATCGCCTTCTGCTTGCTGGAGAGCTGTGTGAACCAGCCGCCCTCGTTGACGCTCCCGGACGTGACGGTCAGCGATCCGTCGTTTCCCAGCACGCTGATAGGGTTCACCGGCTCCCCGGTCATGGGCGGCACGAAGGTCGATATTCTCTTGAACGGTGACGAGACCTTTCCGGTGATGCTGGAAGCCATCCGGTCGGCTGAAAAGACGATCACGTTCGAAACGTACATCTTCCGCAGGAGCGAGGTAGGAAGCCGAATGGTGGAGGCGCTTGCGGAACGGTGTCGGGCCGGCGTCCGCGCGGCCATTTTGTTGGACGCGCACGGGTCGGGGGACGTGCCCGGCGAGTATGTTGAACGGCTAAAGGAGGCGGGATGCGATATCGTACCCGATTTTCGCCCTCTGCACTTTTGGAACCTGCCGCGCATCAATAAACGCAACCACCGCCGTATCGTCGTGGTCGACGGACGGATCGGTTTTACGGGCGGGTACGGCATCGACGATTCATGGGACGGGGACGGGAGGACCAGCGGCCGGTGGAGAGAAACGAACGTGCGGCTCGAAGGACCCATCGTCCAGCAGTTGCAGGCCGCCTTCCAGGAACATTGGTGGGAGGCGACGGGCGTGCTGCTGGGCGGCGAGGAGTATTACCCGTACCCGCCGGGCGCGCCGCCCGACGCGCCCGTTCTCACGCAAATCGTGCGCAGCTCCCCGAGGAATGAGAATTATGCCCTTTATGCAGTGTTCCTGCAGGCCGTGAGCGCCGCGCAGGATTCGATTCTGATCTCGACGCCGTATCTCTTGCCCGGCGAACAGATGACTGCGGCATTGATGGAGGCCTCGCAGCGCGGCGTCTCGGTCACCGTGCTGGTGCCCAGCGTCATCAAGGAAGCGCTGATCGAGTACGTCGTTCAAGTGTCCCAGCGTGAAGACTTTGGCACGTTGCTGGACGCCGGCATCCAGCTGTATGAATATTTTCCGGCGCTGCTGCACACCAAGACGATGGTCATCGACGGCGTGTGGTCGACCATCGGCAGCATGAATTTGGACAATCGGTCGATGGCGTTGAACGACGAGCTCAACGTCATCTTTTACAACGAGGAGGTCGCCGCGCGGCTTCAGGACATTTTGAACGAAGACCTGACGCACTCGCGCAAGATCACCCGAGAGAATTTGAAACGTCGGGGCTGGCCTACCCGCATGCTGGGATTGCTCGCGGCGCCTCTGCACGATCAATTCTGAGCCTCAGCGTCGCCCACCTTCGCGCTCCTCCACGGGATCCCGTCGTCGTGAGTCGGCATGCCGCATGCTGGAATGCCGCCGGGTTTTGTGGTACCAAGACACAACGCCATCATTCCATGAGAGGTTCAATGCCCAAGACCAAGCCGGCTGCCGTCGTCAAGTCGCCACTTCCCCCGTCTTCCGGATCCCCGAAAGAACCCGCCGCTCCCCGAAAAACGCTCCAGGCTCAAGCGGTGACCGCCGTGGAGATGGGGGCGCGGCAGCGGGAAATTTCCGTGTCCGAGTTTTTCACGAAGAACCGTCACCTGCTCGGCTTCGACAATCCGCGCAAGGCGCTCCTGACCTGCGTCAAGGAAGCGGTCGACAATGCACTGGATGCGTGCGAGGAAGCCGGCATCCTGCCCGATGTCATCGTGCAACTGGAGGTCCTACCCGCCGGAGGGGTGACGCCGCCGGCGAGCCAGGCCATCCGGTTTCGTGTCACCGTCACCGACAACGGCCCCGGGATCGTCCGCCAGCACATCCCGCGAATCTTTGCCAAGCTGTTGTATGGGTCCAAGTTCCATCGTTTGCGCATGAGCCGCGGACAGCAGGGGATCGGCATCTCCGCAGCCGGCATGTATGGCCAATTGACCACCGGAAAGCCCGTGAAAATCATCTCGCGCACGGGGCCGAAGGCGGCGGCGCATTATTTCGAGGTCCAGATCGACACGAAAAAGAACGAGCCGTTGGTGCACGAAAACAAGCAGATCCAATGGGACCAGCCGCGGGGCACGCAGGTCGCGCTTGAAGTGGAAGGCCGGTACCAGAAAGGCCGTGCGTCGGTCGACGAATACCTCGAACAAACTTCGATCGCCAACCCGCACGTGAATCTGGTGTACCGGACACCGGACGGCGAGACGAAGGAGTTTCCGCGAAGCTATCACGAGCTGCCGCCGGCGCCCCGGGAGATCAAGCCGCATCCGTACGGCATCGAGTTCGGGATGCTGCTGAAGATGCTCCACGATACGAAAAGCCACACTCTGGCCGGGTTTCTCTCCAGCGACTTCTGCAGAGTGTCGCCGCAGGTGGCCGACGAGATCTGCAAGGCCGCGAAGCTCTCGCCGAACGCGAGGCCGCGCAACATTCACGGCCATGCAGCCGAGACGCTGTATCAGACGATTCAGGCGACCAAAATCATGGCGCCGCCGACCAACTGTCTGTCCCCGATCGGAGAGAAGGCGATTCTGTCCGGCCTCTACAAGCAAATCAAAGGCGAGTTCTATACGGCCGTCAGCAGACCGCCGGCCGTGTATCGCGGCAATCCCTTCGTCATCGAAGCGGGCCTGGCCTACGGGAAAGGACCGGAGGAGGGCGTGAAGCCCGACGCGACGGCCGGACCGCGGGCCGAAGGAGAGCATGAAGACGACGAATCCGAGCTGGCGCGCGTGATCCGCTACGCCAACCGTGTGCCGCTGCTCTATCAACAATCGGCCTGCGCGACGTTCAAGGCCGTGCTGAGCACGACGTGGCGGAACTACGGCCTTTCCCAATCGCGGGGGGCGTTGCCGGCCGGCCCCATGGTGATTTTTGTGCACATGGCCTCCGTGTGGGTGCCATTCACGAGCGAAAGTAAAGAAGCCATCGCCGACTACGACGAGATCCAGAAAGAAATCACGCTGGCCTTGCGCGAATGCGGGCGCCGCCTGGGATTGTTCCTTCGGCGACGCGAACGGGCGGCCAGCGAGTTCCGGCGGCGGAACATCTTCGAGCTCTACATCGAAGAAGTCGTTGAGGCCTGCAACAAGTTGAAGGGCGGGAAGCTCCAAAAGGAGAAGTTGAAGGCGCAGCTCCAGAAGATTGCGACGTCCCGGACGGGGGGAGTAAAGACTGATGAGGCGCTCGGGAAGACGGGCGCCGGTCCCGAAGGATTGCCTCACTCGATCATCGTGACACCGGAAGGAGTGGAAGGTGAGATTCAAGAGGCCGGTCCGGCTCAGGCCGAAGGCGCCGCGCCGGATTCTTCGCCGCCACGGGAAACCATCACGCGAGCAACCAAACAAACGGAAAAAACCAAACGAACTAAAAACAGACCAGACAGACGAGGCAAACCAGATAGACAGGCGAGACAGACCAGACGAACCAGACAAACCGGGCGGACTTGACCATGGCAAAAACGAAACACAAGAGCAATGGAGCAGTCGAAAGGAAGCTCGTCGGCTTGGCCGACGTCGTGATTGCGTCCGCACAAAAGAGTAAAGATCCGACGTTCGCGATTCCCATTCGCGCACTGTCGAACGTCTCGTTCAACCCACGCAAGGGCATGATCGAGATGGGACACAAAAAGCAGGCGCGCTCCTTTTTTAACGTCGGCATGGCGAAAAAATTCATGCAGACCATGCTGGTGGCGGACGCACTGTCGGAGCTGCAGCGCGCCGACCTCACCACCTCGCTCCGAGAAATTTACTATCGAACGAAACATACGATCAGCAATTCGCATGAGAATACCTTCGATACGCAGGACGAATCGGACCCCATCATCGAAGACCTGGAGGTGTCGCTCGCGGCGCTGCGCGAGGAACTGCATGTACGGGCCGAGAATGGCGGAAGCGTCGTGGGGCCGTTGGTGCTTGGCGACGACGGCGACCGTGTCGACTGCGCGAAGCTGGGGAAGGGGGGGTATTCGGTGCCGTCGATCGTGGAGCCGGAATATCTGGAGATCCGGCGATGCACGGCCGATTTCGTGCTGCTGGTGGAAAAAGGCACGCAGTGGAACCGGCTCTCGGAGGATAAGTTCTGGCGGCGCTACAACTGCGTGCTGCTGACCGGCAACGGTCAACCGCCGCGCGGCGTGCGCCGGCTGGCGCGCCGCCTTCACGAGGAACATCGGCTGCCGGTCTACGTGCTGGTCGACAACGATCCCTGGGGATACTACATTTACTCGGTCGTCAAGCAAGGCTCGATCAACCTGGCTTTCGAGAGCCAGCGCATGGCGATTCCCAAAGCCAAGTTCATCGGCTTGTCCAGTGCGGACCCCGAGCGGTACGAGTTGCCGCGCAACGTGGGCATCAAGTTGAATGATAAAGACATCACACGCGCAAAGGAATTGATGAACTATCGATGGTTTCAAAAACCGGCTTGGCAGCAGGAAATCAAGCGAATGCTGGCGAGCGGGCTCAAGTATGAGCTGGATGCCCTTGCCAACAAGGATTTCCAGTATCTCACCAAGAAATACCTGCCGCGGAAGCTGAAGGAGAAGGACTGGCTCGACTGAATCGTTCCAACCTGCGGTGTTAGGGATTCGGTTCCGTTGGACCGGTCGGAGTCCGTTCGATTTCCGCCAAGACCCCGTAGTGATCCGACGGCCAAAGCGCCGAGCCGTCGGGAAGGCGGCCCGGCCGGTCGAGTATGACCCGGCTGGACCGAACCGTCGCCGATGACTCCGAGCCGGCCGACAGGAGGATGAAGTCGACACGGCGGGACGCGGTCGGCTGCTCCACCTTGATGCGCTGCCAGACGGTATAGCCGGGATCATGGGGATTGATCGCGCGGTAGACGTCCTGGAAGCCCGCTTCCCTTCCCATGGCCACAAGGACCTGCGAGGTCTCCAACGAATTGAAGTCCCCCATAAGGATCGACACGCCGGCCGTCGGGTGCGTCCGCGCGATATCCATCACCTGTCGGAGCTGGCATTCGTCTCCGCGCGCCGTGTGGACCGAGTATATCGACATGGGTCCCCACGGGGTCGAGAGATCGGCGCGCAACAGGATGCGCGGCTCAAGACGGTGCCGGCAGCGCCGCAGATCGTAGATCTCCGAGCCGAGGATCGGATACCGGCTGAGGACCGCCAAGCCCTCCTGAAATCCCATGGCCCAGACGATGAACCGGTCGAGCGCCCGGAAACCGAAGATGCGGTCGGTTGCCGGGGCGTAGACGACGTGCATGCCGAGAGCCCGAGCGATCTTTTCGGGCACGTTGCCGTGAACCCGGGTTTGGGACGCTTCCTGCAAGGCGATGACATCGGGGTCCAGATTTTTCATCGCCTGGATCGTCATGTCGAGGCGGGCTTCCAGGTGCGTCCCGTTGTCGAAGAATCCGGAGAGGGGACCGTCGTGCAGCAGGTTGAATGTCAGGATGCGGAGGGGAGGTCCGGGCTCCGCCGCCGATGTCTGCGTCCCCGCCGGGGCGAACGTGACAGCCAGAGCCAGAAGCAGCCATCGCCCCATCCGTTGCTTCCATGGTATCGTCATGCGCGATGCGAGCATGGTCCAGCGGTTGTCACGCGGCAAATGTCTCCGAGTCATTCAACGCCCGGCAGTTGCCAGATGGTCGATGGACCGATTACAGTCGGTATCGTGCAGACTCGTCTTCTATACCTCGGCGTGGCTGTCGCGACAATGGCGCTCGGAGGGTGCCACCCTGACCGTCCGCCGAAGCCTATTATGGAGGGTGCGGGTGGGACGGCCATTCAATACCGGGCGGCGGTTATTGCCGCGGCCGAGGAACTTGGTCCGCCTTCCGAGGGAACTGCGGTGTCGCAGATTGATGTGAATCCTGCCCCGGTCCGGGCGCCAACGGCCGTGGAGGCAGTTGCAACGGTGGGCCTAAATTGATGGACGGACTTTGCGGCGGCTGGACCAGCACTTTCCGGTCTCCCCCGGGAACATCGATGATAGTGCCGACGTTGCCCTCGGCATCCATATAAACCTGCACTCCTCCTTCAGAACCCAAGGCTTGGTTCAACCGCTCATTGAAGCCCGGCCGCGGTGGGGCTTCCGAGGCGGGTTTTTCGCCTTCGGCCGATGCTCGGGCAGACGCGCTTGCTATGAAAATCATGGCCAGAAGAAACCGAACGCTGCGCATGTTCCATACTACCCGATGATGGGGCACGGATGAAGAGGCCATGAGGAGAGATGCTCCTGGACTCTTCCCAGGGTCCTGTATGACAATGGTTGCCCGGGAGCCGAGTGCCGCCACCATGTCATTCCGCGCACCTTGATGTCTTCTTCCCCCGCTTTTCAACACGCGACCGTTCTGATCGTCGACGACGATCCGGATATTGCCTTGGCACTTCACGATTTGCTGGCTCACGCGGGCTACCGGGTCGAAACGGCGGCGTCAGGCGCAGCCGCACTGACCGTGGCCAAGATTACGCCGGTCGACGTCGTGCTGTTGGATTTGATGTTGCCCGACATGGACGGATTATCGGTCTTGACCCTCCTCCAGGGCGTCGATCCGGCGCTGCCCGTGATCATGCTGACCGCGTTCGTGGAGGTCGCTAAGAAGCACGGCTCCCTGACGGAGGGTGCATTCGGCTATCTTACGAAGCCCTATGATCGGGAGGAAGTGAAAGCGTTGGTCCGGCGCGCGGTGACCGTGAAGCGGTTGTCATCTGAAGCGGTCGCGGCGAGGCAAGCGTTGTCCGCGAGCGAGCAGCAGTTTCGAGAAGTCGTGGAGACCGCGTCCGACGCGATTATCCTGGCGGACGTGAACGGTCGGGTTCGGTCCTGGAACGCCGCGGCGGAGCAACTCTTCGGCTATTCGGCGGCCGAGGTCGTAGGACAGTGCCTGACGCGGCTGATGCCGGAACGATACCATTCGCGGCATCGGCTGGCCCTGCAACGTGTAGAACAGACCGGTAAGCAGCATCTGAAGGGTCAGACCATCGAAGTCCATGGCCTGCATAAAAAAGGACACGAGTTTCCCGTGGAGATGTCACTCAGCAGTTGGATCTCCGGAGGCCAGCGGTTCCATTGCGGTATCCTGCGTGACATTACGGCCCGCAAACTCGCCGAGAAGCAGCTCGCACGGCAGCAGATGGAGCAGCAGGTGCTCCTGGATTTGATCCCCGCGATGGTGTGGTACAAAGACGCCGACAATCGAATCCTGCGCGTGAACCGGCGCGCCGCCGAGTCGATCGGAAAGACCGTCGCCGACGTCGAAGGCCGCTCGACTTACGAGCTGTATCCCGAAGAAGCGAACAAGTACCATCGCGATGATTTGGAAGTCATCGCATCCGGTCGGCCGAAGACGGGGATCATGGAACTCTATCAAACGGGATCGGGCGAGAAACGGTGGGTGCAAACGGACAAGGTTCCCTACCGTGACGCAAGCGGCACCATCGTCGGTGTGCTGGTGTTCGCTCAAGATCTGACGGAACGGAAGCAGACGGAGGAGGCTCTCCGTCTCAGCGAGGAACAAGTGCGGGCGATCGTGGAATCCGTGCCGACCGGCATCGCACTGCTGAGCGCAGACGGCCGTATACAGCTGGTGAACGGTCCGCTCGCCGCCATGCTCCGCTATGGACGCGAAGAGTTGGTCGGACGGCCGATTGAGGATCTCGTGGTTGAAGGATTCCGTGCGCGCTGCCGTGACCTGCTCCGTGCCGCGGCCGCTTCGCTTGGGTCCCAGGGCGGCTTTGCGCGTTCAGTCGATGTGCCGGGTTTGCGGAAGGACGGGACGGAGGCGGCCGTCACGTTGACCGTGATCCCGTTCCAGAGCAATGGGGCCGTGCAGTTGATGGCAACCTTCGTATGAGAGGTCCGGTCAGCGCCTGCCGCCTGCCTGGCGGCGGGGCGTCTCGGACGTCCTATGGCTGTCGGGGTGGGCGGCTTTCTTGGGATTCACCGGCACGGCCTCGGCGGTCGGTACAATCCGGGCGCCCTCCCTGTTGGCATAGACTTGAGTAAATTCGGCTCCGAAGAGAAGGATCTGGGCCGAATAATAGACCCACACCAGAAGAATCACCAGCGAACCTGCGGCGCCGTAGGCCGATCCCACGTCGCTCTTGCCGAGGTACAAGCCGATCAGGAATTTTCCGACTGTAAAGAGCAGCGCCGTCATCGCCGCTCCAACCCACACGTCGCTCCAGGCGATGCGCGCATCCGGCAACATCTTGAACATCATGGCGAAGAGCAGGGTGATGACGCCGAACGACACGACGAAATTCAACACTTGTAAAATGGCTTCGTTGGCCGGCAACCAACCGGCAAACCATTTGCCCAGAGCGGCCAGTCCGGCGCTGAGCACAAGGGACACGAGCAGAAGAAAGCCGGTCCCCAGCACGGCGACGAACGACAAGAAACGGTCCTTGACCATCCCCCAGATGCCGCGGCCCTCTTTCGGCTCGATCCCCCAGATAGTATTGAGCGAGTCTTGAAGCTGACCGAAGAGTCCTGTGGCGCCGAGCAGCAACGTGCCGATGGCGATGACGGTCGCGATTCCACCGGTGAAGGGCTGATCTGCACGCTCGATCATGTCTTTGATGGCGTTCGCGCTTTGCTCGCCGACTAACCCTTCGATCTGTTCCAGGATATAGCTTTGGGCCGCTTCCTGCCCGAAGAACAGACCAATCATGGAAATAATGATGATCAGCAACGGAACGATGGAAAAGATGGTGTAGTAGGCGAGCGCTGCCCCGAGCCGGGGCACACGGTCATGGCTCCAATCAGAAAAGGTCTCTTGGAGCAGCCCCCAGAGTTCGCGCGGTCGGAGTGCTTGAACCCACCGGCCAATCATGCTTCTCTCCGGGTCCGACATGGGCTTCAGTGCATGATATGCATTTATGGTGCGCACTATGGAGCGACACGAGACGGGCGGTTACGGCGGGTGAGAACAGTCCGAGCTGGACGCCTTGTCTCCTCTCGGACAGGACTTCCATCGAGGTCATCTCGCGCGTATCACCGCGTCAAGTTTTCGGGACGCTCGTCGAGCACCGCGACCTCATCAGCTCGCCATGAGTCGTGTGGAATGAGCACTTAACGAACGCTAGGGGTGGACCGAGTAGCGGCATGGTAAAACGGCACAGTATCGTAAGCTATGGTTGCGACCGTCATGTCGGGTCTCTTCTTTCTTCTTACGGTAGGGACCTCTCTGGCTGCGGAAGGCACGCCTGCTCCGTCACCTCCCCCTCCCGATAGTCGGCCACACGATCCATCCCAGCCGCCGGGTCCGTCCGATGCGCCGTCCGGTATCGATCCCGGTATCGTGAAGCCGCCGGACACGATTCCGCAGCCTGAATCCGTGGTCCCTCCTCCGGCCGTGGATCCCAAGATGGCTGTGAATCCTGAGGAACTGCGCTCGCAAGATCGGTCTCCAGATGAAACTCCTTCGAGTCCCTCCGTTCCGCGGGAGACTCCGCGGTGACTTCACAAGGATCCGCCTCCGGGCGCACGGAGCAGGGCAAGTCCATCGTGGTGGCCGGATGTCCGGTCACCTTGACATTCCATGAGCATCCCGGAAGCCGGTGGTCTGTGCAAGGCACGGTCTCGTGCGGACTTGGACACCATCGGCGAGATAGTCCTTTCCACACCGCCCTGTATCCCACTCGCGACGAGGCCGAGCGTGCGGCCTTGGAGCGCGCCGCAGCCTTGCTCGGGCACAACGTTCCCGCCGGCCAGTAATCAGGTCCCGAGAGCTGTTCCCGTCACGCTTGCGCCCTCTTTTCCACGGGTGTTAAGATCCCACAGCGTGAAATAAGGTCGAGGTTCCGAATCATGCCCAACATCACACTGCTCGTCTCTCCCAGCTGCGGCGCGTGCCCGTCGGCTAAGAGCCTGTGGAAAGAACTGCGGGTAAAATATAGCTTCAGCTATCGGGAAGTGGACATCACAACCCCGGACGGACAAGAGTTGGCGAATCGCCATTCGGTGCGCGCCGTGCCGGCCACGATCATCGACGGACGGCTGACCTTCGTCGGCGTTCCGAGCCGGCAAAGCGCCGAAAAGGCCTTGCAGCTCAAAATGAAACCGCGCGAGTAGGAGATGTTGAACAGGACCAACCCGCAAGACGGAGCGTGTTCATCCTCCTAAGTTCACAGGCAAAGACCAATGGACCCCGAAGACGACGATTTCGAGCTGCCTCCGCTGCCCGCCCTGGACAAGGGACCCCCGCCGGACTGTCCGATCTGCGGCGACCCGATGTCCTTTATCGACGGAGACTGGGCCTGCGTGGATTGCAACGGAGAATTGCTCGGCCCCGAGACGGGTTAGGTGAACCTCTCCTCAATGGTCCGCGTCGTCGCAGGTTCCTTCCATCCGTATCTTGAGTCCGCCCTTGCTGACGAGGTTCGCCGCCTCAAATCCTCCGACCCTCTGACCCCGCTTGCCCTCGTCGTACCGTCGCAGCCGTTGGCGGCTCGGGTGCGGCGGGTCCTTGCCGTGGATGCGGGTCTGTCGCTTCTTCAAACCCATATCGTCACCTTCCATCAGCTGGCGCTGCGTCTTCGGGATGAGCTCGCCCGGCGTCGGTCGGCTCCCCAGCCTTCCACGGTTCAATTCATGGACGATTTGTTTTTGGAGCAGTTGGTCCGCCACATCGTCCGCAGCCGCTTGTCGACGATGGCGCCGTTGCAGCAGCTGGGACGCTCATCCGGCACATGGAGCGCCTTGTGGTCGACCGTGCGAGACCTCAAGGATGCAGGCGTCGATCCGGCGGCAGCGGTCCGAGGGATCGAAGAAGGCCATTTCGAGGACGGCGACGAGCCGTGGCTGCGCGCCTTGTTCTCGCTCCACGCGGCGATGCAGGAATCCGCCAAGGTCCTGGACATCGGAACCCCCGATGATTTGGCCGAAAGGTTGGTGCCTTTGCTGCCGGCCTCCGAATTTCTGTCGGGCCTGCACCGGATCCTGTATTACGGTTTCTATGATTTGACCCAGGTGCAATTGTCGTTCTTCCAGGCGGTGATCCGCACGGTGCCTACGACGCTGTTCTTTCCTCTCGGCGACGGGAATGCCTTCGCCTTTGCCGCCCGGTTCTTTGATCGTTACGTCCGCTCGCTGGTGGTCGTGCCGGACGCGATCGATCGTGTGCCGGTGGAACGGGCCGGGGCGGCTGCTTCGAGACCGCCCGACGTCCATGCTCGGAACGTGGTCGGGGCCGAAGAAGAGCTGGCGGCGGTGTGCCGGGACATCCTCGACCTGGTTGAGACCCATGCGTATCGATTCGACGGCATCGCGGTCGTCGCTCGTACGTTGGAGCCTTATCTCCCGCTCCTGCAGCGGACCTTCGATCGGTACCGCATTCCGTTTACGACGAGTGGGGGGCAGGCGCTCATACAGCAGCCGCTGTGCAAGGTGCTGCTCCAGTTGGCAGCGCTGCCCTTGAACGGCTTCTATCAGGCCGGGGTGCTCGATGTGCTCACCTCTCCGCTGTATCGTCTCGAGCGTACGGGGCGGCCGATGGCGCACGCCCGTCCGGACTTGTGGAAACTGGCCGTCCATAAACTGCGCATCACGCGCGGAGCGGATGACTGGCGGCGTCTGTCCGACTTCTGCGAGAAGCCTCTTCTCTTGAACGGCACTGAAGAGGAAGGCGGCGCGGCGAGCCTGCCCGGCATCGACGGCCGTCATATGGCCGATCTCTGGCAGTTGGTGTCCGGGCTGCTGGACGACTGCCGGGCGCTGCCGGAGCGCGCGTCCGTCGAACGGCTGGTGGACGCGTTTCAAGTTCTTGCGTGGGGACACCTGTCTCGTCCGGGGACGGAATCGGCCGAACCCGACGCGCTCCAGCCCGTTTGGCGGGCGATCGACGAGGTATTGTCGTCGCTGCGCCGTCTGGACGCCATCGGCGATGAGCTGACGTGGGAAGAGTTCGTTGATCTGCTGGCGCACGCGGTCGAGCGCATGACGATTCCCATCGGGGACACGAACCATCAAGGAGTGCGCGTCATGGATGCCATGACCGCCAGAGGCCTGCCGGCGCAGGCGCTGTTTGTCATCGGACTGAATGAAAAAGTGTTTCCGCGCTACATCCGTGAAGACGCGTTCCTGCGCGACCGGCATCGCCGCGTGCTGGACGCGACGTTCGGATTCAAGATCGACGAAAAACTGACGGGCTACGACGAGGAAGCCCTGTTGTTTGCTTTGCTATGCCAGGCCGCCGCCCGGCGCTTGATCCTGTCGTACCAGCGGGCGGACGAAGACGGGCGGGCCTTGTCGCCGTCGCCGTACCTCGCCGAAGCCCTCCGGTGCTACGGGGTCGACGAGCGTGAGATCGAGGAAGTGCCGCGGCGGCTGACCGATCGGATGGCCCGTCGGCCGGCGGCCCGTGCGCTCCTGCCTCCTGCGGATCTGGCCGTGTGGACCGCGCTTCAAGGGGCGTCTCCGGTCTCATTGCTTGCCGCCGCCGGAAAAGACGGCGACGTGTGCCGCGATGGGTTGGAAGCGCTCGAGAGGATCGAGGAAGAAACCCATGCCCTGGGAGGCTATGACGGGATGACGGGTCCCTTGGAGGACCATTGGGCAGGCCTGCTCCGGCGAGGGTTGGCGCCCACGCCGCTCGAGCGCTACGCCCGGTGTCCCTTCCAGTATTTTTCCAGCGACGTGCTCCGGTTGGAATCCGTACGCCGGCCGGCTGAGGAAGGTCTCGATCCGCAATGGCTCGGTACCGTGTGTCACGCGGCGTTGCGTCGCTGCTACGAAAAGCTGGTGGAGCTGGGATGGCCGGAGAAGCCCGTGGGTGACTCGGCCCTGTCCGCCTGCGTGCTGGCCGCGGTGAAGCAAGCCTCGGCCGCCTGCGAGGGGGACCGGCGCACCGGGCATTTTCTTCTGTGGGAGATGGCCCGCGACTTGGTGGCCGAGTTGGTGGAGGCCGCGGTGCGGGCCGACGAAGAGGATTACTCGGCCGAGCGATTTGCGCCGGTCGCCTTTGAAGTGGAGGCGGACGGAGTCTTGGAGGGCCTCCTGCCTGGCGAGCCTGTGCTCAAAATTCACGGACGGGTCGATCGGATCGACCGGCGCGACGATCCGCCGGCGTTGCGCGTCGTGGATTACAAATTCAAGGTCGGCGGCAGCATGAAAGCCGAAGACCGCAATCTCCTGCAATCGGGAGTCCGCGGGTACCGGTTGCAGCCGCCGCTGTACGCGCGCTTCGAGATCAACGGCCGGCTGCCCAGTCGGGTCGATTTTCTGTTTTTGGCGCCGAACTGGGAGCAGCGTATCGTTCGGTCCAGCCTGTCCGCGCACGGCGATCCCTCGGCAGAGCCGCTGCTGCGGGACACCTTGAGGCTGCTGATCGAGGGAATCCGCGCGGGACGGTTTTTTGTGCTCCCGTCGGAAAGCTACTGCGAGCTCTGTGAGTTTCGAGTTGCCTGCCGGCGGCATCACCAGCCGAGTTGGTGGCGCGCCCACCGTGCGACACCGGCGATGGATCTGAAAGCCATCCGCAAGCGCCAGGTGAAAGATGCGTGACGAACCGCTCGTGGGAGATCGGCAGAGCCGCGTGCTGGCGGAAACGACCTTTGATCGGAACGTTGTCGTCGTCGCCGGCGCCGGGACCGGTAAAACCACCTTGCTCGTGAACCGTCTCGTCAATCTGGTGATGAAGGAGCCGGAGCCCGTCCCCGTGACGCAAGTCGTGGCGCTGACGTTCACCAACAAGGCGGCGACGGAAATGAAAATGCGCTTGCGCGAGCGCCTCGTCGCGCTCGCGTCCGGCCTGGATGCGGGCGACGGGGGCGCGGTGTCCGCCGCGGAATTGCGGGAGCGGTACAGGCTGTCGACTGAATCCATCCGTCGACGGGCGGACGCCGCGCTGCAGGACCTCGAAAAAGCCCAGATCGGCACGTTGCACAGCTTCGCCGCGCATGTGCTTCGGCTGCATCCGTTGGAGAGCGGAGTCGATCCGGCCTTCGGGGAGGACGACGGACTCCGCTTCGAGGAGCATTTCACGCGGTCATGGGACTTGTGGCTCGATCGCGAATTGAGCCGGGAGGGCGCCAACCATGCTTTATGGAGGCGAACGCTGGGTGCCGCGAGCCTCGACCAGATCGCGGAGGCGGCTCGGGCCCTTTGCAGCGAACTGATCGATCTGGAGCAACTCCGGCTGCAGACCGAGCAGGCCGCTCTGCCCCTCCCGCTGCGGCGCTGGCTGTGCGAGGGGCGCGAGCGTGCGTCCTTCCTCCTGACCGCGCACGATCGTCCGAAGCGACGAAAGATCGAGCATATGCTGGCCGCCACGGAGAAGCTGTTCGGCTTGGCCGCGGAGTTGGGCGCAGACGGCGTCATGGGCTTGAACGCGGACGAGCGTGACACGCTGCGCAAGGACGTCGGCAACGGCGTCGCGGGATGGAACGAAGACGAGCTGGAAGAATCCGGACGGCTGATCAAGACCGCGCAACGGCTGCTGACCGTCGATCAAGGGTTCTTTCGCGACCTCCTGTCGCTCCTGGCGCCGTTCGTGAGCGCAGTACGGAGGTCGTTCCTCGCCGAAGGCTGGCTGTCGTTCGACGGGTTGCTGGCGCGGGCGCGGGCCCTCTTGCGCGGACATCCGGCCGTCCGGGAGCGGATGAAGCGCGACTACCGGGCCGTCCTGGTCGACGAGTTTCAAGACACGGATCCGGTGCAGTACGAGATCCTGCTGTACCTTGCCGAGCACCCGGGGACGTCCGCCGAATCGTGGCAGGATGTGGAGCTGACGCCGGGGAAGCTGTTCATCGTCGGTGATCCCAAGCAATCCATCTATGCGTTCCGCCGGGCCGACATCGAGGCGTTCGATCGCGTCGTCAAAAAAATCGAGGCCGGCGGCGGAGTGGTCCACACACTGACGACCAACTTCCGGAGCGATGCCGCGGTGCTCGAGCCCATCAACGAGATGTTCGACCGTTTGTTTCAGCGGCGCGAACACGTGCAGCCCTCCAATGTGGCCCTAGAGGTGCGTCCGAATCGGCCCTCGGGGCCTGACGCAGGTGTCCGCCTTCGGATCGTGCGGCCGTCCGGTCCAAGCGAAGATTTCGACGCGGCCGGCGCCACGCGCGCGGAAGCCGACGCGCTGGCGGCCTGGCTAAAGGACGAGTTGCTCACCAGGCCCTCGGTCAAACCGGGCCATGTCGCGCTGCTCTTCCGCGCCCTCACTCAGGCCGAAACCTACCTGGAGGCGTTGCGCCGCCGCGACGTCCCCTACGTCACGGACGGAGAAAAGCATTTCTTCCGCCGGCAGGAAGTGATCGATCTGGCGAACGTGCTGCGCGTGCTGGAGAATCCGCACGACGGCATCGCATTGGCGGGGATACTGCGGTCGGCGCTCGGCGGATTGACGGACCGCGACCTGTACGACCTGCGGCAACGGGGCGCTTTTGACTACCGTGCGTCTGACCGGCTCGACGGCTGGAGCCATGTTCGCTCCGCGTCCGTCCGCCGGTTGTACGCCCATCTCGCGGCGTTGCACGGGGCCGTCGGACAGCAGCCGCTGGCCGAGGCGGTGCAGTCGGTATTCGATCGCCTTCCGATGCTCGAATTGGCCGCCGCGTCGCTGCACGGGGAGCAGGCCGTGGCCAATCTGATGAAAATACGTCAGACTGCTGCCTCGCTCGCCGACCGACCCCACTTGACGTTCAGCGGATTCGTCGACCTCTTGGCCGCCCGATTGGAGGAGCAGCCGGACGAAGCGGAAAGCGCGCTCGCGGAAGAGTCGGTGGAGGCGGTCCGCGTCCTGACCATCCACAAAGCGAAGGGCCTGGAGTTTCCCGTCGTCGTGTTGCCCGGTCTCCACCAAGGAGCCGGCCGTGAGCGGGTGCCATCCCCCATCGTCTTTGATTGGTCGAGCGGCGCGTACGGGCTGGCGCTCGGCGACCGGTGCAGTCTCGCGGCCGCGCTGATACGGGAGAAGAGCCGACTGCGGGAGGAAGCGGAACGGCGGCGCGTGCTCTATGTCGGCATGACTCGCGCGAAGGAATTGTTGGTCTTGTCCGGAGGATCGGCCGCCCGCTCCACCGGCGACAGCGTGCTGGGCCTGCTGGCCGGAGTGGGCGAGGGAGAGATCGGCTCGCCGGAGACCGTGTCGTTCCGCGTTGGTCACACAGCCATTGCTCACGAGGCGATCACCGCGCCGGAGCGGAAAACATTCCGCCGCTCATCCCGAGGCGTAGAAACGGTCTCGGCGGTGGACGTTACCACGGTGGCCGAGACCTGGCGGAAGCGCGAAGAACGGTGGAACGCGGCAAGATCGACGCCGAGTCATCTGACTCCATCGTCGGTCATGGCGTCCGCCCAACGGCCGGTGTCTCAGGATGGTTCGGCTCAGGACCGCGACCACGCGCTCCTGGTTGGAGTCCTGGCCCATCGAGTGTTGCAGGACTGGGACTTCTCGTCCGATGCTTCAGCGCTGGATGCGGCGATCGAAGCCGTCTGCCGAATGAATGGCGAACAACCGGAAGGACCATCGCCCGCAGATCAGCTCCGATCCGTCTTCCGGAAATTCATGGAGTCAGAGCCGTATGCGCTTCTTCGGCGCGCGACGATCCTGGGCAGAGAATTGCCCTTTCTCATGTCCTGGCCGCAGTCCGGGAGCGGCTGCGTGATGGAAGGCGTTATCGACCTCGTGTATCGGCTTGACGGTCAGTTATGGATCGCCGACTATAAGACCGATTCCGTCACGGCCGCCGAGGCCGCGGCGAGGGCCGATCGGTATCGCGAACAGGCCCACATTTACAAGACCGCGGTGGCTCGTGCGTTACAGAGCTCCTCCGTGTCGTTTCAGTTCATTTTCCTGCGACCCGGTATCGCGGTCTCCTTATAAGGTTGGGGTGCATCCGTGACTCGCCGACCGCTTCACGTGTCGGAGGAGGAGTTTGCCGACCTGGTCAAACGGGCGGTGGACAGC
Organism: Nitrospiraceae bacterium; assembly: GCA_040255165.1. GTDB lineage: Bacteria > Nitrospirota > Nitrospiria > Nitrospirales > Nitrospiraceae > JBDZUK01. The sequence continues at coordinate 5,132 of JBDZUK010000030.1, read as the reverse complement.
CTGCCGGATCCCTACGCCGAGTTTATGCGCAACGTGGCCGTGGTGATCGAAGAGGAGCCGCCGACGGAAGTGTTGGCCGACCTGGAAATCGGCGAGGGAGACGATCTACTGGGCCTCTACCACGGCACGGCGCTCAGCGATCAATCGTTCTTCCAGGCGGGGGGCAACCTCCCGGCGCAGATTTCAATTTATCGCGGGCCCATTCTCCGTCTCTGCCGCAGCCGGGAGGAAGTGGTGGAGGAAGTGCGGGACACGGTCGCCCACGAACTAGGCCACCACGTCGGTCTGGATGACGACGAGATGCCCTATTGAAAGCGATGCGAAACACGAACCAACGGCATGACGGCTGATTTCCGGGACAGGAGATGAGCCGGCGGAAAGCGATCGGATGGACGAGACGAGTTGGAATGTCGGTTCCCATGCTGATCGCCGCGGTATTACTTTCGTGGGCCGATGCGCCGACCGTGGAAAAAGGTGACGGCTCGGTGCGCACGCAGCTCGAAGCGACCGTGCGCGCGCTGACGGTGTCCATTGGACCCAGGAGCCACAGGGATCCCGCCGCCTTAGCCGCTGCGTCGGAGCTGATCTCTCGGCACCTCTCTGCGTCGGGCTACGAGACGTCTGCGCAGGCGTATCCCGCCGGGGAGTTGGACGTTCGCAACGTGATCGCCGAGCGCCGTGGCTTGGAGCAGCCGGAACGCGTGATCGTGGTCGGGGCGCATTACGATACGGTCGCCGGCTCGCCGGGCGCCGACGACAACGCAAGCGGGGTGGCGGTCCTCCTTGAACTGGCCCGCGTCCATGCGCAGACGCAGTTTCGGAAGACGGTTCGATTCGCGGCCTTCACCCTCGAGGAGCCGCCGTTTTTCCGCAGCCGGCACATGGGCAGCCGCGTCTATGCGCGCGAGATGAAGGAGCGAGGCGAGCAGATCGACTCCATGCTCTGCTTGGAGTCGGTCGGCTACTATTCACAAGAGCCGCAGAGCCAGTCCTTTCCGCTGCTTGTATTCTGGCTGCGGTGGCGTTATCCCACCACCGGTAATTTCATCACGATCGTCAGCAACGCCCATTCCGAACCGCTGCAGAGAGAGGTGCGCGACTCGTTGAAGGCCCACATGGGCCTGCCGGTTGAAACCTATACCGGGCCTTGGTGGATCCCAGGAGTGGACTGGTCGGACCACCGATCGTTTTGGAATGAAGGGTATCAGGCTGTCATGCTGACCGACACGGCCTTGTTCCGGAATCCTCATTACCATCGGTCGACGGACCTCCCCAATACGCTGGATTACCGGGCCATGGCCGAGCTGGTCCGCGGACTCTCCCATACGCTCACGGCGCTCGACGCGCGCCAGTGAGCGGTGATGGGCAGATTCTAGGGTGGTGCTCAGTCGCCCCTAGGGTTGGCGCGTGGTTCCGTCGCTCCCCCCTGTTCCCTCTAAGTTGACATTCTGACCGTAGCATCGGGATTCCTATCGGCGGATTTGCGGCTCTCGGCCACAGTCTCCACGATGGTGATGAAGCGTTTCGCCACATAGGTACCCGTTGGGCAGCCGTTGATCCAGCGCAATTCGCCTCTTGAAATGCCGAATGGTCTACGGTCTCGTAGAGGCACAGATGTTGCGGAGCGTTGAGTGATAGAGCGTGAGAGCGTCGCCAGACTCGTGAGTTGCGCTGTCCGAAGCCGGATATCCATTGAGATGAGGAGAACCCCATGGCTTTCAAAACAGCCGCTGTCATCTTTCAGCTCGTAGCCGTGGTCGCCGCAAGCTCTTGGATCGCCGCGCAAAACATACCCGGAAACCCTGACAAGGGAGAGGCGATCTACAAAGAGCATTGCCTGCGGTGTCACGGCCGGTTGGGAGACGGCAACGGTCCCGACGCCGAAGATCTCATCGTACGGCCAACCAATTTTCATCTCCCGCAGTCCCGCGCGAAAAGCGACTTCGAGCTGGTGGTGGCCATCTCGAACGGAGTTCTCTTCAGTCCGATGCATGCCTGGCGTGGACGTCTGACCGATGAACAGATGATGGACGTCATCGCCTACGTCCGAGCTTTAGCGCCGTCCAGTCCGTATTTCTGAATCCGCGAACGCTCAGCGTCATCGGTCTGCCAAAGACCATCCAAAGGAACCACACCTGGCGGGACCTGATCGAGACGGATTGCTGGGAGCGATGATTCGAAGTCTGAACGAGCAGGGCGAGCGGGTTCCCGACGCCTCGCGTGCCGCTAAAATGTGTTCAGCGATCCCGGCAGGCGCAAACATGCGACAAAAGCACCGAGCATTCGTGTATGTCTCCCGGTCTCGTTCGGGTGTGACGAGGTCCGTCAAACGGTCCTTCACGTGAACATGTAATTCGGAACCGCCGTGAACGTACCCCAGGCAGAACCCGCTGCGAAAATATGTCGGAGCGGGGGAGAGGTGGCGGCAGGGTCGCCCTTCGGCTCATGGCCTTGGTGGCTGGTCCTGTTCGGGCTCATGTGTTTGGTTACTCCGTTGCCGTCCGCGAGGAGTGCGCGGGCCGTCGTCTACGTCGTGCCGATCGAAGGCGTGATCGACCTCGGCCTTGCGCCGTTCGTCGAACGCGTGCTGGACGAGGCGGACAGAGCAGGCGCAACGGCCGTGATTTTGGAAGTGAATACCTTCGGCGGGCGCGTGGATGCGGCCGTCCTCATCCGCGATGCGTTGCTGAGGGCCCGGGTGCGGACCGTAGCCTTCATCGATCCTCGGGCCATCTCGGCCGGCGCGCTCATCAGCCTGGCCGCCGAAACGATCGCCATGGCCGGCGGCGGAACCATCGGGGCTGCCACGCCGGTCCAAATCGGGATGCCCGGTGGTCCGGCCCAGCCGGTCGAGGAAAAGACGGTCTCATACATGCGGAAGGAATTTGGCGCGACGGCGGAGAGCCGCAAGCGGCCGCCGATGCTGGCAGAGGCGATGGTGGATGCGGACGTTGAAGTTCCCGGCGTGATCGAGAAGGGAAAGCTGCTCACGCTGACGACCGAAGAAGCGCTGCGGCACAAGGTTGCGGACTTCCGCGCAGACAGCTTCGAACATCTCTTGAGCGCGCTGGGCTTGTCTGACGCGGAGGTACGGCGAGCGTCGGAAAATTGGGCTGAGCGCCTTGTGCGCGTCCTCACGAACCCGATCGTGAGCTCCATCCTGATCGCGGTCGGGGTGCTCGGAATCATCGTGGAGATTCAGACTCCAGGCTTCGGCGTGCCGGGTGGAGTGGGTCTTGCCACTCTGGCGTTGTTCTTGTGGGGCCACTGGCTGGTCCGCCTCGCCGGCTGGGAAGAAATACTTCTCATCGTCATCGGGCTGATCCTGCTCGCCGTCGAAGTGTTCGTGATTCCGGGCTTCGGAATTTTCGGGGCGCTCGGGATTGCGGCCCTCCTCGGCGGGCTGGGATTGAGCCTGATCGGGACAGGCGCCACCTGGGAAGCCGCGGTGACCGCTCTGGGGCAAGTCGTGATCGCATTGCTCCTCGCCGTGGTGGCCGCCCTCGCCCTCTTGCGGGTGTTTCCCCGCTCGCGGTTCGGTCGCCGGCTGGTCCTCGAAGGGGGGTTGCCGGCGGAGGGCGGGTACAGCTCGGAGCCGCAAAGCGATCACCGTTGGGTGGGCAAGCGGGGGACCGCGGTCTCCACACTGCGCCCCGCCGGTATCGCCCATTTCGACCACGAGCGCTTGGACGTGGTCGCGGAGGGGGAATATATCGATGCCGGCGAACCGATCGAAGTCCTTCGGGTGGAAGGGAACCGCATCGTCGTCCGGCGCATCGAGAAGGATCCTGAAAGGAGCGAGCCATGAATGGGATAGAAACCGGCGTCATCGGAGCCCTGGCGACTCTGTTGCTCATCATCGCCGGCATCGGCGTGATCTTGTACCTGATTCCCCTGCCGCTGTGGATCGCCGCCTGGGCCTCCGGAGCCTACGTGGGGCTGCTGAACCTCATCGGGATGCGTCTCAGGCGTGTCCCGCCGGGCACGGTGGTGACCGCACGCATCAGTGCCGCGAAGGCGGGGCTCACCATTTCACTGAACGATTTGGAAGCCCACTATCTAGCAGGCGGCAACGTGGTGAACGTCGTCAATGCCATGATCTCCGCCGACAAGGCCAACATCCCGATGCCGTTCAAGCGGGCCGCCGCCATCGATTTGGCCGGCCGAGACGTATTGGGGGCGGTGAAGATGTCGGTGCTTCCCAAGGTGATCGAGACGCCGCGGATTGCGGCGGTGGCCAAGGACGGCATTCAGCTCCACGCGATTTGTCGTGTGACGGTCAGGACCAATCTTGACCGGCTCGTCGGCGGCGCCGGTGAAGAGACGGTGTTGGCACGCGTGGGCGAGGGCATCGTCAGCACGATCGGGTCCGCGGTCACGCATAAGGACGTGCTCGAAAATCCCGATCACATTTCCAAACATGTGCTGAGCAAAGGTCTCGACGCGGGGACTGCGTTTGAAATTCTGTCGATCGATATCGCTGATATCGATGTCGGCGAGAATATCGGGGCCAAGCTGCAAATCGACCAGGCCGACGCCGACAAGCAGATCGCCCAAGCGAAAGCCGAGCAACGGCGCGCGATGGCCGTCGCGCAGGAGCAGGAAATGCGCGCGAGGGTGGTTGAAGCGGAAGCAGAGGTCCCGCGCGCCATGGCCGAAGCCTTCCGTCAAGGCAACCTGGGCATCATGGATTACTACCGGATGAAGAACGTCCAGGCGGACACGACGATGCGGGAGTCGATCGCCGGAACCGAAGAGCCTCCGCCGGGCGGCTCGAAAAAAGAGGAACGCCCATGACCTTCGAACAAGTCCTGATCGTCCTTTTTGCCGTATTGGTGCTGATCAACCTCGTCGCGTCCGCGCTGAGACGCGCCATGCATGAGCACGAGCGCCTTCGAGAGGATCTCCGCGTGCCCGCCACGCCCACGCGAAGGCGGGCGGTACTGCTCGAACAGCCGCCTCGCGTGGGTAAGCGACTGCAGCGGGTTGCCGAGCCCTCTGCCCCGGCCGTGCAACAACGGAGACCGCGGCCGGTAACTCTGGAGGAAGCGCGCCGAGGCATGGTGCTCATGGCGATCCTCGGACCATGCCGCGCGGTCGATCCATCGATTGTCGAAGCGGGGCCTCGGTAG
>JBDZUK010000003.1:94632-124456 GCA_040255165.1 Nitrospiraceae bacterium | reverse complement strand
TGTGTGATTCTCTTCGCAATCCAATGATCCATGTTTGGCAATTCCCGCTATTTCCTCAAAACTCTTGTGCCAGATGACTTACTCAACGACATTCCGTACAACCTGAAAAGGATCAAGCGCCGAGCCATCGCATTCTGGCTGACTGCCGGGACCGCGATCGTTTTGTCGCTCAGCCTGTTTCTCTTTGAGAAGATGGTGGCGGCCAAGACTGTGACCCTTGGCAGTATCTTATGCTTCGTTTCATGAAGGCTATGCCCCTCGTATCTATCCTACGTTTCGATGTGCCCACTGCCAGCTTGCCATGAACAGCGATCAACATGAGCAAATAAATACCCAGTAAGGGTCCTGCAAATCTTGGCTCCTATTCAGGCCACTTGAACAGAGACGATTCATCTTGGCGGGCTTATCGCCAGGGTTCAACCGGACTGGTCCTTAATGAGGCAACCCAGTAGTTCGGTCCTCCGACTAAGACAACTCCATAAGGCCCTTGGCTGGGTCCCTTCCTAGTCCCCTCGAAAGGTTCTTTAAGGATACGCTGATCCCTGAACACCCTGGCGCCTCGCTGAGCGAGTTGCACGGCGAGGGTATGCAGGACGCCCAGACGCTAGCGCGCTACCGGCGTTCCGTCGAAGGCTTGCGACCGGGCGAAGTACCTCTGGCCGTCTTGCGAAATCACTCCAAAGGAGGAGTCCATGCAGAGGCGAACGTTCTTTCAGATGTGTTACGGAGTCCTGTTGTTCGGCAGTTCGACTTGTTTCGGGGCCGGAGCCGATGCGTCGAGTGATAATCCGGACATGATGCTGATCCCCAGAGGAGAGTTCACTATGGGAAGCAATGCGCATTCGGACGAATCGAGGCACCAGGTCGTGCTCGATGCCTACTGGATCGACAAGTACGAGGTATCCAACGCGCGGTACAAGGAATTCATGAAAGCTACTGGGCATTCTGCGCCCGCGTATTGGGACGATCCGCGGCTCAGCAAGCCCGGTCAGCCGGTGGTCGGCGTGAGCTGGAATGACGCCACGGCCTTGTGCACATGGGAAGGCAAGCGGTTGCCCACCGAAGCCGAGTGGGAACGGGCGGCCAAGGGGCCGGCAGGCGATAGCCACTATCCTTGGGGCCATACACTGGACCCGAACAAGGCTAACTATGGGCAAAACGTCGGCCGAACCATGCCGGTGGACTCCTATCCGGAGGGCGTCAGCGGGTTCGGAGTCTTCAATATGGCCGGTAATGTCTTCGAATGGGTCGAGGACTGGTATGACCCCAAGTATTACATGGAGAGTGCGGCCTTGAATCCACGTGGGGCTCCGCAAGGCTACAATTTTGCCAATCAGGGACCGGTCAAAGTGCTGCGCGGAGGGTCGTGGCTTGCTCCTGAAACGTCGCTTCACACAAGCCATCGGTTCTGGAATCAGCCGGAAAATAACTCGTACGGTGTCGGGCTTGGGTTCCGTTGCGCTAAGTCCGCCCAGATCATTTCCGACGAACAATTGCAAGCCGGACGCGATGCCTTCATCCAGGCATTAGTGGCCATGGGTGCAGAGAAGAACGCGGACGCGCTGCAGTCCATCGAGAGGGCGTTAAAGGCTGAGCCGCAGAACAAGGAATACCTCGCCACCCGTGACCTCATCAAAAAAAGCATGAAAAGGAAATAACTTGCCGGTGGCTGGGGGCGCGATGGCCTCTCCACCACGGACTCGTGAAGGAGAGCGGCGATGAGTTTATCCAAACTTGGGTTAACATCCGTGCTGCTGGCCGTTGCAACGCCGGCCTGGACAACAGACGCTGAAGTGCCGCTGATCCCGACGAACATGGTCTACGTCGGCCATGGGGCTTCAATTCTGGGGATCGATAGAGAGCGGGTTAAGCCCCCCGGCAAGAAGTCTACCGCGTATGAACGACGAATGAAGACACCTTGGTCGGCTGAGGCATTTAACGACGAAGCTCCGGCTCACATGGTCTTCCTTGATGCGTACCTCATCGATCGCTACGAAGTGTCTAACGAGGAGTTCGGCCAATTCATCAAGGCGACAAGCCATCCGGCCCCGGCCTATTGGGATGACCCCCGCTTGAATAAACCCACACAGCCCGTCGTTGGAGTGAATTGGGAGGATGCCAGGGCCTACTGTGAATACCGGGGGAAGCGACTCCCCACCGAAGCCGAGTGGGAAAAAGCCGCCCGCGGCCCGGACGCCAACCTCTATCCCTGGGGAAACGACTTCGATCCGGCCAAGGCAAACTATGGCAAGAAGCATGAGGCGACGGTGCCCGTCGATGCCTATCCCGAAGGAGTCAGTTACTACGGCGCCTACAACATGGCGGGCAATGTCTTCGAGTGGGTGTTCGATTGGTATGACCCGCGATACTACGAACGTCTTGAGACGGTGGTCAATCCAACCGGTCCCACCGAGCCGTTGTGGCTGGGAGGCACCGGTACGTACGTGGATCGACTGACAGTTGGAGAGAAACGTGTTATCCGTGGCGGTTCCTGGATCGCGCCGGAGAGCACCGTGCGGACGACTCACCGATTCTGGAATCATCCGCTCAACAACAGCTATGGCGTCGGGCTGGGATTCCGTTGCGCCAAGGACGCGCCTCCCGAGATCGAGCGACGCCTTCGCGATGCCTACATCATGGCCTTGATCCACATGGGGCGAGAGAGCTATGGCGAGGCTCGGCAATCAATCGAGAACGGTTTGGCCATCGATCCTAAGGACGCAGAACTCCTCGATCTGAGGTCTCGCGTTGACCGGTCTATGGAAGGCTCCTAGTGGATCTCAACGTGAGGCATCCATCCATGGGCGGAGGAGCGTCGATGGCGGCCAAATCAGTCGCTTCAGTCGGAATCCCTCTCATTGTCCTGCTGGTGGCCGCGTTGCCGCAGGCCGGGCCCATCGATCCGAGTCGCCATCCTTATCCGGAGAATGCGCAGGTGTTCCATGAGGCTGAGCACGCCGTGGATCATGCGTGGGAAGTCTATCATCGGGCGGCTCTGGGCGGGACAGTGGCCTCGCCTTCGCTGCAGTCCGAGATCGAACAGCATTTGCACGAAGCCAGAACGCTTCTCGTGCAGGCGCAAGAAGCAGCGGAACGGGGAGATCAGGCCGAACTCGAGCGGCTCATTTTTCACATCAAGGGGCACGCCTCCCGAGCCCTTGAGAAAAGCAAGGAGCAAAAGCGATGATCCCCGCTCTGAATAGAGCGCGTGGCAGCGTGATGGCCGTCATCGGATGGGGAATGTTCTTCCTGCCTGTCACTGCGGCGTCTCCGCCGAGTGAAATGGATCCTGTCCACATGATCACGATTCCGGCCGGCGAATTCTTGATGGGGAATGCGGAAGGAGTCGGCCGCGCTGACGAGTGGCCGCAGCGATCCGTCCACCTCGACGCGTTCGCAATCGATCATGTTGAGGTAACGAATGAACGGTATCTGTTGTTCGTCGCAACAACCGGCCATCGAAGTCCGCCGAATCCCTATGGCAACGGACTTCTCGAGTCGGCCAAGGGTATAGAGAATCTGCCCGTCGTCCAGGCGACCTGGTACGATGCCAACGCCTACTGTCGTTGGGCCAAGAAACGGCTCCCGACTGAGGCGGAGTGGGAAAAGGCCGCCCGCGGCACGGACGGGCGTCGATTCCCCTGGGGTGACGCGCCCCCGACGCCCGAGCGGGCGAACTTTGACAGAGAATGGGACGGGGAGAACACGTTGCATCCGGTCGGATCGTTGCCCCTGGGAGGCTCTCCGTATGGAGTGAAAGACATGGCGGGGAACGCGCGTGAATGGGTTCAAGACTGGTACGATGCGGATTACTATACACGTGCCCCGAACCGAAATCCGCCGGGCCCTGAAAAGTCCGGCGTGGTGCGATCAATCCGCGGCGGATCTTGGCATAGCCCGGTTTCGGATATCACAACCAGCGCCCGTGGGCGCGGGGGCTTTGCGCTCCAAACGCACGGCACGGGATTTCGGTGCGCGCGTAGTCTCAATGGCGATGCCGGAGAGAAATAGGAAATGAGCGTGTCTGGAATCCGTCTTGAGGTCGACTGACGCATGCGGATCGTAATGACAGGCGGAACTGGATTTATCGGGCGCGCCTTGTGCTCGTCGCTGTCTAAGCACGGACATTGCGTCACGATTCTTACGCGGAATGCGCGGGAAGCTTCACGGCTGATGGGGACGTTCTCCGCGGTGGAGTGGAATGCCCGGGAAGGGGGAGTCTGGGAGCAGGCTCTCCAGAATGCCGACGCCATCGTGAACCTTGCTGGTGCGGCGATCGCCGATGCCCGGTGGACTGAACCCAGGAAAAAACTGCTGGCGGACAGTCGGGTGGTCGCCACACGCCTGCTGGTGGAAGCTTTGTCGCGCCGAGCTTCTAGACCGGCCACGCTCATCAGCGCTTCCGGGATCGGCTACTATGGGCCGAGCGATGACCGTGTGTTGGATGAGGGCGCTGCGGGCGGTCGAGGCTTTCTCGCCGATCTCTGCCGCGAGTGGGAAGCCGAAGCGCTCAAGGCCACGGCGTTGGGTATTCGGGTGGTGCTCTTGCGGACCGGGATGGTCCTCGAGCACGAGGGGGGTGCGCTACCGAGGATGCTGTTGCCGTTTCGTCTCTTCGCCGGTGGTCCCATTATGCCCGGAACTCAGTGGGTCTCGTGGATTCACCGCCATGATCTCGTGAGACTGATCGAATGGGCGCTGACGAACGATCAGGTTTCAGGCCCGATCAATGCGGTTGCGCCGTCGCCCGTCACCATGATGGCATTTTGCAGAGCCCTCGGTCGGGTCCTGCGGCGACCGTGCTGGTTCCCCGTCCCTGAGTCCCTCGTGAAGCTGGCGCTGGGGGAACTGGGCTCGGTGATGACGACGGGCCAGAGGATCAATCCGACGAAAGCGCTCTCCGGGGGATTTGCTTTTCACTATCCCCAATTGGAGCCGGCCTTGCGGGCGATTCTCACAGAGGGTGACTAACGCTCTCCAATACCTCTCACACGAGACGGGCAGAATATGCGCGGTGTAGTCTGGTTTCGGCGGGATTTGAGGGTGAGGGACAATCCCGCGCTCAGCGCAGCGTCGGAGACATGCGACGAGGTCATTCCGCTGTTCGTATTCGACCAGCCGCTACTACAATCCCATGTATTCGGACCTGCCTGCGTTAATTTCATGCTTGGCTGTTTGGAAGAGCTGGCCTCGTCCCTAGTTGGATTGGGATTGACGCTCCAGTGGCGACGAGGGAAGCCTGTAGAGGAAGTAGTCCGGGCGGTCCGCGAAGTGAAGGCGGACGTAGTGTATTGGAATCGGGATTACGAACCGGCTGCAGTGGAGCGGGACCGGGTAATCCAAGAACGTCTGGTGCAGCTGGGTGCGATCGTTCGCACGTTCAAAGATCATGTGGTGTTCGAAGCTGACGAGGTGCGCGGCCGAACCGGGGGGCCGCTGCAACGGTACAGTGCCTACCGAGCCCGTTGGTGGACAAGGTGGCATTCGGCCACACCGTCGACGTTGTCCGATCCCAAACCCGTTGCGAGCCGAGCGGCATCCACGGTCCCGCGCCCTCATCCTCTCCCGTCCCCTCTGGACTTGGGCTATGATCTCAAGACCCCTTGGATTCAACCGGGGGAACGAACCGCGCATGAGCGTTTGCGATGGTTTCTCAGCGGGCCCGTGCATACGTATGTCCGAGGCCGTACTCGTCCGGCTCTCGACGGGACGTCGCGACTGTCGCCGCACTTTCGCTTTGGAACCCTGTCTCCGCGCACGGCGATTCATGCCGCGCTCAAGTCTCTATCGAAAGGCGGGCCCGTTTCTCGGCCTGACGTGCATGCCTGGATCGACGAGTTAGTCTGGCGTGAGTTCTTTCAGCAAGTCCTAGCTGCATTCCCTTCCGTGGCAGAGAATCCGTTCCGGAACGCCGCCGTTCCGACGCGATGGGTCCAGGGACGGGAACGGGATCGTCTGTTCCATGTGTGGTGCGAAGGCCGAACCGGCTATCCGATCGTAGACGCCGGGATGCGCCAGCTGAACCGGACGGGCTGGATGCATAACCGCGTACGGATGATCTCTGCGTCGTTCCTCATCAAGGATCTCCGGATCGATTGGCAGAGCGGCGAACGGTATTTTATGCACCAGCTCATCGACGCCGACGTCGCGGCCAATAACGGCAATTGGCAATGGTGTGCGGGAATCGGTGCGGACGCCATGCCCAAATACCGGATCTTCAACCCAGTCCTGCAAAGCAGGAAGTTCGACCCGGAGGGCGCCTACATCCGCCAGTACGTTCCCGAGCTGGGCTCCCTTCCACCTTCCAGGATTCATGAGCCGCACCTCATGACCCGAAACGAACAAATTGAGGCAGGCTGCCGCATCGGGTTCGACTATCCCTCCCCCGTTGTGGATCATCGGCAAGCCCGCGAAGCATACCTCCGCATGGCAACCCGGGTGCCGAGATGACCACGCCGCCTATTCGACTGGGCATCAGCCGCTGCCTGCTGGGTGACGAAGTTCGGTATGACGGAGGCCATAAGCGAGACCGGTTCTTGACGGATGTCCTGGGACGTTATGTCGAATGGGTGCCGGTCTGTCCCGAAGTTGAAGCGGGGCTCGGTACGCCGCGCGAAGCCATGCGATTGGTCGGCGATCCCAAGAAGCCCCGGCTCATCACGATCAAGACAGAACGGGACATGACGACACCTCTCGTGGTCTTCACGGGCCGGAAGCTCGACGAGCTCGGGGACCGGGATCTGTCCGGGTTCGTCTTCAAGAAGGATTCTCCGAGCTGCGGAATCGAACGCGTGCGAATCATCAATCAACATGGCATGCCCAGCCGGAACGGTGTAGGCCTGTTCGCCCAAGCATTCACGGAGCGGTTCCCTCTGGTGCCGACCGAAGACGAAGGCCGCCTCTGCGATGCCGCCATCCGGGACAACTTCATCGAGCGGGTGTTCTGTTATCATCGCTGGCGGGCGCTGGCCTGCGGCTCAGCGACCCGCCAGGCCGTCGTGCTGTTCCACACGGCCCACAAATATCTGTTGCTTGCGCACAGCCGCGAACGGTATCAGTCGTTGGGGCGCTTGGTCGCCCAGGCGCATCGCTATCGGCCAAAGGATCTCATCGAGCGGTACGGCAGCCTGTTCATGGAGACCCTCGCGGTGCGGGCGACGCGACGGAAGCACACGAACGTACTGCAGCACTTGGTGGGGCATCTCAGGGAGCGCTTGCGGCCGAAAGAGCGAGCGGAGATGGACGCAGTGGTTCGAGACTACCATGAGGGTCTTGTGCCCTTGATCGTCCCGATCACCCTGATGAAACACTATGTCTCGATGTATGAGATCACTTATGTCCAGGATCAGGTCTATTTGAACCCGCATCCGAAGGAATTGATGTTGCGCAACTACGTGTGAGTTCAATCGCGCGGCGAGGGGGATATCCGAATGGAATGGAGCAAGCGCGGAATCGTCCTAGTGGGGCATGGAGGCATTCCAAGGGACTGTCCCCGGGAGTGGATCACCCAGCTCAAGCGGCTCGAGTCGCAACGGCGCGCTGCCGCGCTCCCGCCTTCGGAGGAAGAGCTGGAACTCGATGCCAAGATCCGCCGGTGGCCCCGCACGGCGGCGACCGACCCGTATCAATCGGGGCTTGAAGCATTGGCGGAGGCCTTGCGACCGCGCTTGAATGGGGCCCTCTTTGCTCTTGCCTACAACGAATACTGTGCACCCACGTTGGAGGAGGCGGTCGACGATCTGGTGCGGAAAAAAGCGACCGAGATCGTCGTGGTGACGACGATGTTCACGCCGGGAGGCTCCCACGCAGAGATCGAAATTCCCGAGGTGTTGGGCCATCTCCGACGCAAACATCCCGATGTGACGCTGCGCTATGCGTGGCCGTTCGACCTGGGGTTGGCGGCGGACATGCTGGCGGAGCAGGTGTGGAAGCATTCGGGGTAAGCCGGCCACGTCAGGGAGAGGGTTCAGGACAAATGCCAACGAAATACCGGTGTCACCGACGAGCATCGTGGTAAAATGGCGCCCTTCGTTCACCATCGAACAGAGAGGACGACACCGTGGAGCGCGATCCCCGGAGAGTGGCTCAATTGCGCGAGGAATTGGCAAGAACCTTTCATGCGACGCAGTCGTTCAAATGGGATCCCTCCGGAGGTTTCCGTCTCGCCTCCGGTTTGACCAGCCCATTTTATGTGGATTGCCGCACCTTAATGGCCCACCCCGGAGCGCGCCGCTTAGTGGCGGAGTTGGCTTTGGAAGCCCTGAACGGGATCGAAATTGCCTGTATCGGTGGATTGGAAATCGGCGCGATTTCCATCGCAACGTCGATTTCCGATTTCGCCTACGCGATGGCACCAAGGAAAGAATGGCGCACGTTCGTCGTCCGTAAACAGGCAAAGGATCATGGCCTTGGTAAGCTGATCGAAGGAGCGGTATCGCCCGGTGATCAGGCCGCGATCGTTGATGACGTGCTGACCAGCGGAGGGTCGCTGCTCAAGGCGGTCATGGCGGCAAGAGAAGCCGGCCTGATCGTGCGCCAAGCTCTGGTGATCGTCGATCGCCGGGAACAGGACGGGCGTGCGCGGATCGAACGAGAAGGACTCAACGTGACGAGTTTACTGAGCATCGATGATCTGATGCAGCACCACGCGGGGACGCGTACTTCATCCTCTCCCGGCTCTGCTCACCTGCAGCGGAACTGAATGCCCCACCGCCGCTCCAGCACGATTTCCTGTGCGCCTTCGACAGACCCGGCCACGCGGCTGCGTCCCTTGGTCTCGCCCTCCCGGACAATGGTGTAAGGGCCCCCGCACTTCTTCGTCATCAGAGCGAGCGCCTCCTTTCGAAACGAGGACAGCATATGCCCTTGGTCCGTCTTGAAGGGATAGACGACCACCCCACCCTCCTGCTCCTCGTGCACGAGCGCAGCTCCTTGAGCACATCCAGCCAGGAGCAGCGCGCCGCAGAGCAAAAACCCGCCTCTTGACCAGCCTTTTTGGAGGCTCTTATGATTATGATTTAGTGACATAAGGATGAGGAGGGGGCACCATGAACTATTCAAAACACATCTCCGCCATCGTGAGCGTCGCGCTGATCCTCCTGGGGTTTGCCGCGGGGGCTGCCGCCTACCATTCCTATATGCTGTCGGTCCAACAACTGCGCGCAGGACTGATGAAAGCGGCCTCCATGTCACAGAAGGGATTCGTGCTCGTCGACGTGCGGTCTCCCGAGGAGCATGCCGGCGGGTTTATTCCCGGGACCGATGCGAACATCGATTTTCGTGAAATCAAAGGTCGGCACCGCGAACTGCGGGCCGATGCCGACGATCATATCGTGGTGTATTGTCAATCGGGGCATCGGAGCAACATCGCCGCAGAAACCTTAGCCGACCTCGGGTATCGAAACGTGTACAACGTCAACGGCAGCATGAACGCGTGGCAAGAGGCCGGGTTCCCGATCGAACAACCCCGTCGGTGAATCGGCCGGGTCAGCGAGGATTGCGGTTGTTGACGACCGGGTCCGCCGGCCGCGGGCTGATCCCAATCACGGCGGGGAGCGCGACGTGCTGGGAGGCGCTGCCGTCCAACATCGGCGGCCACGAAGACCGGGCGCCGGTTTCCGACCCCTGACGGTGCAATGAACGGCTGAGAATCATATCGGAGGACGATCCCCCGTCCATCGCCATGGCCTGCCGCACCGCCGGGAAGCCTTCTTTGAGACACTGCCCTAGGCCGTAGAGCGACGCCGGGCCCATCGTTCTCATCACAAGGACGTGCCCGCCTCCCTGTTCCGCCACAATGGTCTGATAAGCCCGTTTACCGCTTTGCCGCACACGCACCTTGCCCGTACGATCCAGCAACATCAATGACTGAGCGGCTTCTCGATACCCCGGCTGCTCTTCATGAAACTCATCGAAGGCAAGGTCCAAAACTCTGGCCTTTCGCCAGGTCTTCTCTACCGGCTCCGCGACGAACAGACCCTGCCATGTGCCGTGGCGTTTGCTCCCGAGAGAACGGCCGTTCTTCAGCAGCAGGCCGAGATAAGCGTAGTTCTCCCGGAACAGTCCGGCGTTGAAAAGGAATACATGACCGGTCCGGTCTTGCCACTGTTGGATGGTGAGCGGCTCCGATAGTCCTTCTTCTCGATAGTGGTACACAGAGAATCGATACCGGTCGGGATCGATATCGACGATGGAAAGAGGCGGAACGTCTTGGCAAGAGGCCGGAGGTTGCCAAACGGTAACCATCAGCCCTTCCGCGACGGGCTGCCAGGCCAATTCTTGGCTCCTTGCTTCAAGGCACGGCATCAGAAGCAGCAGCTGGAGGCAGACACACCCAACGGAAATGACCTTGAGCATGGATCGGCGGGAGGCCAAGTGGTACGCCCGTCTCATCGCGCCGAGTATAGAGAGGAGCGATACAAACCGTCAAATGAAGAGCCCGCGTCGGGATCGGATTACTGCGGGGCTGATCCAGGAAGGGCGGCGGAGCCTTCGGGCATGAGGCTGTTGGGCGAGTCCAGGATCTCGCGCACGGTGCGAGCCAGAACTTCCGGCGTGAAAGGCTTCTGCAGGAAAGCGCTTCCTCGTTCTTCAGGACCGGCGCTGATGCCCACATCGTCGGTGTAGCCCGAGATGAACAGGACTCTCAGATCGGGCTTGATGATCAGAAGGTGTTGAGCCAGCTCTCGACCGCTCATGCCCGGCATCACGACATCGGTGAGCAAAAGGTGCAGCTGGCCGCCCTGCTGGGTGGCCAAGAGACAGGCTTCGACGCCGGATTTCGCCTCCAGCACACGGTATCCCAGCTTGCCCAATTCGTCACGCACGAGCTGGCGCACGCTCGGTTCGTCCTCGACCACCATAATGGTTTCAGTGCCGCGGGACGGCTGCCCCGGTGCCTCGCTCTCAGGGGACGCCGTCGCATCTCGTCGGATGTGGGGGAAATACACGTCGAAGCGGGTGCCTTTATGGATCCGACTGGTGACGTCAATGCCTCCCCCGCTTTGCGTCACGATCCCGTACACGGTGGACAGACCCAACCCCGTGCCTTTCCCCTCCTCCTTGGTGGTGAAGAACGGCTCGAAGATGTGCGACTGCGTCCGGCTGTCCATTCCGCACCCCGTGTCGGTGACGGAAAGCCTGACATACTGCCCGGGCGGTAGTGGCCGTAGATAGTGCAACGGCGAACGGGTAAGGCCAACGGACGCCGTCTCAATGGTGAGCGTGCCACCCTTCAGCATGGCGTCCCGTGCGTTGACCACGAGATTCATGATGACCTGCTCAAGCTGAGCGGGATCCGCTTTGATTTGAGGATCGGCGGGGTCTGTCTGGATGACAAGCGTAATGTCTTCGCCGATGAGGCGACGCAGGAGGCTTTCGAGATTGGTGACGACGCCGTTCAAGCCGACCACCTTCGGTTCCAAGGCCTGCTTCCGGCTGAAGGTCAAAAGTTGCCGGATCAGCGTGGCCGCCCGCTCGCCCGCCTTTTGCGTCTCTTCGATCTTGCTCCGAAGCGGGTGCTCGTCGCCCAGCTCACTGAGCAGCACCTGACTGTAGCCCATGATGACGGTCAAAAGATTGTTGAAATCGTGCGCCAACCCTCCGGCAAGGCGTCCGACGGCTTCCATTTTTTGAGCTTGGCGAAATTGCTTCTCGCTCTGGCGGAGGGCCTCCTCCGCCCGTCGTCGCTCGGCACGCTCCTCCATCTCGCGCAAGGCGCGTTGAACCGACGGGACGAGGCGGCCAAGCCGTTGTTTCAGGATGTAGTCGGTGGCGCCACGGTGCATCGTGTCGATCGCGAGTTCTTCACCCAGCGTGCCTGATACGAAAATGAACGGAATTTCGGGGCGGAGCTGCCGGGCCAGCGCCAACGCGCTGACTCCGTCGAACCCGGGCAGAGAATAATCGGCAAGGATCATGTCGAAGTCCCGCCCTTTGAGAGCCGCCACAAATTGGTCACGTGTCTCGACGCACCGTGTTTCGCACGGAATGTCCCCTTCGGCGAGCGTGGCCGCAATGAGGTCGGCGTCCACCGGATTATCCTCGAGATGCAACAGGCGTAACGGAATCTTCACTGGACTGGATCCCTAAGTGGAGAAGATGTGCTAGAGGTCGCAACCCGCCCCTTCGGGAGGCGGTTCGTTGATCACTCCCCAAAACAAGCCTAGCTCTCTCACTGCCGTGAGAAATTGATGAAATTCAACCGGTTTGACGACGTAGGCGTTGGCGCCCAAGGCGTAACTCTGCGCGAGGTCGCGCTCCTCCCTTGAAGATGTCAGCATGACGACCGGGATCGGCCGTAGCCGGATGTCATTCTTGATCGTGCGGAGGACCTCCAGTCCGTCGATTTTCGGCATTTTCAGGTCGAGGAAGACGACGGCCGGATTTCCCTGCAAGCGTGTCTTGAACTGGCCGCGGCAGTACAGATAGTCAAGCACTTCTGCTCCGTCATGGCAATGGACCACCGTGTTGGAAATTTGATGCTCTTCCATCGCCGCCAGCGCCAATTCGGCGTCTCGGGGATTGTCTTCGGCCAGCAGGATCGGTTTCGGGGCCGTCATGCGGACACCTTTTTCCTCGGCAGACTGACGTAGAATGTTGCGCCGTGATCCAAGGCCCCCTCGGCCCAAGTCCGCCCACCGTGTCGATGGACGATGCGCCGGACGTTGGCCAGACCGATCCCCGTCCCTTCAAATTCTTCGGCCCGATGGAGCCGCTGAAACACGCCGAACAGTTTACTCGCATACTGCATGTCAAACCCCACTCCATTGTCGCGCACGAATATTACCACTTCGTCAGGGCTCGATGAATCGCAGCCTATCTCGATTTTCGCCATGGCCCTGGTCGCGGTAAACTTGATCGCGTTTGCGATCAGGTTGGAAAAGACCTGCCGCAACATGGCCGGATCTCCCTGGACTTGAGGGAGCGCTCCAATTGTCCAGGAGATGCTGCGCCCTTGCAAGTCGAGACGCAAATCCTGGAGGATTGTTTTAACCAGCTGGTCGAGATTCACCCGCGTTTGCAGCATTTCTTGCCGTCCCATTCGGGAGAACACAAGCAGATCATCGATGAGCTGGCCCATTTGTGTGGCCGACGCCGAGATGGTCTGAAGGTAGCGCTGGGCTTTTTCGTTCAGCGAGTCCCCGGCTGATTTTGCCAACAACGCGGTATAGCCGTCGATGTGCCGCAGCGGCGCGCGGAGGTCGTGCGACACCGAGTAGCTGAAGGCCTCCAGCTCTTTGTTGGCGGCCTGCAGCAATTCGCCGCGCCGCTGCAACTCGGCGGCTACTCGCCGCCGCTCGGTCACGTCATGGCGGATGAGGTAATAGACCGACCCGAGCAGAGCGAGCTGCAACAAGGTTCCCAACCCGAGCAGCAGAATGGTGTTCCTGGTGCTGGCCGTCGACTCGGCGACCCGCCGCTGGAGGGCACGTCGTTCTTCGCTCTGAAGCTCGGCGACCGTCTGGTGGATAGAGTCGGCGACCTGTTTGGCAGCGCCGCTCAAGGCCAGTTGGCGGACTGCGTCGTACCCCTGCTCACGCCGTTGCGCTATCGCTGCCGCTTCCGCGTCGAGCTGTTGGCGGATGAGCTCACCGAGCCGGTCCATCCGTGCCTGCTGGGTTTGCGATCTGCCGGACAGCACGGTGGCGTAGCGGAGATATTGCGGCAGACGGTCCTGTACGGCTTCATACGGTTTGAGGTACACGTCCTCGCCCGTCACCAAGTAGCGCCGGTGGCCGCTTTCCGCATCGTCCAAAGCCGCCACCAATCCGTCCAACAATTGAACCAACTCATGGCTGTTCGTGTCTTGTCGGCTGTTCTCGATCAAAACCATGGTATTCCGGTAAGACACCGCGCCGATGACGACGATGCCGACAAAGACCAAGCTGAACCCAACGAGCACTCTGCGCTCGATGGACCAGCGGCGAAACCAGCTGAAAAGGACCGGAGACGCCGCGCTCTGCGGCTGCGCGCTCGACGTCGCCTGGTCCGGTTGGTCGGCGATCGGAGGGGATACCGGGTCTGTATCCAACGGTTTCATCACGGGGACGGGAGCGGCATCAGAGCTGCGGGGAAGCCCCTGAAATGTACCTTCGCTCCGCAAGCCCTGCAAGGACTATTTTAGCAGAGGCCCCGCACAGGCGGGTGGGTCGGCCATTGATAGGCCGCGGGAGTGTGGAACGTCAGCCGCCGAACGGGAGGACAGCCGGGGCGACGGCGGCGGTAGGTCCGCCCAGGTTTGAGAACATCAGCGTCGCGGCGACCACCCAGTCGATGAAGGGCTGGGGGTAAATCCCCATGATCAGGGTGCCGGCCAAACCGATGTAGACGACCGCTCTCATTGGGCCTGATATGGTCAAAGGGGACGGATCGTGCGGTTCGTTGATGTACATCTTCTTCACGACGACCAGGTAGTAGTACATCGAAATCACGATGTTGATCAGGCCCACGGTAATGAGGGTATACAGCCCTTCCTTGATGGCGGCGACGAAAATATAGAGCTTGCCGATGAAGCCGGCCAGCGGCGGAACGCCCGCCAGCGAGAGCAAAAACAAGAGCATGGCAAACGCCATGAAAGGAGACCGTCGATTGAGCCCGCTGTAATCGTCGATCTCGTCGCTGCCGATGGCGTTGCTCACCGCGATGATGATGGCGAACGCGCCGAGGTTCGCGAACAAATAGGTCAGGAGGTAGAACAAAATGGCATCGTTGCCCATCTTGGTCCCGGCGGCGAGGCCGATGAGTATATTGCCGATCTGCGCGATGCCGGAGTAGGCGAGCAGGCGCTTGATATTGCGCTGTGCGATCGCCACGATGTTCCCGTACGTCATGGACAGGATCGACGCGGCCACCAGCAGCAATACCCACATGGGTTTGAACGTCGCCAGCGCCACGAAGAACATGCGCAACAGGATCGCCAGCGCCGCCCCCTTCGGCGCGATAGAGAGGAACGCCGTCACGGGAGTCGGGGCGCCGTGATACGTGTCGGGGATCCAGGAATGGAAAGGCACCGCTCCGATCTTGAATCCGAGCGCTGCGAAAATCAGGAGAAACCCGATGATCAAGCCCGGGGTGGCCGGGGCTGCGGCCATGTCGGCGAAGACCAGCTTCCCGGTTTCCCCGTAAACAAGGCTGATGCCGTACGCCAGTAACCCCGCCGCGAACACGCCCAGGATAAAAAATTTGAGACCCGCCTCATTCGACGCGGCATCGTCGCGAAGATAGCTGACTAGCACGTAAAAGCCGAACGTCGAGAATTCAAGCGTGACGAAGACGGAGAGCAAGTCGTTGGCGGAGGCCATGAACATCATGCCCAACGCGGACATGACGACGAGAAAATAATACTCACCGCGGAAGAAGGTGAAGCGGTGGATGTAATCCACGGATGCCAGGATGACGAGTACGGTGGCCCCGACCACGAACATCTTAAAGAACAACGCCATCCGGTCGACAACGAACATGTTCCCGAAGAGCGCTCCGGTTACTCCGTGAAGATCAAACCAGGCCAGGCAGCCGAGCGTGGCGATGAGGCCCGCGATGCTGAGGTAGGCCAGCTGGTTCTTCGGCAGACGCGGGAAAGCGAAGTCGACGATAAGGACGAGGCACAACCAGATCGTGAGGAACAGCTCGGGCAGGAGCAGCAGCAAATCCGATGCGGTGAGGTCCAACGTAAATGTCATGGCCGGGCCACCTGAGCGCGGGTGTCGTCCGGCGATGCGGCGGACGGTCGATCGGCCGCGGGCGCGAACCCAGGAGCGGGACCCGCGGCGACGGGCACGACCTGGGTCACGCGCGCGACGATCGGTTCGACCCCGGAGCGCACGACGTTATAGAGATGCATCGGGAATATACCGAAGCCGATGCTGCAGGCGATCATGACCATCAACGGGAGGCGATCGACGGCGGCGACGGCGTCGTGCGAATGGCTGTACTTCTGGTCCATGGGACCATAGAAAAGGCTCCGCATCATCCTGAAGAGATAGGCGAGCGTCAGCACGATGCCGATCACGGCGATGATCACTTGGAATGGATACTTGTTCCAGCTTCCGACGATGATCATCACTTCGGCGATGAAGTTGACCGTGCCCGGCATGCCGATCGACGCCATGCAGGCGACGATAAAACAGCCGGCGATGAACGGCATCCGGTTTGAGAGGCCGCCGAGCGAGGGGATGTCGCGCGAATGGGTTTGGTCGTAGACCCAGCCGGCCATCGCGAACAGCATGCCGGTCGCCATGGCGTGCGCGAACATATAAATCACGGCGCCGCTGAGGCTGATGTAATCCAATGCCGCCATCCCCAAGAAGACGTAGCCCATGTGACTGGAGCTTGAGTAGCCGATGACGTATTTCGTGTCCTTGGCGTAGAAGGCTACGAAGCCGCCGTAGATGATGCTGAAGACGCAGAGGACCGCCGCGATGGGCATAAGCTCCCGCGTTGTCTCCGGCAGAATCTCGAACGCGACCCGGATGATCGAAAAGTGTCCGAGCTTCATGAGCACGCCGGCGTGGAGCATGCTCGTCGCCGCGGGGGCGGCCGCATGGCCGCGATGGAGGCGAAGCCGAAAAAGATCAGCAGCCAGATGATCTTGTCGAGCGTGGTCCCTAAGACCGGGATATTCATCAGTTTGGCGTGCTCGCGCAACACCAGGATGTCGAATGTATTCAGGCCCGCGTACTTGTAAATCAGCAATATCCCCATCAAAGCCACGACCGCGAATGCGGATAAAAAGAGCACCAGTTTCATGGCTGCGTACTCTTTGCTGTTTGCGGCGAAATTGAAGATGAAGCCGACCGAGTCGCGCAGCTTCAAGCCTTCCGGGTCGGTCATCTCCAGGTACTTCTTTGTGTGGCTGCCCCACATGCCCAGCAGCAGATACATGGGAATGACGGACATTTCGTAGAAAAAATAGAGGAAGAACAGGTCCAACGACATGAAGACGCCGATGGTCGCGGCGGCCAGAATCAGGAGCCAAATATAGAACTCTTTGGTGCGATCCTTGATGTGCCAGGACACGAAGATGCCGGCGAACAGGAGAATCGAGGAGGCGAGCACCAACGGCGTGCCAATACCATCGACGCCCAGATAGAGGGAGATGCCGAGCTGGCGCGACCACTCAAAGCGCTGCAGGAATTGATAGCCGCCCTGTACCGGATCGTAGGCATAGAACAGATAGAAGGAAGCGGCCAACGAGATGAAGGCTGCCCCGGCCGCGATTCCTCGCACGAGAAGCGGCTGACGGTTTGATACGAAAATCAGCGCGAGAGCGCCGACGAACGGGGCGAAGAGAATATAGAGGAGTACGTAATCGCCCATACAATCAATCCGCCGCCGGCTTGAGTGGCGCCATGGAGGCGACCGTTCCGCGCTCCAGCCGGTCCACCAGGGCCTGAACAGAGCCGTTCATCATGCGCAGGAACGGCGAAGGGTACAGGCCGATCCAAATGATCATGACGGAGAGCGACAGCGCAATGACGAGTTCACGCGGGTGCAGATCGCTCATCGTGCTCTTGACGGCCTTGCTCAGTGGACCAAGCATGGCGCGCTCGTAGTACCAAAGAAAATAGGCTGCCGCGAAAATGACCCCGGTGACGGCGATCGCGCCGTAGATCCAATGGGCCTTGAACGCGCCGAGCAGGATCAGAAACTCTCCGACGAAGCCGTTCGTCCCGGGGAGCCCGATGGAGGCCAGGCCGATCAGCAAACAAAACGTGGCGAGCAACGGGGCCTGTTTGGCCAAGCCGCCGTAAGCGCTCAGTTGAGTCGTTTGCTGCCGGCTGTAGAGAAACCCCGCGATGAAGAACAGCCCGGCTGTGCTGAAACCCAAATTGATCATGGTGAGCAGACTTCCCTGCAAGCCCTGATAATTGAGCGCAAACAGCCCGACCACCACGAACCCCAGGTGGCTGATGCTGCTGTAGGCGAGGAGCCGCCGGAAGTCGGTCTGGATGAGGGCAAGGATGGCTCCATACAAGATGGCCGCCAGGCCGAGTGTCATCACGACGACCACCACCGTGCGGCTCTTTGAAGCCTCGGGCAACAAGGGAATGCTGAAACGCATGAACCCGAACGTACCAAGCTTGAGCCCGGCGAGCACGACGGCCATGCCGACGGGGCCTTCCAACAGCGCATCCGGCAGCCATGTATGGAACGGGAACACCGGCGCTTTGAAGGCAAAGCCCAGAAACATAAGCCAAAAAATCAGGATCTGTTGGCCGATCGGGATCGGAACGGTGAGCAACTCAAGCAGATCGAATGAATAGACGGGCTCTTGATGATGCAACACGGCCCACTGGTGATAGTTTATGTCCAGCAACGCGATCCCGACGAGCATGAACACGCTTCCGAGGAGGGTATATAGAACATATTTCAGCGCGGCGTAGTGGCGCTCTGCGCCACCGCCCCAGAGCTTAATCAAGAAATAGCTTGGAATGAGCATCAGCTCCCAGAAGACGAAAAAGAGGATGAGGTCAATCGAAACAAACACCCCCATCGTCGTGGTTTCGAGCGCCAGCAACGACATCATGTAGAGCTTGACCTGGTTGCGCACCGTATCCCACGAATAAATAACGATCAAGACGGTGAGAAAGGCCGTGAGACCGACGAACAACACGCTGACCCCGTCCACGGCCAGGTGGTAGCTGATGCCGAGCGCCGGAATCCATCGAACATGTTCGGAAAATTGCATCGCCGCGGAGTCGGGAACGAAGCGCAACAGTACGAAGATGGACAGAGCCAGCTCTACGAGCGAGATAGCCAAGGCTGAGGTCCGCACCATGTCCTCGTCGTCGAACAGCCACAGGACGGCCGCCCCCACCAGCGGCAGGAACAGGAGACAGGAGAGAACGGGAAAGCCCGAGGCTAGTTCTTCTAACATGGACGGATCAGTTTCCTCGCGACGCGATGCCCGTTGAGAATGAGACGGGGCCTCCGCCCCACAGTTGGATCATGACCTGCACCACGACGGCCAAGAGGAACAGGCCGGCGACGATGATCGCGGCATAATGATGGACCTGTCCGCTTTGCAGCAGGCGGCCGCGGCGTGCCGCGAGATGATTGCCGTACCCGACGATATTCAGGCCGGCGTAGATGACGTGCTTTTCGATCCAGGTGCTGGCGGCTGAGCCGAGTTCCGCCATCTGGCCCACCGCCCGGACGACGCCGTCGATCACCGTGCGGTCGAACCAATCGAATAGGAAACCAATGCGCTTCGTCGGCTCCACAAAGATGAGGTCATACGCTTCATCCACGTAATACTTGTTGAGCAGCGTCCGGTAGACGCCGGACGCTCTTGCCGCCCAGCTGTCCGCCGTCCCGGGGCTGACGCTGTACAAATAATGCGCGAGACCCCAGCCCAGCAGGGCGATGGCCGTAGCGATCCCCATCAACATCGCCACGGTGCCCAGCCCAACAGCGTGTTCACCGGCAGCACCCACGACGGGCGCCAAAAAATGGTGGAACCAGCCTTGCTCGGGTGGAAAGCCGAGAAAGCCGCCGACCACGGAAAGGAGGCCGAGGACGATCAGCGGAGCGATCATTACGTTCGGTGATTCATGGATATGCGCCGCCGTGTGATGGTCGACGCGGGAAGCCCCGTAAAATGTGAGGTACGTGAGCCGGAACATGTAGAACGACGTCAGGAACGCGCCGAGCGCCGCCATGGCGTACAGCACGTAGTGGTGATGCACGAACGCATGCCCCATGATTTCGTCTTTGCTCCAAAAGCCGGCGAGCGGCGGAATGCCGGCGATGGCCACTGTCCCAATGAGAAACAGCCGATGGGTCCAGGGAATCTTTTTGCTCAACCCGCCCATTTTCCGGATGTCCTGCTCACCCGACAGGGCGTGGATGACCGAACCGGCTGACAGAAACAACAAGGCTTTGAAAAACGCGTGGGTCATGAGGTGGAACACGGCGGCCGTGTAGGCGCCGATGCCGCATCCCAAAAACATGTACCCCAATTGGCTCACGGTGGAATAGGCCAGAACCCGCTTGATGTCGGTTTGCACCAGTCCGATGGTGGCGGCGAACAGCGCCGTCGCGCCGCCCACGATGCCGACCATGTTCAACGCCACCGGTGACAGATCGTATATGACGTGGTTCCGGACGATCATGTAGACGCCGGCTGTGACCATGGTGGCGGCGTGGATGAGTGCGCTGACAGGAGTCGGACCTTCCATCGCGTCCGGCAGCCAGGTGTACAGAGGAATCTGAGCCGACTTCCCGACCGCACCGATCAGGAGACACAGCGCGATGGCCGTCGCCATGTCGGGCGAGAGCTGGCCGGCCTGAGCGAAGACCTTGGTGTAATCCAGCGTCTTGAAGTTGACGAACACGAGAAAAATGGCGAGCAGGAAGCCGGCGTCGCCGATGCGATTGACGACGAAGGCTTTGGTCGCGGCTTTTGCGGCGGAAACTTTGTCGTAATAGTAGCCGATCAAGAGATAAGAGCAGAGGCCGACGCCTTCCCAACCGATGAACAGCACAGCGTAATTGTTCCCCATGACCAGGAGCAGCATGGAGACCATGAACAGGTTCATATACGTGAAGAAGCGGGTAAACCCGGCCTCGCCGTGCATGTATCCGACGGAATAGACGTGAATCAGGAAGCCGACACCTGTGACAACAAGCAGCATGATGCAGGTGAGTGGGTCGACGAGGTACGCAAGATTTATGGTCAGATCGCCGCCAAAGATCCATTGATAGGCGATGACCTCCCGGGCCTCGCCGGTTTTGAGCACGTCGGCGAAGACCCCGACGGCGCAGAGAAAAGACAGTCCGACCGAGCCCCAGGCCAGTTTATGAGCAACATCGTGGGAGTAGCGATGACCGAGCAGGCCGTTGGCGACGACGGCAAGGAGCGGGAACACCGGGATGAGCTTGATCAACAGGTCGGTCAGTTCCACGTTACCACTTCAACAGATTCATTTCGTCCACGTTGGTCGAAATCTTGCCTCGGAAGACTACGATGATGATGGCCAACCCGATCGCGGCTTCACCAGCCGCAATGGCGATGACGAACAGGGCCACCATCTGCCCGGCCATGGATTCCAGATGATGAGAAAAAGCCACCAAATTGATGTTGGCCGCGTTCAGCATGATCTCCACCGACATCAACACGATGATGAAATTCCGGCGGATCAAGACGCCGAGCAAACCGGTAAGAAACAGGACGGTGCTGACCGCCACGTATGCGTTCAGGGGCACCATCACCGGCTCCTCACCCTTGTCCCTCGCGCTTGTCTTCCAATGGCTTCGGAGTTTTGGCCAGCACGATGGCGCCGACAATCGCCGCCGTCAAAAAGAGGCCGATAATCTCGAACTGTAAGATGTGATCGCTGAACATGGTGATGCCGACGGCATGCGTCCCCCCTTCCTGCAGCACCGCTGCCGTCGGCGCGTTTCCCTTGGCCCCGGAAAACGGCGAGCGGAACAGGAGGAAGAGCATATACGCGGACCCGGCGACCGCCGGAGCGGCGAAATACCAGGACTTCGCATGGAAGTACCGTTCGTCGGTCTTGAGGTTGAGGAGCATCAGTACGAACAGGTAGAGCACGAGGATGGCGCCTGCGTAGACGACGACCTGGACCGCCCACAGGAATTCTGCGTTGAGCAGGACGAAGAGCCCTGAGACGTGCAGCAGGACGGCGAGCAAGGCCAAACCGCAATGGACCGGGTTCTTCAGGGCGACGGTCAGGACCGCGGCGGCGATACTGACGAGCGAGAAATAAGCGAAAAACACTGACACCATGTCGTTTGACTCAGCTCAAATGCTTCGGCGGCGGCTGTGTGGGCTTGAGCACCGACTGGGGAAAGTAATAGCGGTACTCGCGGCTCTCCTGAGCGTATTTTTCCTGATTGTGCGCGTACAGATATTTTTTCGCGTCATCGAGATGACGCTCGCCGATTTCGTAGAGCCGCTGCTTGTCGAAGAGGAGGGTGCGTTTGTCGTGGGTGGAGTACTCATACATCTTCGTCATCGCCAGCGCGTTGACCGGGCAGGCCTCGACGCAATAGCCGCAGAAGACGCACTTGGTGATGTCGATATAGAATTCGCTGGCGAAGCGCTGCAGCGGCCGCTCTTTGTCCTCCGAGCTGATGACTTTGATGCAGCGTGACGGGCACGCCGCTTCGCACAGATCGCAGCCGACGCAGCGTTCCTGTCCGTCGTCGTACCGGAGCAATCCGAGCGCGCCGCGATGCGTGTCGGGAATGGTGCGCTGCTCCCGCGGATACTGAAAGGTCACCGGCTTATGGAACATGTGCTTGAAGGTGACCTTCATCGCATCCCAGATCTCGTAGAACAAGGCGGCCTGCAGGACCTTTCTCGTCAGGGTCGCCACGCTCATACGAGTCTCCACTGATCCAATCGGTCGAAAAGCCGAAGGAGCTTACTCTTCACGTCAGACCTTTTCAATACTGACCCAGGCCAACTTAAATGACGGCACGCCGGTGACCGGATCGATGTGGACCGACATCAGGTCCTTGACGGGCGGCTCGTTGAAATGTTCCGGGAAAAAGCAGTTTCCCGGAGCGATGGTCGGGTCGGGCTGCACAGGCATCTGCAAGGAGCCCCGTTCCGACGTCACCCGCACTTTGGTTCCCTCGACGAGGCCCAACCGCTCCATATCCTGCGCATTCATGCGGAGGCGTCCCGTGTTCGGGGCAATCTTGATCAGCCCCGGCGCTTGGGCGGACATCTTGCCCGAGTGATACAGCATCTGGCCCAGGGTTAAGGCAAATGGTCGCTCCGGCAGTCCCCCTGTTGGCTGCAGGCGGTACCGTTGAGCCACTTCGGCGGCATATCCGTCGGAAAGATACTGGTCGGCTGTCGGCACAATCTTCCTGGGCTGACCCAGATTGTAATAGCCGGGCAGCAATTTCATGATCTCTGCTTGAATGTCGTTGGGGGACTCGTATTCCCATCGACCGCCGAGCCCGTTCGCGAGCGCCGTCATGATATGCCAGTCGGGCAAACTTTCTCCGATCGGCTCCATCGCCTGACGGACACGCAGCACTCGCCCTTCCAAATTGGTGAAGGTGCCGTCCTTTTCGGCATAGGTGCACGCCGGTAGGACGACATGCGCCATCCGGCCGGTGTCGGTGAGGAAGGGATCCTGAACGACCAAAAAGTCCAGGCGTTGAAGCGCAGCTCGGACGTCTAGCGAGGCAGGTAATGAAGCGAGGGGATTCTCGCCGATTACATAGAGAGCTTTGATTCGACCGCTCCGGCACTGGTTGAGAATCTCAATCAGGTCGGTCCGACTGCCCGGGTTCGGCAAGGCGGCATCCCACGCTTTGGCGAACCGTGCACGCGAGGCTTCGTCGTCGAAACGGGCTTGCCCGGGGAGGAACTCCGGCGCCGCGCCCATATCCACGGCCCCTTGCTCGTTCGGTTCCTCGGTCAACGTGTTGACCCCGCATCCCAGCCTTCCGAGCTTGCCCGTGATCCAGGCGAGGTCCATGAGTTTCAGCACGTTGTGGTAGCCGTTGGGTCGTCGGACGATTCCTTCGGCGCAGAGGAAGATAGTCCGGGGCGCTTCGGCCAGGATCGCGGATACTTCCCGGATGGTCTCCTCGGGGACGCCGGTCTTGGCTGCCACCTGGTCAAGGGCAATCCCCGTGACCGCGGCGGTCAGCGCGGCAAAGGCTTGAGGATGGCGCTTTGACGCCTCCTCATCCACCAGATCCTGTTCGATGGAGGCTTTGATGAGGCCGTCGATGAACAGGCTCTCCGTTCCCGGCTTGATGAGCAGGGGATGGGAGGCAAGCTTGGCGATATTCGTGAGCGAAGAGTCCGCGACGACGACCTGCGCCTTGTACACTCGAATTGCCTCTTTGACGCGCACCGAGGTCAGAGGGTTCGTTTCCGTGATGTTCGAGCCTATTATCAGGATTGCCTTTGCCTTGGTGATGTCTTCCCAGTCGTTCGGCATCCGTCCGATACCGAGCGCCTGCCGGGACGCGTGCACGAAATTGAGATGACCATACCGCGCGCTGCTGTCCAACTTGTTGGTGCCGAGCACAACGCGCATCAGCTTCTGGAACAGGTAGAGCTCTTCGTTCGTGCAGCGGGCCGTAATCAATCCGGCGATCGCCTCCGACCCCTGCGTGCGGCGGATCTCTGCGAAACGTTCGATAACCTGGTGCATCGTCTCGAGCCAGGGTCTTTCGATCAGCTCATTGCCGGCCCGCACCAAAGGCTGCTTCAGCCGGCGTGTGCCGTCGATGTATTCGAACCCGAATCGTCCGCGGACGCATAGGCCTCCGTGGCCCTTGGCGGTGTCGGCCCGGTCGCCCCACTTATTCTTCCAGGACAAGGGCGAGGTGACGCGGATGACCTCCGAGTCCTTCGTTTCGAAATACATCTGGCACCCGTCCCCGCAATAGTTGCAGGTCGTGGTGGTTTTCTTCATTTGCCACGGCTTGTAGAGATATTTCGAATACTTGTTCGTAATGGCGCCCACCGGGCAGACCGCCAGGCAGTCGCCGCAAAACTCGCAGGACAAGGGTTGATCCCCTTTGGCCACGACTTGATTGAACCCGCCCTTCTTCATGAACTGGAGCGCGTCGATCATCAAGACGTCCTTGCAGACGTTGATGCACTCGGCACAAGCGATGCAGCGGTTCATATTAAAGTCGAGCACCAAGCTTCGCGTGTCTTCCGGTATAAATTTCTGCTTGGCGTTGGCGAGGTTCGTCACGCCGTGCAGGAACGCCATGTCCTGAAGCTCGCAGTGCCCATCCGCGTCGCACACGGGGCAGTCCAGGGGATGGACGGACAAATGTTTTTCAACGGCCTTCTTCCGTGCTTGGAAGAGATCATCCCCTTCCGTGCGAATGACCATGCCCGCCGTCGCTTTGGCGGTGCAGGAGCGGACCGGCGCCTTTTTCCCTTCCTGCATGACGAGACACATGCCGCAGGAGCCGAAGGGATCGAACGTGTAGTGGTAGCACATGGCCGGGATGATCTTGCCGGTGCTGGCGATGACGTCGTACAACGACACCCCGTCTTTGGCCGTGACGGTCTTTCCGTCTATGCTTAACTCGATCGTGGCCGCTTCGACGTCCGGATTGGTGGCCGGTTTTAAGCCCATATCTCTATTCCTCGTCGCTCATGAAGCGTCGTTCGTGAAGCACAGCACCGGGAACGCTGCCGTTCGGGTCATGACTGCTTAGCGATCGCATTCTCCCATGACGATGTCGTAGGTGCCGAAGATCGTCACGGCGTCCGCGATCATGTACCCCCTGGACATGAAGTCGAACGCGCCCATGTGAATGAATGAGGGCGCGCGAATCTTCAATCGGTACGGCTTGCCACTGCCTGTACTGACGATATAGAAGCCCAGTTCTCCTTTGTGGGCTTCGGTCCCACAGTAGATCTCTCCCGGAGGCGCGTTGAATCCCTGCGAGAAGAGCTTGAACTGCTGGATCATGGCCTCAAGATTCGTGAAGACCCGCTCCTTGGGCGGCAGGGTGACGCTGGGCACGTCCGCCATGATAGGACCGTCTTGCATCTGCTCGAGGCACTGACGAATGATCTTCACGCTTTCATACATTTCCCGAACGCGTATCCAGTACCGGTCGTAGGTATCACCGTTCTTGCCGACCGGCACGCTGAACTCACACTTGGGATAGGCAGCATAGGGCTCGTATTTCCTGAGGTCATAATCCACTCCGGAGCCGCGCAAGGTCGGTCCGCTCAAGCCAAAATTGACGGCGTCTTCCGCGGAAATCACGGCGACGCCTTTCGTGCGGGCCAGCCAGATGCGGTTCTTCTCCAGAAACACGACATACTCGTCGATTTTGGGCGGGAAATAATCGAGAAACCGTTTCAACTTCTCCAGCAAGGATGGCGTGAAATCGCGCTCCACCCCGCCGATCCGATACCAACTCGTCGTGAGCCGCGCGCCGCACAGCTCATCGAACCAGTCCAATAGGATTTCGCGGTCGCGAAAGCAGTAGAAAAAGACCGTCATGGCCCCGATATCGAGTGCTTGCGTGCCCAGCCAAAACTGATGACCGATGATGCGCTGCACCTCCGCGACGATGGTACGCAAGTATTCAGCCCGGTCCGGGACGGTGATGTTCATCAGCTTTTCCACGGCCCGGCAATAGGCGAAATTGTTGTACATTGCGCAGACGTAGTCCAAGCGGTCGGTATGGGGGATGAATTGATGATACGTGCCGTCCTCCGCCAACTTCTCCACGCCGCGGTGCAGGAAGCCCATGACGGGGGTGGACTTCACGAGCCGCTCCCCTTCCAGCTCAAGGATCACTTTCAGCACTCCGTGCGTGCTGGGGTGCTGCGGCCCCATGTTGAGAAGCAGCTCCTCGGTCCTGAGCGTGGGCAGTGTCTGGCTTTCCGGATGCTCCGGATCGACCTTGTAGACGGTGGTTCGCTGGTCTTCAAACGCCATGGTACTTATCGCGTCGGTTCGTCTAGAAATTCGAACGTGTCCCGCCACCCCTTGCCGCGTAACGGGAAGTCCTTCCGCAGCGGATAGCCTTCGGTATAGTCGTCGGGCATCAAGATCCGGCGAAGATCCGGATGATTTCTGAATCGGATGCCCATCATGTCGTAAACTTCGCGCTCCATGAAATCGGCGCCCTTCCAGATGTCGGTGAGCGAATCGACGATGCAGTCCGACTCCGGCATCCGCGTCTTTAAGCGGATGCGATGGCGTTTCCGGATCGAATAAAATTCGTAGACCACCTCAAACCGCTCATCATCGTCCGGCCAGTCCACCGAACTTACGTGCACGATGTAGTCAAAATCCATCGCGGGGTCGTCGTGCAGGAACTGCGCGACGTCGTGGAGCCGGTCCCGTGTGACTGTGACGGCCAAGTCCCCCCGCCATTCGACGGCTTTGACGAACCCGGCCGGGAACGTTTCCTGAAGTCGGTGCGCCAAATGCTGCATGCTCAAGACGTCGCTAAACTTTGAAACGTGCCCTGACCTGCTCCGGCTGTTTCACGAATACCCGCTTCTGCATAATGCGCTCTTGGAGCTTCAAGATGCCGTCGAAGAGCGCTTCTGGGGTCGGCGGGCAACCGGGCACGTAAATATCCACCGGCACGAATCGATCGACACCCTGGACCACGCTGTAGCTGTCATAAATGTTGCCTGATGTGGCACAGGATCCCATCGCGATCACGTATTTCGGTTCCGGCATTTGATCGTAGATCTTCCGAATGACCGGCGCCATGCGGCGGCATACCGTGCCGGCGACGATCATCAGATCAGACTGCCGAGGCGACGCACGGAATACCCCGGCGCCGTAGCGGTCCATGTCATAGCGAGACGAGACGGCCGCGATCATTTCGATCGCGCAGCAGGCCAGGCCGAATGTCATCGGCCAGAGAGAGCCTTTACGCGCCCAATTCACCGCTTTTTCTACCGTGGTCGTGATGATGTCCGGTGAACCGTCCTTCTCGGGACGGCCGAGTTGAATCAGTCCCACTCCAACGCTCCTTTACGCCAAGCATAGACGTAGGCGACCAAGAAGAGCCCGATGAAGATCAGCATCTCCAAGAGTCCGATAAAACCGATCTTGTCGAACACCACGGCCCAGGGATACAGGAAGATGACTTCAATATCGAAAATGACGAACAGCATGGCGAAGATGTAGTAACGAACCGGGAACGGCATGCGGGCGTCCGAGAATGGTTCGGATCCGCATTCGTAGGCCGATAGCTTTTCAGGTTCCGGATATTTCGGCTGCAGCAGGTAGCTGAGAATCAGCGTGACGACGCCGAACGCCAGCGCGATGAAAATGAACAGCAGAATCGGGAAGTACTTAGTTAAATACTCAAGGAGCAACTCAACGCCACTCATACGCGCTGCCTCTCAACACCTTGACTTCCCAAGGAGATTGGGGATCTTAGTCCCTCGATTGCGGGGATAGCAAGAGCACAAAGGACCTACACCCGACGACCCGAAAGCCCTACAACGGCCCATTAAAAAAAGGGATTGCCGCTTCCGCTGGATGCCGGACGGATTCACATGCGAAACCAATTCGAGGCTACGGGACTATTTTGAGGCGCGATCAGGACTTGAGGGGCTCGATCCCGAGTCCGGGCGAGCAGGGGACATCATTGTCGACGGCGTTCGAAGATGCGGGGGCGGCGACTGAGTGGACTCCCATTCGGGTTCAAGGACCGAGAGCGCCTTCGCTTTCCTCCGGCGGTGGATCTGTGTCTCTATCCTGCCTCGCGAAAGTTTCGGCTCATCCGGTGACCGGGCGTTCATCGTGCGATCACCCTAGCATCCGTCCGCGCGACGAGTCAAACAGAGATGCGGGGTGTTTCTTGACAACGCCTGGTGATTTGCTATGGTTTTCTTCAATGCCCCTAGCCTCAAAAAGGATTGAGATCATGCAGAGATATCTTGCGTTCCAGTTCTTGGCATTCCTTCTGCTTGCTTTCCTCTGGCCGTCCGGCTCCTGGGCAGTCGACTCGATGTTGATGTTAGAACAAATCAGACTCGGAGAGGGAGCGGTGACCTATGCGGCGGGTGGGATCATGGAATCGGTCCCCCAGGCTGGCATCGTCAATGTGATCACGGGGGACAATCAGACGGTCGGGAATCGCATGTTGTTGGGGCGCAACGATACCCTTTACCTGAAGCTCATGAGTTCGACCGACGTCGCACCGGGCGATCTCTTCACGATTTACAGGCGGGTACGGAAAGTCTTTCATCCGATGAACCGTCGCTACATGGGACAGTTGGTCATCAGGTCGGCCGTGGTTCAGGCTGTGCAAGTCGATCCCGATCTCATCACGGTGAAAGTAGTCCGAGCGTACGCTTCTGTGAGTCCCGGCGATCCAGTCATGAAGTTCGAGGAATCCATTCATGAGACGACGGTGAGCGAGGTGCTCGCCGCAGACGGCCTTGAGGGGATGGTCGTCGACCTTCAGTCGGACAAGGCGATGACGTTGGTCGCGCAATGGAACGTCGTGTATCTCGATCGAGGCCGTGAGGATGGTATCCGCGCGGGAGACCGACTGGAAGTCGTGCGGGTGGGCGGTAATTTGCCTCGCCGTACGGTGGGAGAACTCAAGGTTCTCTCGACGGACGAGCGCACGGCGACGGCGCTCATCGTAAGATCGACCTCCCGCATCCTCACGGGGGACCGCGTGAAGCTCAAGGGTGTCGGGGCGGCCGGCCCGATTCCCGTCATGGCCCAAGTTCCCGCTCCCGCCAAAGAGTCCCTCGTCTCCCGGCCGGAGCGGGATGCATCCGGGCAAACGAAGATCACCCTCAGCGATTTAGCGAACCAGCTGCAGTACGAGTCGGGAGAGATTACGATTAAGCCCGAAGGCTATCGAGCACTCGATCAAGTCGTGGAATATCTTAAAAAGTCGGGGGATGAGAAGTTGGTGCGTGTGGAAGGCCATGCGGACAGCGTGGAGATTGGTCCGTCGCTGAAGAGGCGGTATCCGAGCAATTGGGAATTGTCTAAAGCGAGGGCAAGCGAAGTCGTTCGCTACCTGATCGAGAAAGGCGGGATCGACAGCGCCAAATTATCTTCCGTGGGGTTTGGCGACACCAAGCCCATCGCAAGTAATTTGTCCGAGGAGGGGAGGCAAAAAAATCGCCGCGTCGACATTCTTCTCTATGGTCCAGAACCAGCGGACTCTCATGCCACGCCGATCAACGATCTCCAAGCTGCACCCGACGGCGGGTTCAGCTTTTCTCACCTGGAACGACAAGGAACCGACCCGGCTTCCGTGGCCGATACTCCTCCCGCGAACCCCGCAGCAGACTCGGCAGCAGACCCCCCTCCGCCCGCCGATGAATCCAGTGTTTCAGCGCCGGATG
>JBDZUK010000003.1:91126-94532 GCA_040255165.1 Nitrospiraceae bacterium | reverse complement strand
TCGGCAGCAGACCCCCCTCCGCCCGCCGATGAATCCAGTGTTTCAGCGCCGGATGTAGAGCCTTCCATACCTGCCGAGGTCTCAAAGGAATAATATCCTTTTTACGCTACCGTTCTGAACTCCTGAACGTAGCGTCCCGTCAAATGCATCCTTCCTTCCGCAGTTGAATAACCCACGCGGGCGTTGTCCACTTCTTTCAGCCGCTGCTAGAATGCCGCATGTCTCCACAGGAGTGTGCCGGTTCTGATGCGGATATTCTCTACGCGGATGTAATTGTCCCCCGTCATTTGACAAAATTCTTCACGTACCGCGTGCCTCCCGGGCTTCGCTCGACGATCCGTGTCGGGA
The DNA here is from genome assembly GCA_040255165.1 of Nitrospiraceae bacterium. Taxonomy (GTDB): domain Bacteria; phylum Nitrospirota; class Nitrospiria; order Nitrospirales; family Nitrospiraceae; genus JBDZUK01. The sequence continues at coordinate 94,184 of JBDZUK010000003.1, read as the reverse complement.
ATAGAGTAATCGTCCCCTTCGGACGGTCTCTTCTTGAAGGAGCAGTAGTGTCGCTCACCGGGACAGCGCCTACCTCGGTCGATGCAAAGCTTCTCAAGGACATTCAAGGCTTGGCGGAGGACGGCGGCGACGATTTGCCCCCGGATCTCTTGGCACTGTCCCGGCAAGTGGCCGAACGGTACGTCGCTCCGTGGGGGCAATGTTTGAGGCTAATCCTGCCTCCCGGCGTCCACGTACGGCCGAGTCCGGTGCGATACCGGTTGAGCGAACGAGGAGCGGCGGCGCTTCGAGCCGACACCGCCTGCCCGCCGGACTCACGGGCCATCCTTGAGCACCTGCGAAAAAGGGTTATGGGTGTCTCCCTCGCCACGCTGAAAAGAAAGCATGGCAAGTCAGTGCATCAATCCGTGGCGTTTCTACAACGTCGGCACTGGATCGAGGAAACCCCCACGCCGACCATGCGGACGGCCAAGAGGCGGGCAAGTCGGGTAACGCCACTTCTTTCAGACGGGATGGGCTCGCCTTCCTTGGAGACGGCATGGCCAGAGCCTAATGAGCGCTGGAAAACGCTGCTGCGGGAGGCATTCGAGACTCACCGGGAAGCCAGAATGGTCCTGGAGTGTTCACTTGCCGACCGGCTGGCGCTCCTGGACTGGGCAATAGGATTGGTCAAGAAAGCCGGACGGACCGTGTTGGTTCTCGTCGGCGAGGTGGAAAAAGCGCAATGGACCGCTGCTCATCTTCGTGAACGAGGGCACGAGGCCATCGCCGAGCTTCATGCCGGCCTCTCGGAAAAAGCCAAAGCGGAATACTGGAGCGCGATTCATCGGGGAACCGTATCCCTCGTGATCGGCACCAGGTCGGCGGTATTCGCCCCGCTTCGTTCCATCGGTTTGATTTGGGTGGACGGTGAGGAAAGTGCCTCTTTAAAGGAACCTCAGGAGCCCCGGTATCACGCCCGTGCGGTGGCTTGGATGAGAGCCTCAGAGCATCGGGCATTGCTGACCCTCGCGTCCGACCATGTTTCCCTGGAGAGCCGAGAGGAAGCAAGAGCAGCCGACGCAATACTTTCACGGGGAGACTCCAACCCCACTCGGCCCACCGTAGAAGTCGTGGACCTTCGCCGGGAAGGTCCTGAATCTATGCTCAGTGCGCCGCTCAGGGAAGCCGTGCGTCTGACACTGGCAAGCGGCGGCGGGGTCGTGCTGTTCCTCAACCGAAAGGGCTATGCGGGGGCGCTGGCCTGTCGAGATTGCGGGGAGGTTCCTCGGTGCAATAGCTGTAGCGTGGCGCTGGTGTTCCACCGAAAAATCGGGCGCCTGGTCTGCCACTACTGCGGCTATGACGTGGCCGCTCCCGAGACGTGCCCCGCCTGTTTGGCGCCGCAGTTGCGGCCACTGGGCGGAGGCACCGAAAAACTAGAAGAAGAGGCGCGGCGGTTTTTCCCGGAGGCCCGGATTGGGCGGATCGACCGCGATGTTCTCAGAACCCCTTCCCAAGTACGGTCCGCGTGGCAGCGGTTCGAGGCAGGCGACTGGGACATTGTGATCGGGACGCAGCTTTTGTTTCAGAGGCCATTGTCTTCGCCGGTCGGCCTCGTGGGAGCGATACATGCCGATGCCGGCTTGATTGTCCCTGATTTCCGGTCCGCCGAACGGACTTACCATAGCCTTCTTAACGCCGTCGCGATGGCCCGTCCCGCCGCCAGGGGGGGACGGGTAGTCCTTCAAGCGTTGCTTCCCGGCCATCATGCGATTCAAGCGGTCGTCACGAATAACCCGGACCTCTTCCTTGTGTCGGAGAAACATTTCCGCGACGCATTGCGGTACCCGCCGGCGGTAGACCTCGTAGTGCTTCATGTGGCGGGTCGTCAAGAACATGCGGTCGCCTCAGCCGCGCAGCAGTGGGCTGCCCGGCTCACGAGACTGCTTGCGACCGGCCAAGGGGGTGCACCGGCATCCGAAGGAGTGGCGGTCGTAGGGCCGGCTCCTGCCCCACTCCGACGGTTGCGTGGGCGGTATCGATGGCAGATGTTGCTGAAGGTGAATCGTCTCAGGGAGGTACTGGACTCACTCAGGCGGTCGTTGCAAGAAATGGAAGAGATCCATGGAAAGGCCGGCATCCGGTTCGACGTTGACGTGGACCCCGTGGACCTGGCCTGAGAATTATTTACGTTTACCCTTGCCGCGCGACTTCCCACCGTGCGGCTGGCTTTGGCGCCCCCCCGCAGGGGGCAGCCCGGGGACCGGTTGGCCCATAGGCTGGGCACGTTTGAATAATCCGTAGGAAAAGGAAACCCAGAAGACCGATGATAAAAGGCCGGCCACGACTGCCGAAAGGATGGCTCCCATCTGCTGGTCAGAGGGGTCATCGGTGACCTGCCTGATTTGGACCATGGTCAACACCGGCCATGCGAGGCTTTCTAACCCCAGCAACAGTGTGGCCCAGGCCCAAACTGCCCCAATGGTTGGGCCCCGCCACCATAAAAAGCCGGTCGCCATGGCCCCGAAGAGGAGAGTGAGGAGGAGAGGCGGAGCCCCGCCCGCCAGCCAAAAGCCGATCGTGGTCACGAGGCCGGCAAACATGATGTTGAGCAGCTGAGCCCAGGTGATGTGCATGACCCGCCAAGAATTGGACGAGGGCAGTGTGAAGAGGGAGACCACAGAAGTCAACGAAGCAGGGAAAACTCGGATTACGACTGCAGTTCCGTCTCAGCGGCGTCCAGCAATGCTTTCATCTCAAACGGCTTCTGGAGGGTGCGACGTGCCCCGAGCATTTTGGCGACGTCGAGAAAATTCAGGATGCCGATCATATCGCTGCCGCCCGTAATGGCTATGATTTTTGCAGCGGGAAACTCGCGGCGAAGCGTCATGATGCTTTCCAACCCGTCCTGATCGGGCATGAGAATGTCCATGATGACAAGATCAGCGGGCTCCAGGCGGTAGCACCGGAGCCCTTCCTTCCCATCTCGGGCCTCTCTGACTTCATAGCCGGCATGCTCGAGGGCTTCTCTGATGAGCTGACGAATTGAATCTTCGTCGTCGACGACCAATACAGA
>JBDZUK010000003.1:66038-91026 GCA_040255165.1 Nitrospiraceae bacterium | reverse complement strand
GGACGAACATGACAAACCCGTATCCGTGCGGTACGCCGCTGCACGTGGGGCAGAGACTCCGGCCTCGGAAAGGTGAGAAAGCATAGCAGAAGCGCCGTATCCCCGTTAGAGGACTTCGATGGTGCCTGGGCCGGATTTAGCCTCTAGCAATAGATCCGAAAGACTCGGTCACATGCGGCGCTTCACAAAAAAGGCCGCGGCCTGAGCCCGGCGCGAGATGTGGAGTTTCTGAAAAATGTTGGCAAGATAGTTTTTAACCGTCTTGTCGCTGAGTGACAACGCAGCGGCGATTTCTTTATTGGTTTTTCCTTCAGCGACGAGCGCCAGGACACGCTCTTCTTGGGGGGATAATGTTTCTTCTCGTATGCCGGCGCGATCCGATTGCAGGCCCTTCAGCCAAGCGATCGCTCGGTTAGTGACAGACGGATCAAGGATGGATTGTCCCTCGGCGACTGATTGAATGGCGCGAATAAGGGTGGAGGAGTCAATTTCCTTGAGCACGTAGCCATGAGCCCCGGCGAGCACCGCGGCCAGCACGGACTGGTCGTCGGCATACGAAGTCAGAAAGATCACACGGCACTCCGGACGCGAGGCGAGGATGTCGCGGCAAGCCTCCACACCCGATCCGTCGGGCAGACGCGCGTCCATTAAGATCACGTCCGGTTTGAGCGCGAGTCCTTGGCGCACCGCTTCGGCCATCGTTGCAGCCTCTCCGACAATCTTGATGCCTGGGTGTTGACTGAGGACGGTGCGCAGTCCCACCCGGACCACTTCATGGTCGTCAACGAGCAGGAGACGGATTGTTTTAACAGCGGGCATGGTCGTTCTCCATGATCAGATCGAGCACGATGCGAGTACCTACGCGACGCTTCGAGAGGATGGAGAATATGGCTCCGATTTTCCGGGACCGTGCGGCCATGTTGACGAGGCCGTGTCCCAGTCCTGACTCCGCCTTCGGGTCAAATCCCCGGCCGTTGTCCTTGACGGCCAGCCGGACACGGTCTTTAAGCCGCCGCACGGAAACGTGGATGTGCCGGGCATTCGAATGGCGGAGACTGTTGCTTACGGCTTCCCGTACAATATTCAGCACATGCACGCTTTGCTCCCCAGAGAAGCTCCGCGCCGCAGATGGATCGATGGTGATCCGCAGGCGGGGATCTCGCGGGCGCCGCATGGCCACGAGCATGTTTTTCAGTGCGGCCGAAAAGTCCCCACCCTGCAACAGCTCCATGTCGAGGCCCGCGATGAAATTTCGGACGTCTCGCATGACCGTGTTCAGGCTGCGGATCGCCTGCTCGAGCGTGGCTGTAGCGTGATCTCCGTGCCGGCGGAGCGCGGGTTTGGCGGCTTCCAGGCTGAGGCCAACGGCATAGAGGGACTGTAAAATGCCGTCGTGCAGGTCCTGGCTGATCCGTTCCCGCTCCTCGAGCATTTTTCGCAGGTCTTGTTCTCTCTGGTGAAGTGCGGCTTCCGCCCGCTGCCGATCGGTCATATCTTCGGTGACAACAATCGCGCCGATGACATGCTCGATAGCATTGCGCACCGGAACGGCCGAGGTCGTGATCGTCTTGTGTGTGCCGTCCAAGCATTCGACGGTCATCGTCTCGTTGAGCGTGACCTCGCCTTTCGTCAGGGCAGCGGTCAGCGCCCGCGGCGCGGCGGCATGGGCCATCTGAGCCCATCGGTCCTGGTCCGTTGTCTTCCGTCCCATGCCGGCCTTACGGGCGCTCGCCCAGATCAGCCGGGCTGCCGGATTGCTCAACCGGACTTTCCCCTCCGCGTCGGTGAACCAGACCCCGACGGGTAAGGTCTCAAGAACCGTGCGCAGCTCGCGCTCGTTTTGGCGTAGCGCATCTTCGGCCCGGATGCGATCGGTGATGTCGACGGCGATGCCTCCCAGAAAGGGCTGACTCCCGCCCAGGCGGACGGGAAACTTGCTGACCAGCCAGTGCCGACTTCCGCCCGGATAGGGCAGCGATTCGATAACGTGCTCCGGACCCTGTCCTCTGATGGCGGCGTCATCGTGCTCGTTCAACACGGCAGCCACCGACGCCGGGAAGAGATCCGCATTCGTTTTGAGATACCAGTCCGGCCGGGTACCGAGCTGGGACTCGAAAGATTCGTTCACGTAGATGTAGCGGCCCTCAAGATCCTTCATGAAGGAAATCCCGGGAAGGTGCCGCATGAATGACGCAAACCGCTCCTCGCTTTCCCTCAATGAACGGTAAGCAAGCTCGCGATCCGTGACGTCCAAGAGGGACAGAATAAGACCTGCGACGCGGCCTTGCCCATCTTTTAAAGGGACCAGACTCCAATCCCAATAGGTCGACACGCTTCCCCCTGCGTGGCGGCTCGTCGAGGATTCGGCATGGACGAGGCAGGGTTCTCCGGTGTCCAGCACGCGGCGGAACATCGCTTCCTTTTCCTCGTTGGGATAGAGATCGAAATGCTTCTTTCCGACGAAAAACGAAGGATCGCGGCCATCGGCTTCCGCGTATGCGCGGTTGACTCGCAGGAATGTGAAGGACGGATCGAGGTACGCCAGCATAAGGTGCGTGTGATCGAAGATGGTCGCCAGAAGGCGGTGGGTTTCGCGCAACGCTTCCTCCGCGGCCCGGCGTTCCGTGATATCACGTGAATTAACGACGACGAACGGTTCACCTTGCGGATCGGGCAGAGACTTCCCGATTGATTCCAGCACGCGCCACGATCCGTCCTTGTGCCGAAAACGGAACTCCGCCGATTGCGGCACGCCTGGATGGCGCAGGACGAGAGACAACCGCTCACGAACGTGCAGAACGTCGTCCGGGTGAACGAAGGCGAGGGCGTTTTGTCCGATCAGCTCGGCCGGGTTCCATCCCAGAACGCGGCTGAGGGACGGGCTCTCATAGCGAATGACCGCATCGGCACCCAAGGTCGAGATGATGTCGAGGGAATGTTCGGTGAGTGCGCGGAAGTGCTCCTCGCGTTGCTGCAAGGCCGCCTCTGCGCGCTGGCGCGCGAGTTCGGCTCCCGCCCGCGCGGCAAACAGGGAAAGGATTTGAAGCTTGTCGGGACTCAGGGACAGAGGAGCGGGATCCATGATGACTAGGACGCCGCTGGGCTGATTGTCCCCAGTAAAAACCGGTATGCCGCAAAAGGTGCGAAGATCGAGGCCTTTTAGCTCCGGAAAGAATTCGCCCGTGGGACGTTCATGAAAAACTGGTTCGTGTCGCGCGATCACGTCAGCGCACGGGGTGACGGCTACGTCCGACTCAAAATTCGTCACATATTGATCACGGGCCCAAACGGCAAGGGAGCGCATTCTGCCAGTTCCGTACAATGCGCCGATCATCACGCAGTTCACTCGAAAAGCCACGGCCGCGTGGTAGACGAGAGAGCGGAAAAAATCACTGCCAAGGGAAGGATCGGTACCTTCGATAAGGGCGCGCAGGCAATTCGCATAGTCGGGGGCATCGGTCTGCCGGCCCGGCTCGCGCACTCGGAGTTGGATTTTGAGCCGATCAATCTCCGATAGGGCTTCCTGCAAGGTGGTAGGCATCGTCATGGTGCCTCCTCGGGCAACCCGGTCATTTCGGCGCCACGGTACTCCTCGCGAGTCCGATATCCGTCTTTCCCCGGGCCCCGAAGGCTGCAAGGTGCGGGGCAGGTATTTTCAACAGCACGTCGATGCGGAAGATTGGAAAAAGTCGAGCGGGGCCCCAAGAGGCTCTCTGAGAGCAACGATCGCGGCTTGGCGAAGATCACCGAGGATACATTGGTGCCGAAGGCGGGACTTGAACCCGCACGGCTTGCGCCACACGCCCCTCAAACGTGCGTGTCTGCCATTCCACCACTTCGGCACTCGGAGGAAATTAACAGCGCCGCAACTGAACTTTGCAGCGGTCGCGAGGGAGCCACATTATAGAAGTGGGCCAAAATGCTTGTCAATCCGGACACCCTTCGGTAGAATTCGCTCCGCGCGCCACCAACGCCTGGAGTCCGCTGTCTTGCTCGCGAGAGACGTAACGTGATTTCCCAGCCCCTTACTGAACAGCCTGCTCTCAAGCCTGCCGGGGGCCTGGTGGCGGCATTTTTCGACGTGGACAATACGCTGCTCCCCGGGGCGCCGAGCGAAGTCCGGTTTTTTCGGTTTCTATGGCGCCTGGGACTGGTCGGATGGCGAGACGTCGGAGCCAGCGTCGCGTGGTGGCTGCGTCAAGGAGCCGCCTGCTCACTGCACCCGCTGCGCGAGCGCAAGCTGTATCTGGCTGGAAAACAGCCGGACATCATCGAGCCGCTCGGCCAAGAGTTCTGCCGGCGGGAATTGAGCCCCCGGGTCGCTCCCGATGGTCTGGCGGCGCTGGATCGACACCGACGCGCGGGGCACGTCATCATCTTGATCACTGGATCCTTGGATTTTCTGGTACAACCTATAGCCGCCTCGCTGCAGGTTGGGCGCTGTCTAGCGGCTAGGCTCGAACAATTCGATGGGACATACACGGGGCGCGTCGTCGCCCCCCTTCCCTATGGGGATGGTAAGCGACAACTCATGCTGGAGCTGGCCCGGCAACTGGAGGTTGACCTCGAGGCCAGCTATGCCTATGGGGACAGTCCCGGCGACCTTGAAATCTTGGCGACCGTGGGGCATCCCATGGTAATCAATCCCATCCGCGGCATGGCGGCTGTGGCTAAAAGCAAAGGCTGGCCCGTCGCAACGTGGAAATAGTGTGCCTGCAAAGAGAACCCGTCATGCTCCGTGTCACCGAGCTCTTTTACAGCATCCAAGGGGAATCGACCTATGCCGGCACACCGTGCGTGTTTGTCCGCCTCACGGGCTGCCAGTTGCGATGCACCTGGTGCGACACGGACTACGCATTCTCCGGCGGGCAAAACATGTCCATCGACGCAGCCGTCGCGGCAGTCAAGGAATTCGGCTGCCCCGTAGTCGAGATTACGGGTGGCGAGCCGCTGCACCAGCCAGAAGTTTTTCCGCTGATCGAGCGGCTTTGCGAGGATGGGCTGACCGTGCTCATCGAAACCAGTGGCGCGATCGACATTGCGCCAGTGGATCCGCGAGCCCACGTCATTTTGGACGTGAAATGTCCGGGCAGTGGGATGGTCGATCGCATGCATTGGGATAATCTCGATCGGCTGGCCGCAAAGGATGAAGCGAAATTCGTCATCAAAGACCGAGCCGATTATGAATGGTCAAAAGAGATCGTGGCGAAATATGACCTCGCGCACCGGTGCACGGTTCTGTTCAGTCCTGTGTTCGGAGATTTGGAACCCCGATCACTCGCTGAATGGGTGTTGGCCGATCGAATTCCCGTACGGTTTCAGATGCAACTGCACAAATACATCTGGGCCCCCGACGCGCGAGGGGTCTAGGGAGGAGATGATCGGAGGATCCCGTAGATGAAGATTATGCGAGTAGATGCGAGGCAGGCACGGATCGGGTCCGAGCCGGCTGAAGTGCTGGTGCTGACTCATTGCGAAGGTGAGCGTGTCTTCGAGCCGGAGGTTACGGCACTCGACAAAATGCTCGACGGAGGCCTCCGCGAATTGCTCGTCACGAAAGAATTCGAAGGCAAGGCCAACGAGACCGTCCTGTTTCATACACATGGGAAAATTCCCGCGCGCCGCGTTCTTTTGCTTGGTCTCGGGAAGAAAAAAGACGTGAGCCTGGATCAATTCAGACAGGCCCTGGGCCATGCCGCGAAGCGGGTGCGTCTGGCGCGCGCTGGATCCCTGGCCGCGCTGATCCCGGACCTGCCGGTTCCGGGCGCTTCGATCGTGGAAATCGCGCAGGCGATGGTCGAAGGAGCGATCCTGGGCGGCTACCAATTCACGGCCTACCGCAGCAACAACCACGCCGGCAAAGAGCTGGCACACATGACGATCCTCGTGTCCAATAAAAACGCCGCAGGCCAAGCGAAGGAAGGTGTTCGGAGAGGCGTCGCCACGGCGGAAGCGACCGTGTTCGTGAGGGACCTGTGTAACCACCCGTCGAACGTCATGACGCCGAGCCGCATCGGTCAGGAGGCCAAGGCGATCGCGAAGGAAACGGGAGTCTCGCTCAAAATCCTCGAGCAGAAAGATATGGAACGGCTCGGCATGGGCGCGCTGCTGGGCGTGGCGCGGGGCAGCCACGAACCGCCGAAGTTCATCATCCTGGAATACAAGGGGTCGAAAGCTCCGAAGAACGACGGACGACCGGTCGTCCTCGTCGGCAAGACCATCACGTTCGATACCGGCGGGATTTCGTTGAAGCCCGCGGAAAACATGGAGCAGATGAAGGCTGACATGACCGGCGGCGCAGAAGTGCTTGCCACGATCCGCGCCGCGGCACGATTGAGGTTGCCGTTGCATCTGATTAGCATCCTTCCGGCGACGGAAAACATGCCAGGCGGGCGTGCGATGAAGCCGGGCGACGTCCTCAAAACGCTGTCCGGGAAAACCGTGGAAGTCCAGAACACCGACGCCGAGGGGCGCCTGATCCTATCGGACGGTCTTGCCTACGCCACACGCTACAAACCTGCCGCCTTGATCGACATCGCCACCCTAACGGGTGCTTGTGTCGTCGCACTCGGGCAATTCGCCATAGGAATGTTCGGCAACGATGCACGGCTGAAAGACGCCATGCGTAACGCAGGACTGAAGGCAGGCGAGCGCGTCTGGGAAATGCCTTTGTGGGAGGAGTACTTCGAGCAACTGAAGAGCGATGTGGCCGACATGCGTAATATCGGCGGCCGGGGTGGAGGAATGATCACGGCGGCCTTGTTTCTGAGCAAGTTCGTGGAGGATTATCCCTGGGTGCATTTAGACATTGCGAGCACCGATTGGAGCGAACGCGAAAGGGCGTATATTCCCAAAGGTCCGACGGGAATCGGGACGAGGTTGCTGATTCAATATCTCATCGACCGCTGCCTGTGATGCCATGCATGGGAGGATGAAAGGATCCCCAACCTCATTTCGGATCGTAAACATCCTCAACGGCACGCCTGCGGTCTCCGCTCGGCGTGCACCTCGTTGGATGACCTAGTGTGAGCATCCCTTTTCAAGAATGCGACCGAAAGATGAAGAGATGAACAATCTCCGTGAACAAGTCGGTCAGTTGTTCATGATCGGCTTCACTGGAACTTCCGTGTCGTCCGAACTGGCCTCGTTTATCAAAGAGTACAAGCCGGGTGGGGTTATCGTGTTTTCGCGGAATCTGGAATCACCCGCTCAGATCATCGAACTGACCACGGCACTGCAGGCCTGCAGCCCGCACTCGCCACTCCTGATTTCGATCGATCAGGAAGGAGGCCGAGTCTCCCGCTTGCCGAAGGGCTTCACGATCTTTCCGGCCTGCGAGGTCTTGGGCCGCTGCAACTCCGCAGAGTTGGCGTATGCGGTGGCGGCCACAACGGCGGCGGAACTGAAAGCGGTCGGGATCAATATGAACATGTCCCCGGTGTTGGACGTGAACAGCAATCCCGATAATCCGGTAATCGGGGACCGGGCCTTCGGGTCCGACCCCGAAACCGTCAGCGAGCTCGGCGGGGCCACGATCGCCGGCCTGCAGGACAACCGAATAGTCGCATGCGGCAAGCATTTCCCCGGCCACGGGGATACCGCGGTCGATTCCCATAAAGAGCTTCCTGTGGTGAATGCGACGATGGAGCGACTTCGGGAGATCGAGCTGCCGGCGTTCCGCCATGCGGTCCGGCAAGGTGTAGCGGCCATGATGACGGCGCACGTTCTCTATCCCGCGCTCGATGCGTATCTGCCGGCGACGCTTTCGGAGGCAATCGTGACCGGGCTGTTGCGCAATGAAGTCGGCTACGACGGCCTGGTGCTGACTGATGATCTCGAAATGCACGCGATCGTCGATCACTACGGCGTGGACGATGCCGCGGTCCGCGCCTTCGCGGCCGGGTGCGACATGCTGTTGATTTGCAAGGATGCAAACCGGGAAGCAGCTGCGATTGCCGCTGTCGAACACGCCGTGACAACGGGTCAAATTCCGCGTCATCGCCTGGAGCGGTCGCTGACTCGCATTGCTGCGGTGAAACGACAATATGTGATCCCCTACAAACCGCCGTCCCGCTCCGGTGCCGGCCTCGTCGTCGGGTGCCGGACCCACCAGGCGCTCCTCACCTCGATTCTGCACGCGCGCGACCGCCTTGAGAAAGTCTCTTTGTGACGGAGGTTGCTCCTCAGTGGGCCGGTCGCCGGGAGCTATGGGCCTGGTGTCTCTACGATTTTGCCAACTCATCGTTTACGACCCTCATCGTGACCGTTGCATACAGCGTGTACTTTGTCCAAATCGTCGCGGCCCCTTATGGGAGCGGCGGCGGGGCTGAGCGGTTATGGTTTTGGGGGTATGCGGCTTCCATGCTCGTGGTGGCAATCCTTTCTCCCATCCTCGGGGCTTGGGCCGATGCACGGGCAGCCAAGCGCCGGTTGTTGATCGCCGCGACGCTGCTCTGCATCGCGTGCACGGCGCTGCTGTCGTTCGTGGAGGAAGGCGATGTTGGATGGGGGTTGGCGCTGTTCGGTCTGGCGAATGTCGGGTTTGATCTTGGGTTCGTCTTTTGTAGCGCATTTCTCGTGGAATTGGTTCCTCTTCAGCAGATGGGCCGACTGTCGGGCTACGGGTGGGGGCTCGGCTACCTCGGTGGATTATTGTCGCTGGCTGTCGCCTATCCCTTCATCAAGGGCGGGTTTGCCGAGGATAACCTCCTGCTCTATCGGCTAAGCTTTGTCGTGACCGCCGCATTTTTTGCGCTTGCCTCGGTCCCCACGTTTCTGTTCCTTCGGGAGCGGGCCAAGCCTCAAGTGCGAGCGCTCGGCCGTTCGATTGCCGGCGAAATCGCCAGAAGGTTGAGGGACACGGCGCGACACCTCCGGCACTATCAGGATCTCCGGCGGTACCTCATCGGGTATCTGATCTACTCGGATGCCATCAACACGGTCATCGTGGCGTCGGCGATCTTTGCGAACAAAGTGCTGGAGTTTTCGCCGGGGGATCTGATTATTTACTTTCTCGTTACGCAAATCAGCGCCGGTCTGGGTTCCGTCGGATTCGGATTGATGGCCGATCGGATAGGAGCGTCCCGGACGATTACGATTACGTTGGTGCTATGGATAGCCTTGGTCGCGGCGGCGGCGGCGGTCCAGAACCATGCGCAATTCTATGCGGTAGGGCTTGTGGCAGGCGCGGTACTCGGCGCCAATCAAGCGACGAGTCGGACGTTGCTCGGCCGGTTCACCCCGCTGGGCCGCCAGGGGGAGTTTTTCGGGTTTTTTTCGGTAGCGGGAAAATTCGCTGCGATCATCGGGCCCGTGGTGTATGGAGAAGTGACTGCCTGGACAGGCAGCCAGCGTTGGGCGGTCCTGTCAATGGCGGCCTTCTTTGTCGTCGGCCTGGTGGTCTTTCTGGGTGTGGACGAGCGGCGCGGTATGGCAGCAGCAGCCAAACCGGCGTAACGCGGCGGTCGAGAAGGGACGGCGTGCAACGTCTTGATGTGAAGGATCTCAGATCATGGCCGTTAAAAAAGGCGACATCCTCGATGAGCACAAGCGGCATCCGCATTCCTGCGGTCTCGTTATCAAAGTGATGGGCGGAGGAGCGGGCTTCGAAAAAGTCCTGTGCTGCGATCACGAATTAACCGAGGACGATGTCGTGGCCGACGTAGGGTCCCCGAGCGGACGGAAAAAGGGCAAGTTGCCGCCCGCAGTCGTGCTCGATGAAAAGAAGCTCTATCCGGATTCTTGCGGGCTGAGGGTGATGATTGTGGACGGAGGCGCGGGCTTCAAGGAAATTCGCTGTTGCGGCCATTCCCTGACCACCAGCTCCATGCGGGAACTTAACTATGGTCGGATGCGGGGCGAGGAACCCAATCAGACGGGTCCGGCCGGTACGGCCTAACCAAGGAGAAACCCCATGGCGACTGACAAGCCGCTGTCCCACCGTAGTGCGATGATGACCCGATGGCTCAATTACATGGAATGGCTGGACCGGCTCGGGTACATTACCGCCGGATTCAGCCTATTGGTCCTCGGCATGCTCATTTTCTTCCATGCCTGGTACGTATTTCTTGCCAAGTCAGGGCAGATCGGACTGCTTCCCGCCGGCCTGAAGCTCTTGAACGATCTGTTGCTCGTCATCATTCTTCTCGAGTTGTTTCGCACGGTCGTTCGGTTTCTCCAGACAGAGGTGCTGACCCTGGAACCCTACCTTGCGGTCGGTATCATTGCCTGCACCAGGAGGATCTTGACGGCCAGCGCGGAACTTTCCCATCTGCCGCAGTTGACCGAGACGCACTTCTACCAGTATCTGATGGACGTCGGTTTGAACGTCACGGTGATCATGGTCCTCATCGTCGCCGTGTTCATGATCCGGATGCGACCGGAGCAACGCCCCCACTCCCTCGCCTGATACGGTCTCTTGCATCTGCAGCTGAACGGTGCAGCGCGAGCGCGACGGGAGGTTTCGGGCCATGAGCGTTCCCAACACGAGCGTGTCCCGGCGGCATGACCCGCCCCATCAGCTTGGCTTGCCCTCGTCTTCCCTCTTGTGGCATCATGCGCCTTTCTGGAGACGGTATGGCAGATCTGCTCGAATACGTGGGTTGCGTCCACATTTACCTCGGACCGTACCGCGGCAATCCGATCGCGCTGTATCTGAAGCGGACGGCGAATGGATGTCAAATCGGCCCCAAGGCCTATCCGTGGAATGCTGTCCTGGGTGTCGGCGAGACGCCCAACAAAGCCGCAGCGGATTTCGAGGAGAAATGGAAAGCCAAAGGTCTCTCGGCAGATATGTACACAGGTCCAGCCTGGGAAGGCGGGATTAAGCCGGAAAAACCTGCGCCGCCAAAAGCGCCTGCGACCCCGAAGCCGGCTGCAGCTCCTGTGACGGCCACCACGTCGCCCCCTTCGGCCGCAGAAACGGCTCCCTCGTCCGTTCCTTCCGACGGAAAGCCAGCACCGACCGCGAGTCCGACACCAGCCGGGCAACCGGGTGGCAACACCGGAACCTGATCTTCCCTCCTGCAGTGCAGTGAAACCCCTTTTCTCAGTCGGCGTCGACTAAACGCTCTGCTTGGGGAGCCAGCTTGCTGTGCTTGATCCCGTAGCCCATATAGATAATGATTCCAATCGCTGTCCATAGACCGAACCTGATCCATGTCAACCAAGGTAGGAAGGCCATGAGTCCGAGACAGGCCAGCATGCCGAGAATGGGCACCCAAGGCATGAGAGGCAGGCGGAAGGGACGCGGGTAATGCGGTTTGGTGTATCGAAGGACGATGACGCCGAGACACACCAGCACGAAGGCGAAGAGGGTGCCGATGTTCGTCATGTCGGCGGCGTCCCCGATTTGGACGAAGGCCGCCAGACTCGCCACACCTACTCCGGTGACGACCGTGGCGTGATGTGGAGTGCCATAGCGGGGATGGACTTTGGAGAGCCAAGTGCCCAGCAGGCGATCGCGCGACATCGCAAAAAATACCCGGATCTGGCCCAGCATCATGACGACGAGGACGCTGGTGATTCCGGCGACGGCCCCGATCGCCACGACGGCCGCCCCCCACTTGAACCCGACGAGTCGCAGGGCTTCTGCAACGGGCGCGTGGACGTCGATCTGCTGATGTGGAATCAGGCCCGTTAAAACGGCGGCGACTGTGATGTAGAGCAGGGTGCAGACTCCGAGCGAGGCGATGATGCTGAACGGCAGGTCACGCTGTGGGTTCCGCGCCTCCTCCGCCGTCGTGGAAACGGCGTCAAACCCGATGTACGCGAAAAAGACGATGGCCGCCGCGGCGCCGACGCCGGAGAAGCCATAAGGCATGAACGGCGTCCAGTTCTGTGGGTTCACCGAGGAGGCGCCGACCACGATAAAGAATACAATCACGGCCAGTTTCACCAAGACGATCAGGCTGGTTGTTCTGGCGCTTTCCTTGATGCCGATGACGAGGACGACGGTCACAAGCAACACGATGAGCGCGGCCGGGATGTTCGCGATTCCGCCGTCCGGGCCTCCCGGCGGATGAGTCGCCCAATGCGGCAGATCCAGGCCACAGAGTTTGAGCAAATTGTTGAAGTACCCCGACCAGCCGATCGCGACGGCCACGCAGGCCACGCCGTATTCCAGAATGAGATTCCAGCCGGTTAACCAGGCCAGCAATTCTCCCAATGTCGCGTAAGAATAGGTATAGGCGCTTCCCGCAACCGGAATCATGGCGGCGAACTCTGCGTAGCACAAGGCGGCGAGCGCGCAGGTCAACCCGGATAGGACGAAGGACAGAATAATGCCCGGACCGGCTCCCGGACGATGTCCGTCGCCGACGACGGCCGTGCCTATCAGGACGAAAATGCCGGTTCCGATAATGGCTCCGATTCCCAGTCCGGTGAGATCCCAGGCCGTTAACGTTTTTTTAAGGCGGTGCTCGGGATGATCCGCATCGGCGAGAATCTGATCAAGCGACTTGGTTCGGAAGAGACGGCGTGTCACCGAGGCTCTCCGAGAAACGGGGAAGGCCGCGGGCGAAACCGGGTCGGGTCCGGCAGAAGACATATGCCGACAAGTATAGCAGGAGAACCGCAGCGGTGGATCGAGGGTGGCATTCGACTACGAGCGACGACCAGCGGCTCGTAGAAAAGCCTGAAACAGACGTCGATGCAGGGGATATCTCTCAAACAGAAATTCGGGATGCCATTGGATGCCCAGAAAGAACCGATGCGCGGGCGACTCGATCGCCTCGACGATTCCGTCCGGGGCGAACGCCGTCGCCACCAACGAGGGACCGACCGCTTTGACGGATTGATGATGCGAGCTGTTAACCATGAGCTTGGCCTTTCGGACGATCCGTTGAAGCAGGCTGCCGGGCGCTATGGAGACGGCATGAACCAGTCTGGTAGCCGGAGACTTCTGTCGATGCTCGAAGGGCTTCGTGAGCTGAGAGGGAATATCCTGATACAGGCTTCCCCCACAGCCCACGTTCATACTTTGCATCCCGCCGCAAATGCCGAGGACCGGAAGATCGGCACGTTTGGCCAAGCGAACCAACTCGAGCTCAAAATCGGCCCGCCGTTCGCTCATGACGCGGAACTTGTACCGCCGACGCTCACCGTATAGAGCTGGATCCAGGTCGGGTCCGCTGCCCGTCAAGAGCAAACCATCGACGTCCGCAAGCAGCCGTCGGCGCGCCGCACGGTCTGCTACCAATGGAAGAATGAGGGGGATCCCTCCGAGTTCCTCGATCGCCCGAATGTAGCGGGCCCGGAGAAAATACGTCGGTTCGCCCCCGCCCATCTCCGGCCTGTCGCCGGCGTTGAAGTCGGGTGTGACACCGATGACAGGTTTCATTTCAGCGAATCCAATCCCTCCGGTTGCGGATTCTCCTGCGGCATGGTCTCCGTGGTGCTGTCGGCCGGCACGCCGAGAAACCGCACGGCGCGGTCGCCGGTCAAATGTTCGGGCGTGATGATGTACGTGCCGTACATGCTGGTCGTCCAAATGTTCTTCGCCGTCGTGTCGCTCCCTCCTGAGAACACGTAGGCGAGCCCACCGACGATGCCTCCGCCGATAGCGAACGCCGCTTTGAACGGGAAATACAGTATGGTGGCGACCGCGGAAGCCGCCTGCATCCCCGCACCGGACGCCGTTCCTTGCGAGGTGTCTTCAGAAGACGACACGGCCGGCGGCGGCGCCGAATCCTGACTCCATGCGGGAACGGCCACCGTCATGGTAGTGAAGAGGAGCAGGGCGACAAGAGCAGTTGCTTTCAGAGTAGGCGCGGAGTTGAACGGCCTGAAGGACGATCGATTCCGTGTCACTGGTGTTCCTCCTTCTTCGACAGGTGATCTCGCTGTCGGCGTGGATTGTGGAGCGATCGTTCGCACGGGATGCGTGGAAACCGAGCCAAGGCGTTATAGCAAATTCGTTCTCGAATGCAAACCCCCTGCCGGATACTCCGAGTATCAGGTCGGCGAGGCAGGGTCTACCGGAGCCAGATCGAGTTCGTTCAGAACATATGAAAAAATGGACGCGCGACGATCGGCGACAGCCTGGTCCAATTCTTCAATGAGCATGTCTGCGGCGACACGCTGGTTGTCTTGACTGACGCCTGATTCCAACAGCAAGTCCAGCTTGGAAGAACAGATGGCCTGCACGAAAAGATCCGCGGCCCGCTTTTCATAAGAAGCACGATCTTCCACCGGGAGAGGCGCAAGACGCCTCGCGAGCTCAGGAGAAAAATGTAGGACCTGCCGAAGCCGGTTTATTTGCCCCGCTCCGATCTCGACCGCCACCTGGATACCGCCCTTCCAGCTTCGCTTTTTGACGTTGAAGACGCAGTACCGATCGGCCGGTCGTTCTTCCACCGCCTCAGGACCAAAAAAGAGGGACGTCCGGTAGGGTGGATGTTCGGGTGTAGCATCCTGAGTCATGGAGGTGGATTCTACCATGTGAAATCCGCCTGTCCCACCAAGGAATTGACGGTCATCGCACGGGGCCGATAAGATGCGTTTCCATGGATTCCCTCCATCACCGTCGGGTCGGGGACATTCAGGCCGCGCTGCGTGAAACGGAAGACATGCAAGGCTGGCTTTTCTATGATTTTCGAAGAAGCGATCCCTTGGCCTATCGCGTCCTGCAGCTTGATCCCAACCGACATGTCACCCGGCGGTGGTACTACTGGATCCCTGCTGCCGGACCGCCAATCAAGCTGCTGCACGCCATCGAACCGTATGTCCTCGATGAACTGCCGGGAGAAGCAAGGCTTTACGTGGCATGGGATGGCCAACGACGTCTGTTGGGGGAGTTGCTGCAGGGTATCAGCTGCATCGCGATGCAATATTCGCCGTTGAACGCGGTGCCGTATGTCTCACGCGTGGATGCGGGTACGATCGAACTGATACGCGACTTCGGCGTCAAAGTCGTCACTTCCGCCGATCTGGTCCAGCGGTTTGAAGCGGTCTGGACGGAGCAACAGCTTGCCACCCATCGGTTCGCCGCGGAAGCGCTGCGGCGCATTGTCGACGAGGCATTCGCGTATGTAGCGTCGTCCCTAGCGCGCGGATCCAGGTTACGGGAGTACGATCTCCAGCAGTTCATCCTTGCCAAGATTCACGAGGCTGGAATGGTCACCTCCAGCCCTCCCATTGCAGCCGTGAATGCCCATAGCGCCGACCCCCATTATGGGCCGAGCGAGAGTATCTCTTCGGACATCAAGGCGAACGATCTCGTGTTGATCGATTTGTGGGCGAAGCTGAAAGAGCCTGGCGCCGTCTATGCCGACATTACCTGGACCGGCTATACCGGAAAGCAAGTCCCTGCCCGGCACCGGGGAGTTTTCGACATCGTCCGTCGGGGCCGCGACGCGGCACTAACGTTCATACGGGACCGTGTGGCGACCGGTCAGTTCCCGTTCGGATGGGAAGTCGACGAGCGGTGTCGGCAAGTCATCCGGGATGCGGGCTACGGCGATCGCTTCCTGCATCGCACCGGCCATTCGATCGGGGAGGAAGTGCACGGCAACGGGACCAACATCGATAACCTGGAAACACAGGACACTCGGCGGCTCCTTGCCGGAACCTGCTTTTCGATAGAACCGGGGATCTATTTGCCCGGTGAGTTCGGGATCAGGAGCGAACTGGACGTCTATCTCACGGATCGAGAAGCGGTCGTCTACGGTCAGCCGTTACAGACCGACATCGTGCTCATCCAGTGACGGGTACGGGTTGCCCGCCTTCCTTGACACCGTTGCTTGGCGGAATATAGAGTTTCTTCTGTCGCGGACGGCTTGAGAAGAAAGGATACCACGACATGTTCGGCACGATGGGTATTTCGGAATTGATCATCATTCTGGTTATCGTCCTGATTATTTTCGGGGCCGGGAAGTTGCCGCAGATCGGTGAGGGTGTTGGAAAGGCCTTGAAGGGCTTCAAAAAAGAAGTCCACGACATTCCTCCATCGGATGCAGGACAGAACGAAGCGTCCGTGGCGCCGCTGCAGCAAGTCCAAGCTTCGGCGCCGGCACAGTCTGGCCAGGCACAAGGGGCGCCTGCACCAGCAAGTGCGGCTCCGCAACCCACGGCGCCGTATACACCGGGACCTGAGATGACTCCGGGCACGACTGCTGCCATGATGCATCAAGCAGGGCCCCAGGGCCCCCAGGCCGGCCTTCCGAGAACTGGGACACCGGTGCCAGTGCAGGGTGCGGCCCCCGCCCAACAGCCTGTGACCATGGAGGAGCGGGCAGCCAATCCCAGCCCTGTTATGCGGGCGCAGTATCCTCCTCTGCCACCATCGGCGCAGCCAAAGCCCGCCGCCAAACGTCCCTCGGCCGTCGTGAACAAGGAAGCGGTCGCCCGCGTGCAGGCGCAGCAAGCCGCGCTGAAAGCCAAGGCGCAGCAGCCGGGGGACGTCACCCCGAACGATATGCAGAACTTGGGAGAAGGGCTGGGCGACGCCCTGCGGACATTCCGTCAGGCGGTGGCGGACGTTCGGAATTCCGTCGATCCCGAGATGCGGACCATTCAGGCCGAAATGGACGCCGCGCAGAAGGAACTCCAGCAGTCGATCGAGGCGGCCAAGGAGCTGCCGGCGGCTCAGGATGATCCTCCAAAGCAGGCGTGATCCGGACCTCATCCTCGCGGACGGTGCAGGCCCCCCTACTCACTCATCTCATACTCCTCGGTTTAACACTCCTCGCAATCGGTTTATCGAGCTGTTACCGCGATACGCCGCCTTCCCCGCCAGATGAAGTCAGTGCCCGCTTAGTGCGCTTAGCCTCAGACGGACACCCCGATGTGCGTCGGACCGCCGCTGAATCGCTGGGGAAAATCGCACTCCCATCGGCCGAGACCCCGTTGGCCCACCTGTTGAACGATGTCAGTCCGGAGGTTCGGGCGGCGGCGGCGGAGGCGCTGGGGCGTGTAGGCACGGCGGTCGCTACTGAAACCGTATTGGCGGTGGCGGCGAAATTGGAGGACGAAGATCCGCAAGTGAGAAGCGCGGCCGCACGCACGTTTGCTCACTGGGAGCCGGCTCCGTCCATGACCTCGAGACTCGCGAGCCTGCTTCGGTCGGTCAATCTGGACACTCGCCGACAGGCCGTCCAAGCGTTGCTGTTGCTGGACGCTCCCGCAGCGAGACAGGCCCTAATCAAAGCCCTGGAAGATACGGACCCGGCGGTACGTCAGGGTGCCGTCGCGGCATTGGGGGAGTCGGCCGATCCTTCGGTCATTCCGTTTCTCACGAGCGCGATCACAGAAGATCCCGCGAACGGGGTCCGGGCCGAGGCGGCGTACCGGTTGGGTAAAATCGGGAACGCGGCGGCGAAGGAAAAGCTGATCGCCGTCGCCATGATGGATGCGGATCCAAGAGTGCGCCGGTGGGCGCGAGCCGCAGCTGATGAGCTTACGTCGACGCCCGGTTTCGGTTCAACGCATTGACGAGCTCAACGAGTTGAGTTCTCGATTCGGGTTGAATCTCTGTGAATTGAACGCCCATGCCCGGGAATAACAGATAACGCTCCGGCTTGCTGCGGGCCCAGGCGACCTTGGCTTTGGCCTTGTGCTTCTCCCATGGACGGTCCGGGAGAGAAAACTCGACGGCCAGTTCCGTGCCGGGGGTCAGTGGAGCGCTACTTTCGATGAACAGTCCGCCGCCCCCGATGCCTCCGGTGAGGCTGTCAAACTGTTTCCCCTCCGGCGTGGTGTAGCGCACCCGTACCGCCAGCGGCGCTCTGGCGTGGGCTCGGTTGTGGGCGAATCTGGTATCCTCGTCGCTCACGATGACTCGATCCACGATAGTCCCCCAGTTGACGGCGCCCAGGATCTGCCCGTTCACTCCGTACACGATGATCTGCTCACGGTCGATGTCGACCTCCAAGGACTTGCCTTGATGGCCTGGGGTAGTCGTGACGGAAAACCTCATCGATGGCCCTTTACTGACCCTGAGGTGTCAAAGCGAGACAAGGCTATCCGACGGTTTGAAGCGCCTTCACCAGTTCAAGAACTTTGGTTCGTACGTCGGGATCGATTTCGGTGAAGCGGACTCCCATCCCTGGGCTAAATGTATATTGATCGGCCTTGGGACAGACCCAGGCGACAAGGCCTTTGGCCGGGAGCCAGTCCGTAGGACGTTCCGGCAGGGAAAATTCGAGGGTGAGCTTCGTGCCCACGGAGAGGGGCGAAGAGCTTTCGATGAACAGGCCACCGCCTCCGATGCCACCGGCCCGGCTCTCATAATGATGCCCCTCGGGCGTGTGATACTTGACGCGGAATGACAGCGAGATGCGGGGCTCGGAACGCGCTTCGCGCGGGACTGGCGGCTTGCGATACGCCAGGATTTGATCGATCACGAAGTCCCAGGACAACGTGCCCAAAGACTCTCCATTGATGCCGACCAACGTAATAATTTCTCGCGTCGCATCGAGTTCAAGGGTTTTGCCCTTGTGTCGGGTGCTGGACGACACGGAATACTTCACGGCCCCTCCATGGCTGTCAAATGAACCAAGCCCGAGTATAGCTCAGCGTTCTGGCTTGTCGAGAAAAAGCTCAGACTTGACGGGAAAACCAGAAAAGGGGCGGGTGCCGGCGGAGGCGTCCCCCCGGGCGTAAGGCCGCCGGGGGGACGCGGGTTATTACGCAGTCTTGGCGTCTTTGTCCTGCTCGAAAATGCGGATGGGGGGGTGTTTGCCCGCGATGGCGTCCTCGGTGATCAAAACTTCCTTGATTTGCTTCTGGGACGGTGCGTCGTACATGACGTCCAGCATGACTTCTTCGAGAATGGCCCGAAGTCCGCGCGCGCCCGTCCTCTGAGCGAAAGCCTTTCGCGCCACGGCACCGAGAGCCCCCTCGGTGAATTTCAGTTTGACTTTCTCGAAGGAAAGCAGTTTTTCGTACTGCTTCGTCAGCGCATTGCGAGGTTCCGTCAATATTTTGATCAAGGCTTTCTCATCCAGCTCCTCCAAGGTCGCAACGACCGGCAAGCGACCGACAAATTCCGGGATCAGACCGTACTTCAGAAAATCCTCCGGTTGCACCCGGGCGAGCATCTCACCCAACCGCGCGTCGCTCTTGCCGCGCACTTCCGCTCCAAATCCCATCGCTTTGCGGTTGAGGCGTTGCTCGATGATGTGATCGAGTCCGACGAATGCGCCGCCGCAGATAAATAAAATGTTGCTCGTATTGACTTGGATGAATTCCTGATGGGGGTGCTTCCGGCCTCCCTGAGGCGGCACGTTGGCCACCGTACCCTCGACGAGCTTCAAAAGGGCTTGCTGCACTCCCTCGCCCGAGACATCCCGCGTGATCGACGGACTATCGCTCTTGCGGCTAATCTTGTCGATCTCGTCGATGTAAACAATTCCCCGCTCCGCCCGCTCGACGTCGTAATCGGCCGCTTGGAGCAGCTTCAAAATGATATTCTCCACGTCCTCACCGACATATCCGGCTTCGGTGAGCGTGGTCGCGTCGGCCAGCGTGAAGGGCACGTCCAGGTACTTTGCCAAAGTCTGAGCCAGCAGTGTCTTGCCGGTGCCAGTGGGCCCCACCATGAGGATGTTGCCCTTCTGGAGTTCGACGTCGTCGACCTCTTTTTCCTTGGCGGAAATGCGCTTGTAGTGGTTGTGGACTGCGACGGAAAGAATCTTCTTCGCCCGTTCCTGACCCACCACGTATTGATCCAGGTGGTGCTTGATCTCGCTGGGCTTCCGGAGTTTCGACGAAATTTCCTCCTTCGCCTCTTCCCAATCCTCGGCGATGATGTCATTGCACAGGTTGACACATTCGTCGCATATGTAGACGGTCGGACCGGCAATAAGTTTGCGGACTTCGTCCCGACTTTTCCCGCAAAATGAACATCGAAGATGTCGGTCCAGCTTTTCCTGTTTGGCCATTGGTCCTCCTGTGTTACTTGTCTTTGGCCCCGTCCTTTCCTCCGTCTCCCTGCTCGACCAGCTTCATCATCTTCGGCGGCCGCGTGATGACCTCGTCGATGATGCCGTACTTCTTGGCCTCCTCACCGGACATAAAGTAGTCGCGCTCGGTATCCAACGCGATCTTGTCCAGCGGCTGTCCGGTATGCTTGGCCAGGATGTCGTTGAGACGCTCGCGGATTTTCAGGATTTCCCGCGCGTGGATGTCAATCTCGGTCGCCTGGCCCTGGAACCCGCCCATCGGTTGATGGATCATGACCCGGGCGTTCGGCAATGCGAAGCGCTTTCCTTTGGTGCCGGCTGCCAACAGTAAGGCGCCCATGCTGGCCGCCTGTCCGAGGCAGATCGTGGTGATGGGCGGCTTGACGTATTGCATCGTGTCGTAGATGCCCAGGCCGGCAGTGACGCTCCCGCCCGGCGAGTTGATGTAAAGATTGATGTCCTTCTCCGGATCCTCAGCCTCCAAGAAGAGCAACTGCGCGATGATTAGGTTGGCGAAGACGTCATCGATGGGAGCTCCGAGAAAGATGATCCGGTCCTTCAGGAGTCTCGAATAAATATCGTAGGCGCGTTCGCCGCGATTGGTCTGTTCGATTACGATGGGCACGAGCATGCAGGCGTTCCTTTCAGATTGTGAAGCGACGCAAACGGCGTCAGTCTACCAAATTCAAGCTTCGTTGTGGGCTAGCCCTGGATCACGGCATGCCGATAGACGAAATCGAGCGCCTTGTCCGCCAGGATGCGTGCCCGCAGCTCCTCGATTGATTCTTGGCCCCCCTCCTGAATCATGCGCACCAGCTCCTCGACCGGTAGCTTCAGCTCCGTTGCCAGCCGCCCGACCTCCGCATTGAGATCTTCCTGGGTCACGGAAAGGTTTTCCTTTTCGGCGATGGCTTCTAGAATCAAGCCCACCTTCACGCGGCGCTCGGCCTCCGGGCGATGTTCCCGACGAAGCGGTCCGATCTCTTCCGCTCCCGTGGGCTGGGGCGCCTCCGTCGCCCGCTTACGCTGCTGTGCCTGGAGATGCTGCCGTACGATGGCATCGAGCTCGCGTTCGACCAAGGTTTCCGGCAGTTCGAAATGGTGTGTTTCGACGAGGCGTTTCAGGATGGTGTCCTTATAACTTTCCTCAATGTCCTTCTTAAGCGCCTTTTCCATTTCGCCGCGCAAGCGGTCTTTGAGTTCCTGCAGAGATCCATATGGCCCGCAGTCTTTAGCGAATTCGTCGTCGGGTGCCGGAAGGGACTTCTGTTTGATCGCTTTGAGGGTCAGCCGGAACAACACCGGTTTCCCCGCAACACGCGGGTCCGGATGAGTAGCCGGATACGGTTGAGGGATGTCAACGCTGTCCCCTTCTTTCTTGCCGAGCAAATGTGCGTCTATTTCGATGCCCAGTACGCTTGCCTTGGAACCTACCCGGATAAGCTGGCCTTCCTTCTTGGCTCCTTCAAGCGGCGCCCCTTCCAAAAACCCCTCAAGATCCACCACGGCGTAATCGTCCTCTGTCACGGCATGCTGGGACGGTGCCGCTTCCAGGCGGGCATGTTGCTCCCGGAGCACGGCCAAGGCCCGGTCTATTTGCTCCTCCGTGACCGTCCGCTTATCGGGCTTGAGGGAGATGGGATTGGGTGCCTTATAGTCGCGCAAGTCGATCTTGGGCTTGATTTCAACCGTGGCTGTGAAGGTGAAGGCCGAATCCTTTTTGATTTTGACCCGGTCCAGCGGTGGAATCTCCACCAACACTGGGACGATCCCCGCTTGGCGGATCGCCCGATCGTAGTAATCGGGCACGAGGCTACGCACGACGTCTTCTTCAACGGCCTTGGCGTACCGCTTTTCAAGCAACGCCAAGGGCGCTTTTCCTGGCCGGAATCCCGGTATCTGGACCTGGCGGTTTAAGTCTTTATAAGCGCGGGCGAAGCGCTGCGAAACTTCTTCCGCGGGAACCTCTATTTTCAGGGCCCGCTTCATCGGACCGAGTTCGGTCATTTCCATTTTCATAGACAATGGAGTTCTCTGTTGAACGAGGACTGGCGGCCGGATTCAACTCCGTGGTTGGTGCGAGAGGGGGGACTTGAACCCCCACGGTTACCCACGAGATCCTAAGTCTCGCGCGTCTGCCAGTTCCGCCACTCTCGCACGGTGGGGCGGCCACTCTATGCTGCAGCGTTCCATCGAGACAGGAGAAACCGTACGTTGATGCAGGCCTTTTGTACCTTCCAACGACGGCGACTGTCAACCCATACTGGCGGGGCGTTGCTCCCCCATTTGTACCCTGATTCTGTCCGCGAAAGGCGCCGTGGCAGCGGTCCGGCGTAGACACGAAAGATGCCTACATGGACGCCAAACCGGTCCTGCGTGATGAAGGAGAACACCGTAGCGTAGCCTCTGAGGCAGGGGTATACTATTTCGTGGATCGACGCGGTCGCGAGCGGGCGTGACCGATCTGCTCTCTCCTCTGTTCCCCTTCACGCACCCGCCCGGCCGTGAATTGCTGTGACCGTAGGGTACCGCCCGTGTGCCGAAGGAGGTGCATTATGCTCTCTCATTTATCGGTCTTCAGTTTTGTCTTATTTCTAAGCGTGGCTGTCGCAAGCTCGGCCTCGGCTTATCGCGAATATTTCACCGCAGAGCAGAAGGCTCAACTCGCCAAGATTCAAACTGTCCTTGTCGAGGTCATCGTCCTAGCCGACAAGGGATCGATGGACCCCACCTCGATCGCCGAGGTGGTGTCCGGTCGCATGGCGGAACTTGGCTATACGACCCTGCGGGATCCCGCCAAGCCTCACGACGTCGTGTTGCGGGTAAAGTGCGAACAGCGAAAGACCTGGGAGGGAACGACGTCAGCCGGTGGCGATGCCGACCTGCCGGACGCACCGTCTCGTCTCTGGAAGGGGCCGGCCTGCCAGCTGACCTACGTTCTGGGCGGGATCAAGGTGAAGTGGCAGAAGGAGGTGCGCACGGATTTCGAGGATGCTGGCCAGGCGGCTCAGTCGGCCAATGTGCCGGATGCGGGAGACTACGCCATGGCCAAACTGCAGGAAGTACTGGCGCGGTACGACTTTCCCGTGTTGCTGACCGCGGAATGGGGTCAACCAGAACGACTGATCAAACTGTTGGACGCGCCGAATACGGAGCAAGTGCGCAAGTTGAAAATCATCACGGTCCTCGGTGAAATGCAGGCCGACGAAGCGCTGCCCAAATTGAAGCAGGTCCTCGAAGACCGCGACCTGGCGAAGCAGGCGGCCGTGGCTCTGGGAAACCTCGGCAGGGAAAGCATCCCCCTCCTCGTTGATATCATGAACACGTCTCCTCAGCTGGAACTGCAAGCGGCGGCGGCTAAGGGGCTCGGCCAGTTGGGGGGGCTTCATGGGGACGCCACCGTGGTGCCGCCGCTCTTGAAGAAACTGCAGAATCCCGACACCGATTGGACCGTACTGACCGAAGTGGCCTGGTCTTTGGGCAAGATTCCTGACAAACGCTCGATCGACCCTCTATACGATCTTGACAGAAAACTCCAGGCCATCCGCGATCCGGAAAATATGAAGCTCAAGAAATTGAAAGAAGCGGTGTTTTGGTCGATCAAACAGTGTGATACCTGGGATCAGTACAGTTAAGTGCGGGCCGTTCGACCGTATCACCGCCGGAGCGCGGCGCTATGCTCGCTCCGGCCGATACTTCAGTGATTCCTCCCTGGGTAATGTACCCATCTCCGGGGCGTGACATAAATGTCTCCTCATGTTACAAGAGAGCGCTGTGTGCGTCCGTGTTTCATTCCCGGCTAGGTTTTCGGTCGCGTCAAAGGAGGGGAAACATGACGGATGTATCGCGCAGGGCGTTTCTTCGGCTTACGGCTTTGACGGGAGGTGCGCTCGTCTGTGGGGACTTGCTGAATCACCTCTGGGACCCGGCGACAGGCGGAGCGGCTTTTGCGGCGGAATCCATCAAAGTTGGAATACTGGACCCTCTGTCCAGTCCCTACAAGACGTCTTCAATACACGACGTGCACGGAGCCAACGTGGCAGTAGATCTTTACAACAAGCGAGGCGGGGTGCTCGGCAGACTCGTGACGATTTTGGAAGCGGACGATGCCTCCAATCCCGATCAGGCGGTGAAAGTAGCGACCAAATTTATCAAAGAAGATCGTGTCGACTTCTTAATGGGCACGTTCAATGGGGATTGTGCGCTCGCGGTGAGTGCTGTGGCCCGAAAAGAAAATAAACTGTTCATGGTGACCGGTGCGCATGTCCCCGAACTGACAGGGGCCGCCTGCAACTCGCACACCTTCGTGTTTATGCCCAATGCGCGCATGCTGTGCCACGCCGTCGCGCCGCATGTCATCAATGCGTACGGGACGCGTTGGTACATGATTACGGCCGGGACAATTGATGGGAAGGCAGCCGCGCAGGCGATGGTTGAAGCGGGGCAGCCGCTGGGAGCGGAGTTTGTCGGCGAGACAGTGACGCCGTTCGGCGCCACGGATTTTACGGGTGCGTTCAATGAGGCCAGGGTAAAAAACCCGACGGTGATCATCCTAAACCTATATGGCTGGGATCTGGTGCACGCGCTGAAGGCGTATGCGAAGTCAGAGCTTGGAAAGGAGAAGGTCGGCATCGCCGGAATGATCGGCGGCGAGCAAATCGGGCGTCCGCTAGGCTATGCCAACAACGCCGGCATATGGGGGCTTATTTGGGATCCCAAAATCAATACGGAGGGGTCGCGTCGCTTTGTTCAAGGCGTGATTGACAAGTATAACCATACTCCGACCTCCCGCTGCTATCTGGGCTATGCCGCGATGATACAGATTCTCGAAGCCGTGCGACGCGCAGGGACGACCGATACTGTCGCGGTTATCAAGGCGTTGGAAGGGCATGAGTTCGACGGGTTGAAGGAAGGCCGTTCCTACTTCAGAGCGTGGGACCATCAACATGTGCAGGACGTGCTGGTGGGACAGGCGTACGGAAAGGAATTGGGACTGGGCCATTACAAAATTCTTACGACCGTCCCGGGTGATGCGGTTGCAGGCGGGATCGACCGCAATGCCTGTCGGCTGGGATGACAAAGGGCTC
>JBDZUK010000003.1:61737-65938 GCA_040255165.1 Nitrospiraceae bacterium | reverse complement strand
CTGGGTCGGCCCGTGACAGCGGCTGCGCCGCGGTGAAACAATCTCTACAGACTCGAGGTGCAGTGTGCACATTTGGTTGCTCCGATCGGGATTGAGGACAGGCAGTGGGGACACTCTTTAGTCGTCGGGACGGGAGCAGGCTGTGGTCTCTTGAATCGGTTCACCTGCTTCACGATCATGAAAATTACGAACGCGATGATGATGAAGTCGAGTACCGTTTGCAGGAACACCCCGTAGTTGATGGTCGGCGCTCCGGCCGCCTTGGCGGCCGCCAGTGAAGGCTGCGGCGCCCCTGAAAGATTGACGAAGAGGCTGGAGAAGTCGACGCGCCCGAGCAGCAGCCCGATCGGAGGCATGAGGATATCGCTGACAATTGAGGAGACGATCTTCCCGAAAGCCCCGCCAAGAATCACCCCGATCGCCATGTCAAGGGCATTGCCCTTCATCGCGAATTCCTTGAATTCCTTTAGCATAGGAGCCCTCCTTGAAAAGCGGGCGGCGGGATGCCGCTGCTACCGCTTGCGGTTGGTGTCGAAGCTGTATCCGAGCGTCAATAAGTAGAGGTTGTCCGTGTCCGAGGTTTGGGGGGGAGGATTATTGTTATAGCGCGTTGTGACCTGAAGCCCGCTGACGAAACCATCGATGATTGTGACCCGGACGCCGTTGTCCATCGTGAGGTAAAAATCATTGGTGTTCTGCAGCGACGGGTAGATCTCATCGTAGTGGTAAAGGGCTAGGCGGTCGAACAAGGGCCAATCGAACTTGAGCGACCAGCGGGCACGCAGCGTCGCTTTGTCATCCGCGATCCGAAAATCTTCGTTGAAATAGGCGAGACCGGCTTCTGCGTAGAGCGTCATGTCTTTGAGCCAGGCACTGCTGAAATCGCCGCGGTCGATGAATTGATATCCGGGACCGCTCGCCAGCGCCGTACGCATCTTCAGGTCCTGGAATGTGTCCTGTTCGAAATAGGCCGACGCGAACCAGAAAAAACGCTTGGTGATGAAAAAGTCGAGCTTGATCGTACCGCGTGCGTTCCGTGTAATAAGGCTCCCGGCGTTGTCCCCGTAAACGTACCGGCCCAGGAGGGTGAGGCGCAGCTGTTCTCCACGGCCGACGAACTCGCCGATCAGGCTGGCATTGCGGAACCGGCTGTTGCCCGTCGTCTGGGAAAAACCTCCCTGGAGGCTGCCGACATAGGTCACCGGCGGTTGGATTAAGGGATTGGCCGAGACAATCGAATCCAACGGTACCGTTAACGTGCCCTCCATCGGTTCCGCTTTGAGCCGCATCGTTCCCGGCTCTCCTTCCTCCGCGGTGCCGACCAGCATTGTGCCCTCCTTCAAATGAAACGGGATGGGATGGGTCACCTTCAGCTTCGAAACCTCCGACCACTTCACCTTGATGACGTCCTCTGCGGCCGGACTTTTGATGTGAAGTACACCGCCCGACATCTCGATGACCTCGCCGAAAATGATGCTGCCGTCTTTCAACGTCACGACATCGATGAGAGGTTCATCGGCACGGGCGGGATGCTGGAAGAGAAGTACGAGTCCGAGCAAAATAAGAAAACACCATTTATGCATCAAAAGTCTCCTTGAGAAATTGATCATAGTGAGGACCTTGCATGAAGGCCGATGTGACCGGAAAGGCGGTGTATATATCCCTCTCCGGGGAAAAAGATCAATCGCAAAGCAAGCGATGCATGAATGCGACGGCTATGGATTATGCGTCTTCCCGGGGCTTGGGGGCTCGCCCAGTCAGAATTAATCGGCACGGACGAGTTTGACCATGAGCGTGGCGCGACCAAAGGAGGGCGTTTTATGGCGGGCGCGAGCACGAGCCGGAAATGGAGCTTCCACGCCGGTTGTCAGCCGTGTGGCTCGGCCGAATGTCTTGCCGCCGAGCGAGGACAGGACGGCATGAGCTCTCGCGGTCCCGAGGAGAAGCCCCATAGTCTCGAGCCCGGACTCATCCGGTGTCCCGATGACCTCTACTACGACGGTCTTGCGGGAACGGACAGCCACATCATCGAGGTCGCGGAGAAGCGTGAGAAGAGTATCAATTTTCGGTTGGTCCTCCGGGGCGATGTGAGACGAACCGCTGGCGAACGGAATAAAGAGCCTTTCAATCCGGCCGATGAGATCGGGCGCCGAGAGAACCTGCAACTTGGAGGCGTCGACTGACGTCACGCCCGGAATGAACAACGCAGACCGCTTCGCTTCCTTTGCCCATTCCTCGTCAGCCGGCCCTGAGAGAACAAGTGTAGTCCCATCAATGTCCAGGGAGACGCGGTCAGGAGGCTGCAGGACGGACATCGCCCGCCTGGCGATGAGCTGCCGGTCCAGGGAAAAATACGGGGAGAAATGGAGGGCCACGTCCTCCGAGGTATAGCCGGCCTGTGTGAGGAGGGCAGTCGGGTCGCGTGAGAGGGGATCTCGTAGACCGACGAGAGTATACCTGCCGCCGCTTCTGGTTGCCGAGGTGACTGCGATCCCTGGTTCGGCCCTCAGCGCGGTAAGGAGCTCGTTCCATCGCCGGTCTTCGAGAGAAGAATTCCAAGTCCAGATCACCAGACTCATCGCGAGGATGAGCGATATCGAGCCCAACATGGCGAAAAGCCGTCGACGTCGTCCATCGTAGCTCGCGTAGCTCGGCTCGGATAGTAAGCAAGACTCCAAAACCGGCTGAGTCGTTTCAAAGGCGTGACAATCATAGCCGTTGAATAAAGATAAGGCGTCGGCATGCTCGGTTTCGATGCGGAGCAAAGATTGCTGGAGTATGCTCCGCAAGCGTTTCGGCGGAACCCCTCGGATGACGGCAGCCAATGCCGCGCGAGGTCCATGCACCATCCAAATGAGCCGATTGTCCATCGGTCGGCTCTCGAAACCGGAGCGGTGGGGCGATGAAGCCGTGTGATCCAAAATTGTGTAAATCGTAGTCGCCAAATGAAGAAGCTCGTTTGACTGCCGCGCGGCCTCCGCGTCCGCTGCCACGTGATACAACAGGACGCCGGTGCCGCGATGGAGCAAGAGTACATGGTCGACGTTGTAGCGCAAGTTCCCAATCGCCCGGTCGCCTCGCTTGCGCAGGCCCGGAAACGGGAGTCGAAGAGCCGCATCCGCCGCACGCCACGCCATGCGATCGATGGCCATTCTCAAGGCCGCTTCCAGGGCATTCGATATGAGATGTGGAGACTGCCTCAGCGAAGTCGCTACCGCTGCTTCGACATGCGGAGCGAGAGCTTCCGCGAAGGCCTCATCGCCGTGCCCTCGCTGCGCCACGGCTTCGGGAAGGACTCTGCTTACGTCTTCGGCTCGAATCGTTATGTGGTCGATCCGCTCGCACAGTTCGTCGAGTCGTTGCTGTTCCGGGGACAGCAATAATGCGCGGAGTTCCGCCCATTCTTCCCGCAGTGTCTTGAGATCTTCAATGCTTCGGGGACACATGCCGCGTCAGTCGGTAGGGAACGGTGAAGAGAGAGAAATCCATCGCCTCTCGCAAGTCAGTGGGGCCGTCACGAGGCCTTGGAGAAGCCGGAGGTGTGCCGGCTCACTCCGTCACACGGCTCGAATCCTCCGGGGCGATCTTCAGGGACGCCTCCATGAAGACGGCCGCAAGCGCGGTACGATCGAGCTTTTCCCGGCGGAGTTCGACGAGGGCGTGTTCGAGTAGTGCCTGAGCCTTGGCGTGACGCGCGCCGGCCTCGTTGAGTAGTTCGGCAGCCCTCTCTGCAAGGTTCCTCATCAGCTCGTCACGCAACTGCGCGAGGCGTCCGTCGAATGCCGCGGCAGAGCGCTCGACCGCCGCGCTCAACGTCGCCAGCTCGCTCATGAGCGTTGAAAAGGCACCGCTCCCTGCCGCGTGCTCTTGCGCCAACCGATTGGTCAACACCTCGACTTCCCGCTTCACAAATGTGTCGAGCGCTTCGAACCGTTGCTGTAACTCGTTCCTAAGAACGTGTGCTTCGCGGAGCAGCGTCTGCTCCAGCCTGGTGAACCGGATCTCATGGTCCCGCAGCTCGGCGCCGAAGAGAATATCCCGGATTTTATCGAGATTGCTGATCGAGCCGTCGTCTGCTCCTTCTGAGCTCTCATGTCCGTTTTCCTGCATGGTGTGACTGTTGGCTTCGGCGAACGGAGGGGAGTCGGGGCTAAATGGCTCCATAGCGGGCTCCTTCATGACAAGCAGAAGAGGTGACCGG
>JBDZUK010000003.1:15385-61637 GCA_040255165.1 Nitrospiraceae bacterium | reverse complement strand
CGGATGGCGCGGCATCATAGCATCGGACGCGGACGCCAACAAGACGCCGTTACGTGTTACCGTCCCAGCAAGTCTCTGAGAAGATCCTTCCCTTGCTTCTCAAGATCTTGCGGACGAGTTTTGCCTTTCAGTGCGTCGCCAATCGCCTGCTCGACTTTCTGCTTGACCTGTTCTTGGACTTTCGCTCCGAAGACTTTGGTATCCAGCGCGTAGGATGGAGCTTGTACCGTACCGCGGATCAAGAGCGGCAGTGAAAGCCGGCCCCCGCTCATCGCGAGTTTCGCCGCCGGCGCCTTTCCGACGGCGCTCTCACTGAGCGCTTGAGAGAGTCGCAGATCGGCTTTCAGGTTCAGGCGTTGATCGAATCCCACCGTCCCGGCGCCGGTTGCTTGAAAGTCATGGCTGTCCATCAACAATCGGTGGACATTCACGATGCCTCGGTTTATTGCCACGTCGGTTTCAATCGTCGAAAAAACGGTGGCCTTGGCGGCGTCCGGCCTCACTCCAATCGCGTTCAGGAGCCTCAGCGCTTCTTCCATGAGGTTGACGCCCTCGAGCCTGCCGTCCTTTACGGCGACATGCCCGGTGCCTTGCAGCCACGTTGTCAGCTCCGGCATTGAAAAGCCTTGTCCTTTCAGAGAGAGATTGGCTGCAGCGATGCCGCTGATCGAGATTTGATCCATTCCAAGCGCCTCGAGTGCTGGTCCGAGCTGGAAGCCATGGAGTGTCGCGGTGCCGACAAAGGGCAACCCATGAGGGGCGAGCGTCAAGCCGCCCCCTGCATTCACTACACCGTCGAATAGGCGGAAGGTCAGACTGGCAACCCGGACGTCCTGACCTCGCATCTCGGCCTTCATGGAGAAGTCCGTAATAGCAACCGGCTTCTTCAAGGGGACCGAGACCGGAAGATCGGCTGTGTTGACTGAGGGAGAGGAGAGGGCAATCTTGGCATGTCCGTCTGATACTGTGCCTGTCACGATCACGGTGGATTTCCCGAGCAGGACGGCCAACCCCAAATCAGTCACCTCCGCCATTTGCAAGGGTGCGACTCCCTGCTTAACTGGATAGGGTGCCTCGGCCGTGAGATGAAAATCCCTAATCTGCACGGGCTTCGTGAGCGGAAGTTGAACGGGGAGCGCGGCCGTATCGACCAAAGGAGAAGAGGCGTTGATGTGCACGAGACCGTCCACGAAGGCGCCCTTCAACGCGAGGGTCATGTTTCCCAATTTCAGGAGAAAATCGAAATTCTTCAGTTCCAGTTCCTGCACCAATGGACCAAACGTGCCGTCCAACTTCACCGGCAGTCCGAGCGGCTGGACCGTCGCAGCAAGCTGTAGCGCCGCGGTCTCGCCGAGATGGAGATCTTTCAAGCTGATTTCCAAATTGTAAACGACATGCTCAGCGGGTTTTGCGGCCGAGAGGTCGCGATAGGTTACGGTGCCGCCAGTAATCGACACGCGGTCGACTGCGAGAAGCGCAAGCGCTTGCAACGGGCTCCCGCCAGGCTCTGCCGGTCCTTGGGGTATTGTAGGTTGCGGCGATCCTTGGGGGCCGATTGTAGAGATGTTCATGACCCCGGTCTTAGTTTTGATGACCGTAATGACCGGATCGCGAAGCGTAATCTCTTCGACCTCGACCTTTCCGCTCAGCAACGGCAGCAATTTCACACCGACGTCGAGCGAGGCGAGCGTGGCGAACGGTCCGCGACTGAAGGCCGGGTCGTCCTGCAGCGTAAAGCCAGCGACACGGGCGCCGAGTCTCGGCCAAACGGTGAGACGAATGTCTTGCAGTTGTATCTTCCGGTTCAGCGCGTCTTCGATCAGCGGGCGATACTGATCCTGGTATTTATTGAGATCGACGAGAAAAGGCAGCAGAAGGACAAGACTAAGCAGCACCACGGCAAGGACAACAATTCCGATCGCAATTTTCATCAAAGCCTCCGTGCGAGCCGAGCGTATCGGAAAGGCCCGGAGGGGTCAATGTGGATCAAGGCAGAAAAGGGGAGCAGGAGCGGGCCGGCTCACCTTGCCGGTCCAATATGTGCGTGCTAAGATGCCATTCTTTTCAATCTTCCCGATGAGGAGAGGTGCGAGAGTGGACGAATCGGCGTGCCTGGAGAGCACGTGTCCTGGCAACGGGACCGTGGGTTCGAATCCCACCCTCTCCGCCAACAAGATTGATCGATTCCGACCGCGTCTGAATACGTACAGAACAGGCGTGACGGGATGGACGCCTACAGGCCGGTTGAGTTAGGGGCTGGGCCCTGTGCAACAGAACCCTGTGAACCCCGCCAGGTCCGGAAGGAAGCAACGGTAAACGGTCAGTTTTGTGTGCCGCAGGATCACCTGGCCCCACTTTAACGAGCAATGGACTACCAGGTTTCCGCTCGCAAATACCGCCCCAGCGCTTTTGAGGACGTGATTGGACAGCCCCACGTCGTTCAAACGCTTGTCAACGCCATCGGCAGCAACCGCATCGCCCAAGCCTTTTTGTTTTCCGGAACGCGAGGCGTCGGGAAAACCACCGTCGCCCGTATCTTGGCGAAGGCTTTGAACTGCGAGCAAGGCCCGACTGGGTCCCCATGCAATAGTTGCGTGAATTGCCAAGAGATTGCCCAAGGCAACTCGGTGGATGTGATGGAGATAGACGGGGCCTCCAATACAAGCGTGGATGATGTGCGGGAAATCAGGGAAAACGTCAAATTTACCCCGTTCCGCGGAAAGTACCGAGTGTACATTATTGACGAAGTCCATATGCTCTCGAATTCTGCGTTTAACGCGTTGTTGAAGACCTTAGAGGAGCCGCCGCCGCACGTGGTCTTCATTTTCGCCACGACGGAGATTCATAAGATCCCCGCGACGATCTTGTCCCGGTGCCAGCATTACAACTTTCGACGGATTACGCGCGCGGAAATCATTGCTCGCTTGCGGCACGTTGCGCAGCAGGACGGAGTGGCGTTGGAGGACCGGAGCCTGACGGCATTGGCCCGTGCCAGTGAAGGCAGCATGAGAGATGCCCTCAGTTTACTCGATCAAGCCGTGGCCTTCGGCGGGAAAACGGTCGCCCATGCGGACCTGGAAACACTGTTGGGGGCCGTGCCACACGAACTGGTGCGTGCGCTGATCGAAGCGGTGAGTGCACAGGATAGCTCCGGCGCGCTCAGCGTGCTGGCCCGGTTGCTCGACCAGGGACACGACGTACGGGCCTATTGTGCCGAAGTCGTCGAATATCTCCGCAATCTTTTGGTGGCCTCCGTCGTATCTAATGTTTCTGAGCTGCGTGGCCTGATCGAAGGTTCGGACGAAGATCTGAGGCAGGTGACCGAAGAAGCACGGCTTTTCACGTCCGAGCAGCTGCAGGACCTGTTCTCCCTCTTTACTCAAGCCGAAGACGCGCTGAGATTCAGCGCCCATCCCCGGTTCGTCGTGGAAGTGGCGGCCGTGCGAGCAACGCGGTTGATGAAACGCAACGAGGCGGGCTCGAATGAGGCTGTGCAGCCACCCCGGACGGTGCCGGCGCGGGTTCCCTCCTCGGACGCGACGGCACGGCCCAGTAGTCGATTGAGGACGTCACCAAACGGTCCGGCTACGGCCGTGCGCTCCTCAGGCAGTACAGAGGGACAGTCAGCCGGTGATACCGGTCCGCAGGAACGAAAGAAAGACAAGACCGGCCCGGCCATACCTGCACAGAATGCGGAAAATGACGCTGCGGTGGTTTCCGTGTCGGAGCCATCGGTACGATTCAATTGGGAACGGCTCCAGGAGGAAGTGGCTGCGTCATACCCAAATATCGCCCCGTTTTTGGAAATGGGGCGGTTGGTGGGTATCCAAGGGGATGTGATAACTGTGGGATTCTCGAAGCAGGCAACGGTCGCGCGGGCGATGCTGGAGAAAGATGACAATATGCGGGCGCTGGGCTCTCTTTGCGAGCGGTTGGCGGGTCTAGCTATTCGCGTCCGAATCGTCGAGCTGACTGAGGCGGATCCCCCGGGGCCGACCATGGCGCAACTCAGGGCCGCGAAGGAACAGGAACAACGACTCGTCTTGTTCGACCGAGCGCGTGCTCACCCTATGGTAAAGCAAGCACTCGATATCTTTGGCGGCGACCTCGTCGAAGTGCGGCAAGTGGAGCAGAAGGAGGCGCGGAAATGAAAAACCCTTTCGGCAATATGGCCAACATTCTGAAACAGGCCCAGGCGATGCAGGAGCAAATGGCGAAGCTCCAGGAGGAGGCCGGTTCCAAGACCGTCATGGGGACGGCTGGCGGCGGGATCGTTACGGTGACCGCCAACGGCGCCATGCAAATCGTCAACATTGTGATCGATCCGGAAGTGGCGAAATCCGGTGATGTGGAAATGCTGCAGGATCTGGTCGTCGCCGCGTCCAACGAGGCCCTGCGCAAAGCTCGGGAGATGATGGCCGAACACATGAAATCGGTCACCGGTGGTCTTAACATCCCCGGGATGTTTTGATGAGCGTGGATCAGCAGGGCCTTTTGGCTCGCCTCGTCCGAGAGCTGGTCCGGCTGCCTGGAATCGGCCAGAAGAGCGCACAACGTCTTGCTTTTCATCTTCTGAAAACCGATCGCGAAGAAGCGCTCCGTCTGGCGGACGCGATTCGAGCCGTGAAAGACGGGCTCTCCTTTTGTCGGCTGTGCCGCAACATCGCCGAGGGAGACCTGTGCGAATTCTGCCGGGACCCCAAGCGAGACCGGTCGAAGATTCTGGTCGTGGAGGAACCGAGCACGCTGTACGCGGTGGAACGGGCCGGTGGTTATCGAGGACTTTATCACGTCCTGCTGGGCGCGCTGTCCCCGCTCGACGGCGTTGGACCGTCTGACATTAAGGCCGAAGAGTTGTTAGACCGAGTCAAACTTGGGGGAATCGAAGAAGTCATCCTCGCCACCAATCCCACGATTGAAGGAGAGGCCACCGCTATTTACCTGACCAAGCTGCTGAAGCCGCACGGCGTGCGGGTTTCAAGAATCGCCTATGGAATTCCGGTCGGGATGGATTTGGAATACGCGGATGAAGTCACACTGTTGAAATCAATCGAAGGCCGAAGGGACCTGTAACGACCATTGAAAGTCCTTTCGGCGGCTGTTATAGTCGCCACTCCGTCGGCCGACCGGCGTGTGGGTTTGTATGAAGGTACGCGACTCTTTGAAACGACCTGCCAAGTCGCAGACAAAAGCGGCGCCCGCCAAACGCAACGGGAAACGCTCCAATTCACGGACGCGATATCCCGACATTCGACGCGATCTTGAACGACAGCGCGCGGCAATTCTGGAAGAAATCGGCGTGGTCCTGACGAATCGGTCGGGGCTTGAGCCGTTGCCAGACGTGAGCGATCAGGCCTCCGCGGAAGTGGACCAGAATTTTTCGATGCGCATCCGCGAGCGCGAGCAGAAGCTTCTCAAGAAGATTGATGAAGCGCTCGACCGGCTGGCACACAATACGTACGGGATTTGCGAACGGTGCGGCGAAGACATTCCGTATAAGCGTCTGAAAGCGCGTCCTGTCACGACGCTCTGCATCGAATGCAAAACCCTCCAAGAGCAGGAAGAGCGAATCAGACGATAAGCACCCAGCATCCCCTTGCCCGTACCCCGAAAGTTTTCTAGCGCTTCAGCTTCTTCACCCGTTGCTTCGCGATCTCTCTACGATCCGCTTCTTCCGGGATCCCTTCGGCAAGCGCCAAAAATGTTTCGTATTCGGTGAGGGCTCGTCTCGGATTGAGCGCTTCGTACGCCTCCGCCAAATTATACCTAGCGATGGCGTAATTGGGCCGGAGGGTCACTGCTTTTTCGAAGGCAGCCAGCGCGGCGGCCTTATCGCCGAGCTTGACGTGCACTGTGCCGAGGTTGTTAAGGACCTCCGGGGTATTTGGCCTGATCGACAGTGACAGCAACATCTCTGCCTTGGCCTTCACATACTGTCCCAGGCCCTCGAAAGCGAGCCCCAACCTGTGATGGGCCTCCGCCGCCCATACCTTGTTCGAGAATCCGCTCGCAATGGCTTTTTGATATGCATCGGCCGCGATCTCATAATTACGCTCACCGCAGTACGAGAGTTGAGCCGCCTGTCCGCGTGCAAATTGCTGCAGTGACGTGAAAGGCTCTTTATCCTCTGCTCCCTGACTGTCGATGGTACTGTCGGTGTTCTCTCCACTCTGATTTCGTAAACGCTCAAGAAACTCCCTTCGATAGGGAGAAAAAAGGCGGACATATGGGTCGATGGAAAAGGATGCCTGGAGAAGCACGGGACGACTGCGGGGTCCGAGAACCAGATACTGCGCAGTTGAGGTCTCATCCCCGGTTTCGTACAGCGCACTGTACTCCATGTTTTTGTCCTTGCTGCTGAGCTTGGCAACGTTGAGATAAAATTCGAGGGTGGGGCGGAGCTGGGACAGCGTGCGGCGAAGAACCGGGTAAGGATGAAGTTCGAGCCCGGAATGAAACGTGAACAGAGCGCCTACCAAAATCCCGTTCTCATCAAAGAAATATGACTCATCTGCCCGAATGAGACTCTGGGCTGCTGGAAGTACCAGCTCCTGGCCGCTTCCCCATGAATGAGGCTGGAGAGAAGATACGGAGTATTGCTTCAAAAAGGCCGGCTTGCGGTCGCAAAGCGCTGCCGACTTAAGAAGCGGCACGTCGCTTTCAGACGGAGGCAGAGGAGGTTTAGCCGGCGCGCTCTCACAGCCGAATAGGAGCCACAGCGCGACTAGTCCGGCGGCGGTTCGAAGAAGCCCCGTACAAAGGCGCATCATACGTTCAGAGGATACACGAAAGGGCGCTTCAAAAACGAGACGGCCTGCCACAGAGGCAGGCCGGGATCGGGATACGGGTACGCGAGGTCGAAGAGCTAGCGTCGCTGAGAGTCCAGCATGGAATCTTCGGCTGTGTAGCCGAAAACGTATGGAGCCAAGCTGACAAGCTTGTAGAGAGGACGATTGATCGCGTAATCGAGCACGTTTCCGACGGGATGGAGTATAAACCCCGCCCAGCGCCACGGGTTATCGCTGACCGGTGCAGCTGCCGATGCATCGGAATAGATCAGGGCCGTACTGTCCATGACGCTGTAAACGCTCATCGGAGCGGTGTAGACCTCGTCTACCTCAGCTGTTTGCTGCCTAGTGGTTGAACAGCCCGTCGATAATGCGAGCAGCAGTGTGGCGGCGATGACCAGCATATGTAAGCGCATACACAACCTCCCCTCACGAATAGCCGGAGAGAAGTGTAGCCGACGATGGGAAATCTGTCCAGATTATGTCAACAGTCTGGCGAGGTGAATGAGCCGGACACCGAGTGGTGGGCGATACTGGTATCGAACCAGTGGCCTCTTCCGTGTGAAGGAAGCGCTCTCCCACTGAGCTAATCGCCCACTGGACCGCAGTCTAGCACGGCCCAAAAGAAGAGATCAATCTGCACGCCGAACCAAAGAGGCTACAAGGAGCGCCCGACAAGCCTAGTTTGCTGGCGAGTTGTCTTGACTTGATATTCACCGCTTTGTTAGCATCCGCCCGCGGGGTGGAGCAGCCTGGTAGCTCGTTGGGCTCATAACCCAAAGGTCGAAGGTTCAAATCCTTCCCCCGCAACCATAACGCCGTCGATGTTGAAGGGGGTAGGCTGGTGAGCCTGCCCCCTTTTCTATTTTTGGCGCAGCCACCATCCTGATTGACGTGCCTGGAGGCCGTGGTATAGTCGGGACGTTTTACGAAGAGGGTGACGTTATGCAGTTTGTCAGGGTCGGTAATAGGGCGTTAAATCTGGATAACGTTAGTCATTGTGAAGTACAGATCTGGCACGATGCCGTCTCTGTGAAAATCTATCTCGTCGGGACTGCCAACAATACTCCGCTTGTTCTCAATGAAGAAGAAGCGAAAGAGTTCTGGAAATATATCGAATACGTCGCTGAAAAACCCGTCTAGTTTGATGTCGCGTGGCAACCAGCCTGTTGATCCCTGCATTCACACGGTCAAGCCTGCTGCTCAACGTTCGGCGTGTAGCGCTAAAATCGGACAGCTTGAACAGATGTGTGAGTCATTGGATTATTGATGTAATACTCGCGGTAATACTGCATGACTTTTTTGACATACATGCGCGTTTCTTTGAAGGGAGGGATTCGGCGGTAGCGTTCCACTTTCCGTTCGCCGGCATTATAGGCAGCGAGTGCGAGCCGTAGATTGCCGTTGAAGCGATCCAGTAAGTACCGAAGGTGCCGGGCTCCTCCCTTAATGTTGTCGTCGGTATCATAGAGGTTTCGGACTCCATGGCGAATAGCGGTCTCCGGTATGAGTTGCATGAGCCCCACGGCGCCGGCCTTGGAAACGACGATAGGATTAAAGTCGGATTCCGCCTTCATGACGGCCAGCAGCAGCGCAGGCGGAATTCGATACTTTCGGGAGTACCTGGACACTGCCTGCTCCAGCTCTAGGTCTGAAACGGTCGCGTGGTAGCGAGGTTTTGCCGCAATGGTCGGGACTCGTGCGGGCTGCATAGAGACACCAGGATCGGCACTCGCGCTTGACGGCCGCCCATCACCGACACCGGTCGCAGTGCAGATACAGAAGAGCAACATTGCCACTCCCATCCCGAACTGAAGTATTAATGAACGTCGCACTCTGTTCTCCTCCTGTCCGCCGATACGGGCTGCATAAACGCTTCAGCTGCCGGTTGACAGAATGCGCAGTTTTTGTGCCATTGAGACATTGAGCTGAAAGTAAGAATAGTCTTTATGAATCGAATACTTAAGATGATTATGCTCTCCCAACTTTGGTAGGGAAGGGCTCTATCCTGAGTACCGTTTTTTGGATCCTCGGACAGCACTTTGTCGCTGATCGTAGTGGTGCTGATCGAACAAGCGAAGTCGATCCTGGATTGCTGCCTGTGTTACTGTTGGCGCTCGATAGCGGCTTTTGACGGGGTGATGATGAGATACATGACGACTGCTGGAGGCAATATCACATGTTTAATGTGTTGCTCTTCGGATTACTGATCCTTGCGAGCTGTGCTGATCCTTACACGGTTTTCGATAGCCGGACGGGCGAGCCGATACTACTTATTAGACGTGCTTCGTCATATGAGGAGTGTCTCGACACCATGCGGGCGGAATCTGAGCGTCTCGGCGTCACATTTCGCTACGTTCATGTGAAGGGATCCCTTGCCGGTCAGTCGCTCCTCTGGCCATTCGAACGGGGATATGCCTGCGAGGCGGCCATTGGACCTGACCGGCCCCCGAGTGGTGCTTATCCCAACGTTCCACCGCGCTCGCCGCACGGGTGACCGGCACTCCCCCCGACTTTTGATTCACCGCGCACGATCCGATGTAAAGAAAGATTTTCCATTTGCCCTGTTGACTTCACAACGGATTGCGCAGTAATACTCCGGCTACACAACTCAGTGTGGTGTATACCTTGACCAGAGCCAAGTCTCTTTTTCCCCGTATCAATGAAAGGAGGTGAAGAACAGTCGGAATTAGGGACGGCGGCGTGGCTTGCTGCAATAAAGGACACCGCGTTATTAAGGAAGATGATCGTGTTACAACACTCAACCAACCATTCCAGAAGGAGTCGTGATGGAAGACCTGGTTATTGAAGAAGAAGGGGCGTCCTCTGCGCTGAAGATCACGCTCGGCGATTTTTTGGTCTTCATCAATTGGATGAATCAAACCGAAAAGGCACTGGAACGGGGTGAAGGCTTACCCGTTCAGCCGGAGCTGGATTCCGGCAAAGTGAAAGGTTGGATACAGTTAGTGCAGCGGTTGGAGGAGCGGTTCCGACGCAGCGAAGAAAAGAAGTTGGCACTGGAGGCGAATGTTATCGCGCAAGAAGCTCAATTAGGACAGCTCCTGTCCCATCTTCATGCGAATATTGCGTCTCTGTACGAAAATTTAGGGCAAGCTCAAAAAGCAGAGGAAGTGCGTCGGAGAGCGGAGGCTCTGCACGCAAGCTAATAGACAACGGCGGTCCCGGCGATTCTCACCTCTGGTTTCGCTACCGTAGGCACTGGTGAACGGCTTCTACAGGATGTAGCCCGTCCGCAATCCG
Organism: Nitrospiraceae bacterium; assembly: GCA_040255165.1. Taxonomy (GTDB): domain Bacteria; phylum Nitrospirota; class Nitrospiria; order Nitrospirales; family Nitrospiraceae; genus JBDZUK01. Next base: position 51,588 of record JBDZUK010000003.1, on the reverse strand, counting down.
ACGGAGAAGCCGAGAAGTTTGCTTTTTCTTGTGGCGAAAGAAGGGTCGGATATAATGAAACCGTTTGAAAAGGCGGGGATACTGCTGCCATAGGCGCTGATGAACAGCACGGTCATACGTGATGGCCGCGCTTGGTATCAGACAGGGCCCCAGGTGATTCAAGTCCTGCTGATCGAAGATAATCTTGTCGATGCTCAGCTTACGCAGGATCTTCTTGCGGAGTGGACGCTCGACCACTTCCGTGTCATTTCCGTCCCGACGCTCTCCGAGGGGCTCTTGCGCCTCAGCAAAGAACGATTTGACGCGGTGCTGTTGGATCTTTCCCTACCGGATGCACATGGATTAGGGACGGTGAGCCAAGTTCTTGCGACGAGTCCCCACGTGCCTATTCTAGTCCTTAGCGGGCATGACGATCAGGCTGTTGCTGTCCAAGCGGTGCAGCAGGGAGCGCAAGATTATCTCGTCAAAGGCAGGGGGGATGCCGATCTTCTGGCGCGAGCAATCCGCTATGCGATCGAGCGAAAGCGGGCCGAGGAGCGCCTGACTTATCTCGCTCAGTACGACCATTTGACCGGGTTGGTGAATCGGACACTCTTCAGGGATCGGCTGTTCCAGGCATTGGCAAGGAGCAAGCGGAAGGAACAGCGGGTCGGGCTCATGTTGCTCGACTTGGATCGATTCAAGGCGGTCAATGATACGCTTGGCCACGATGCGGGCGACCGCCTGTTACGTCAAGTCGCCGATCGGCTGCGGAGCTGCGTCCGTGAGGTGGACACCGTGGCCCGCATGGGTGGCGATGAATTCACAATCATTCTGGAAGGCATCGGGTGCGAACAGGATATCCTGACGGTGGCTCGCCGCATTACCGAATCGCTGTCCGAACCGTTCATGCTTGGCGAGCATGAGGTTACCATCGGCGTCAGCATTGGTATCACCGTATATCCGTATGATGATCATGAGAGCGACGAACTGTTGAAGCACGCCGACGCAGCCATGTACCGTGCGAAGCAGCAGGGTGGTAACTCCTTTCATCTTTATCTTTCTGAACCCCGCAAAAGTCCTGAGGTTCTATCTCCAGTCGTGCCAAAACCGCGCGCCTAGCGGAGACTCCGCTCTCATTTAAAAACACGATACGCCTGCCTTCATAAGGTTGGGAGAGAGCGGGCACGGGGGTGTACAAATCCGTGCCTCTCAATGACACATCGACCGACCTGATCGTTCCTGTCTGCGGCAAGGTCCCTGTTTTTCATTGGTTTGAAGGAATGCCGGGAAGCGGTTCGTGGCATAACGATTGCGTTGAGTACGAACGGAGAGCACGGGCTGAATTCATGTGCTGCCGGGGGTGCAAATCGTGATCGTAAGAATGGTCAGCCTTTTGTTTTTAGTCTTGACCTTGGCGGCCGATCCGGTGATGGCGGCACCGGCTCAGATGCAGGACACGTCGCGCCGGCTCTACGATCGAGTGATGGAAGAGTTCAAACATAAGGATTATGAAGCAGCTCTTGCGGGATTCCGGTTGTTCCTGGAGTTACACAGCCAATCGTCGCTGGCGGCGAACGCCCAATATTGGATCGGCGAATGCCAATACCGGTTGGGGCGATACAAGGATGCACTCACATCTTTCTACAATGTGGTGTCCTATTATCCGTTGAGTCCGAAACTAGCGGCTTCGACATTGAAAATCGGACAGACATATATGAAGTTGGGGGACCGTGAAAAAGCGGTCTTGATGTTCGAGCGGGTGGTCGACCAATATCCTGATAGCTCGGAAGCCGAGGTGGCAAGAAAAACGATCGAGGTGTCCTCGGCGAGGAACGAACCCTTGACCGATCAATAACGAAATACCCCCTGCCTCTACTCCTCTGAGCCAAGTCCGAGGATCCCTAAAAGTGACGGGACAGTATAATCCGTAGTCGCTTTCAACTTAACGAAGGCAATGCCGCTTGCCTGCAATACCGATTCAACGACGCGTTGCCATTCTACGGTCTCTCCGCAGGCGTCCACTTCCTCGACCAGAATCGCACGTTCCACCAGTCCCGACCCAGGGTGAACCAGGACGAAGTCTACGCGCTTGAGCGCGATCCGGCTTAAAAGGTTCAAGCGGTTTCTACCCTCAGCCTTCACCGCCACCACGCTAGCCAAGGGAACCTGCGCGAACACTAGGTAGCGATCCTGCGCTGCCAGCTTAAGCATGTTGTAGATATAGACATCATGGTGCGTCAGCAGGGGTTGAGGGGACAAGGTCGTGCCGGGCGGAATTAAGCCGTTGGGTCGCGCTGTGCGGGCCCGACGAAACACAATAAATTGCCAGCCCAAGAGAAGTAGGACAGCTGCTCCAATCGCGATAAGCACGGGATCCATTCGGTCCGCCCGTACCTATGGCGCCTGACGTGGAAACCGCTTCAGCCAGCCGGGGCCGTGCGGGACTATGGTTCCAAGCATGACGGGGTGGGCTGCGCCGGTGACCGACGGGATATTGCTGCATTTTCCGATGGCTGTCTCATAAGCGAGGACGGCGAAGGCCACAGCCTCGAACGCCTTGCTGTCCCAGCCAACTGCTTCGAAACTTTTGACGGGAATGGGGTGAAATACCGCGGCGAGATGAGCCATGATAGCCCGATTGCGTACTCCTCCTCCGCCGACGAGAACTTCGTCGATTTTCCCTTGAACCCAACGGCGGGCGGTGCCGACCGCTTCTGCGGTCCATCGACTGCACGTGGCGAAGAGATCTTCGATTCGAAGGCTCCGTTGGTAAAACGTCGTCACAAGATCCTCCACGGCCTTGGCTCCGAACTCCTCCCGCCCAGTCGATTTTGGAGGACGCTTCGAGAGATACGGGTGCGCGAGTAATTTGGCCAGCAGGCGTCCTTCGACATTCCCCCGCGACGCCAGTTTGCCGTCTCGATCCATAGTCAGTCGTCCCTCGGTCAGCCGGGATATGAGACCATCCAGCACCATATTGGCCGGTCCGGTATCGAATGCCTGGACTCCTGTCGTGCCGGTGCCGCGAGGGAGATAAGTGACGTTGCTAATGCCGCCGAGATTCACCACGAGGCGCGCACGCCGTGGATGGCGAAAAAGCAGGGCATGGACAGCGGGAGTCAGAGGGGCGCCCTGGCCGCCGGCTGCAATATCGCGCGGGCGGAAATTGGCCACAGTAGTGATTCCGGTGCGTTCTGCGATAATAGCCGGTTCCGCAATCTGCAAGGTTGATCGAATCGCCCCCACGCCTGGCGCTCGGATCCCTCGGGGAAGATGGTGCATGGTTTGTCCGTGAGACCCGATGAGCGCAATATCGGCGGGGCGCAGGTTCGCTTGACGGATTGCCCCAAGGGCGGCGTTGGCAAACCATTCGCCGAGGAGGGCGTTCAAGTGGCAGACATCGGCTACGGTTCCGTTGGCAGAGGCAGCCAGTATGCGTCGCTGTAGAGACAGAGGATACGGAAGAGAATAGGACGCCACGAGTGTCACGTGTAGAGAGACTCGATTGCGACGAATGTGGATCAGCGCGGCATCGACGCCGTCTCCGGATGTGCCCGACATAAGACCGACCACGTTCATGTTTGTCCCAGCCTCCTGAAATGCCCGATGTGGCTGGTTACGCTAATAGAACTTCTCCGTTCGGTCAAGTGAGGAAGCGATCCGCGAACGAAGAGTTGGGACACAGGCTTCGTTGACATTCACAGGGTCGGGTGTTACCGTCCACCCCCATGTTTTCGGCCGGCCCTCCTCTGCGGAAATTCCTCTGCTGGGTTCATGTCGCAGTGATAGCCACCATGCTGGCCGCGTCTCCCGGGGCGGCTGAGCCTGTGAACATCGTCGTCACATTGCCGGTGTTGAAGGATTTCGTTGAACGAGTCGGAGGCCAATATGTCAAGGTCACCTCTCTGCTGAGCGGGTACGAGAACGAGCATACATACTCTCCGAAACCCAGCGACCTCATGGCCGTACGAAAAGCGAGGTTATTGTTCGAAGTGGGGATCGGTTTGGAGATCTGGGTGTCGTCACTGGTCAAAAACGCAGGAAACCCGTCGCTTCGGGTTGTGACGACTTCAAAAGGGATCGGGCTGATACGCGACCATTCCAATCATGATGGCCATCACGTTGCAGAAGGAGAATCGCAAGGCGGAAATCCCCATGTCTGGTTGGATCCCGAGGGTGCTGCGATGATGGTCCGGCACATCACCGAGGCGCTAAGCGAAGCCGACCCTCAACACGCCGGGACCTATCGAATCAATCAAGCCGAATATTTGCGCAAGCTTGACGAGGTTGGCGGGGAATTGTCGGAGCGATTCAACCGGCTTGCCGATCGCCGTATTGTCGTTCACCATGGGGCGTGGCCATACTTCGCCCGGCGCTTCAAGGTGCAGATCGTCGGGATACTGCAGAGTCAGCCAGGTGCCGAGCCTTCTGCACTGCAGCTCCAAGCGCTGATCAAGAAGATCCGGAAGGACCAGATCAAGGTGATTGTGTCTGAGATACAGTTGAACCAAAAGCTGCCCGAGATGATCGCGCGCGAGACAGGGGCCCGGGTGGTGGTTCTTACCACGTTGCCTGGCGGTTTGCCGGGTACTGATACCTACCTCGACATGCTCCGTTATAATGTGCTCCAATTAGCCAATGCCTTGGAACAAGGGTAACGCTGCTTCGGCCGGGCCCAGATCGAGCACATTATCGACCTCCATGTCACGTCCGTCCGCACCCATTATTCGGTTTGAGCACGCCACGTTTGGTTTTCCAGGCGGAGTCATCGCTCTTAAAGACATCACGCTGGATATCCACCCTGGAGAGTTCGTCGGCGTAATCGGTCCGAACGGATCCGGCAAGACGACCTTGTGTCGGGCGGTGTTGGGTCTTATGGCTCCGATCCAAGGAAGCCTGAGAATTTTCGATTGTTCATGCGACGAGCTTCGGTGCCACCATCGAGCACGGATCGGCTATCTCCCCCAGAAGGGGGTCGTCGATAGAGATTTCCCGGTTACGGTGCTCGAGACGGTGATGATGGGTCGTTACGGCGCGCTGGGTCTGTTAAAGCGGCCGTCCCGGAAGGACCGAGAAATCGCCGTTGATGCGCTGACGCATGTCGGCATGGAGGGCTACCAAAGTGGCGCGCTAGGGCGGCTTTCCGGCGGCCAGCAGCAGCGTGTGTTCATCGCGCGAGCCTTGGCGCAACAGCCGCAGGTGCTGCTCCTGGATGAGCCGACGACAGGCCTGGATATTACGACGCAGCACAACGTCGTAGAGTTGGTGGAACACCTGCATCGGGAACTCCGTCTCACCGTCCTGCTTATCACCCACGACATTAACATGATCCGTTCGCGCGTCGACCGCCTCGTGCTGTTGAAAACCCGCCTGTACGCCGCTGGTCCCCCGGCCGAGGTCCTAAAGCCCGAGATCCTTCGTCAGGTCTATGGCAAAGATCTCGTCATTACGGAGCGGGACCTGATTATCGTCGAAGATTACCACCACCATCACTAGCACGTGTAAGGCGATTCGGATCGATGCTCGAAATACTGACGTTTGACTTCATGCAGCGGTCGCTCTTCGCGGCCGGACTGGTCGGTTTACTGTGTTCCGTCATAGGAGTGTTTGTAGTGCTGCGGGGGCTGGCCTTCGTCGGAGCGGGAACAGCCCACGCGGCGTTCGCCGGTGTAGCTCTCGCCTACCTCATTGGCTGGCCGCCCATGATACTCGCCGTCCTGTTCGGCTTAGCAACCGTGTGGATCACCGGTTACCTGGAAGAACAAGGAAGGATGAAGCTGGATGTGTCGATCGGAATTGTTTACACGACTACAATGGCGATGGCGATTCTCTTCATCGGCCTCATGAAGACGTACAACGCTGAAGTGTATGGCTATTTATTCGGCAGCGTCCTGTCGGTCACCACGGAAGAACTGCGCGTCATCAGCGTGCTCAGCGCGGGCGTGTTGACCCTCATCGTGCTGTTTTCAAAGGAGCTATATTTCATCGCGTTTGATCAGGAGATGGCTGAAGCATCCGGGGTTCCGGCACGCAGGATGTTTTATCTGCTGCTGAGTCTCGTCGCTCTGACTGTGGTCGTGTCGTTAAAGACAGTGGGTGCGATTCTCGTCTTCGCCATGGTGCTGATACCCGCATCGACGGCGTACCAACTCACCCACAGTTTGGCAACGATGACTTTATATAGCGCGTGTATCGGTACTGTATGCGCGGTGGCAGGAGTCATCGTTTCTGCATTATGGGATATCCCCTCCGGGCCGGCCATCGTCTTATTGGCTACAAGTGTGTTTTTTATTTCTGTGCTATTCTCTCCCAAGCGGGTGTTGGGCCATGTGCCCGCCGGTTAAATGAAGCCGGTATGGGACTTGCTTAGACACCGTGCAGACGGTAGCTATTCACTTCATAGGAGGAGGCGGTATGCTTCGGCACTGGAAGTCGATGGGTGGGCTCGGTATATGCGGGGTACTGTTGTTGTGTGCTGCACTCTGGCCGGCACCATCAGTTGGGGCTGAGGAGTGGAAGACTCAAACGGGGGGTGTTGAAGCCGGAAAGTGGATGTTGGGATTCCGGGCCGGTTTTGCACCGCTGACACAGTCGCTTACCGCCAATACCTCAACGGATGTGGGCTCGCTCGTGAACGTGCAGGGAATGTACAGCATAAATCGGTGGCTGCTCGTTGGTCTTATGTTGGAATGGGAACGGCATGCGGTCGATCTGGAGCGGCCTGATGCAGATTTGGGACACCAGGATACGGTCTCGGTGTTACCCACCGTGGAGTTCCGTCCTGTGCGTTTTGGCCCGCTGAGTCCTTACGCCTCCATGAGTTTTGGCGTCAACGTGAATAGCTTCGGCGAAGACCGGGGAGTGCCGAACATCTCTCCGAGCAACACGTTCGCCTGGCGTCTCGGCTGGGGCGCGGATTATTTCATCAGCGAGAAAATAGCCGTCAACGGTGAAATGGCATATAAGCGGAATGACGGCCATGCCACGAGCGGCGGCGTGCGAATCAATGATTGGAACGCCTCCTCGTTCGGGTTCCTGGTTGGCGCAAAGATGTTCTTTTAGTATTTCTGAGGAGGCAATATGTAACAAGGCGGCTGAAAATCACCGTGTGAATGACGGTGGTTTTCAGTCTCCCGTTACTCGAGGCGAGCCTGCTTAGACCGTATCCACACCATCCCGGTTTGTTCCTTGGCAGAAAAACCTAATTTCCCGTAAAAGCCGGGCCGGCGAGTGCAGAGCCAAAACAACTCCACTTTTATCAGGTTGGGGTGGTGGAGGATACGTCGCACGATGTCCGTCCCGAGCCCTTGCCCTTGATAGGCTTTATCCACGATGACATCCCAGATGGTCGCTCGGTAGACGTAGTCGGTCAGCACTCGTCCGAATCCGACGAGTGTGACTCCGTCCCACGCAGTCAGAGCAAGGTCGGTGTGGCGAAGCATCTCTTGCGTCCCTTCGAGGGTGCGGGTCTTTGCCCAGGGAGCTTGGTGGAAAAGCCGAAGCAACTGCGCAGGGTCGAAGTCTCTCGTATCGGCGAACGTGATGGTGGGCTTGAGGGTCGGAGGCATCTTGTACTAGAGTATCTCCCCGCGAACGCGCACAAAGTGTACGAGGAAGCTGATGGCAACGCAAGTACGAAGCTGCCCCAAATGTTTCCAACTCATGTGGCTCAAGGACGAGCAGTTTGAGCCGGTGAACGAGGACACCATGCGCGCCAAGTGTCCCCATTGTGGCGCGGTGGTGAGGTTCAAACTGGTTACCGCAGGAGCCAACGCCTCCGGGCCAAAGATGGGGCATTAATCGCGAACGGCAAGCGTTCGGCAATGGCCCCGTCTTACATTCCTCGGCCTGCTCCCTCCAACTCCGGCCGGTTGCCTGGCAGAATCTTATGGAGGGCAGTGCGGTACTCTCCGAGACGTTTCTCCTCCGTCGGGCCTACGGTGATTTCGTTATCACGCCGCATCCGTTCGACGTGATCGAGGACCGCCAGAAGCGGCTGAACGGACCCAAGGAGATTGCCCGTCTCGAACGCTTCAAGAGATTCGAGGAACAGTTCGTGTAGGGTCCGGTAGGGTGTGCCTGCGCTCTGGTGGCGGAAGCGGGACACGATGTTCTCGTACGCGTCCACCGACTCGAGGGTCGGTTTGATGCCGCTTGGTATTGCGGCAAGATGAACGACCGCAGGAAGTTTGGCCGCGTACCCTCTGAGGTGCGACACCAAACCGCCGATAACGTCGAGCAGTTGAGGCGAATCCATAGAAGCTCCTCTGAAAAGGAGAGATACGCTGACAACGGCATGGTGTCAAGGATCAACGAAGAGGCAAAGGCGAGCCAGAGGTGAGACGCTCGAGCGCGCGACGCACCTCTTCCATGTCGGGAGGTATCGGCACGATGTATTCCCGGTAAACGTTTGTCTGGGGGTGATGGAATCCAAGTGTGCGCGCATGGAGCATGACCCGCGGGATCGGAATCCCCTGGAGGACCATGACTTTCTTCCCGCCGTAAGTCGAATCACCAAGAATCGGATGGCCGATGTGGTGCAAGTGAACGCGAAGCTGATGAGTCCTGCCGGTCCGGGGAGACAGAAGAACATGGGCGGCGAGTTTCCCAAGGCGACGGTCGATGCTGTATTCGGTGATGGATTCTCTCGGGCGGGAGGTTCTCCCGGAAAACTTTTTCCGCTCCTTCGAGTCGCGGCCGATCGCCAAGTCGATCAGACCTCGGCCTTTTTTGGGAACGCCCCAAATCAAGGCTTCATACACCCGAGTGATCGTATGGTGTTTAAATTGTGCGGCGAGATGGCGATGCGCTTCGTCCGTCTTTGCAACGACCATGACACCGGACGTTTCCTTATCGAGGCGATGCACCAGGCCCGGCCGTTCTTTCCCGCCGACTGCCGAAAGCGTCCCACCGGAGGTTTGGAAATGATGGAGGAGGGCGTTCACAAGGGTTCCAGTCCAGTTGCCGGGTGCGGGGTGCACCACGATGCCGGGCGGCTTGTTAAGCACGAGCAGATGCTCGTCCTCGCCGAGAACGTCTAACGGAATGGCTTCCCCTTTGAGTGCCAGGGGTTCCGGCTGAGGAATGTCCATGGTGATTATATCGCCGGGCTTGATCTTGTGGCTGGCTTTGACGACGTGGTCGTTGATGCGGATCCGTCCCAGTTCGATGAGTCGTTGAAGCGCAGAGCGCGAAATGCTTCGCTCGCGGTTGACTAAGAACACATCGAGACGTTTCGGCTGTTCTCCGGCTGTCACAAGAAACTCCGTAATCATCGGCGACTCACGCTACTAAAAGACGGAAACAAAATGCAATTGCGGCGGGCGGTTTGCCTGGCCATGAGAAGAGGGGTATGCTATCGATCCAAGGCCGGTCCCAACCTCTTGAAGGAGGCACCGCCATGCGAAGGCAGCCCTTGGCCGTCACAGCTCTACTAGCCATGATGCCTGGGATGATTACCCATTCCCAGGCCTCCGACTTGCCGGGAATCCCGCCACAAACCGTGGCGGATTATATCCATGCGGTCATTGAGGCGGACCGGACTTTCTACACGATTCACGTGGTAGAGCGACAGCAGAAGGAAGGAGGGGCGATCGCCGCCGAGAATTGGCGCGCGAAGAAAACCGTGCTTCCGCTTCCCGCCCAATTTCTCATGGAGTCCAGCGATTTGGCGGAGAAAACCGGTACCAAAGTACGGTACCGCCTCATCAGTCTCTCGCCTATCAATCCGCACAACGGGCCGCGGAACGAAGCGGAAAGGAAGGGACTGGAGGCGCTACAGGAACATCCCGAACGATCGATCACGGGCACGATCAGCAACGACGGGCAAGCTTATTTTCAAGCGATCTACGCCGACCGCGCAGTAAGTCAGGCTTGCGTCGGCTGCCACAATGCGCATCCGCAAAGCCAAAAAAAAGATTTTAAAATGAACGACGTGATGGGAGGGCTGGTGATCGAAATTCCGCTGGAGAAAGGAACGAAGTAGCGACGGAGCGGATTTCAATCGGTGGTCTATAGGTGACGGAATACGTGAGGTCAGCTACACCACGCCTGTCTTTCGCGCCCGCTCCGCGATTTTCTTGCGAAGGCGGGCTTTTTCGAGGCTGATTTCGGCTTCTTTTACTTCCGAGGGAAGGCCTCCGGATTTGAGGCGCTGCTCCGCTCGTTCGACCGCCGCTTGAGCCCGCTCGATGTCGATGTCCTCCGCTTTCTCGGCGATTTCGGCCATGATTGTCACCTTGGTCGGAGTGACTTCGGCAAAGCCCCAAAGGACCGCCATGTGATTCGTGTGGTCTCCTATGCGATAACGCAACTCCCCGATCCGCAGGGTGGAAAGAAAATGGCAATGTCCCGGGAGCACGCCGAATTCCCCTTCTGAGCCGGGCGCAATGACTTCATCGACCTGCTGGCTTAGCAGAAGCTTCTCCGGTGTTACGACTTCGAGGAGTAATTTGCCAGCCACTAGACCTTGGCCCCCATTTTTTCCGCCTTCGCGATGACCTCTTCGATCGGCCCGACCATGTAGAAGGCCTGCTCGGGCAGATGATCATATTTGCCGTCGAGGATTTCCGTGAAGCTGCGGACGGTGTCCTTCAGCTTGACGTATTTGCCGGGCGATCCGGTGAAGGCTTCGGCGACATGGAAGGGTTGAGACAGGAAGCGTTGGATCTTCCGCGCGCGGGCGACCGCCATCTTATCGTCTTCCGACAGTTCGTCCATCCCGAGGATCGCGATGATATCTTGTAGATCCTTGTACCGTTGCAAGACCGACTGCACACCGCGTGCGACCTTGTAGTGCTCCTCGCCGATGATCTGGGGATCAAGAATTCGCGAAGTCGAGTCAAGCGGATCGACCGCCGGGTAGATGCCCAGCTCGGCTAGTTGACGGGACAGCACGGTGGTCGCATCCAAGTGGGCGAACGCAGTAGCCGGAGCCGGATCCGTCAGATCGTCGGCCGGGACGTAGATCGCCTGGACCGACGTGATCGACCCGCGCTTGGTCGAGGTGATGCGTTCTTGGAGTGCACCCATCTCGGTGGACAAATTGGGTTGATAACCGACGGCAGAGGGCATACGGCCCAGGAGCGCCGAGACCTCCGACCCTGCCTGGGTAAACCGGAAAATGTTGTCCACGAACAGAAGCACGTCCTGGTTCTCTTCGTCCCGGAAATATTCAGCCACGGTGAGGCCGGTGAGGCCGACGCGGAGACGAGCCCCGGGCGGCTCGTTCATTTGGCCATAGACAAGTGCCGCTTTGGACTTGGTGAAGTCGTCCGGGTCGATGACCTTTGACTCCTGCATTTCATGCCAGAGATCATTCCCTTCCCGAGTGCGCTCTCCGACACCTGCAAAGACCGAGAACCCGCCGTGGTGCAGGGCGATGTTATTGATCAACTCCATGATGATGACCGTCTTGCCGACACCCGCGCCACCGAATAGGCCAACCTTCCCGCCTTTGCTGTAGGGCTCGAGGAGATCGACGACCTTGATGCCCGTTTCAAGCACCTCGGTCTTGGTATCTTGGTCCTCGAGTTTCGGGGCTGGGCGGTGTATGGGGTACGTTTTCTTCGCGTCGATCGGGCCTTTTTCGTCGACCGGTTCGCCGAGGACGTTGATCAGACGACCCAGCGTCTCACGGCCGACCGGGACCGAGATCGGGGCACCGGTATCGTGCACGTCCATGCCGCGCGTGAGGCCGTCGGTGGAGGACATGGCCACGCCCCGGACTCGGTTTTCCCCAAGATGCTGCGCGACTTCGAGCGTGAGCCTCACGGCCGGCTTGCCAGCGGCTCTGTTCTCCTCCTGGTTGACTTTGAGCGCGTTGTAAATGTTCGGCAGGCGGCCGGGAGGAAATTCCACGTCGACCACAGGTCCGATGACTTGCACGACCTTTCCTGTACTCATAAAGCTCCTCTTGTCCTCAACGATGAAATAGGAATGTAAAAGGACCGACGGTTCAGACTGTCCTTCGTCAGTCGGTCCGCATTCCTCATCACTTTAGTGCTTCCGCTCCACCGACGATATCCATGAGCTCCTTGGTGATCGCTGCTTGCCGCGTCTTGTTGTAGTACAACGTCACTTTCTTGATGAGCTGACCCGCGTTCCGGGTGGCGCCGTCCATCGCCGCCATGCGCGCGCCGTGTTCCGCCGCCGCGGATTCGAGAAGGATGCGAAACGTCTGGATCTGAAAATGCTTCGGGACCAGGACGTTCAGCAACTCTCCCTCCTCGGGTTCGTAGAGATAACTGCCGCCGGTGACCCCTTCGCCTGGTGTGGCGGCAAACTCCGTTGCGTCGACCGGAAACAGCTTTTCGACGATCACGCGCTGCTGGATGGCCGACTTGAACTCGTTGTACACGACATACAGCTCGTCGAACGTACCCCTCGTGAAGTTGTCGGTGAGATCGCCTCCGATGTCGAGCGCGTGCTCGAACGTCAGTTTGTCAAAAATACCGGTCCACTCTTGTCGGATGGGCCAGGTGCGACGGCGGAAGTAATCCCGACCTTTGCGCCCCACGATGCTGAGGGTGACACGAAGGCCTTGCGCTTCGCATTGCCGAACGAATTCGCTGCTCTTTCGAACGATGTTCCCGTTGAAGGCGCCGCACAGCCCCCGATCGCTCGTGACCACGAGAATTTCGATGCGTTTGCCTTCGCGCTTCTGAAGGAGAGGATGTGCGGCGCGATTTACACGTTGACTGAGATTGCCCAAGACCCCGCGCATCTTCAGCGCGTAGGGACGGGCGGCGAGAATGCGGTCCTGCGAGCGCTTAAGCTTGGCCGCCGCCACCATTTTCATGGCTTTGGTAATCTTCTGCGTGTTCTTGAAGGCCGCGATTTTGCGGCGCAGACTTTGTAAGCTGGGCATGATTCAGGTGCGATGGAGGGGCGGCTACTTCGCTCCGTATCCCATCTTCTGCTTGAACGTCGCCAGAATGTCTTTGAGTTTCCCGCCGACCTTGTCGTCGATCTTGCTGATGGTCGTGATCTCCTTTTTGACCTCCGGATGGTGCTGAGTCACATAGTGAAGGAAATCATCCTCGAACTGCCGAACCTTGTCGACTGGCACATCATCCAGGAACCCGTTGACCCCGGCGAAAATCGAGAGCACTTGGTCGGCCACGGGCATCGGCTTGTATTGTCCTTGCTTGAGCAATTCCACCATCCGGACACCACGCGCGAGCTGCATCTGCGTTGCTTTGTCCAGCTCGCTGCCGAACTGTGCAAAGGCCGCCATTTCCCGATACTGCGCCAGGTCGAGTCGCAGCGTGCCGGCCACTTGCTTCATCGTCTTGATCTGCGCCGACCCCCCGACACGGGAAACTGAAAGCCCGACGTTGATTGCCGGGCGGATACCGGAATAGAACAGGTCACTGCCGAGGTAGATCTGGCCGTCGGTGATGGAGATGACATTTGTCGGGATATACGCGGACACGTCTCCGGCCTGGGTCTCGATGATCGGCAGAGCGGTCAAGCTTCCTCCTCCCAGTTTGTCGCTGAGCTTGGCGGCACGCTCCAGCAAGCGGGAGTGGAGATAGAAGACGTCGCCTGGGTATGCCTCGCGCCCCGGGGGACGGCGGAGCAGCAGCGAAAGCTGCCGATACGCGACGGCGTGCTTCGAAAGGTCGTCATACACGATCAAAGCATGCTTGCCATTATCCCGGAAGTATTCCCCGATGGCGGCTCCGGCAAAGGGCGCCAGGAACTGCATTGGCGCAGCATCGCTCGCCGTGGCGGATACGACCATGCTGTATTCCATCGCATGGTGCTCTTCGAGGGTCTTGACGACGCGTGCGACGGTCGAGCGCTTTTGACCGATGGCCACGTAGATACAGAACACTCCGAGGCCCTTTTGATTGATGATGGTATCGACCGCAATCGCCGTTTTGCCGGTCTGGCGGTCTCCGATGATCAATTCTCGCTGGCCGCGGCCGATGGGGATCATCGCATCGATCGCCTTGATGCCGGTCTGTAACGGTTCGCGAACGGACTGTCGGGTCACGACGCCGGGGGCGACGACTTCAATCCGGGATGTTTGCGTGGCCTTGATCGGTCCCTTGCCGTCGATCGGCTGGCCGATGGCGTTGACCACGCGGCCCACAAGGGCTTCGCCGACCGGAACTTCTGCGATGCGTCCGGTGCGTTTGACCGGGTCGCCTTCCCGAATTCCGACGTCGTCGCCCATCAAGACGGCGCCGACGTTGTCTTCTTCAAGGTTCAGAGCGATGCCGTAGAGTCCGCCTGGGAATTCCAGCATTTCGCCGGCCATCGCTCCGTCCAACCCGTATATTTTCGCGATGCCGTCACCGACTTGGATGACTGCGCCGGTTTCACTGACGTCGACTTGTTTGTCGAATCCTTTGATTTTCTCTTTAATGATGGAACTGATTTCTTCCGCTCGAATCTGCATGATTACTCCTTCGTCAGCATCGTGTGCATGGCAGCCAGGCGTCCGCGCACAGTGCTGTCCACCACGGTGCTGCCGATGCGGATGTGGAGGCCCGCGACGTACCGGGGTTCGGTGTGGAAGGTCACGTCGACCTCGCGCTTGAGCAGTTGGCGCAAGCGGGACTGGATGCGGTCCTGTTCCGCGCTGGTCAGCGTGGAAGCGGTGGACACTGTGATTTGTTCTGTGCCTTTCGCTTTGTCGACCAATTTGCCGAAAGCCGTTGCAATCTCGGGGAGGAAGCCAATTCGCCCTTTCTTAATGAGCTGTGCGAAGAAAGGTCCGCCGGCGGGCGGACAGCCGAGACGTTGTGCGAGAGTGGCGACCACGGCGATCTTGTCCTCCTCCACGACGGCGGGAGAAGCCAGCGCATGACGAAGCTGTTGCGATGCGACGAGGGCGTCGGCCAGCGCATCCAACGCGCGCCTCATGGGTTCGGCAGCGGAGGCATCCGAGAGGTCGAACAGAGCCTTGGCGTAGCGACGAGCGACGGCGATCTTGATCACTGTAAGGAACCGTTTCTAGTGTTGAGAAAACGGCAGATTGCGTGCGGGCGGGCACGACAAAAAGCGTGCAACCCTATCATTCCACAGGGGGAAGTGTCAAGGAGTGAGGGCGGGGAAGCGGCCGATGACCCCACCGCCAAGGACGCGATCACCGCGATAAAAGACTGCTGACTGTCCCGGGCTGAGTGCGCGCTGAGGACGGTGGAAATCCACGAAGAAATCCGTGGTGGGTTGGGGGTGGATCGTTGCCGGAACCGGGGGCGTGGCGTAACGCACCTTGACCTCCACATCCGTCGGCCCGGTCGCGAGCGAAGGGTCGAACAGATTCACATCGGTGACGGTGCACCTGCTGCGCTGCAGCGTCTCTTCAGGCCCCAGGACCACGGTGGCCGTTTCCGGGATCACCTCTTGAACATAGAGCCGGTGTCCGGTGGAGACTCCAAGACCGCGTCGCTGCCCGGGTGTGAAAAAGGCGATGCCGTCGTGTTGACCTAGGGGACGGCCATCGATGTGGATGAATGTCCCGGGCTGGTTTGCCCTGGGTGCCTCCTTCGCGAGGAAGGAGCGGTAGTCTCCCTGACTGACGAAGCAGATTTCCTGGCTTTCTTTGAGCTCATCGGTCGGAAGGCCCAAGGCTTCGGCTTGTGCCCACACGTCGGACTTGTGCATGGCGCCGACCGGATATAACAGTCGAGGGAGCCAAGATGGATGGGCACGGTAAAGAAAGTAGGTTTGGTCCTTCTTCGCATCCAGCGCCTTGTGGAACGCGAGCCCGCCGTCCTCGCCCCCGAGGATTCGGGCGTAATGCCCAGTGGCTACAAAATCGATGCCGCGGTCGTCGGCCAACGTAATGAGCGTCTTAAGCTTGACGCGTTCGTTGCAGCGAACGCAAGGGTTGGGGGTAGTGCCGTTGAGATAGGCGGCCACGAAATCGTCGATGACACCGCGTCGGAATGCGGCGCGTGTATCGATCACTTCGTGCGAGATTGCCAGCTTTTGAGCGACATAGCGCGCGATGCCGACCTTGCAGCAACCCCGTTCCTGCCAGCGCTTGGAAGCTGCGACAGTCTCGTCCTCGTGTTCCCAAACCTGGAGGGTAACACCGCGTACGTCGTAGCCTTGCCGGACAAGGAGCGCGGCCGCGACGGAGCTATCCACTCCGCCGCTCATTCCGAGCAGAACCGTGGGTCTGGACATGCCGGGTATTCTACCGGAGGGCATGAAGAAAGAACTAGAGGTCTTGTGCGCGGACTTTGCTGCGCCGGGACGCCAGATCGTGAATGTATGCGTCCTCATGGGTGGCGGTGGCCTGGTCGTCCACCCAGTTGTGAGCACCCATGTCGCTCATGCCGTGGAAGTGCGCCCCCTCTTCGATCGAAATGGCGGGGGTACGGATATCACCGATCAGGATGCCGGGCTTTTGAATCTGGATTTTGTCGGACGCAGTCACAGTGCCATTGATGCGTCCGCTGGTCATAAGAGTGCCGGCCGAGATATTGCCTCTGATAACGGCGTGTTCGCCGACGATCAACGTTCCCGTCGTGTGGATTTCTCCTTCCAGGCGGCCGTCCACACGCACGGTGCCATCAAAATTGACCACCCCTTTGAAGTCAACCCCTTTGCCAAGGAACGTGAAATTGTCGTCGTCACTCTGGATTTGCTGCTTTCTGTCTCCGAGTGCCCACATGAGATCACCTCCAGATGATACTTTATAACTAGGTATTACTAGGCAGACAGCTGACTGACGTCTGGGTCTGTAGGCATGCCGACTTGTTGCAGGGTCGATTCAGGGGTAGTGCGACGAGCTTTCGCCGCCATCTCCAATGTGCCGTTGAACAGGACACCCTCCTCCATCGAGAGCATCGGGGTCGTTACCCCGCCGCTGACGATTGCCGGCGCCTGAAGCTTGATCTTTTCTTTCGCGATCATGTCTCCGGTGATCTTGCCTTTGCAGACGATTGTGCCGGCAGTCACCTTGGCCGTAAGCACTGCTTCCTCGCCGACTAGCAGTACCCCTTCCGTATGAATTTCCCCCTCCAGGAGTCCGTCGATGCGTACAGTGCCACTGTAGGAGATGGTCCCCCTGAATTCCACGCCCTTTCCGACGAAGGCGCTCACTTCCTCACGAGCTTCCGGTTGCAGAGAGGGCTGCGCATGTCCATTCTCCTCCGATTCTGCATCACCCGGAAGTCTCTTACCGTCCTGCTTCCACATTACGATCCTCCCTGCGCGCTCGAGACCGAGGTATTTGATCTATTGTGGCGATGTATCGGTCGATGAAGAGAATAGCTTTAATGCGCGGGAGAGACAAAGCAACAAGCATGCCCTTTACGGACGGAAGCTCGGTTCTTCAAGGAGAAGGTATTCAGGCAAGAAGATGCTCGAGGATTCCGTCAAGCTCTGGGGGAGAGAAGTAGTGAATGATTACTTTGCCGCCGCGGCGCCCTTTGAGGATTGTCACTCTCGTTCCGAGCCTCTTCTGAAGACGCTCTTCAACATCTGAAAACTCCGTCCGACGAACAATTCTTTTCTGCCGCTTTTTCTCAACCGGCGCGGATTCCAGGAGTTTTTCCGTGTCACGGACAGAGAGATCTCGTTCGACGATGAGCCGCGCGAATTTGATCTGGGCGTCCGGAGCCGTAAGGGACAGAATCACCTTCGCATGGCCAAGGGAAAGTTGTTCGCTCTCGATCATGTTCTGAACCTCTGGCGACAGGTTCATAAGCCTGACCGTGTTGGCTACCGAAGATCGATCACAGCCGACTCTCTGCGCAATAATGTCCTGCGTCAGTCCAAATTCGTTCATCATGCGAGTGTAGGCTCGAGCCATCTCCATCGGATTCAAATCTTCACGCTGAAGATTTTCCACCATGGCCAGAAGGATCGATTCTTCATCGCTGCAATTCCTAACGACTGCCTGGAGTGTTTCCAATCCAGCTTGTTGGGCAGCGCGCCATCTTCGTTCCCCTGAGATCAGTTCAAACATGCCGTCCCCTTTCCTCCGGACCAGAATAGGCTGGAGGAGCCCCGTCTGCTTGAGAGACGATGCCAGTTCTGACAGTTCTTGCTGAGAGAAACGTTGTCGAGGCTGGAAGCGGTTCGGGACGATGGCATGAACCGGCAATTCTTTCATGTCGCCGGCATACTCGGCCTGCACAGGCTTGCCGACAGGCAGTAGTGCGTCGAGTCCTCTACCGAGCGCTTTCTTCTCCATGATTGAGAAACTCCTTTGCTAAAGAGAGATAAGCTTGAGCGCCCGCCGAGGTCGCATTGTACAGAAGGGCAGGACGACCGTAGCTGGGAGCCTCTGCCAAGGTAACGTTACGGGGAATGATCGTCTCATAAACCTTTTGTTGGAAATGATTCCGGACTTGATCGGCGACTTGGCGCGCGAGGCTATTGCGCGCATCGAACATGGTCAGCACGATACCTTCGATATCGAGGTGGGGGCTGAATGACTGTCTGATGCGATCAATGCTTCCGATCAGACGCCCCAAGCCCTCCATGGCGTAGTATTCACACTGCACGGGTATTAGTACTGAACGTGCCGCGACTAAGGCGTTCAGGGTGAGTATGCCCAGGGCAGGAGGACAATCGACCAGAATGACTTGATATTGGCTTTGGACTTCCGTCAGCAGATGGTGCAACAGCGATTCTCGCCCCTGTACGTTCACGAGCTCGACTTCAGCGCCTGAAAGGTCAGCATTTGCTGGCAAAAGCGACAAGCCTGTCACTCCGGTTTCGACAACTGTTTCTTTGAAGTCTTTCTCGTGTATTAAGCAGTTATATACCGTGGATTGAAGTGAACGTGGGTCTACACCCAATCCGCTGGTGGCATTCCCCTGGGGATCCATATCAACCAATAGGACGGAGATCCCTTGTATTGCTAATGCTGCGGAAAGGTTGACAGAAGTAGTCGTCTTCCCTACTCCTCCCTTTTGATTTGCAACTGCCACAATGCGAGCCATGTTAGAAATGTTCCACGTGGAACAGGGTCACACTTTTACAAGGACTGAAAGAGTCCGTTTTCCGTAGTTGCCAGGAAGGTCAATGGAATACTCATCGAGCAATGACAGGTTCTCGGCTGGATGAGCGTGGGTCATAGGTGCAGTTCTATACAAAACGAGTTTCCCACCTGACTTCAGGATGCCAGCGCAATCATAAAGAAGCAATTCTGGCTTTAACGCCCTGGTCACAGCAAAATCAAAGGCTTCTATGTTCGAAGCTATATGGGCGAACGTTCTTAGGGACCCCTGGAAAATAGATGAGCCACCAAACTGGAAATGACCTACAATAAATTGAAGAAACGATGTTTTTTTGGCTGATGGTTCAACGAAGGTAAGGCGCAGGTCTCTTCTCACAATCTTCAGAGGCATACCTGGAAATCCTGCCCCTGTTCCCACATCGAGAACGGTACTTCCAGCCGGAAGGTCGATGAAGGCCAAGATAGATATAGAGTCAATGAAGTGCTTGACGATAACTTCTGCCGGTTCGGTTATGGAGGTAAGGTTGATAACCTTGTTCCATTCGAGAAGATGGTGTAAGAATTTAAGGAAATCGCCTGCCTGCTCTGTTGTTATGTACACTCCGATAGTTTTGGCGTACTCGATTAGGAGTTCGCATAATGCGCCCTCTTGTTCCACGTGGAACAATTACGTGAAACTGAAATTGCGGTCAAGGGGAATATTCGAAAAATATAGAGGAAAGGCTAGGCATCGGGCGCGACTGAGGTTTTTGTAGCAAAACGATGCTTTTGTAATGCAACAAGGAGAAGCGATACAGCAGCAGGAGTCACTCCAGAAATCCTGGATGCCTGACCGACTGATGCAGGTCTGACTCGCTTTAGCTTTTCTCTGACCTCTCTCGAGAAACCAGATACCAGATCATAGTCGAACTGCGCCGGGATCGGTTTCTCTTCGAATTTCTTAAACCTCGCCACTTGGTGTAGTTGGCGGTTGATGTATCCTTCGTATTTTACCTCCAATTCGACTTCATCGGCCACATCACGGTCGTCGACCGGGTCGATTCCAAGAGTTGTTAGGAGGTCGTGATATCCGACATCTTGACGCTTCAGCATCTGTCCAAGACTATACCCCTGTGGTAAGTCGTACTGAGTCCCCGCGATACGTCGCCGCATTTCATCAGTGAGTTTCGGTCGCGTCTCCTGTAGACGCAGAAGCTCTCTCTCGATGGCATGTCGTTTTTTTTGAAACACTTCATACGAAAGATCATCAATCAGGCCGATACGATGGCCGATTTCGCTGAGACGTTGGTCCGCATTGTCGTGTCTCAGCAATAGTCGATATTCCGCACGCGAGGTGAACATTCTGTACGGTTCACGAGCATCCTTCGTGATTAAATCGTCAATCAGCACACCGATATAGGCTTGCGATCGATCCAGCACCAGCGCAGGCTCCCCGCGAAGCTTCAATACAGCGTTAATCCCGGCCATTAGACCCTGGGCTGCCGCCTCTTCATATCCCGATGTGCCGTTGATCTGACCGGCATGATAAAGACCCTCAACGAGTTTCGTCTCCAAGGTCGGGTGAAGCTGTCTAGGCGGAAAATAATCATACTCGATGGCATAGCCGGGCTTTAGCATTCGCGCCCGCTCCAACCCGGGAATCGTTCGAAGCACAGCTGCCTGCACATCGACCGGGAGGCTGGTCGAGATGCCGTTTGGGTAAAACTCCACCGTCTCCAATCCTTCTGGTTCAATGAACACCTGGTGTCGCTCTTTGTCTGCAAACCGGACGACCTTATCTTCGATGGACGGACAGTACCGTGGACCCACTGAATCAATCACCCCGCTGTACAACGGCGAACGATCGAGGTTCTGTCTGATGACGTCATGTGTATTGTGATTGGTGTAGGTCAAATGACAGGAGATTTGAGGCGTGAGGATGTTCCCTGTGCGATAGGAGAATGGTCGCGGGGGATCGTCGCCGGGTTGGGAAATCATAGCGGAAAAGTCGATCGTGTCCCGATCCAATCGCGGGGGCGTCCCCGTTTTCAGACGCCCCACCTCAAAACCGAGTCTCGTCATACAATCGGACAGGTGCTCCGCGGACGCTTCTCCTGCACGGCCTGCCGGAAAATGATTCAGCCCGATGTGGATGAGACCCTTAAGAAAAGTACCCGAAGTAAGGATGACCGCCTTCGCCATGATTCGTTCATCTCGCCCCGTGACGACGCCGGCGACCGCGCCGTGACGTGTGAGTAGCTGATCCACCGTCCCTTGCGCCACCATCAGCCGCGGTTCTCCCCGCAGGGTGTCCTGCATGCTGCGCCGATAGAGTCCTTTGTCGCATTGGGCGCGGAGGGCCCGTACGGCGGGTCCCTTGCTGGTATTAATCATGCGAAATTGAATGCCGGCCTGATCGGTGTTCCGACCCATTTCGCCCCCGAGTGCATCGATCTCCTTGACGAGATGGCCCTTGGCGATGCCGCCGATCGCAGGATTGCACGACATCTGCGCGATCCGTTCCTCATCCATTGTCAGAAGGAGCGTGACGGCTCCCATCCTGGCTGCCGCTAAAGCCGCTTCACAGCCGGCATGGCCCCCGCCGACCACAATGACATCGTAGGATCTCTCCATACCGCTCTTACTTTCCGATGCAGAAGTCCGAGAAAATTCGATCCAGGATGTCGTCCGTGGTAATGACGCCCGTAATTTCTCCCAGCGCGTCCGCAGCCGCCCTTAAATCAAGCGCCACGCATTCGCCGGACCGCGCCTCGCGCACCGAGTCCATTGCCTGCCTCAGGCTTTCTTGTGCGCGGAGCAGCGCGGCCTGATGCCGCACGTTGGTCACCACCAGTCCCTCGTCAGGCTCCAGACGACCGGGGAGTAGACGGCTCCGGATCCTGTCCCGAAGCCCGTCGATTCCGTCTCCGCGCTTCGCAGACACCTCAATGACGTGCTCGGCGTCAATACCGTACCCGGCATGCAAGGCGGTGCCGTCAAGGCGCCGAGGCAGATCGGCTTTATTAATAACGATCAGGGATCGAGGGCCTCCGAGTTCTGCGAGCAGCCCCTGATCTTCCCCTGTAAGCTCCTGGCTGCCGTCCAAGACGAAGACAAGCAAATCTCCCTCCTCGCGCGCACGTTGAGTGCGACGGATGCCCTCGCTCTCTACCGGATCCGTGGTCGGTCTTATCCCGGCCGTATCTATCAAGCGGACGACGATCCCCCCCAGCCTAAGCGATTCTTCAATAATGTCTCTCGTCGTGCCGGGAATTTCGGTGACAATTGCGCGGTCATCCCTCAGCAGCCGGTTCATCAGGCTCGACTTCCCGACATTCGGGCGGCCGAGGATCACCACACTGGCTCCTTCACGCAGCACGCGGCCCGTCTCGGACGTAGCGATGAGGCGGGCGAGCACGTCGACGCATTCCTCCAATGTGCGAAGCGATTCATCGCGTTCGACGAACGTAATGTCCTCCTCCGCAAAGTCGATCGCGGCTTCCACGTGGGCAAGGAGCGTGAGCAGCCCGGTTCGTAGCCGGTCCACCTCGCGGGCAAGCTCCCCTCGAAGCTGTCGTTGCGCCGCAGTCAGACTTGCCGACGTCTTGGCTCGGATCGTGTCCAGCACGGCTTCTGCCTGGGACAGGTCCAGACGTCCATTGAGAAACGCGCGTTTCGTGAATTCGCCCGGCTCCGCCATGCGCGCCCCCGCCGCCATGCAAAGCCGGCACAACGTCGCCAAGACGAGAGGACCGCCATGGGAATGAATTTCAACGACATCTTCCCCCGTGTACGACCGGGGGGCGTTCATGGCGACGACGAGGACTTCGTCCAACGGAGCGTCGTTGATGAGAGCGTGGCTCCCGGTCTGCTGCGACGTATCGCGAGTAAGTGCGCTCTGGACGTCCGCGAGATGAAGGCACCGGGGTCTTACGCAAGCCAGCGAGTTGCCGGACCGGAGCCGAACCAGACGGTCGGCTATGGCGATGGAGCGTGCACCGCTCAGGCGGACGATGCCGATGCCACCCTCCCCCGTCGGGGTGGCAATGGCGCAGATGGTATCGTCGGGGCCAGAGACCATATCGATTCCATCATGCTGACATTCTTATTCTGCGACCTTCATGTGCCGGCTTGTGAAGGTACTGCCGCCTGACGCCGAGAAAAATACCGTTCGGTCAGCAGCTGCTGAGTGATCGTGAGGACGTTATTCGTCAGCCAGTACAGCACCAGACCGGCCGGAAAGTTCACGAACAGAAACGTCATGAACACAGGCAGCACCAGCATGATTTTCGCCTGTGTGGGGTCCATTGTCGTCGGGGTGATCTTTTGCTGGATGACCATGGAGGCGCCCATGATCAGAGGAAGGACATAATAGGGGTCTTGAGCCGAGAGATCCTGAATCCAGAGCATGAACGGGGCTTGCCGAAGATCAATGGTCATATAGAGGATATTGAACAAAGCGACGAACACCGGCATCTGCAGCACCATGGGGAGGCAGCCCCCTACGGGGTTCACCCGCTGGTCCCGGTACAATTTGATCAGTTCCTTGTTGAGCCGGTCGCGGTCGTCTTTGAACTTCTCCTGCAGCGCCTGAACCTTGGGTTGGATCACCTGCATCTGTTTCATGGACTTATAGCTCTTGTACTGCAGCGGCACGAAGAGCAGCTTGATCGCCACCGTCAGCAGAATGATCGTGAGCCCGTAGTTATGGGTAAAATCATAGATAAAGCGAAGCACATAGAAAATCGGCTTCGCCACCGCTTTTACCACGCTCCAACTGCCGAAGATGAACCAGCCGAAATCGATGGTATCTTCCAATCCGATGTTCAGGTTGCGTAATGTATCGTATTCCTTCGGACCCGCGTACAGTTGAAGCACCGCCGGGGAGCCTGCTTGGCCTGGCACCTGCACGGCCGCCGTCACGATCTTGTCTCCCTCTTTCTTTACCAGGGCCGCGGAGCCTTCGCGGGGAATCAGTACGCTCAAAAAGTACTTGTCTTGAAGGGCGACCCATTGCACCGCCCCCTTTCGTTCAAGTTCTCCGTCCGGGGTTTCCTTTTCAATCTTCCCGTCCACCATCAACGCTGAGCCGATCAGGCCGATGAACCCTTCGCCCCACTCGACGATCCCGAAATTCGTTCCCAGACCGACGTTCATCGGGCCTGCCTGTCCCTCGACCGAGATGGCGACATCGACCAGATAACTGCCGTGATGAAAGGTCAATTGCTTTTCCATCCGTAAATCGGACGACGGGGATTGGTATCGAAAGGTGACGTGACCGACCGGTTGCGCTGCCGTCAACACGGAAAAGTCCCGCTCGACTTTATAATAGGCTTCCCCCAGCTCTTTCGTGGCCGCGACATCCGGCAACGTGACGTGCAAGGGCCGTTTAAAATTTGCCTTCGAATAGGTCAGCTCGACCGGCTGTTGATCCGGCGGGGCGGTTTGATAGCGCTTGAGTTCCCAACTCGCTACGACGGCGCCCCGGTTGGACAGACGCGCGCGGATGAGATCGGTTTCCACCTCGATGATTTGCTCTGTGGAGGCTTGAGGCCCAGACGGCACAATCTCCTTGGGTCCCATCGGCCGCGAAGGGGCGGGCACGGAAGGTGCTGGTGGAGTGGCACCGCCTGTGTCGTCCGCGGGCTTGTCGGCTGTCGGTGCCTCAGGTGCTTCCGCTTCCTGCGAAGGCGGTGGCAGCCATCCCAGTTCTTTCAGCAGGTAATCGTAACCAAAGATGATGGCCAGCGACAGCAGCAAGAAAATGACGACGCGCTTTTCCATGATCGATTCTCAACCGCGAGCCAGGAATTATTTGACCGGGTCGACTCCTCCCGGGTGGAACGGATGGCATTTGAGTAGCCGCAGAAGACTCAAGATCAGCCCTCGGACGATTCCATACCGAGCGATCGCTTCTCCGGCATAAACGGAGCAACTCGGCTCGAACCGGCAAGCGGGGCCGAGAAACGGGGAAATCCAATACCGATATCCTACGAGAAGACGCAGAAGGCACGCCCGCATCATGGAGAGTTCCTTTCAGCCGGTCCGATTAAGCGATGCCGAATCAGAGTCGATTCCCATGATTGCTCCAAGGCGGCGAAAGGTTGGCTCAGCGACTCACGCTTGGGAAAGACCAAGAGCACTTGCTGGGATGCCAAGCGCCCGGCGATCCGCCTCGTCAGCTCACGAAAGCGACGTTTCGCCCGGTTCCGCCGTACAGCGGGACCGAAGCGCCGTCCTGTGATGATTCCTACCCGCCCTGAGACATCGTCCATACGGCACGCCAAGAGATTGAAGAGAGGGGTGGAGATTCGATGACCCTGGCGTTTGACACGTTCGATGTCGTGGCTGTTGCGCAAAAACAACCCGGCCTTGCCTCCTCCGCTTGGTGTCATGGTGTCCGGGGAAGGGAGAGGTCTGACGCGTGAACCCGTGGGACTGGATGACAGGATTCCTGAGGCGGAGTCCCTTGGCGCAACCTAGACGGTAAGACGAGCCCGGCCTTTCGCACGGCGACGCGCCAAGACCTTTCGGCCGTTCTTGGTGCTCATTCTCTTCCGGAATCCGTGCTCCCGTTTGCGTTTCAAATTAGAAGGCTGTTGGTATGTAAAGGACATCGCGTCGCTCCTTGAGAATACGGCTTTGTTTTGAACGCGGCATTATAGGTGGCGCCTTGCGAGGTGTCAAACATACATAGGCACCTCTTCGTGCCGCGAACTAGCTGAAAGTTCGGTCCTGTCGAAGATCTCGCCGCAACAGATGCTTCTGGGGCGGTTTTGCCGAAAAATCACCAGACCGCCACAATTGTCTTGTCCCTCCGCAACATGGTCGAAGGGAACCCATTGGAAATACGAACAATATACAGGAACCCAAAACAAGTTAGATGGCATCGAGCTTGCCAAGGCTCAATGATTTCTCACGCATGGGTATGCTGTATGCCACATTCTCAGTAAGGCTCTCACGCAGTTCTTAACAACAGGAGGTCAAGAAAGCATGAAGAATGTTGCCAACGCGATGGTAGCGGTCGCCCTCATCACCGCATTCGGATTGGGGACCACAGTGATGGCCCAAGAAAGCGTCCCGGAACCTGCTCCCGCGGCTCCGGCTGCTCCCGTTGAGCCTGCGACTCCCGCGGAACCGGAGAAAAAGATGGAGGGCGAAAAGGAGAAGGGGGAGAAAGAGAAAAAAGCCAAGAAGGCCAAAAAGCACGGGAAAGGTAAAAAGAAGGGCCACGCCAGAAAAGGGGAGTAATAAGAAAAAGCCGATGAATCAACGCCGCACCGGCCGGGATGCGAGGACGGACAACATTCCCACGCTCCCGAGAGGAGACGCATGCAGCGACGAGCAATACTTTTCCGCGCGGCCCTGACGCTTTTGCTGATCACCGGGTGCGCCAAAGCGCCGAAGGAACAGATCGATGCGGCGGAGCAGGCCGTGAAGGACGCTCAGCAAAGCGGGGCTGCCAGCTACGCGCCGCAGGAGTATGCCAAGCTGGAAGGCACCCTGACGGCCCTGCAAGAAGAGG
The DNA here is from genome assembly GCA_040255165.1 of Nitrospiraceae bacterium. GTDB lineage: Bacteria > Nitrospirota > Nitrospiria > Nitrospirales > Nitrospiraceae > JBDZUK01. The sequence continues at coordinate 25,165 of JBDZUK010000003.1, read as the reverse complement.
TCGCGGACCAGGATGCCAAGTTCACGCTATTCCGCGACTACGGCAAGGCCGAAGATCTGGTCGCTGCCACCAAGCAGGAGGCGCAACAGGTCAGGAGGGAAGCTGAAAAGAAAAAAGAAGAAGCCAAGGCCGCCGCGCTCCAAACACAGCAGGTGGCCCTGGAGGCCGTGAAGGAAACGCGAGAGCTCCTCGCCAAGGCCCCGGTCGGGAAGGATCGCGCCGCGCTGGAGGCCATCAAGGCTGATGCAGAAGCACTCAACGTCTCGCTGACGGAAGTTCAGAAGGCAATCGATGCGGGGGACTATGTGGTGGCCCATACGAAGGCAAAAGCCATTCATGAGAAAAGTCAGGCCGTCTCGATGGAACTCAAGCATGCACTCGCCAAAGTCGGAAAGGGAAAAACAGCTCCCGTGGTAAGAAAACAAGGGTAAGATGCGAGTGATGCGTAACGTGATGCGGTGCCGCTCGGCCAAGCGTTGCGCGCGGGTCATGGTTATGGTCATGGCCGGCCTGCTGGTGTCTTGCACGGATACTGTGCCGCAGGATGTCCAGGACGTTATAGATGCGATCGAGTCCATCGACCGTGACCTTAGCGAACTGCGGGCGGCCGAGTTCGCACCGGAAGAGTATGCCGCCTTTGCGAAGCGCTGGATGGTCCTCAAGGCCCGCGTGGAAATGGAGGAGGATCTTATTCGATGGCCCTGGGAGTCGAATCATCTTGAACAGGAGCTACGCCGCCTGCAGGACGAGGGAAGTCAAACGGTCTCCCGGGTCAATGAACAACGAGAGTCGCAGCGTCAGGCGGCCGAAGCCAAGCTCGCTCGTGTGGAAGAACGGGTCCTGATTTTGAATGCGAACGTGGGGTCTATTGACAGCAGAATCGTGCTGGGGCCGAAGCCGGTCCAAACCGACCTTCTTGTCAAGCAAGCCCGATCATTTTTCGAGCAAGGCCAGTACGAGCGGTCTCTCGAGGCCTCCGATCAAGCCGCCCGGATCCTCCTTGCGCAAGCGGAAGTGCTCAGCACGGAGCTCGGTCGCTACGCAGATGAGGAACGGATTTCTCGATGGCAACAGATGGCCAAACAAACCATCGAGTGGTCGCGGGTTCATCAGGCGTCGGCGGTGATCGTCAGCAAGGCAGATCGGGTGCTTGCTGTCTATAAGAACGGCCGCAAAGTGCAATCATATCCGGTTCGCCTGGGATTCAATGGCATCCGGGAAAAGCGATATCAGGGCGACGGAGCGACACCGGAAGGTCGATACAAAATCTCCATCAAACGCGGGCTTGGGCAAACGCAGTTTTACCGTGCGCTCGTTCTGGACTATCCGAACGCCGAAGACCGGCGGCGATTTCGCCTGGCGCAAAGGGCCGGGAGGATTCCGGTAGCCAAGGACATAGGCGGGCAGATCGAGATTCATGGGGTGGACAACGAGCTGATGGCACAGACGCTGGGGTGTATCATGCTCGATAATCAGCATATGGTTTCCCTGTTCCAGCGGGTAGAGCGCGGGACTCCCGTCACTATCGTCGGAGCCTTGAACAGTAAGAATTCGGTGGCGCTGGCTTTGTCGGTTCTGGCCGACCAACAGGAAGAAACCTGAGCCGGTTATGAAGCGTCTGACGCTTCTCCTTATATCAGTCGCCGCGGGGCTTGTCTTACTCGCGGCGATCCAAAGCAGCGGGCCTCGTCCCGCCGGCGTCATCGCCGCCCGTCCCGAACAGGCCCATCCTTCGCAGGTGCGGGCGTTGCAGGCTCGATATAGAACCCTGATCAAGCAGCTTGCGCAACTCGCGCCGACTGAGCCTTACGTGGTGGTCGACACGGCTCGAAACCACCTCTATGTGAGGCGTCGGGATGAAGTCCTGTTGGACGCGATTGTTTCCACCGGCAGCGGGGTAGTCCTCGATAAGCCTGGTCAGGCCAGCGGGCAATGGGTTTTCGACACGCCGCGCGGCGACTTCACCGTCCAGTCAAAGTTGACCAACCCGGTTTGGGTCAAGCCCGATTGGGCTTTCGTCGAAGAAGGGCTGGAGATTCCGAAGAACGCAGCCGATCGCGTGGAATCGGGAGTCCTGGGGGAATATGCGCTTGGATTCGGCAAGGGGTACTTCATCCACGGCACGCTGTATCCCCGACTGCTGGGGAAAAACGTCACGCATGGCTGCATCCGGCTCAATGACGACGACCTACACTCCCTCTACCGATTGGCCACAGTCGGCACGCCGATCATGATCTTCTAGCGCTCCCCTCCCGGCGCAAAATCCAGTATGAGAGCGCTCTGGGCGATCCTCCTGTTGCTGACCTCATGTGACCCAGCGACTCGAGCCGAGGAGTACAGAGTTCCGGCCGTAGTGGATCTCAATGATGCTTCATCGTTGAGGGAAATCAATCGGGTTCTTGAGGAGGAGATCAAGCTGGCCTCTGCGGCCCAGCCGTATTTGTTACTCGATCTCATTGCTCAGGCGGTTATGATCAAATCCCGGGGAGTAGACCTTCATCGCGTTCCGTTGGTCGGATGGACTATATACCATCCAGACTCATTGGGAAAACTGTTCCATCTCCAAGTCCGTCCTCCGGTGGTGCGCCGGAAGGCCGCTCCGGCCGCTGCGGATATCCAGGAGCCGATCTCTTTTGCCGACATGCCCACCTATTACACCATCCGATTTGAGCCGTCCCTGATTCTCACAGTGCTCCCAACCGCGGAGGCAGGCGTGTGGCGTTGGATTATGGCGAGAGCACAAGACTGGTGGGCAAGAGCTTCTGCTCGGGCTACCGCCCGAAGCGGAAACCCGAGTGACATGCAACCTGCCGTGACCCTGACCCTTGCCCCTGATCAAGCTCAGTCGTTGGCCTGGAGCCTGACCGCGGGAATGCCGATGATTATTCGCCGACCCCTCCCCTAACGATAGGTCTGGCGTTGTTTGCCTTTTGAAACAGCGCTCCCTAAGATAGCGACATAGCTTCTGTGCATCTCTGCAGAGAACATCGATGCCGCCGCTCCTTTTCCCTAGTCTCCCTCCAGCTTTTCAGCAACAGCTCCGATCTGCCTTCCGTAGTCTGTCGGAACAGCACCTGGTTGAACGCCTTTGGGCAATGGATCATCGGCTGTGGAAACCGGAGCCCCGTGAAATAGAAGACCGGCTGGGCTGGCTCACAATCATGGGCCCGATGCAGGAGCAAGCAGCGGAGCTTCAGGCCTTCGCGGCCGCGGTTCGCGGTTTGAGTGTCAAAGATGTCGTACTCCTCGGTATGGGCGGGAGCAGCCTCGGCCCCGAAGTTCTCCGCGCCACGTTTGGATCGTCCCGCGGGTTTCCGCGTCTGTGGGTGCTCGACTCCACTATCCCCGGGTGGGTGCGTGCCGTCACCAAGAGCATCGATCCCGCGAAGAGTCTCTTTATCGTCGCGAGTAAATCGGGCGGGACGATCGAAGTGATGTCGCTCTTCGCTCACTTCTGGTCTCTTGTCGCCAATACAAGAGGCAGCCGCGGCGGCCAGCACTTCATCGCCATTACTGACCCAGGGACCGAGTTGGAGCGCCTTGCGGTCGATCACGGCTTTTGGCGCACGTTCACCAATCAGCCGGATATCGGAGGGCGCTATTCGGTGCTGTCGTACTTCGGGATGGTCCCGGCGGCGTTGCTAGGCATCCGGGTGGACCGCTTGATCGAGCGAGCACAATCGATGGCCGACGCCTGCCGTGTTCAAGCGCCGCCCGAAAACAACCCCGGGGTGTTCCTCGGGGCGGTGATGGGAATGCTGGCTCAGACCGGTCGAGACAAAGTCACGGTCATCGCCTCTCCCTCCGTGCAGAGCTTTGGGCTTTGGGCCGAGCAACTTTTGGCGGAAAGCACCGGGAAGGAAGGGACCGGAGTCGTGCCGATAACGGACGAGCCGCTTCTGCCTCCAAAATCCTATGGGTCGGACCGACTCTTCGTGTATCTCCGCCTCAAGGGGGATCGTAACGGGACGCTCGACCGGCAGACGCACGCATTGCGTCGCGCGGGGCAGCCCGTGCTGCAGCTTGGTCTTCGCGACCGATACGATTTGGGCGCCGAATTCTTCCGATGGGAATTCGCCACCGCCGTCGCAGGGCACCTTTTACAAATTCATCCCTTCGATCAACCCAACGTCCAAGAAAGCAAAAATAACACGAGACGAGTGCTCGATGAGGTTCGGGCCGGGGGCAAGCTCCCGAGCTCCGGCGAGCCGCCGGATCGCGCCGCAAAGAAGATCGGCAGTCTGGTGAAACCGGGCGGGTACGTCGCCATCCTCGCGTACACGGCTCCTTCCCGTACGATCGACCGCGCCATCCGATCGGTGCGTAAAGCCATTGCCTCTCGTGAGGGCGTCGCGACGACCGCCGGGTACGGCCCGCGCTATCTCCATTCCACCGGCCAGCTGCACAAAGGCGGTCCCGGTACGGGACTCTTTCTGGAATTGATAGACGATATGACTCCGGATTTACCGATTCCGGGGCAGCCTTACAGCTTCGGCACCTTGGCGAAAGCACAGGCCGCCGGAGATCTCCAATCGCTCGAGAGCCATGGACGTCCGGCGGTTCAAGTGCGGCTGGGACGCAATCCTTCCGCCGTGTTTCGAACGCTCGCGGCGGCGTTCAAAAGAGTCAAGTTAGACGGGCCTCGCCAACCACGCATGCGTGCACGCGCCAAGAGTCGCTGACGTGACGGTTCCTCCCGACATCCGCATCTTCGATCCGGGTACGGAATGGATGCAAGAGGCCGCGGAGTTCGTCCTCTGGGACGGTCAACGGGCGATCGCGGACCATCAGCGTTTCTTCCTGGCTCTTTCGGGCGGGACAACGCCCCGAGCACTTTACGAAACCTTGGCGAAGGATGAATGGTCTTCTCGCCTGGATTGGAAGGCCGTGACGTTCGTGTTCGGAGACGAACGATGCGTGCCGCCAGACCACCCGGAAAGTAATTTCGGCATGGCCCAGGCCGCGTTGTTCCATCCGTTGGGGATTCCCGCGGCCCAGGTGGTTCGCATGAGAGGCGAAGACCCGGAGCCCGAACGGGCCGCGCGCGACTATGAAGAGCAGTTACGATCGGAATGTCCGATCGCGGGCCAGTGGCCGAAATTGGACCTCGTGTTGCTGGGTCTCGGTCAAGACGGACACATAGTTTCCCTGTTCCCCGGCACCCCGGCCCTCGGCGAACAACGGCGATGGGTTGTGCCGAATCGCGCGCCCACCGGCGTTAGGTCCCGCTTGACCCTCACCCTAGGTGTGATCAACCGAGCGAGTGTGGTACTGTTCCTCGTGACGGGATCCGCCAAGGCTTCCGTCGTTCGGGCGGTGCTCGAGCCGCGTACCGGAGAAGAGCGCACCTTGCCCGCCGCACGCGTGAGGCCCGAGAACGGGCGCGTCGTCTGGTTGCTCGACGGCGCCGCGTCCGCGGAATTGACGATCAGCAAACAGCACCCGACTTCTCGCGAGGAATAGGTCGATGATTCTGGCGGGCGATATCGGCGGCACCAAAACGAATTTGGCTCTCTACGAATGGAACACGGAACGGGTCGAGCCGGTCAGGGAAGAGTCTTTCCATAGCGCCGATTATGCCTCGCTCGAGGAAATACTCGCGGAGTTTCTGAGCCCTCCTACGCCGCCGACCCCCATTGATGAATTGGAGGCGGGCGAGGAGGAGCAGGTGGACGAGGAAGATGCACCGAAGCCGTCCGAGCCCCTGAGGATCGACGCCGCCTGCTTCGGCGTCGCCGGGCCCGTCATTGAAAACAGGTCCCATACCACCAATCTGCCGTGGGTAATCGACGGACACTCGATCGCCAAACAATTCGACATCCCGTACGTCCGCCTGTTGAACGATCTCGAAGCGACGGCCCACGGCATTCTGCTGCTCCGACCCGATGAAGTCGAGGTATTGAACGCCGGCACGCCGCCTGCCCGCAGACAGGCGCTGGCTCTTATTGCCGCTGGCACCGGGTTGGGCGAAGCCATTTTATTTTGGGACGGGATCCGGTATCGCCCCATGCCGTCCGAAGGGGGGCATGCCGATTTCGCGCCGAACACGGACAATGAAATCGAATTGCTGCGTCACGTCAGAGGGAGCTATCTCCACGTCAGTTACGAGCGTCTTCTCTCGGGACCCGGCTTGCTCGCCATTTATGAATATCTCCGGGACAGCAAGAAGAACGAGCCCACCTGGCTGGCGGAAAAAATCAAGGTGGAAGACCCGGCTGCGGTCATTGCCGAGGCCGGGCTAAAAGGCCAAGCGGAAATTGCCAAGCAGGCGTTGGATTTGTTCACGTCTATCTACGGGGCCGAGGCCGGGAACCTGGCCCTCAAGGCGCTGGCACTGGATGGAGTGTATGTGGCCGGTGGGATCGCGCCGAAATTGCTCCCGAAACTGAAGGACGGGACGTTTATGAAAGGCTTCACCAACAAGGGCCGGTATAAACGGTTTATGAGCGCCATCCCCGTCAAAGTCGTGAAAAACGACAAGACCGGCCTCTTCGGCGCCGCCTCTGTCGCGGCTCGCCTGGCCAAGGAACAGGGATCATGACGTATAAAGAGGACTTGGATCGGCTCAAACGTGCTGCGGCACTGCGGGCCGTCGACTACGTACGGGACGGCATGATCGTCGGCCTTGGGACCGGATCTACCGCGAAATACATGGTGCTCGCGCTGGGCGAAAAAATCCGGAACGGGATGAAAGTCCAAGCCGTTCCCACCTCGCATGACACTGCTCGCCTGGCCATGGAACAGGGAATCCCGCTCATCGAAACGGACGACGCCTGGTGCCTCGATCTCGCCATCGACGGCGCGGATCAGGTGGACCCGCAGTTCAATTTGATCAAGGGGGGAGGCGGCGCGTTGCTGAAGGAAAAGATCGTGGCTGCGTCCGCGAAGCAGTTTATCGTGGTGGTCGACCATACCAAGCGGGTTCCTCATTTGGGGGAGTCCTTCCCGCTGCCCATCGAAGTCGTGCCCTTCGGGTGGGGCGGCACGGCGCGGCAGATAGAAGAAGTCACTGGCGGGAAAACGGTGCTGCGCGAGCGGGATGGCGCGATGTTCCGGACCGAGGCGGGCCACGTGATCGTGGACGTGCATGTCGGCAGGATCGAGGATCCCCAGGACCTGGAATTCCGGTTGAATCTGATTCCGGGCGTCGTGGAAACCGGATTGTTTGTCGGAAGAACCCACCTGTTGATCGTCGGAACGGACCAAGGGGTCCAAGTTCTGGCGGCGTAAAAACCCGCCCCTATGCCGTACCAAACCCCGGACCCGTATCGCCTTCCTCGCCACATCGTCCCGACCAGGTACGAGCTGCGCCTGGAGCCAGATCTCGATCGGTCGGTCTTCTCTGGTCACGCGACGATCACGCTGACGGTCTTGCAGGTCGCAGACGAGATCGTGCTCAATGGCGCCGAGCTGCACATTGTCTCCGCGACCCTCCTATCGGGCGAAGGAACGACACAGGTGGCCGGAGTCGAAACGCAGGAATCGCTCGAACGGTGCCGGTTGCGGTTGGCTGCGCCCATGCAGCCCGGTACTTGGCGTCTCGGGATCACGTTCACCGGGACTTTGAACGACAAGCTGCGCGGATTCTACCGGAGCACCTACAAGGACGAGACCGGGACAGCACACACGCTGGCGGCGACTCAATTCGAAGCGACCGACGCCAGGCGGGCGTTTCCCTCCTGGGATGAGCCGGATTTCAAGGCGGTCTTTTCCGTAACGCTGGTTGTCGCTTCGAACCACGTTGCGGTGTCGAACACCAGGATTCTCTCAGAGTCATCGGAGGGCGGCAAAAAAGTCGTGCGGTTCGCGGATACGATTCCGATGTCCACGTACCTCGTGGCCTTCGTCGTCGGTGAGTTGGAGGCGACCGAACCCATGTTCGTGGGAGATACCGCGCTGCGTATTTGGTCCGTTCGAGGCAAGCGTCGTTTGACCGGCTTCGGCCAACGCATCGCCGCCGCCTCGATGCGCTTCTTCGAGGACTACTACGGCATCCCCTATCCAGGGGACAAATTGGACTTGCTTGCGATCCCGGACTTTGCTTCCGGCGCGATGGAGAACCTCGGCGCGATCACTTTTCGGGAAACTGCGCTGCTGGTGGACGAGCAAACCGCGACGCATGCGGAACTCGAACGGATCGCGGACGTCGTGGCCCACGAGAACGCCCACATGTGGTTCGGCGATCTCGTGACCATGGCGTGGTGGAACGGCCTCTGGCTGAACGAGGCGTTTGCCACCTTTATGGAGATGTTGGCCGTCGACGCCTGGAAACCGGAATGGCAGCGGTGGACGACGTTCGGAGTCTCCCGCGCCGCGGCCCTCTCAGTCGACGGTCTCCGCAGCACGAGACCTATTGAATACCCGGTGCGAGCGCCCAAGGACGCCGACGCGATGTTCGACGTGCTGACGTATGAGAAAGGCGCCTCCGTGCTTCGCATGCTGGAGCAATACCTTGGGCCGACGGTTTTTCGAGACGGTGTCCGGCACTATCTTCGGACCCATGCGTATGGGAACGCGGACACACCGGATCTGTGGGCGTCTCTTGGCGCCGTGGCGGACCAGCCGGTACCCGACCTCATGGATGCCTGGATTTATCAACCGGGGTATCCGCTCATTACCGCGGAGCTGAGCGAGGATTCCCAACTGGTGCTGACTCAACAACCGTTTACCTATCTTCAGGACGCCACGGGAGAGAATGAGACAAAACCGTGGCAGGTGCCGGTTCGACTCCGCATGTTCGATGAGGACGGCTCGCGCAGCCGCACGCTCCTCCTCAAGGATCGCGCTTCCAGAGTGTCGATCGAGTCACGGACTCGGTATGTCCTCCTCAACGAGGGAGGTCATGGATTTTATCGTGTGCGCTATGGGACGGCGCTTCTCCAGCGTCTGCTCAAGGCAGGCGAGACTGGGCTGGCTGCCATCGACAGATTCAATCTGCTCAACGACGCCTGGGCCTCCACCATTGCCGGGTTGATGCCTCTCGAAGACTATCTCGACTTGACCGCCCGTTTTACATCCGAGCGCGACAGAAACGTGTGGACGGTCCTCCTCGATTCCTTCTCTTTTCTAAACCGCATCATCGACCCCGAAACCCGGTCGTTGTTGGAAGCGTTCGTGCAGGACCGGGTTCGGCCGGCGGTCCACGAGCTGGGTTGGACGGCGCGCGAAGGAGAATCGCAGCTGACGAGGCAAATGCGAGGAGAGCTGATCGGAGCCCTGGGAAAACTAGGGAACGATACGGATACGCAGGCTCATGCGGCTCGTTTGTATGATGCCTACCGCCGGGATCCAACGGCAGTCGATCCGAATCTGTTGCCCGCGCTGGTGGCTTGTTTGGCGCACAGCGGGGACCGCAACCGGTACGAAGAATTTGTCACTTCCTTCCGATCGGCAAAAACCCCCCAAGATGAACGCCGGTATCTTTTCTCTCTCGCCATGTTCCGCAGCCGGGATCTGCTGGAACGGACGCTGGCTCACGCTCTCAACGGCGAAGTCCGAACCCAGGATGCCCCCTTTCTCGTGAGTGCCGTTCTCGGCAATGTCGACGGGCGGGAGCTGGCGTGGAAATACGTCAAATCCAATTGGGAGTCGATGGACCGCTCGTTTCCGAAGCAGGGACTCCGCCGGATGTGCGGCGGCATTGTATCCCTGGCCACACGGGAACTGGAACGGGACGTGCGTGCGTTTTTCACCGACCGGAAGATTGACTTGGGCGGCAAGACGCTGGAGCAATATTTGGAGCAATTGAGGATCGCCGTGTCCATGGCCGAGCGAGACGGA
>JBDZUK010000003.1:14131-15285 GCA_040255165.1 Nitrospiraceae bacterium | reverse complement strand
GGCGACGGGGACGGTTCTTCCGCGCCTCAGCCGAACATCGCGGTCTTTGCCGACTGTTTGGTGCGACAACCAACTGCTCCTCCCCCCGCTCCTTTGCCCCGAGTGCCTCCAACACTTTCGCTTCGTCTTGAAACTTTGACCCCGGTCTCCGGACTCCATGCCCCGTTGTTCACCGCATCGCCGCCGGATGACGCCGTGCGGCTGTTCGTGGTGGAACAGGGTGGCGTCATAAAGGTCTTGGATCGGGCCACCGGGGCATTCATTTCCACGTTTCTCGACATCAGCGCATTGGTTTCGAAAGGAGACGAGCAAGGTCTTCTGGGGCTCGCCTTCGACCCTGAGTACGGGACGAATCGGCGATTCTACATCAACTACACCGACATTAATGGGAATACCGTGGTTGCGCGCTATCTCGCGGATCCCGGCAATCCCAACCTCGCAATCTCCATACAAAACTTGACGATACTGACCTTGCAGCAGCCCTTTGGGAATCATAACGGCGGCATGTTGGCGTTCGGTCAGGACGGATTTCTCTACATCGGTTTCGGCGACGGCGGCAGCGGCGGCGATCCGGAGGACCGGGCGCAGAATCTCGGCAGCCTTTTTGGGAAACTGATTCGCATCGACGTGGGTCAGGCAGGACCGCCGCCGGCACAGCCCTATTCCGTGCCTCTGTCAAACCCCTGTGTGGGACGGCCTGGTATCAGGGGCGAGATCTGGAGCACCGGCTTGCGGAATCCATGGCGGTTCACCTTCGATCGCGTCCTGGGCGATTTGTATGTGGCCGACGTGGGGCAAGGTGCACGAGAAGAGGTGACGGTCTCCCCCTTTGCCAGCGGGGCCGGCAGAGGGTGGAATTACGGGTGGAATGTCACCGAAGGCTCTCTCTGTTTTCCCGGCGGGGCCGCGTGCGATAGGACAGGCATCGCTCTTCCGCACGTCGAATACGATCATGCCCAGGGGTGTTCCATCACCGGGGGCTATGTCTACCGCGGTTCGGCCATTCCCGGCCAACAAGGGACGTATTTTTATGGTGATTTTTGCAGCGGGTTTGTCCGGAGCTTCCGCTTTTTCAACGGCCAAGTGAGCGACCATTTTGAATGGAGTTCCCTCGCCCCGGGCGGCAACATCAGCAGCTTTGGCGAAGACGCACA
>JBDZUK010000003.1:0-14031 GCA_040255165.1 Nitrospiraceae bacterium | reverse complement strand
TTCACTCATGACGCAGGATTTTGAGCGGAGGCTGTTTCAGAAGCCGGTACGTGCTGAGAAATCCCACAATCAACGTCAGGAGGACCGTCAGCCCCAGTCCCTCGGCGAGCAGGCTGAAATGCAGGCGCCATGGCAAGTCGAACAGGAAATACAGCGCGCCCCAGGAAAGGGCGCTGGCGAGGACGACGCCTATCGCGCCGGCAATGAGCCCCAGCAGGGCATATTCGGCGGCAAAGGACCGCGCAATGACGCTGCGCGTTGCGCCTAACGCCTTGAGGATCACCAATTCGTACAAGCGACGGTACCGCGTCGCGGCGAGGGACGCGGCCATGACCAGGGCCCCGGCCATCACGCAGAACGCTGCGACGGATCGAATCGCCAGTGAGAGCCGATCCAATACCGCCGTAAAGGTCTCCGTCACGTCGCGCAGATTGATCGCCGTTACGTTGGGGAAGGCCGCCACGACGGCCTGTTGCAGCGGCAATTCCTCGTTGGGGTCGACGCGCGTCGTGACCACATACGTATAGGGCGCGCCTTCCAGGGATCCGGGCGAGAGGATCATGTAAAAGTTGGTCGACAGGTTGCCCCACTCAACCTTTCTGACGCTGGCGACCTCGGCCTCGACCGTGGCCCCCTGAATATCAAATTCCACCGTGTCCCCGACTTTGACCCCCAGATGCTCGGCCGCCTCTTCTTCGATCGACAGGAGCGGCTTGGGAGTGGACCGGCCGTCCCACCAGGCACCTTGAACGATCCGATTGTCCTTCGGCAGCCGTTCGACGAAGGTCAGCACATACTCGCGAGTGCGATACCAATTTTTCCGACGTTCGTTCTTGTCTCCATTCTGGGGGTCCTCCCGATCCGACACAGCCTCCGGCACTATCGGGTCTCCCTTCACGGCGTGCAGCCGCGAACGAACCAGCGGGATAGCCTCCGGGGTCAAGTCTCCGGTCCGCTCGTGCAACAATCCGAGAAAACCGTCCTTTTGATCCGGCTGGATGTCGATGAAGAAAAAAGTGGGAGCGTCGCTGGGGCGCTGAGAACCGATCTGACTGATGAGGGATCGTTCGACCAAAGACACCGTCATGATCACCATGATGCCGATCCCGATGGAGACCATCACCCCTGTGGCTTGATTGCCCGGACGATGCAAATTGCCGACGGCCTGCCGGAGGCTGACAGAGGCCGGTTGCGGAAGCCGTTTCAGCAGACGGACGAGCGCGCGCGCGGCCAGACCTAACACGGTGAGGGCCAGCACGAGCGCTCCGATAAACAGCAAGCCGACTTTCCAGGACCCAGCCTGCCAGACGGAAAGCCCCGACAGTCCAATGGTGATCAGGCTGACAGTCCAGACGTCTGCCGGATCGTCGAGCCAAGCAGGCCTTCCCCACCGGTCGCCGGGCCCGTGAGTGTGCGGTTCGGACTCGGTAATCTCTCGCCGAAAAATGAGGATGGGCCTGATCCCGCGGATCTTGAGGAGCGGCCAAAGGGTGAACAACACCGTGGCACCGAGGCCCAGGGCAATTCCTTTTCCGATAGGGGCCAGCGTCCCGATCGTCAGGCTCATGGAAAGTCCAATCTGCTCCAACAGCGAGGTTCCGAACAATGTGGAGATCGCACCGGGGAGCACCTGCTGCAGAGCGATGCCGCCCGCAGCTCCCGCCGCGCTGCCCAGCAGACCGAGGAACAGAGCCTGGCCAAGATAAGCGCGCATCACGGTTGCGGAATCGGCCCCGATGGTCTTCAGTATGGCGATTGTGTGCAACTTCTCCCGAAGAAACGCCTGCACCGACGTTGCAACGCCGATGCCTCCGACGAACAGGGCGGTGAGGCCGATCAGCCCGAGGTAGCGGGTCAATTGATCCAAGAATTGCTTGAGCTGCGGCTGCGCATCCTGATAGGTCGAAATACGGGGTGATTCGACGGACAACCGACCGCGCAGTTCATGCACCAGCGGCTGCGTCTCGATGAAAGTGGGCAGTTTCAGTAGATGTCGTTCCCGAACCCGGCTGCCCGGTTTGATCAGGTCCGTGGCTGGCAAACCATCCTGAGAGATCAGGACACGCGGCCCCAGGCTAAAGGCATTCGCCATGCGATCCGGTTCAGTCAGCACCACACCGGTGATCACGAATGTGGCTTGACCGATTCGCAACCGGTCGCCCACCGACAATCCCATGCGGATCAACAGCGATTCCTGGACCAGCGCACCCAAGCAACGACCTGATCCGCACTGAGTATCCGTCGGCCCGAGCAAGGCGGATAGCGGGAGTGCGGGCTCGCTGCGGAGAGCGCCGTAAAATGGATATGCGGGTCCGACCGCCTTCAGTTCCACGATCTGGCTCGCTTGACCGGAAGACCGAGGATCGCTTCCTTCCCGCGCGGCCATGGCGATGAGCTCGCTGACATGAGTTGTGCCCACGCCGCGGCTGGCCAAGGAATCGAGCACGGCAAGCCCCTGCCGGCTCATCGGACGTGACAGACGGACCTCCAGATCGCCGCCCATGAGACTACGGGCTTCTCTATTGACTGCCTGCTCAACGTTGGCTCCGAACAGGGAGACGGCTACAAGGGCCCCTACGCCGAGGGCGATGCACAGGAAGAAATAGAGGAAGTGGCGCCAACTCGCACGCGTTTCACGCCAGGCCAACGCGATGGGGAACGGCATCACGCCTCGTCCTGACCTTTCGACGCGGTGCCGTCGACCGCTTCATCCGCCTCGATCCGTCCGTCGCGAAGGGTGACGATCCGCTGCATGCGGGTGGCCAGAGCGCGATCGTGGGTCACGAGGACCAGCGTGGTTCCGTAGTCGCGGTGGAACGACAAGAGCAGGTCGATGACCTGCAGCCCCGTCACCGAGTCCAGGTTGCCGGTCGGCTCGTCGGCAAGGAGAATCGGCGGGCGGCAGGAAAATGCTCGCGCCACCGCCACCCGCTGTTGCTCGCCGCCGGAGAGTTGAACGGGATAATGATGGAGCCGATCGTCGAGCCCCACAGCCTTCAGGAGCTCGGCAGCGTGCTGTTTTGCCTGCTGCACGCCGCTCAGCTCAAGCGGGACCGCCACGTTTTCGATCGCCGTCATCGTGGGGATGAGATGGAACGATTGGAAGATGTAGCCGATCTTTTCCCGCCGGAACCTCGCCATGACATGTTCCGGTAGGGTGGTGATGTCCACTCCATCCACAACAATGGATCCGGCCGTCGGGCGGTCAAGCCCCGCCATCAGGCCGAGCAAAGTGGACTTGCCGCTGCCCGACGGACCGACCACGGCGACCATTTGCTTGTCGGGAATCCGGAAAGTCACGTCGTCGAGGATGTCGACCGTGTGGCCGCCGGCGTCGAGCTTCATGGATAGGTGGTGTACGTCAATCACAATGGTCTCCTAACGCCGTGGAGGGCAATGAGTGTTATTATACTGTATGCCGACGCGCCGCTTAGATCTCTTTCCCGCGCGGGTTGTTCGCTTCCTGGCATTGATCCTTCCAGGTCTTGCAGTCCTCTGGTCCGGCTTCACTCCGTGCTTCCCTGCCGAACGCGGAGCGTCACCGCTCGAGCTGCGGATTGCCGAGGTCAAAGACGAGCGGCCGCGAATCGTTGCGTTTGGAAATAGTCTGACCGCAGGTCTGGGTGTGCGGTCTCAGGAGTCCTACCCGGCTGAACTACAGCGGTTGCTCGATGCGGCGGGCTACCGCTATCGCGTCGTGAACGCAGGTGTCAGCGGCGATACCACTGCCGGCGGATTGCGCCGGGTGCCATGGGTATTGAACGGCAGACCGGACATCGTGATTCTCGAGTTGGGCGGCAACGACGGTCTCCGCGGTTTGAGCATCGAGGAAACCAAGGCCAATCTGGATCGGATCATCGAACGCCTGCGCGACAGTGGGGCGCTCGTCGTCCTGGCAGGTATGAAGCTGCCTCCGAATTACGGAAGGGACTATACGTCCCGGTTTGAGGCCATTTATCAGGCGCTGGCGAGGAAGCACGGAGTGCCGCTGATTCCGTTCTTCCTGGAAGGGGTGGCTGCCCAGGCCCAGTTCAACCAACCGGATGGGATCCATCCTACGGCCGACGGCTATCGGATCATAGCGGCCAATGTGCTGAACGCCATCGAATCGTTCCTGAAAAAATGAGCAGACGAACATCCCTCGCCGCGCAGCAACGCACTGCGCGGCGACAAGAAGGAATGATGGAAAAAGGGCGGGAAGGCCTAGGACTTCTTTAAAAAAGTGTCGTAGACCCCATAGGCGAGCACGATCCCGATCAGGACGTAATACATGCCGGTGATTCCGCTATAGTCCGGTGGGCCGCCCGATGGCTCGTTCGCCGCCGCTTGAGACGCGGCCGCCAGCACGGCTCCGACAGTGATGCCGATTCCTGCCACAAATCTCTTCATGTTCCTCCTCCGTGAAGGTCGTTGATGGCCCAAACAGGGCCGCATTGTACTGAAACCCGCCAAGCGGACGCAAGAGGAACGCTGGATCAGAATCGGTTGATATCAGAATCAGTCGGTTGTCGGCTCGGCAGAACACTCAGGAAGCGGGCGGGACCTTGGACGCGGTCTTCAGTGCGGCGACGATTTCTCGAAACGACCCGGCGAGTTTATCGAGCTGAGACCCCTTCGACAACAGTTCCCCTGCCACCGACTTGATCTCGCTGTCGTAGCGCCCGAGCTCCTTGCAGAGGTCGCCGACGCGGCCGATCATTTCTTTGTACGTCGTCAGTTCCTGCTGCAGTTCTTGGACGGAAGCCCGGGCCGACTTGGCATCGGCGAGGGAGTTTTGGAGTTGCTGGGTCACCCGCCCAATGTAGGCTTCGCGATCCCGCATGTCGGATTCCAGTTGCAACCGAATGTCTTCACTCTCACGGCGGCGATCATCCAAATTGCGAATTGCATGGATCCAGGCCCCGGCTTCTCCAGTCCCGGAGGCGGGCAACCCAGGCAACATATCTCCACGCTCCAGGGCCTTCATCGCCGGCAGCAGCCATTCAACGAAGGCCATGATTTCGCTGAGCTTAAGGTCTCCTGAATTGACCGGTGGGGCGGCAGGTTTTCCGTTGTCCTGCGTCGATGTTGTCTCACGAGTCTCTTTTCTTCTGCCTCCCCGCGGTTGCACCCACCGGTGATATTCCAACAGAACGGCGATGCAGTGGCGGCACATCGGCTCCTCCGGTAGTGTGCAGGAGCACTTGGAGATCAGCTGTCCGTCCTTCAATCTGATGGTTTGCTCGTAAAGCCCTGAATTGCCGATGACTGCGGAGGAAATTTGAGACTCGTCCGCCTCCACGATCCGCACGCGATTCTCCGAGAGGTATTGATGGCCTATCTGGAAGGCAGCCTTGTCGACCACCCCTTGAATCATGGGAGGGGCCAGAAGACTCAAGCGTTCCGCAGTGCAGGGTATCCTGTTGCGCATAGAGGCTGGCTCACGGTGTGGGTGTAGTGTGACGGGGACTCCTTTCACTGTCAAGATTCCACGGGATTTCCTCCTCTACTTGCAGCGCCGGGGAGGGCCGTGTTGGCTCATCGGTGTGAGCCAGACGTAATCGGCAATACCATCCTTGATGATTTCTTGGAGTTCGTGAGTGCGGGCGGGCTCGAATGATGCCATATAAATGGTGACTTGTCGGACCGTGCCTTCCCCCCTGCGGGTGACCCGCTTCGGAATCGGGAGATTGTACTGGATATGGCCGCCGCCGGTGTAGCTGATGATGGGACGATGATCCGTCGACGGTCCGCTTCTGCTGGCTCGCCAGGTCTGGATCAGCGTTTTGGCCATCCCTTCATCGCGAAACATCGAGGCTTCGTACATCTGCTGGTAGAGTGAGTCGGGCCCGCCACCGTGACATTGCTGAAGCTGACGGATAATCCGGTCTCGGTATGCCGGGTCATCGACAATAGGCTCATCCTTCATGCCCCAGCGCGCTGCCTCCGGGTCCTGCTGCGCGGCCGCCAAGCCTTGTTTGGCGACCCGGCGAACTAGACTGAGAGGAGCATTGAGCGCCAGCACCGGCAACCGCCGTTCGCGGGCGATCCGAATCAGCGGTTCGTAATCGTCGTACGGCCCTCCCCAATTCTCTCGCCATCGGGCTTCCTGAAGAAACCGTTCTCGATCCGCACCGCCCTCCAGAATTTGGCGGTCTAAGGCGGACTGTCCATCCCAGGCAAACATTTCCATGGCCAGCACCGGCCTGTACCCGCTGCCGACCAAGGATTCGATCACCCTTACGGCAGCCTGCACATGGTGGTGGTTATGGTGTTCTTCGCCAAGATACACGATATCGTAGGTCGGGAGCTCACGAAGCCAGGACTCCGTATCTACCGGTCGCCCCGACGCCGTCTCGATGACTTGCCATTCCTGAAAGTGCAGAAGTTGATCCGGAGGGAAGGCGGGTTCTCCACCGGTTGGGACATTCGTACAGGCGGCTGTCAGCAGCAGAACCAGCCAGGCCACGGGTTGTGACAAGATCATCCTCTTACCTAGCATACGCTTGAAAGACGGGCAAGGTCGCAGCCTTGACGGTCGAGGACGACGCCCGCTAAGCTGGCACCGCTCATAGCAAGAATCATGGATGATCACTCCCAACTCCTCGCCGATTTTCGGTCCCGCGTAAGCCGTCTGGCGCGGCGAGATGAATCAAAATGGGAAGCGTCGAAGAAGTTGATTGAAGGGCCTCGTCTCCGTGCCGTCCTCCAACGGATGACCGAGGCGATTCGCAATACGGCGCTTCCCGATCCCGTGAAGCGGCAACTTTTGGATGTGGCAGGGCGCGCCGACGCGGAACGCGTGCAGGATCTCGACGGCCGCTGCCTCAAAACGTTGACGGGGTTGCCGCCTGCCAAGGGAATCCGGGCACTCTGTGTATACTTCGATCTGATCGAATCACCCGCGCGCCGCTGGCCGATCAGCCGACTTTCGACCCAGGCACTAGCGGAATTCGTTCGGGGACGATGGAACCCCTTCGACGCGCTTCGAGAGGCCGACGTGTCGTCGGTGTTGGATTTGGGAGCCGGGGATCTGTCGTTTGCGCAGGAATTGGCCGAGGACTGCCTGCCGCAGTTGCGTGAGCGGGGCCAAGAGCTCATCCTCCATTGCCTCGACCGTCTGCAACCGGGCTCCAAGTTGGGCGGCCCCCTCCATCCGGATCCGGGGCGACTCGATTGGCTGCGGTCCCAACCGGGACTGCGGTTCCGTTTTTTTGGCGATCAGGACATGTTCGAGACGGGCGCATTGGATCGTACCGGATCGCTTGCCGACCGCTATACGGTCGTGACCTGTTGGGCTCCGGCGACTCCTACCTTTGCCTATGAGCCGACGAGATTGTCCGCGGAGTGCATCGCCCGAGAGCTCGCACGTACGAAGGGACGGTACCAGCAGGTGCGATTTGAGGGAGAAAATGCGCTCGAAGTGCAGCACGGCGGCCGAGCGCTCTTGTTCCCCGCATGGAAATTCGATATCCGCGGACCGGCGGCTTTGTTGGACCTGTTATCTCGGCGCGGATTGCTTGGCGTGCTGGGCGCAGTCGACAGCCAGGTGTTCTGGGAACTGCTTTCTCAACTGATCGAAACCCCAGTCGTGCGACCGCAGAACCAACCGTTTACGCCCGAGGTTATTCCCGCTCTGTTCGGAGAGACATTCACCCGGCTGTCCCGCCTTCCCGAGGGAGAATCGGTCTCGTTGGCCGATCTCGCCCCGATGCGACGCGCCTTGCCCCGCGTCCTTCCCATTCGTTCCGGAGAAGCTTCATCCCATCGGTTCCGGTACGTCGAAATCCGCCGAGGCGCAACATTTAAGGGTATGCCGGCGAGCAGCACGGCACGTCGCTTTCGGGATATGCCCGAAGAAACGTCTCCCTGGATGCTGACGCTGGTGCCCGAGTAGCTCGACATCTAGGCCGGACTGGTAGCAAAACTTCAGGAAAAATTGACCGTCCTGGGACCCTTTGTTAGACTTCGACGGTGTCCAGCCGGCTCACATCCATTTTGACCACCGATCACACAATCCCATCGTGAATTCACCACCGACCATCCGTGCGATCCAGGACAATATCGCGCGGGTAATCAAGGGCAAACCGCAGGTCATCGAGATGGCGGTGGTCTGTCTGTTGGCGCGAGGCCATCTGCTCATCGAGGACGTGCCGGGCGTGGGGAAGACGACATTGGCCCATAGCTTGGCTCGATCGTTGGACTGTTCCTTCAAGCGCATTCAATTCACGAGCGACCTGCTTCCGTCGGATATCATCGGGGTTTCGATGTTTAACAGGCAGAGGCAGGCGTTCGAATTCATGCCTGGCCCCATCTTCGCCAACATCGTTCTGGCCGACGAGATCAATCGGACGACGCCCAAGACCCAAAGCAGCTTGCTGGAGGCGATGAGCGAAGCGCAGGTGTCGATGGATAACCAAACCTATCCGCTGCATCAACCGTTCATGGTCATCGCGACACAGAATCCCGCGGAATACCACGGAACCTTTCCCTTGCCTGAATCCCAGCTGGACCGTTTCCTCATGCGGCTGCGCATCGGGTATCCGTCGGCGGAAGAAGAAAAAAAAGTGCTCGATCGGCCGCACGCGCTCCATCCTGCCGAGGAATTGCAACCTGTGCTGGTCGTGCAGGACATCCTCGACTTGCAAGACCAGGTCGAAAAGATCCGTATGGACGACAGCTTGACGGAGTATCTGCTGGCCATCGTTCAGGCCACGAGGCAGAGTGCGTTGCTGTCGTTGGGAGTCAGCACCAGGGGGTCGCTGGCGTTGAGCAAGGCCGCGAAAGCGTTGGCGCTGGTCCGGCATCGCTCCTATTGTCTGCCCGACGATATCAAAGAGCTGGCCCCGATTGTCCTTTCGCATCGCGTCATGCTGAATCGTGCGCAAGGCATGCGGGCCCGCAGCTTCGAACAGGCCGAGCAAATCATTGTCGACCTGGTCGACACGGTCCCTGTGCCCGTGTGACCGTCCGCGGCGCCGCCTCTCCATCAGCCGACGAATCGCCCATGGATCGGACCGTGTTCCGAAAATTCTTTCGGCGGCTCTCTCGCGGCCGCACGCTCCGCCTGACGCCCGAAGGCACCAGGTTTTTGCTCTTCACGCTCGCAGTGGGCGTTGCGGCGGTCAATACGGGCAACAACTTGTTCTACCTGCTTCTGGCCATGATGCTGAGCCTGATTGTGTTGTCGGGGATTCTGTCCGAGCAATGTTTGAGGCGACTCGAATTTCGCCGACACGCGCCGGACGTGATTGTTGCGAACCAATCGGCGACGATCAGTCTCTCGATTTCCAATCGAAAGCCGCGCCTACCCAGCTTTTCTCTGCGCCTGTACGACGTCGTCGCAGGGCAGGATGTCGAGCGGGGGTTGTCGGTCCGGCAGGTGTCTCCGCAGCAGTCGCTATTTCTCTCCTATCAGGTTTTCGCGCCGAAGCGGGGACGTCTTTCATTGGAGGGCATCCACGTCGTCACGCCCTTCCCCTTCGGTCTCTTTCTGAAGAAAGCGTTCTACCCACTGCACGATGAGGTGTTGGTCTGTCCGGAGATCGCCGCGCTTCCGGAGGACCTCCTGCAACACCTTGCGGGGACGGGTCAAGACCGGAGTCTGCCTCGCCGGGGGCATGGGGTGGAACTCTATAATCTTCGATTGTACCGTCCTGGCGACGATTCCCGGGCCATACACTGGATGACGACGGCGCGGACCGCGCAACTGATCGTCCGTGAAACGGCGACGGAGGATCAGCGGCGGGCCACGATCGTGGTGTCCGCCGTTGCGCCCGAGGAGTGGGACGAGGTCTTCGAACGGGGCCTTTCCGTGGCTGCTTCCCTCGTGTGGCACTTTGAGGCAAGGGGCTTCATGGTTCGGCTGCTCATCGGTGAAACCGGAACCGATTACGGCAATGGAGAAGACCATCTTCTCGACATGCTGAAGGCGCTGGCTCTTTGCCGGCGTCGTGCTCCCGGCGATCATCAGCCTGTTTCCAATACGTCGATTCCGGACTCGTCGACGGAATCCACGACGGTGGCCGTGCTCCCGTGGCAAGGTCGCGGAATTGCCTCGGTTCCTGCCGACTACATTATAGATGACCGAATGCTGGCGGATATGTCGTATGGCTCTCGACCAAGCGTTTCGGCTTAGCTCGATTCTGCTGGCCGCGGCTGCCTTTGCGGCCTTGATCCTCTCGGGCGGCCTCTTAGGATGGCTGGGATTCCTGACAGCCGCTGCATTGCTCGTCTCGGTGCTTCGCACACTCGGATATCGGTCGCTGGATCGGATCGCTTCGATCACGCGGCTCACGACTACGACGTGGAATCTGCTTCTCGTCGTGGCGTTCCTGGGATTCTGGGCTGATTTTTTCTGGATCTCACAGGACCTCTTGCCGGCCGGGGTTCATTTTCTGGCCGCTCTCCTTATCAACAAGCTGTTCAACCTGGCGCAACGCCGCGATTTTCTCCATCTGTACGCCATCAGTTTGATCGCTATCCTGGCGTCCGCGGCGCTCAGCTCCGATGTATGGTATATGCTGATTTTTCTCGCCTATCTCCTTGCCGCTGTGTGGACATTACTGCTGTACCACCTGACCAAGGAAACCGAAGAGCGTCCAGGGGACTCCTGCCACACAATGGCCATTGCGGACCGGACCCGCATGGGTCGGATTACGGCTCGGTTTTTCTGGCTGACGAACGGCCTGGCGGTAGGAAGCTTTTGCCTCACGATCGTGATCTTTTTCGCCATTCCCCGCATCGGCGCCGGGTTCGTGCAAAAGCAGCGCGGCGACGAATTACGGACGACGGGATTCTCCGAGAAAGTGGACCTCGGCGTGATTGGTTCGATTAAGCAGGACCCCAGCATCGTGATGCGTGTTCAGCTTCCCGATCGCCCCAGGGAGGAGCCCGGGCGGCTCTATCTTCGAGGCACGGCCTACGACCGCTACAATGGGCATTCCTGGAGCAATACCCTGAGGCATCGCCGGTCTCTGATGGAAATGCCTGCAGGAAATTTTGTGGTCAGGACCGGGGGACCTCGACCCCGCGGCGACGTGTCGAAGGCACTTCGTCAAGATATCCTGCTGGAGTCTTTGGATACCTCGGTGCTGTTTGCCGCTCCCATGGCCGACTCCGTGACCGGTGATTTCCTAGCGGTTCAGAGCGACATCATGGGAGCGCTGTACCTTCCTCTCCCCTCCATCTCTCGCATTCAATACTCTGTGTGGTCGCGACCCAACGAGGTGGTGCGGGAAGACAGGACGGCTGAAGTCTTGAAATACCCCGAGGCCGTGCTGCGGCACTATCTCCAATTGCCGAATGAGAGCCCACGCATCGCCGAGCTCACCCGTGAAATCATCCGCGACAGCCCGACTCCCTACCAGAGCGCCACAGCGATTCAAGATCATCTGCTGACTCAATATCGCTATAGTTTGGAGATGGATCCCGAGCGGTCGGATCGTCCGGTGGAAGAATTTTTGTTCACGCGCAAGACCGGATACTGCGAGCACTATGCAACGGCCATGGTGGTGTTGCTGCGTACGGCCGGCATTCCTGCGCGTCTTGTCACAGGCTTCCTGGCGACAGAGTGGAATGGATTCGGCAACTATTACACCGTTCGTCAGCGGGACGCGCACGCCTGGGTCGAAGCTTATTTTCCCCTCTCCGGCTGGATCACGATGGATCCGACTCCTGCCCAGCTTGATGGACGCTCTGAGCTCGGGTGGCATGCGCTGACGCGCATGATGGATTCGGTCAAGCTGAATTGGGATCGGCTGTTCGTCCGCTACAACGCAGGGGACCAGTTGGCCGTTGTCCAGGGCATACGAGAAGGAAGCCAGACAATACGGAGGCAGGCTCTTGATTCCGTCACGGCTTTCTTAAGCCCGATCAGCCACGCTGTGGTAGCGTTGGCCGGCCGCGTACGAGACACCAACCTGGCTCAACTCGGCCTTTTGGCTCTTCTCTTGGGTCTCGGCCTGTCTCTTCTGTATGTCCTGGTGAAACGGCGTCCATGGCGCAGTTACTCGTTCACGCAGAGTTGGCAATCCCCCCATCAACGGGCTATCGCGCGGCTATACGACAACATGCTTCGGCTCGTGAATGGCCGGGGCATACACCGGCCTCCGACGGCGACCCCATGGGAATTTGCGCGCATTGTGGGCGGCCACTGGCAGGATGCCGACGACAGCATCACCCTGATTACCGACCTCTATTGCAAGGTTCGGTTCGGCCATGCCCAAGTGTCTGCTGAGGAGCTCGTGTCGATGGAAGCGTCGCTCGCCCGCCTACGTACCTTGGTTCGCTCGCCCCGTTAGATCTCCCGCCGCTCGCGAGTCCCCCCTTCAGCGGCCGTTGCCGCATCGAGACACCTGCAGAACAGATCCTGATCCACATTGCCTCCTGTCAAAACGATCCCAATCCGTTTCCCGATCAAACTGGATTCTCGTCTCAAGAGAGGAGCCAGGGCGACGGCGCTGGAAGGTTCGATCACCACCTTCAGTCGTTCGAAGGCAAAACTCATGGCGGTTGCGATTTCCCGCTCTTCCACCACGAAGAAGCCGGTGAGATGCCGCCGGAGGATCGGCAACGTGAGATCTCCCAAGCTCGTGCGAAGTCCGTCCGCGATGGTTGAAAGGACCGTCGCCGGCACAATGCGGTTTTCTTTGACCGATTCCATCGCATCCAACGCGCCGGCCGGCTCGCATGCATAAATCTTCGTGCGCGGATTCAACGCATGTGAGGTGACACAGAGTCCCGAAAGCAAGCCTCCTCCCCCGACGGGGGCCAGTACGGCATCTAGGTGGGGTTGTTGTTCGATGAGTTCCATCATCACGGTGCCCTGCCCAGCAATTACATCCGGGTCGTTGAAGGGGTGCACGAAAGCCGCACTCGGTTCATCGACAAGGTTCGAAAGCAGTTGCTCAGCATCCGTGCGGTCTTCTGCCACGATTACCGTGGCTCCATAGGACCGGACGGATCGGTATTTCATCTCTGCAAAGGGCTTCGGCATGACAACCTGGGCCTGGTATCCCAGTAATCGACAGGCCAGAGCTATGCCCTGCGCATGATTGCCGGAAGACACTGTGATCACCGAACCACGATGATTCTGCAACTTAAGCTGAGAGACTGCGTTGTAGGCGCCACGAAACTTAAATGAGCCTGTTCGCTGAAAGTTTTCACACTTGAGAAACACCAAGGCATTGGATTCATGGTCCAGTGATCTGCTTGTGACGATGGGAGTCGTGTGAGCGATGCCGTGCAGCACCTCCCTGGCCGCCGTCACCTTTGAAAGCGTTATTCGGTCACTCATCGCCGTATTCCGATTGGACCGCAACGGGACCGCGTCATGCGGGAAAGCGAGGAAGCCATAGTATGCGGGAAAGATGCGAAGAAAGGAGCTGGAATCGAAGAGAAGCTGGAGCGGGAAACGGGATTTGAACCCGCGACCCTCGCCTTGGCAAGGCGATGCTCTACCACTGAGCTATTCCCGCTCGCGTCTCACTGCCCAGGAAGAGCCGGATTCTACTGAGGTGGAGAAATACTGTCAAGCTTGCTGGAAGACGCGGTGTGTCGCGAGATTTGGTTACCTTCGTCGATGAGTGCTACCAAACGGTAACGATGCAGTATTGCACTTCAACGATTTGTTTTCATTACGTTTTACAGAATTTTAAGAGACTGCCACGCATTTCCGCTACAACAACTACACGTCATAGCAGGAAACAGGCCCTTCGACAGCTCCACCAGGTGTTCATGTTTCACTTACATATCAAAAGCTTGGCTGGCATTTCTGGGAAGAACTCCATCTTGGCAAATGGTTCAAATATTGCGAAATCGCATGAGCCATTATGCCCGAATGCATGGGTAGATCGGCCGTGAACTCCTCCGGAACTATGGACCGAAGACCCTCGACCTGGCTCTCCCTGCTCTACGGGCGCATTCAGTATGAAGGGAGGTGATCCGTACCTTGTCGTGTATCAGTGAAGGAGCGTGGGCTCAAGAGCCCTCAACTTAGGAGGTGTGAACAATGTTCGTTTCACGTCGGCAATTCTTAAAGATCTCAGTGGG
>JBDZUK010000029.1:6477-37416 GCA_040255165.1 Nitrospiraceae bacterium | reverse complement strand
TGTCGGCGCCTTCCTCGATGTCCAATTCGATTTCACGCAGCGCCTCACGCCGGTTGGCCGGGTCCATTTGATAAGACTGCCGATCGCCGAACAGCGGGCTTGAGAATGCGGCATCACGAAAGGGCGCGTAGAAGCAGGAAGCGAATTTCGCGGCGTAGGCCATGATCGGCACTTCCGCAAAGCCGGCGCCGTCCAGTTCGGCTCGAATGGCGGCAACCCGCCCATCCATCATATCGCTGGGAGCTACCATATCGGCGCCGGCCTCCGCATGAGTCCTCGCCATCGCCCTCAAACACTCCAGCGTCTCGTCGTTGAGGACCTTTCCGTCCTTCACGATGCCGCAATGCCCGTGGCTGGTGTATTCGTCGATGCAGACATCGGTAATCACCATGAGACCGGGCACGTGATCCTTCACCGCCCGAACAGCCCGCTGGACGATTCCGCCAGGGTCGAAGCCCGAACTGCCGCGTTCGTCCTTCTGATTGGGAATGCCGAACAGGATGATGCCGGGAATGCCGAGATCATGGGCCTCGCCCGCTTCCTTCACGAGCAGATCGACGGAGAGACGATACTGCCCCGGCATGGAGGCGATCTCCTCCCGCCGGTCCTTTCCCTCTACGACGAACAACGGATAAATGAAATCTGCGGGCGACAACACGGTTTCCCGCACCATGCGCCGCAACGCATCGTGCTGTCTGAGCCGGCGGAGCCGTTGAATGGGGAACGGCATTGGCTCGTCACTTCCTCGGCAAGTTCGTGAGAAATACTACCAGGTCGCGGACGGATATCATGCCGTTCAACTTTCCCTCGCGCGTCACGCCCAAATGCCGCAGGTGCGACTGCGCCATCAGATCGTTCGCGTCCAGCAAGGTCTTGTTCTCCTCGATGGTCATGATGGGCGCTGACATGATTTGCTCCACCGTCGTCTTCGTCGCATCAGCTCCGGCAGCGACCACCCGGCGCACCATGTCCGTGTCGGTGATGATGCCGATGATGTCCTTGCCGTTCGTGACAAACAGACTGCCGATCCCTCGATCCCGCATAATGCGGGCCGCCGTCTGGGCATCGGTATCTCGTTCCACCGTGACGAACTTTTCTCTCGGAACCATGAATGACTTCACTGGAACCATGCGGCTTTCCTCCCTTTGCTTCTCGTCGACTCGCCCGTGCGCCGATTATGCGGTCGGCGCCGCTTCCACTTGTACCGGTTCGCTGAAATGCCGGGCTATGGCCCTCGCTAACGCCGGCACCGTATTCTCCTCCGGTAGAATCGTGACCGACAACCCATAGTCCTCAGCCGTCTTGGCCGTAATCGGACCGATACAGGCGATCGCAACCTGCCTGGTTAGCGCGCGGGCCGCCTCCTCGCCGCCGAACTGCTGGACGAAGTTTCGGACGGTAGACGAGCTGGTGAACGTGACGGCATGAATCTCGCGGGCCCGCAGCCGGGCACGCAGCGGATCCAGATCCAGCGGCGGCGCGATGGTTCGATACACCGGAATCACGTCAACCTCGGCTCCCAGCCGCTCCAGTTGTTCCGGCAAGATCTCTCGCGCCACTTCGGCCCGTGGAATCAAGATGCGTGTTCCCTGTATGGATTCGGCGCGCAGCGCGGCTATGAGTCCCTCGGCTTGATACTCGGAAGGGATGAGGTCGGCGGTGAGCCCGTGCTTGGCCAACTCATGCGCAGTTCTCGGACCAATACAGCCGATGGACAGCCGCGACAGCGCGCGGGCGTCCTTTCCGGCCGCGTGCAGTCGGTCCATAAACGGACCGACGCCGTTGGCGCTGGTGAAGATCAGCCAGGTATAGGAAGACAGGCCGGCGACGGCCCGATCAAGGCGCTCCCAGTTGTCCGGTGCGACCAATTGAATGGCCGGTGCCTCGATCGGCTCGCCCCCATACGCGGCGAGCAGGTCGGACAGTTCCCCGGCTTGCTCCTTGGCGCGCGTGATCAGTATTCGCTTGCCGAACAGCGGACGTCTCTCAAACCAATTCAACTGTGCCCGCAGCCGGACCACTTCACCGACAACGATGACGGTCGGCGGTTCCATATGCGCAGCCTCGGCTTTGACTACGATGTCGGCAAGCGTCCCGGTGAGAGTCTTCTGCTGCGATCGGGTTCCCCAGCGGATCACGGCCACCGGCGTGTCCGGAGCGCGTCCTTCCGCCATCAACGTTCCGACGATGTTCGGGAGGTTCTTCATGCCCATCAGAAAAACCAGCGTACCGTGCGCCGTCGCCATCTTGGGCCACTCCAGCGCGGACTTCGGCTTGTTCGGATCCTCATGCCCCGTCACAAAGGCCACGGTCGACGCAAGCGTCCGATGCGTGACCGGGATGCCCGCGTAGGCGGGCACCGCCACCGCGGCGGTGACTCCGGGAACAATCTCAAATTCAATGCCGGCCGCCGCCACTGCCTCCGCCTCTTCCCCTCCCCGCCCAAATACGAAGGGATCGCCGCCCTTCAGGCGCACCACCGTTTTGCCGGCTCGCGCGTGATCCAGGAGGAGAGAAGTAATGTCTTCCTGAGCCGGGTAATGTCCCCTTCCTCGCCGTCCGACGTAGATGTGCTCCGCCTGCGGCGCATATTGCAACAGGGAAGGATTGGCGAGGTAATCGTACAGGACCACATCCGCCTGCTCAAGGCATTCCTTGCCCTTGAGGGTCAACAGCCTTGGGTCACCGGGGCCGGCCCCAACGAGATACACCTTGCCCTGTTTCTGCGGTGCGGGCTTCATGCAATCCCGTAGATGCCTCTGAGGATTTTATCTCCGCCAGCGCCGAGCAGTTGCTCCGCCAAGGTCTCCCCGAGAGCCGACGGATCGTCCGGAGTCCCTTGCATCTGCTTCCGTATGACTTGTTTGCCGTCGACGCTGGCAACGAGCCCGTCCAGCGTCAAGCGCCCGGGCGAGAGAATCGCGTAGGCGGCGATGGGTACCTGACAGCCGCCTTCAAGCCGGTGCAGCAACGCCCGCTCCGCCGAGACGGCCGTGTTCGTGGGCGGATGGTTTAGTTTGGACAGCATCAGGCGGACGAAGTCGTCATCGGCCCGCCCCTCGATACCCAACGCACCCTGACCGATCGCCGGCAAACTGATCTGGGGTGAAAGGTACTCCGTGATATGATCGGACCACGAAAGACGCCGCAACCCGGCGGCAGCCAGCACGATTGCATCGACCACGCCTTCACGGAGTTTTCTCAACCTGGTATCAAGATTCCCCCGCAACATGTCCACCCGCAGATCGGGGCGTCGGTGCAGCAGTTGCGCCTGACGGCGGAGGCTGCTGGTCCCGATGCGAGAGCCGGTCGGCAGATCGTCAAAACGTGTGCCCTCCCGGCTGATAAGCACATCTCGGGGGTCCTCCCGCTCCGGCACACTCAAAATTTCGAGGCCCGGTGGCAGCACGGTCGGGACATCTTTCATGCTATGCACGGCGAAGTCGATCTCGTACGACAACAATGCTTCTTCGATCTCCTTCACGAACAGGCCCTTCCCGCCGACCGCGGCCAGCGGGACGTCGAGAATCTTATCCCCGGAAGTCTGAATTCGACGCAGCGTGACGGTCACGTGAGGAGCGATTTCATGCAGCCGATTCTGGACCCATTCGCTCTGCTGCAGGGCCAGACGGCTGCCTCTCGTACCCAGTACCAGCGTGGTGCGTTCCTGCATCCCCAAATACTATCCTTCAGCGTCCCGTTTCATGATAGGGCGTCGTGAACGTCGGCGGCCGCGAGCCGGGCAGCTTTTCTCCATTCGCGTCGCCCGCCCGCTGCCCATGATCGACGGTCAACGCCGTCGATTCGGTCAGCATCCCCCTATAAGAGGAGGACACCAGTAAGTAGCTCACCAAGCCCAAGATGCTGAGCAAGTACACGAGGACGTCCCAACGAATCCCCTGACGCTCGCGATAGTCGTACCCGCAGGATGGACAATCCGGCAGCGGGTCATGTCCCAGGTAGGTCGAGCGGCACTTCGGACACGTAAACAAGCGTGGCGCCATGGAGATTCCGTTCCATCGATCCATCAAACAACAACCGAACCTATAACACCGACCTACATTGTTTGGCGGCCTCGCTTCTCGGTCGTCGCTGCGGGACCGCCTTGGATCTCCTCGGGTGCGGGTTCGCGGCTTTCCACACACTCCTCCCGGGCGCCGTTCACGGAACCGCGTGTCGGCTCCTCGAGATTGAAAAATCGGCGCGCCGCTTCCACGTAGGCCTCCCCGCCGGAACTGTTCACCTCGGCTTTCAGCGTGACCATCGTACTGTGAATGAGCTTATTGACGATTGCCGAGGCCATAACTTCAATGAGGGCTCGATCCTGGGGAGGGAGATGGCCGAGTCGTCCTAAAGCTTTTTCCACTTCCGCCCTCTTTATGTCGTCTACCCGGTTTCGCAGTGCGACAATGGTGGGAGTGACCTCCAGCGATTTGAGCCACTGCCTCAACACCGCCACCTCCTCCACGACCATTCGTTCCGCTTTTTCGGCTTCCTGCAGCCGTTCCTCTCGATTCTGTTCGACGCGAAGCTTCAGGTCATCGATATCGAAGAGAAAGGCGTTATCGATGTGGCGGACGGCCGGGTCGATGTTGCGGGGCACCGAGATGTCGATGAGAAACATCGGACGGTTCATGCGCTGTTTGACGGCCCGGTGAACGTCTTCGGCGCCGACCAGGTAGTGGGCCGCTCCGGTCGAGACCAAGACGATGTCGGCCGACGCCATGTCGTCCCGGAACTGGTCGAACGGCACCGGGACCCCTCCGAATTTAGCCGAGAGCTCCATGGCCTGCTGGGAATTCCTGGTGGTGATGCGCACCTCTCGAACGCCGTTGGCCATCAAATGGCGGGCCGCCAATTTGGCCATCTCCCCCGCGCCGACGAGCAGTACCGTGCTCTCGCCGAGATTCGAGAAAATCTTCTTTGCGAGCTCGACGGCGGCATAACTGACCGACACGGCCATTTCGGCGATTTTGGTCTCCGTCCGGACGCGTTTCGCGACCGAGATGGCCTTCTTGACCATCTTGTTGAGGATCACACCGGTGGCTTTATGAGTCAGGGCCACGTCGAACGCGTCTTTGAGTTGTCCGAGAATCTGGGACTCGCCCACGATCATCGAATCCAGACTGGCCGCGACCCGAAACAGGTGGCTGATGGCGCGATCTCCGGTGTGCCAGTACAAATGCGGCGTGAGTTGATCAGAGGACAGCGATAAATGCGTATCAGCCAAGAATTCCTGAATTCTGCCGTAGCCGGGCTCCAGGTCCTCAACGACGGCATAGACTTCAACCCTGTTGCACGTAGAGAGCAACATGCCTTCCCTTACGCCGGGGTAGGAGCACAACCTCGTGAGCGCTTCCCCCAAGCGACTCTCCGGTACGGCCAGTTTTTCACGCACTTCAACCGGTGCGGTCTTATGGCTCAAGCCGACGACGATGATGTGCATCTCAGGACACCGGGGCCTTCACCACGACTCCGACGAGCGTAAGGACCACGCCCGCGAATCCGATGATCGTCAAATACGCGGCACGCTTAGCTCGCCACCCTACGGTCAACCGGCCCATCAGCACCACAAAGTAGAAGACCCACGTCACCAGCGCCCAGGTCTGTTCAGGATTCCAGTTGACGTAGGACCCTCGGACAAATTCCGCTGAGATGGCCCCCGTAATAATTCCGAGGGTCAGCAGAGAGAAACCCATGACGATCGATTGCTGGTTAAGCCGGTCAAGGAAATCCAGCGCCGGGAGCTTGCTGTACAGCACGTTGAACCGTTTCGATTTCAGCAACCCGTCCTGAATGAGATACATCACTCCGGCCACGAAGGCGACGGCAAAGCCTACCGTGCCCAGCATGCTTAAGGTGACATGCACCCACAGCGTTTTGAAGACAGGCTTGAGAGTCGGAACGGTATCTGGTAAGGCAGCGGCCGAGACGAGGGAAATCAGCGCCAGCGGCACGATAAAGGAACCGAGCACGTGAATCCGATGGCGGAACTCGACCGCCAGAAAGACGATGATGAGCATCCAGGAAAAGAAGGACAGTGCTTCATGGACGCTCGGAGGCGAGGGCGGCGAGGCGGCCACCATCCGAGCGACCAAGGCGATCGTATGGGTAGCGAATCCGACTGCGGTGATGCTCAGCGACACCTTGGACAATGCTTCGGCCCGGCGGAGGAGATATCCGAGAAAAGACACGGTGGCGGAAAAGTACAACACCATCGTGACCATGAAAAAAAATGCCGCCATGCGGGCCTATCCTCGCAGCTTTTAAAGGCAAAAGGCAGGGCGTAAGAACTGGGGATTATATCGATGGCGCTCCAAAAGAGTCAACAAACCGACGAAGGCGGATCCGTTTTCGGCACCCTCTACGTGGTTGCCACGCCGATCGGCCATTACGACGATCTTTCTCTTCGCGCGCTGCGTATCCTCAGTCAAGTGGACCTCATCGCATCCGAAAATCCGATGGCCACACAAGCTCTGTTGCAACATCACGGAGTGGCCGCCACCATTACCAGCTACGGCCCACTCAATCGTCGGATGAAGGCGGCTGTGTTATTGCACAAACTCCGCACGGGAACCACGGTCGCTCTCCTCTCCGACGAGGGCACACCGCTGGTTTACGACCCCGGCACTCTGCTCGTCAGAGCGGCCCTTGATGCGGGTCTGGCTGTGGTATCCGTCCCAGGCCCGTCTGTGGTCACGGCTGCCTTGTCGGTCTCGGGCATGGCTTGCGATTCATTTCGATTCGAGGGGATGCTGCCAAGCACCACCGCCGCCGTACGATCGCTGTTCTCAAAGCTGAAGCGCGACGCGGCGACCTCCGTATTTTTCCTGGACCCGCCACGCCTGTGGGCTGTAGTTGAGGTGCTGGCGTCGATGCTTCCTCGGCGCCCGATCGCGATCGCTTGCGACCTGACCACGACGCATGAAAAAGTTCTCCGAGGCCTTCCTCGCCTTGTGCTTTCGCAGCGCAAGGCGGTGGGGCGGCCGCAGACCGTCACGTTGATGATCGAGGGAGCCTCGGGTAACGCACGAGCGATCCACCGACGGAAAACCGGGTTCACTCGTCGCCGCGGCGGCGAATCGTGACGCGATAGGAGGAGGTCTCAAGCCGTTCTTCGGAAAGAATGCTGTGCCCCTCATTACGGACGCTGCGAGGCACGTTGCGAATGGGGTCACCGTCATCGAGCAGCACTGACAAAATCTGCCCGCCTTCCATCGCCTCCAACTTCAGCTTAGTCTTGACGAAATTATAGGGACAGATGACGCCGCGCAAGTCCAGTTCTTCGTCGGCGGTGACGGAATTTTGCTCGGGATGGACGTTCATCGCGGACTCTTCAATAAATGATGGCAATCCTACCAAGGCCTGAGGTGTCCGGCAAGGGACCGATGAGAAGGTAGGGCAAAAATAGAAAGGGGCAGCTTTGAGCTGCCCCTTTCGTTGATATCTGAACCGAGAACGAAATGCTTAGTGCAGGCCCTTCACGAGGTTCGGCTTGGTGTAATCGGTGCCGTAGTCGGACTTGTTGTTCGTGCCATACCCCCACCCCGGCTGCGGTTCACACTGCCAGCAGGGAGCGGCACCCGTCATTTCGCCGATGGGGCTGGTGATGCCCGTGTTCACTTCACCCGGCAGAACGCCACCCACGACTCCACCGGTCCCCGAGCCGCTGTTCGTCTCGATCCCACGCTCCGTGGCGGGGTTCGGACGCTGTCCGAGTCCGCCAAAGCCTGCCAGCTTCTCATTGCCGCGGATCATGTAGACCTCGCGGACGATTTTCTTGCCCGTCCCAAACCGTTGATGATCTGTGGTGGCCTCAAAAACTTGCACGGAGATATCATCTCCGGCATTCAAGGTCTTGATTTGATCCATGTTGGTCCTGTCGTCGAAATAGACCGTCAACGACGACATAGCCCCCGTTCCCGCCCGGCCCTCGTCGTGCGAGCTGCCGCCCGTCTCGAGGTGCATTTTCCCGGCCGGAATATCGATGGCTAACACGCGGCCGTAGACGGTTTCGGCCTGCGAAAGACGCTCGAGAAACGCGTTCTTGTCAAACGTATTGACCCGGGTGCTGGAGCCTGAGATGTCTCCTACGCCCACACCCACGCCCAACCCGGACTGATTGGACTGCAAGCGTTCCTGGGCCGACGCGACACTCACGGAGCCGACCAAAAGCACTGCAGCTCCTAGTGCAACCACGTTACGCATGTGCTGCCTCCTTGTGAGTTAGAGAATGAAGGTAATGATGAACGACGAATGTGACCGGTGCATGGCAGTCGATACGCATAGTCAATACTAGGTCGGCGGAACTATAGGACAACCGCTGGGGCCTGTCAAGAGGCCCTGCCACATGAAATTGGCGAAAACGCGCGCGTCGATGGTCCAGTTTCATTACAGCCTTGACTGCCTTGGTGCCCGGAGGGAGGGTCGAACTCCCACTCTCTTGCGAGAACCGGATTTTGAGTCCGGCGCGTCTGCCAGTTCCGCCATCCGGGCCGGCGCGAATCGAGCCGCATTTTCTAACATGAAGCGAAAGTGGGGTCAATCCGCTCCGGCCCTCTTTTCTTCCGTGGAAACCGAGTGCTACAATGCCCCGACCCAAACATAAGCCCCGTGTGAGAGGAGGACGACAGAATGGCGGAAGTGCAGTGCGTGACCTGCGGGCAAGTCGGCGAGCAAATCACCGACAACCTGTTCATGGGGAAACTGGAAACTGAGATTAAGGCCAAGGTCTGCAAACCGTGCTGGAAGAAATGGGAAGGCATGCGGGTCATGGTCATCAATGAATATCAAGTCAACCTTGGCGAAGA
Organism: Nitrospiraceae bacterium; assembly: GCA_040255165.1. Classification (GTDB taxonomy): domain Bacteria; phylum Nitrospirota; class Nitrospiria; order Nitrospirales; family Nitrospiraceae; genus JBDZUK01. The sequence continues at coordinate 28,606 of JBDZUK010000029.1, read as the reverse complement.
AAGCGGGCGCGAGTTAGTCAAGAAGCAGATGAAGGCGTTCCTGAAGTTGGGCGAGCAAGCGGACACCTCGAAGCTCGATCAAAACTACCGTCCGTCCACCGGCACCTGACCTCGGCTTGACTGAATCGCGGCTTGTCTGAGCGCGTGACCAGGAGTTACAGACCTTCACAGTGCGAAGACTCTAATTCTCCTGCGATGTCGCCGCCTTCGTTGACACCTTTATTTGAGAAGTGCTACATTCCCCTATTCTCGACCAGCAATGTCGGCTCAAGGAGTCGTGGCGACGTGATTACGCAAATGCGCGTCAAGGGGTTGATGTTTGACCCCTACAATAACGCGTACATCGTGATTCTGCGGGATGAAGACAATACCGACATGCTTCCCATCTGGGTCGGCAAGTCTGAAGCCAGCGCGATCAGCTTGTCCTTGGAGAACGTGGCGCCGCCCCGCCCCATGACGCACGACTTCATGAAGTCGGTTTTGGAAGCCTATGAAGCCAAAGTGATCAGCGTCGTCATTACAGACCTGGCGGAAAATACCTACTTCGCAAAGATCCATCTCATGTACGAAGATTCGGAGTACACGATCGATTCGCGCCCCAGCGACGCCATCGCCCTGGCTCTCCGATCGAATGCCCCGATCTTCGCCAGCGAGACCGTCATCCGCAAACAGAATTCCGAGGAACTGGAACAGTGGCTGGAAAACCTGAAACCGGAAGATTTCGGCAAATTGGACACCTGAATACATGAGCGATACCACGCGAGAGCAAAGCGAACAGGCCCCGATCGAATTCGCGGTTCAGCGGATCGTCGAAGATCCGAACACGGATACGCGAATCCTGGTGCTCGCCCGGCCGGATGCTCCGCAGGAAACCCTGCCGATTTGGGTTGGAGCGGCAGAAGGTAATGCCATCCGTCTCGCGATGGAGGGCGTGGTGACGCCTCGACCGATGAGCCACGATCTCATCCGGAGCTTCGGAGAGCATCTCGGCATCGCGATCCGCAAGGTGGTGATCGCAGACGTGAAAAGCAGCACCTTCTATGCAACGGTTTACCTGGAAAACAAGGGCGTGGAGCGCATGCTCGACGCCAGGCCGAGCGACGCTATTGCACTCGCCATCCGAACGCGCTGCCCCATCTATGTCACGCAGGACGTGCTGAAGCGCCGGAGCGGAGCCAGTCTCGATGCATGGTTGGCGAAGCTGGAGACGAAGAATATCGGCACGCAGGAAGTTTGACCCCGACACACACAGCAGCAGCGAGGAGACGCGAGGACAATGAGCACCTATCTTGAGAAGCCGGCCGACGTGCAGCGGAAGTGGCATGTAGTGAACGCAGAAGGCAAGACCTTGGGACGCCTGGCGGCCCGGGTAGCCGGCGTGTTGAGAGGCAAGCACAAGCCCACGTTCACGCCGAACGTGGACACCGGGGACTATGTCGTAATCGTCAACGCCGAAAAGATCCATCTGACCGGCGACAAAATGCGGAGCAAGAACTACGTGCACCATAGCGGTTACCCCGGTGGGTTGAAGTCCACGACCGCGGAGCATCTGTTCCGAAAAGATCCGACGCAGCTGTTGACCAGAGCCATCGAAGGGATGCTGCCCAAGACGCCGTTGGGCAAACACATGGCCAAAAAACTCCACGTCTACGCCGGACCATCCCATCCCCACAAGGCCCAGCAGCCTGAACCAATTTCTCTGTAACGACGACGAGTGAAGGAGGCGAAGTAGCATGGCAGCTGTGACGCAGTATGCGACGGGCAGACGGAAGTGCGCGATCGCCAGGGCTTGGGTGACCGGCATCGCGGGCGATATCACCATCAATGACGAACCCCTGGACAAGGCATTCCCGCGTTCGACGTTGCGCCAGATCATTCAGTTGCCGCTTGAGCTCGCCGGCGTCAGCGGCAAGTTTTCGATTCGAGCAACCGTCCGTGGAGGTGGACCGACGGGCCAAGCCGGAGCCTTGCGTCACGCGATCGCGCGCGCGCTCGTCACGATGAGTCCCGCGCTGCGCACCCCGCTGAAGAAAGAAGGATTGTTGACGCGGGATTCCCGTGTGAAGGAACGAAAAAAGTACGGGCAGAAGGGCGCGAGGAAGCGCTTCCAGTACTCGAAGCGGTAAGCACAGGGGCGATAGCTGGAAAAAGGGAAGGCCCCTGGCCTTCCCTTTTTTATGTCCGCGCAGTCAAACCACGCCCACTGAAACCATGAGCAAGACACGAGTCGCCATCGCGGGAGCGAGCGGATACGCGGGAGTCGAATTGGTTCGCCTTGTGGTTCAGCATCCGCAGCTGGAGTTGGTCGCCGTCACGTCCGAAAAGTCAGCGGGCACGAGAATCGACGCCGTGTTTCCCAGCTTGGCTCGACTGGTCACGCTGACGTTTGAAGCCATGGAGGCGGAAGCACTGGCTGCGCGCGCGGATATGGTTTTTCTGGCGCTGCCTCACACAAAGTCACTCGACGCCGTCGCGGCTTGTCGCAAATCGGGTGTACCCGTCGTCGACTTGAGCGCGGACTATCGGCTGAAGGATCCGGCCACCTACGAGCGTTGGTATCAAACGACTCACCCGCATCCCGGTCTTTTGCAGGAAGCCGTCTACGGGCTTCCGGAACTCCATCGTGCCGCGATTGCCAAAGCGACGCTCGTGGCATCCCCCGGTTGCTATCCGACCGCCGCGGTGTTGCAACTGGCCCCGTTGTTTGCGAAGAAGCTGGTCCAGCCGGATACGGTCGTGATTGACGCCAAGTCCGGCGTGTCTGGTGCGGGGCGCAGTCCGGCACTGGCCTATCATTTCCCCGAGGCTCACGAGTCGTTGGAACCTTACAAGGTCGGCGGCCAGCATCGCCATGTCCCCGAAATCGAGCAGGAACTCGCAGCACTCATGAGACGGCATTCGGCGAAAGCACATCCGCCGGTCGTCAGCTTCACGCCTCACCTCGTGCCGATGAATCGCGGGATCCTGAGCACCGCCTACTGCCGGCTCATGAATTCAGTCAGCATCGGGGACCTGCGGGCGCTGTACCGGGACTTTTATAAAGGAGAGCGATTCATCCGCTTCCAAGAGCACACGATGCCGAATCCCCGGTACGTCAAAGGATCGAATTATTGTGACCTGTCGGTATTCCTGGACCAGCGAGCCGGCTGGGTCGTCACCGTAGCGGCGCTTGACAATCTCGTGAAAGGAGCTGCGGGCCAGGCGATCCAGGCTATGAATATCATGCTGGGATTGCCCGAAGAGACCGGCCTCACCGCCCCGGCTGCTTATCCGTGATATCGCAGCCCTCCTCTCTTTTCCGCCACATGAGTCAGCGGAGCGACGCATGAAGAAGATCACCGGTGGAGTGACTTCTCCGAAAGGTTTCCGGGCGGCCGGGATTCATTGCGGCATCAAAAAAGCCGGACTGCTCGATCTTGCGCTTGTCGTGACGGATCGGCCGGCGTCCGTCGCGGGTCTCTTCACGACAAACCGAGTGATCGCGGCCCCGGTACTGCTCGATCGGCTGCATTTGAAGCATGGCCGCGCTCGCGCCATCATTGTCAACAGCGGCAACGCGAATGCGTGCACGGGGAAACAAGGGTTGGCGGACGCCCGCCGTATGGCTTCGTTGGTCGCCGAACACTTGCATGTTCCGGCCCACGAAATCTTTGTCGGATCCACCGGAGTGATTGGACGCCCACTCCCTACCGCACGAATCGAGACCGGCATTCCGAAACTATTCAAGCGCCTGCGGGTCAGCGGCGGGTTGGAAGCGGCTCGGGCCATCATGACGACCGATTTGCGACCGAAACAAATCGCCGTGCAAGGCGTCGTCAACGGACGCCCCGTGACCGTCGGCGGGATGGCGAAAGGCTCCGGCATGATCCACCCGACCATGGCCACGATGCTGGCCTATCTCACGACCGACGCGGAAATTCCGCCGCGTGCTCTCCAGCGCGCACTGAGCATGGCCGCGGACGAGTCATTCAACTGTATTTCCGTCGACGGGGACACGAGCACCAATGATATGGTCCTCTGTCTGGCGAACGGCGCCGCTGGCAATTCCCCAATCAGGGAAGGCACTGCGGCTTTTCGAACTTTCGTTCGTATGCTGATGCGCGTCAGCGAAACGCTCGCGCTGTCGATTTGCCGGGACGGCGAAGGCGTGACGAAAGTGGTCATGGTGCAGGTCACCGGCGGGCGAACCGTCGCAGAGGCCCGAAAGGTGGCGAGCACGATCGCGACGTCGAACTTGGTGAAGACCGCTCTATTCGGCCAAGATGCGAACTGGGGCCGCGTGATGGCGGCGATTGGGCGGTCCGGTGTTCCGCTCGATCCGAATCGCGTCAACATCGCGTTCGGAGGCGTGCCGATGGTCAAAGGAGGAGTCGGACTGGGGTCGGAGGCGGAAAAGCGGATAGCCCGGGTGTTTCGGCGCAAGGAGTTCAGCATCGAGGTGGCTCTCGGCCAAGGATCCGGGCGCGCACATGTGTGGACCACGGACCTGTCTTACGACTACGTCAGGATCAACGCAAGCTACCGATCCTAGAGATAAAACACCGATTTCGCACCTTGCATTGTCCCTGTGACTGTGCTAGCGTTCCAAGGCTTTGTCGGTGTAGGAAACGTCTCTCGTTCCGAGAGTCGGCCATAAAAAAACCACATCAGCGTGTGTGCACGCTGCACGGCTTGAGAATAAGGAGGCCGGTCCTCCTCATCGGTGTCAGCCGATGCTCTGCAAGCCTTGAGGGGAGGTGAAGGCATGGGAGTGGTATCGATCAAGGAATTGCTGGAAGCGGGCGTGCATTTCGGCCATCAGACCAACCGGTGGAACCCGAAGATGAAGAAATTTCTCTTCGGCGAGCGAAACGGCATCTATATCATCGATCTGCAGCAAACGGTTGAACGGATGGAACAAGCCTATGCCTTCGTCAGAGACACCGTCTCCAACGGAGAGCCGGTGTTGTTCGTCGGCACCAAGCGCCAGGCCGCGGACATCCTCGAGGAAGAGGCCAAGCGGGCCAATATGTTTTTCGTCAATCAGCGATGGCTCGGCGGCATGCTGACGAATTTCCAGACGATCCGCCGCAGCATCGACAAGATGAAGAAGTTGGAAGCGACGCTCGTCGACCCGGCGCAGCACGGATTGACCAAAAAAGAAATCGGCCAGATGCAGAAGGAAATCGTGAAACTGCAAAAGTACCTGACGGGGATCAAGAACATGCGCAGCCTCCCGGGAGCCGTATTCGTGCTCGATACGAGAATCGAGCGTATTGCGGTGCAGGAAGCCAATCGTCTGGACATTCCGGTCGTGGCGATCGTCGACACGAACTGCGATCCCGAGGACATCAAGTATCCGATCCCGGGCAACGACGACGCGATCCGGTCCATCAAGCTCATCACATCCCGCATTGCGGATGCCTGCATCGAAGGCGCGCATGTGCGCACGCAGCGCGAGGAAGCCGAGTTCCAGGCGGCGCCTGCGGCGGAAGACAAGCAAGCGGCGATGACCCTCGCCAGCACGCCGGCCTCGTAACCGCGTGCGGTCGATCGACCGGATTTCTTTTACCATCGCAGTGAAGGGTGACAACGCATGGCAGGATCAAGTCAAATGGTCAAGGAGTTGCGCGACAAAACCGGAGCCGGCATTTTGGACTGCCAGAAGGCGCTCTCGGAAAGCGGCAACGACATCGACAAAGCGATTGATTACCTTCGGCAAAAAGGGATGGCTGCCGCGCAGAAGAAGGCAGGCCGGGAAACCAACCAGGGCCTCGTGCATGCGTACATTCATATGGGCGGAAAGATCGGGGTCCTGATCGAAGTGAACTGCGAGACGGATTTCGTCGCGCGCAATGAGGAATTCAAAACCTTTGTGAACGACTTGGCCTTGCAGATCGCCGCCGCCAAACCCTCGTATGTGAAGCGGGAAGACGTCCCGCCTCAGGTCGTCGAGAAGGAGCGGACGATCTACGAGGCGCAGGCGAAGGAAATGGGCAAACCACCGACCGCCTGGCCCAAAATCATCGAAGGCAAGCTGGAAAAGTTTTACCAGGAAAGCTGCCTGCTGGAGCAGTCGTTCATCAAGGATCCGACCGTCACGGTGAAGGACCTCCTGTCCCAAAAGATCGCAAAAATCGGCGAAAACATGCACGTGCGCCGGTTCACGCGCTATCAATTAGGCGAGATATGAGCTCTGCCAAATACCGGCGCATCCTCCTCAAAGTCAGCGGGGAGATGCTGGCCGGTGAGCAGGGATACGGCATCCAGCCTTCCATCCTCGAAGGACTCGCCGAAGAAATCGCGTCCGTCGTCGCTCTCGACATAGAAGTGGCCATCGTCATCGGCGGCGGCAACATTTACCGTGGGATCGCGGCGAGCGCCTCCGGCATGGAACGGGCCTCCGCCGATTACATGGGGATGCTGGCGACCATCCTCAACGCGCTGGCGCTCCAAAACGCGTTGGAGCGGAAGGGCATCATCACCCGCGTGCAATCCGCCATTGAAATGCGTCAACTGGCGGAAGGTTACATTCGCCGCCGGGCCATCCGCCATCTTGAAAAAAAACGCGTCGTTATTTTTGCGGCAGGTACGGGAAATCCGTATTTTTCCACCGACACGGCGGCCGTCTTGAGGGCGATGGAAATCGGCGCGCAGGTGATCGTCAAAGGAACAAAGGTGGACGGCATCTACGACGCCGACCCGATGAAAAATCCGAACGCGAAGAAGTATTCCGAGATCCCGTTTCTGTCCATTCTCAATCAAAACCTCAAGGTCATGGACTCGACCGCGGTCACACTGTGTATGGACAACAGCCTGCCGCTGATCGTCTTCAATCTGAAAGAGAAGGGCAACTTTAAGCGGGTCGCCACAGGAGAACCGATCGGCACGCTGGTCACGGCAGATAAACGTTGAGCGAGTGGAGCGCTTATGTCGAACGCCGCAACCATACGACAAAAAGTCACGGAGCGCATGGAAGGCTCGCTGGAGCACCTGAAACGAGAGTTGGCCGGCCTTCGAACCGGCCGCGCGTCGCTGGCGTTATTGGACGGCGTGCGGGTGGATTATTACGGCACCCCCACCCCTATTAAGCAGGTCGCGAATCTCGCGATACCGGAAGCCCGGCTCATCACCGTGCAGCCGTGGGAGCCGGCCATGATCAAGGACATCGAGAAAGCGATCGTCTCATCGGGACTCGGATTGACTCCGTCGAACGACGGGAAGATGATCCGCGTTCCCCTGCCTCCGCTGACCGAGGAGCGCCGCAAGGAACTGACCAAGGTCTGTAGAAAGCACGGAGAGGAGACCAAGGTCCACATACGAGGGTATCGTCGGGATGCGAACGAAGAATTGAAGAAACTGCAAAAAGATGCGAAGCTCACCGAGGACGATCTGCGCAAGGCGGAAAATGAAACCCAGAAGCTCACCGACCAATATGTGCAGAAAGTCGACGACGTGATCAAAAAGAAAGAACAGGAAATTCTGGAAGTCTGATCTGGCTTCGCAACCCGGCCTGCTCCTCTCGTGCCAACGACATCCACGTTCTCACCAACCGTCGCGACGGTCGACTTGTCGGCCCTCGCGCACAATCTCGCGGCAATCAAGCGGTACCTTTCTCCCGGCTGCGACGTCATGGCGGTCGTCAAGGCCAATGCTTACGGGCATGGGGCGACCGGCGTCACACGGGCGCTGGTTCGCTCGGGCGTGTCCCGCTTTGCCGTGGTTTCGGTCGAAGAGGGCGTCACCCTCCGGCAGGCGGGGATCAATGCCCCCATCGTCGTCTTGGGCGCGCTCTTTCCGGAACAGATCCCGGATTTGATCGCTCACCAGTTGACGCCGGTCATCAGCGACGCGGCCATCCTACCGACGTTGAGCCAAGCGGCGGCGGCGTTGAACGGTCCGTACCCGGTCCACCTGAAAATCGAGACCGGCATGGGACGCCTTGGATTATCAATTGACGACCTCCGGGCGGTGGCTCAGTCGCCTCATCTGCAAGGACCCCTGCAGCTCGAAGGGCTCATGACCCATCTCGCCGACACCGACGGTCCGACGGAAGACACGACATCGCGGCAACTCAGCGTATTCCAGGAGGCGGTGACCCGCCTGACCGGTCAGGGCTGCGCCGTTCCGCTCCTGCATGCGGCGAACAGTGCCGGGCTTGTGAGGTTTCCGGAAGCCCGTTTTTCGTTGGTCCGTCCGGGCATCATGCTGTACGGCTATCACAGCCTTCCCGATTCGGTCCCTGCGCCTCAACTGAAACCGGTTCTATCGCTCCGCACGGCGATCGCCCAGCTACGAACCGTCTCTCCGGGCCGTCCCGTCAGCTATAACGGCACGTTCGTCGCCACACGGCCGACTCGCGTGGCGGTTCTGCCCATAGGGTACGCCGACGGATACAGCCGGCGGCTGTCGAACCGCGGCAAGGTGCTCATTCACGGCCGCCGGGTCCCCATCATCGGAGTGGTCTGCATGGACATGACCTTGGTTGATGTGACGGACTTGGATGATCCCCGGGTGGGAGACGAAGTGGTGCTCATCGGACGCCAAGGCCACGACATGATCGGCGCCGACGAGATCGCGGACTGGACCGGCACGATCAGCTACGAGGTGCTCTGCTCGATCGGACCCCGCGTTCCTCGGCACTATCTTTCCGAGTAGGCCGAATCGGTTCTGCACCGAAGGCCTCCCGCGTTGTTCCTTCCCCACCTCTCACATATAATGCCTTGTGCTCCGCAGAGAGGCATGAGATGGAACCATGACTGGTTTCCTCGGAGTCAAAACGGCAGTCCTCGGCTACGCCGCCGTCGTGCAGGAATTCACGGAACTCTGCGCGGCGACGTTCGCGAACCTGTTCCGCCCCCCCTTTTATGCCCGCGAAACCGTACTTCAAATGGACCGAATCGGGGTGGGCTCGCTGTTCATCGTCGTGTTGACCGGCCTCTTCACCGGCATGGTGCTTGCCCTGCAGGGGGCGGTCCAGCTCGAACCGTACGGAGCCACCATTTACGTCTCCAGACTCATCAGCACGTCGGTCGTGCGCGAACTGGGGCCGGTGTTGGCGGCGCTCATGATCGCCGGTCGCGTGGGTACCGGCATCGCGTCGGAGTTGGCGTCCATGACCGTGACCGAACAAATCGACGCCCTGCGGGCGGAAGGCACGGATCCGGTGCACAAATTGGCCACGACCCGGCTGCTCGCCTGCCTGACCATGATCCCGCTGTTGACGATCGTCACCGACGGCATTGCGATGGTCGGAGGCTGGCTCGTTGCACGCTTGTATCTCGCGATCGATTCCTACTTTTATTGGACGTGGGCGTTCGACGCGTTACGGGGACGTGATCTCGTCATCGGCCTCGTCAAACCGGCGGTGTTCGGGTTTGTGATCGCCATGGTCGGCTGCTATACAGGCTTCTCGACGAAAGGCGGCACCGTCGGCGTCGGAACCTCCACCACCCGGTCCATGGTCTCGGCCTCCATACTCATCCTGGCGAGCGATTTCTTTCTGACCAAGCTGTTTATGGCGCTGCCATGAGCGATCGGAAACCCATGATCCGCCTTCAGAACGTCCACCTCACCTTGGACGACAAACAAGTGCTGCACGACATCTCTCTCGAGGTCGCGGCGGGGGATACCAAAGTCATCCTCGGCGGAAGCGGGTCCGGCAAGACCACGATCCTGCGCTTGATTCTCGGACTGTACAAGGCGGATCGCGGGAGGATCACCGTCGACGGTCAGGACATTACGCGGATGCCCGAGCGGCGCCTGCCGGCCATCCGGCAAAACATGGCCATGGTCTTCCAGAACGCGGCGCTCTTCGACTCGTTGACCGTCCGTGAGAACGTCGGCTACCGGCTCTGGGAGCAGCGGAAACTCTCCGACGACGTCATCGAGGACGTCGTCCGGCGGAGCCTGCAATTTGTTGGGCTCGAGGAAACGATCGACAAGATGCCGGGAGACTTGAGCGGCGGGATGCGGAAGCGTGTCGGCATCGCAAGGGCCCTCGCCAGCGGCGCACGCCTCATTCTCTACGATGAGCCGACCGCAGGCTTGGATCCGATCAACGCCTTCGCGATTTGCAAGTTGCTGAAGTGCCTCAAAGAGAAAGGCGTCACGCAGGTCGTGGTCACGCACGACCTCGATCTCGCCTTTCATGTCGCCGACCGGATTCTCCTGCTGCAGGAAGGCCGCATCGTCTTTCAAGGCACGCCGCGGGAGCTGGCCGGATTGCAGGACCCTGCGATCCGCGGGTTTCTTGATCCGGCCGGACTGCCGGCGGAGGAATGGAACCGCCTGGCAGGCCGGATGGCTGACGAATAGGAGCGGGACGCTATGGCACAGCAGAAGCACACTTGGTCACAAGTCCGCATCGGACTCTTGGTGATCGCCGCGCTGGGCATTCTCTCTGTAATGATCCTGAATTTGGAAGAGGGAATGGGACTGGTGGGCCGCAAGACAACATTCCGCGCGCAGGTCACCCATACCCAAGGGCTCAAAGTCGGCAGTCCCGTGCGCATGAACGGAGTGGACATCGGCAACGTGCGCAAAATCGCCATCGCGGAGAGAGGGCCGCAGGTCGAAATCCTCTTTACGGTGCAGCAAGAGGTCGCCCAGCACATCCGGCAAGATGCCTCGATCAACATTCGCGCGCTCGGGCTGCTTGGCGACAAATTTCTCGAAGTCGTCCCCGGAACCGCCGCGGCGCCGCCGCTTCCCCCGGAAAGCATTTTGGTGGGCGAGGCCGAAATGGACGTCGGAAATTTGGCGCTGAGTGCCACGAGCACGATCGAGAAGGTGAACGCCGCCCTTGAGGACGTACAGCGGGCGCTCCAGGCAGTCACCAAAGGCCAGGGCACGACGGGCAAGCTGGTCAACGATCCCGAGCTGTACGACCGCTCGAGAAAAGTACTCGATAACCTGGAGCAGGTGTCACAAAAGAGCCTGGCGTTGCTGGACAAAGTGGAGCGGGGCGAAGGAACCGTCGGGAAACTCGTATCCGATCAGGAACTGTACGCTCGCGCGACCAAGGCGGTGAAAGATGTGAACGAGCTGGCCGCCAAACTGAACAGCCGGGGCAGCACTCTGGCGAAGCTCGCGGATCCGGCCCTCTACGCCAAAATCGACGGACTGACGTCCCGCGGCGATGTGCTGTTGGGCAAAATGGAGCGGGGGGAAGGAACCGTAGGAAAGCTGGTCACCAGCGATGACCTCTATATCCGAGCGGACAAGGTGTTGACCGAAGTCGAAGACTTTGTCGCCGACGTCAAAAAGAACCCCAAAAAGTATTTCAAGTTTTCCGTGTTCTGATTGCCGTCCCGGAGAACTGGGGTCGTCCGTCGACTCACGATTTCTTCACCGACCGGCCGAGCCGCTGTTCGACGCTGGTGACCTTGCTCGCCAACCGCCCCTTGGCGCCCCTGCGGTAGTCGATCTTGATGGAGCACGAGATGCGATTGCAGTCTTTTTTCATGCGCTCGTAGCACCGCCTGACAACGGCCATCACCTCGTCCCACTCCCCTTCCAGCACCGTTCCCATCGGATTCAACCGGTAGTCCACGCCGCTCTTGTCGATGATATCGAGCGAGCGGGACACGTACTTCCCGACGCTTTCTCCTTTGCCCAACGGCGACATACTGAATTCCAGCAATACCATCGCCCCTCCTTCTTTCTCTCAGGCCTCGCGCTTGACGTCCGACGCGGCTTTGGCGCGCTCCTCGATCCAGACTTTCGGATACTGTACTTTGCCGAGCAGACGAAACCCGTCCAGCGCCTCGCGCAGCAGTGTCCGCCGCTTGTCGGCATCCGGCTCGTTCTTCTTGGCTTGCTCCCGCAACTCGCCGAGCCAGTCGACGAACGCCGCGAATTCCTCGTCGAAGATTTTTTCCATGTCCTCTTTCATGAAGCCCGAGAGCGCGGGCGCCGCTCCGCTCGTGCTGATCGACACGCGAAGGTGCCCGCACTGAACCACGGCCGGCATCGTGACCGTGGAACAGTCCGGTTGATCCACGGACCACAGCAAAAACTTCTTGTCGCGCGCCAGCGTCAGAAGCGACCGGGAAAAGTCGCGGTTGCCCCGAATCATATTCAGCACCAGAATCATGCTTTCGATGTCGGTTTCCCGAAAATGACGGCCGCGATGGATCACCTTGGCCGAGGCCGCGAGCTTTCTTAACGCCTCATTCAACGTCGGACTGACGACCGTGACCTTGGCCCCGGCTTCTAAAAGCCGCAGGGTCTTCTCGGCCGCTTCTTCATCGCCGCCCAGCACGAGACACGGCCAGCCTTTGACATCGAGCAACAATGGAAACCCGGGATTTGCCACCATGAGCTGCTCCTCCTCTAGAAAGAAGCCGTATCATACAATAGCGCTTTACGAAGGGTAAACCGCCTTCCCCTTGAGAAAAAGCCCTTGTATAATGCGCGCCGGCCTGCGCGAACGTGAGCTTCTCGGAGCGTGGAAAGGATCGAGATGGCAGCCTATACGGGAAAGAGTCTTGGCATGGCGGTGGGAATTATCGGATTGGCGGCCATGGCCGCTTACTTCGGCCTCGCCCACAGCTGCGATCCGGCAAGCGGGAGCGGCACGATCACGGGCCGCGTGACGATCGCACCCGCGTTGGCGGATCACGTGAGACCGACGGACGTGTTGTTCGTCATCGTACGCCGCCCCGGAGGCAGCCCGCGGCCGGTGGCCGCCAAGCGGATCGAGCAGCCGCAATTCCCGGTGTTGTTTGAGATCACGAACGCCGACGTCATGGTGCAGGGCAGCGAGCTGCGCGGCATGGTCGACGTGATCGCTCGGCTCGACCGGGACGGGCAAGCAGGCCCGCCGCAGCCCGGAGACATCGAAGGACACTACGCCAAGAATCCGACGCTACCGGGCGGACGGGATATCGAAATTCAATTGGAGAAGATGTACTGAGGCCAAAGTCGGGAACGATGATTACGTATCGGCGGAGTCGGTCTCGAGTTCCATGTTCCAATAGAGATAATCGCGCCAACTCTCCGGCGTGTTGCGAACGCCGATGGTAATGGTCACGACAGGGCTCCAGCGCGGCTTCACCGGCCTCTTGACCAAGCGCATGCCGGCCTCTTCGGGCGTCCGGCCGCTCTTCTTGTTGTTGCAGCGCCAGCACGCCGTGACGATGTTCTCCCACGTCTTCTTTCCGCCCTTGGCGATCGGGACCACGTGATCGAAGGTCAGTTCTTCGGTCCGGAACCTATGGCGGCAATACTGACAGGTGTACCCGTCGCGGGTGAAGATGTTGATGCGGGAAAATTTGACGGCGCGGTGGCTATCCTTGAGCTTGACGAGCTTCAAGAGCCGCATCACCGACGGCAACTTGATGGAGATCGAGATTCCGTGGATTTCGCGGTCGTAGACTTCGAGGACTTCCACTTTCCCTTGCCACAGCAAGGCGATCGCTTTTTGCCAATGGACGACCCTCAGCGGCTCGTACGTCGCGTTGAGCAACAAGGTCATTTCCATAGATGTCCTTCATTCCCAACCGCGGCTCCCTGTGAGAGAGTGTTCCGTCGGTCTGGGGACACTCCTAGTCTGTATGCCACAAGCTTCGCTGTAAATCAAGCCGGCCGGAACGTCGCGCCGCGGCTTCAGCCGGCTCGCAGGAATCGAGCATGAGGGATGCAGAGCCCATGAGCGAATTCGTGACCGTCGCGAAGGTGCAGGACATTGCGCCGGGGACCGGTCGCACCGTGGAAGTGATGGGTGTCTCCGTCGCCCTGTTCAACGTTGAGGGAACGTTCCATGCGCTGGACAATACGTGCCCCCATGCCGGTGGTCCATTGGGCGAAGGCAAGTTGGACGGTGAGCTGGTGCATTGCCCTTGGCATGGCTGGCGCTTCAATGTCACCACGGGCGAACGTCCGGAAAACCCCTGTTTTATCGTCGAGCGTTGTCCCGTGCGAGTCGTAGGGGATGAAATTCAAGTGTCGTTGCCGCCTACCCTGAGGTAGGACCGGGAGGAGCGGGAAAGACATCGGGCGTGGACGGATCGTCCGGCTCTTTCGGCGTCACGCCGTCGGCGGGCAATGAAGCGGCGTTCACGCGCTTCGTCGTCAGATTGGCGTGCCAGATGAACTCCCGCTCGAACCATTGGCCGGTTTTGCTCTGGTCGCGGAGCGAGACTCGGATTTCGTACAAATCGGGATCCACCTGTAGTACCCGCCATTCCCCCAGCCTCACACCTTCGCCGCGCTCCCGTTTCGCCCGCACATGTTCGTTCATGGCTTGGAGGATCGTGGGATAGCCCTGCGCTTGGTGCGTTTGCACCAAGGCCAGCGCTTCGGCGGCGCGCTTGTCGGCGACGGGATTGAGCGACGGCGGCGTCGCCCAGAGGTAATAGAGAATGCCGATGGCGAGGATCCCGACGACGGCGTAGTGGAGAATTTTCACCAACGATGGACGGGCCTCCGGTGAGGAGGAGACGTCGGGCTGATCAGGCATAGTGCGGATGTTCCGTGGCGGTTCGGCATGAAACACAGAAGGACGGAACGAATCATAGGGAAGGCGTCGCCGGGAAGTCAACCCGAGAGCCGGGCCCGGCAATGTCCGCGGGCGAGGCCGCTTGTCTGCGTGAAATGGGTTGTGTTACAAGTAGCCCAACCCAACATGGATGTACTGCAATGAAATTTTTTCTCTATGCCGACAATCTCAATCCCACCCAACTGAAGCGCCGTGCGCCCGAACACAAGTTCCTGTTCAATGCGACCCTGGCCGACCACACCATTGGATTCTGCCGGTGGTCGTCGCAATGGCGTTGCGGGTTGGCAAGCATCGTGCCGTCCCCGGGAGAAAAGGTCTGGGGGACGGTCTTCGAGCTCACGGACGAAGACATGAAGACTCTGGACGAGTTCGAGGGCGACGTGCCGCAAGGCGCGTTTCGCCACTTGCAAGTCACCGTGCTTACTGAAGAGGGCGAAAAGGTGTTGGTGACGACTCACGCCGCCACGCCGATCGGAAAATTCAAGCCGAAAGACCATTATCTTGATTGGATATTGAAAGGCATTCGCCATTGGAAGCTGCCGGAGGAATGCGTGGAGCAGTGGCAATCCTACCGACCGCGATAAGCCGTCGACCCCGAGCAACTCACCGCCGTTCATCTTAACCAAAGGATCATCATGCCGAAGCCCAAATACCACATCGTCGTCTGCACCAATGCACGGCCGCCGGGACATCCCAAACCCTCCTGTGGAGGGCAGGGCTCCGCTCAATTGTTGATGGCGTTCAACATGGGTCTCATGCAACGCGGCGTACAGCCGGGTGACGTGTTGGTGACCGGCTCGTCCTGCCTCGGTCCGTGCGAACAGGGCCCTACCGTCGTCGTCTATCCTCAAGGGACCTGGTACTCCAAGGTCACGGAAGCGGACGTCGCGACGATCCTCGACGAGCATATTGCGAAGGGCACGCCGGCTCAAAAGCTGAACCCCGACTCGGTCTGGGGCTAGCGAAGGTCTGGCATCGTGACGGTCGGCACCCACCACGAACACAAAGCGCATGCCCCAAGATCGATCGGGTGCATGGTCATCACGTGCAGCGATACCCGCACGCCGGACACGGACACGAGCGGCCAACTCATCATGCGCCTGCTCAAGGAACAGGGCCATACCGTAGCCGCCTATCATCTCATCAAAGATGAACCGAGCCAGATCAGGGAGCGCATCGCCGCCGGAGCGGCGGACGGCTCGGTGCAGGCGATCATCGTGAACGGCGGCACCGGCATTTCGCGGCGGGATTCGACGTTCGAAGCCGTGGACGGGATGCTGGAAAAGCGGCTGGACGGGTTCGGCGAGATCTTCCGCTACTTGACCTATCAGGAAATCGGCTCGCCCGCCATCATGACCAGGGCGACGGCCGGCATCATCAAAGGCCGCGTGCTGTTCTCAACACCGGGCTCCGAGAACGCCGTCCGCCTCGCCATGGAAAAGCTGATTCTTCCGGAGCTCGGCCACCTCGTCAAAGAACTCACGAAGTAATCGGACTTTTCCTTCGGCCTAGCCTTTCTTCGGAAGGATGTTCAAAACGGTCCCTCAGCAAGGCCGAGCTGAAGGTCGTTTTCAACATCCTCAATCTTGAGAAATTTTCGGTTCGGAGACGCGCTGATAAAACACGAGCAGATCCCGCACCGACACCACGCCGACGATTTCTCCGGCCTTGGTCACTCCCAGGTGCCGGACCCCGAGATCCCCCATCATGTCGTGCGCGTCGCTCACCGTTCGGTTGCCTTCGATCGTGCAGATGGGGCTCGTCATGATGTCCTCGACGGTGAGCTTGTTCAGATCCTTGTTGCTCGCCACGCCCCGCCGCACCAGGTCCGTTTCCGTGACGATGCCCACCAACTGCTTGCCTCTCTTGACGAACAACGACCCGACCCGCTCGTCTTTCATTTTCCTAGCCGCACTGCGGATCGAGGTGCCCGGACCCACCGTCTTCGGTTGCTTCCTCATAACGTTCGCGACAATCGACATGATGTTCCTCCCTCCTGATCTACCGTTTCACCCGACGGCCAACACGATCTTACCAAAGAAGCGCCGGCTCAGGAGCTGCTCCTGAGCAGCGCGTGCCTCCTGCAACGGATACGTCCGATCGACGACAGGCCGTAACCGGCCGGCGGAAACCAACCGCGTCGCCTTGACCAACTCGGCTCTCGCACCCATGTACGAGCCCTTCACGATCAGCTGGCGCGAAAACAGCGCGCGAAGATTGAGCGAAACCTCCCCGCCGGTGGTCGCTCCGCAGGTGATCAACCGTCCCCCCTTCGCCAATGATTCGACGCTTTGATCCCACACCGCCGGTCCGATATGCTCGATCACGACCTCCACGCCGCGTTTACCGGTCAGCGCCTTCACCCGTTCCGCGACGTTCTCCTGCGCATGATTGATGACCTCGTCCGCGCCGATCGCCTGAGCCTTGGATATCTTGTCGTCGGACCCGACCGTCGTCAGCACCCGCGCGCCCGCCAGCTTGGCCATTTGAATCGCCATGCTGCCCACCCCGCTCCCCGCGCCCATGACGAGAACCGTTTCTCCCGGTTGGACCTGGGCCAAGGCAAACAGCATGTGCCACGCGGTCACGGACACCAATGGGAAGGCCGCGGCCTGCTCGAAGGAGAGCGTATTCGGCATGGCGAGCAGATTGCGAACCGGCACCGAGACGTACTCCGCATACCCGCCGTCGATCTTCGCACCGAGAATGCCGAAGCTTGGACAAAAATTATCGCGGCCGGCCAGGCAGGCCTCGCAGTTCCAGCAGCTCAGCCCCGGCGCAACGATGACCTTGTCGCCGACCGCCACGCTTTGTGCCCGCTCCCCCAACGACTCCACGACGCCGGCGACGTCTGAGCCGGAAATGTGCGGAAGCGGAATTTGATACGCCGGAATGCCCTGCCTAATCCACACGTCGAGATGATTCAGCGCGCAAGCCTTCACCTGGATCAGCGCATCCTCCGGCCCAATCTTCGGCATCGGCCGTTCTTCATACCGCAACCGATCCGTCCCGCCGTGCTCGTGAAACACCACCGCCTTCATTCATCCTCCTCAAGTTTTGATCGTCCCGGGCGGCGTCGATCCGGGTGCCCGACCGCCCGCAGCGGGGTCCCTACACCGGGCGGGGTGCGAGGACGGTCGGGCTGATCGACGACAGGACCCGGGACGATCAAAACGTCAACGTCCCTTCGAGCACCATCACCACCTCTCCCCCGACCTTCACGGATTGAATCGCGTCGTCGTGCGACTCCACTTGGACTAAGATCCGAGACGGCCGGTCGATTTCGTAGCCCTGCTCCACGATCACGTCGGTCGTCGGGCCGACTTTCACGATTTCGTTCCGCACGAGATAGGCCCCCAGGGCCCCGCCCGCGCTGCCCGTGGCCGGATCTTCCATGATCCCGATCGCCGGCGCGAACATGCGCGCATGCACGGAAGATTGTTGCTCAACGGTCATCGTGCTGAACACCATGATGCCGTTGGCGCCATGCTGCCGGCACACCTCGGTGATTCCAGAGACGTCGGGCACGATGGACCGGGCGGCGGTGAGCGTCCGGATCGGCACGATCAGGACGGGAAGCCCCGTCGAAACGACCTCGATCGGAAATTTGTTGCCGGCGATCAAATTTTTGGAAACCCCCAAAGATTGAGCGATGCCGTACACGTCCTCCGGCTCCATGACGGCGCCCAGGAACTGAGGCTTCGGCTGCGTCATGACGACACGCTGGGCCTGTCCCTTCTTCACATGAAGCTCCACCGGAAAGAGACCGATGTTGCATTCTTGTAGCACCCTGGTGAGGGGCTCCTGCAGAGTCACGAGCCCCAGGCGGCTGAGGACGTAGAACGCTCCGATGACGGGATGGCCGGCGAAGGGAATTTCCTGGGTCGGCGTAAAGATGCGGACCCGGACGAGCGCCGCTTTGTCCGTCGGCGGCAGGACGAACACCGTCTCCGACAAATTCATTTCACGGGCGATTTGTTGGAGTTGGTAGTCGGTCAGGCCCTGCGCATCGGGAAACACGGCCACCGGATTGCCGCCGAATGCCTGGTCCGTGAACACGTCGGCTTGATAGAACCGGAGTGATCGGCTGTCCCGGCTCATCGCCGGATCCGGCGCGGTGTCGGCATCGTGCTCCTCGGGTACGCGTCGCCGCCGGCGACGGCTGCTCACGCCGGCTTTGGCAGAGCCTCGTACGTCTGCGTCAGTGGGTTCTTGAGGTACTGTTCCACGTAATTCTGCAGCGATCCGTTCCGGTACAGCTGAGCATTGGCAAACCGGGTGTCGATCTTGTGCAGGACCTTGACCCTCACGCCGGTCTTCTTGATGAACTGCTCCAGCGTCACTCCCATGATGTCGGTGTACGGCCCGCGCCCCGATTGCATGACGCACTTGGGAATATGGATCACTTTCTCCTTCGTCAGTCGGCGTGCGATGTCGTCGAACGTCAGGAGGACGGTGCAATCGGAATCGCCGCTGAGCACGGCATTGGGCACATACAGAAAACGCGCGCGGGCCTTCCTGTACATGTTCAGAATCTTATACACGCTGGCGGCCATCACGATCGTATCTCGCTTTTCCAGTTCCAGGGAATCGAACAGGCTCACGATCCGCTTACGGCTGAGAAAGGCGGTGATGTAGGCCTCGGTATGGATGGTCTGTAAGTTCGGAAGCCCGGCGTCGTACACCCGCAAGGCCTCGTCGGGCAAGTAGCGCCGACCTTGCCGCATGACGTCCGCCGTCTCTTCTTTCAACCCGCGCACAGGCGTCAAACATCCCATCCAGAGCACGCATTGCCGGTTGACGGACGAGATGGCCACCGCGTCCTTCGACATGGTGTGGACGTCGAAAGCATAGAAGTTCGCCGAGGAGACCGCCGGCCCGTCCAGCACCTTCATGAGATGTTTGACGGACGGCGCATGAGGCATGAGCCGCTGGCGATAATCGCTCAGGGTGATGACGGACAGCTCGAAGTTGATCCGTCCGGGGTACTGGGCCGCCAGTTGATGAATCTTCGGGACATGCACGAACCCCACGGTGAAGAATTGGATGCTCTTGTCCGTATACTTGAGAAAGTCCTCGACCCACTCCATGGCCTTGGGGTGCAGGAAGAGATCGGTCCACTCCATGTACTCGTTGCCGCCCAGGCACCAGAATTGTTTCGGATCCGTCGGCTTCTTGCTGATGTAGTCGAGAATGTACTTCCAGTCCTCGTCGGTCGTCTTGGGGGGATCAAGGGTTTCGCGGTAGGAATGGTCCAGCTCGTAACAGAACTCGCATTTCACCGGGCAATCCCGCCCGAGGCTGAGCGGGATCTTGCCCGCGTCCATCTCGCGCCTCAGCACCTCCCGGTAATCTTTGTTTCGAAAGATCGGTGTGGGCTGAAGAATGGGAAGAGCGGTCGGCATAGCCTGAGGTTAGAGCGTTGACAGGAAAAACAATCCTTTGACAGACTGCAGAAGACGTATGGACCACACCAACGAGTCGATCGCGCAAGCGCTGGAACTCTTCGGCCTCACGCCTCCTCTTTCACACGAGCAGGTGGTCGCCAAGCGCCGTGAACTGCTCCAGACCTGGCATCCCGCCCGCTACGCGAACCTGACGAACAATCCCAAAAAGTACATGCATATGTACAAACAGGCCGAACACATGACCAAGAAGGTCGAAGCCGCCTATGCCGTTCTGTCCGCGTGGCTCACCACGCTGGAGAACCGTCCCTCGTGAAACGTCTCTCGTCTCTCGCGAGATACGAACGACGCTTCACGACACCGAGTGGCTGACGACTCGGCTCATCCCTTCCTTGCCGTCTTCTCCCTCTCCCATGGCGACCGGCCAGGTGACCAAGCCCGACACGCTGTCCGAGACGCCGACCGTCTGCCGCTGCGCGTAGATCTGCGGCAACCGGTTCGTCCCGAATTTTGAGATGTACAGAAAGACGTGCTCGCGGGCGTTCACGCGGACGGCCCAGGGCTGAAAATCATTCTTGTAAAACTCCTCGCAGAGCTGCATGGCATCGAGGCACGAAATGCCGACCGGCTCGTCCAACGTATAATAGTAGTCCAGCGGCAGGTCGTACTCTTCCTGCTTGTGAATCGTGATGCCGAACTTCTCCGGATTCCGGACCATCGGCGTGTGCCGGTAGGCCACGAAGTAGAACAGCTCGACGGAGTGGATCACCGGCTGGTTGTCGATGACGAACTGCCGGGTCTCCAGCGCCTCCTCCCGGGTCTCGCCGGGGAACCCATAGAAGGCCATCACGTGGTTCCAGATGCCCGCCTTCGCCGCCTGGTGAAGATTGTTCTGGATCACGCTCTTCTTCGCGTGCTTGTCCATGAGATTCAGCACCCGCTCATTCGCCGACTCCATGCCGTAATAGAGCGTGCAGCAGCCGGCCTTCGCGGCGAGGTCCCAGACCGCCTGGTCCTGGAGCGTTTCCTCGAACCGGATGAGCGTCGTCCATTTGATGCCGACGTCCTGATCGACGAGCAGCTGCGACACTCTCTTGAACAGCGCCGGCGGATAGGATTCGTCGGAGAACAGAAAGTGCCGGCATTGGTATTTGTCGCGCAGCGCCTTCACCTGCTCCACGACCAACGGAGCCGTCATGCCGCGATATTGGTCGAAGTACCCCTGCCCGTGATCGCAGAACGTGCAGCGTCCCCAGTAGCAGCCCCGCGTGGCGAGGTATGGAAGAATCCGCTCGGGCACGAAATAATGATCGAGGGGGAAGCCGTCGAAGTCGGGCAGGGGCAGCGCGGTGGTCTTCTCCGTATACACCTCCTTGTTCTGACGAACGCCCCCGGCATCCCGATACATGAGGTTCGGCACCGACGCGAGGTCGCGCCGGCCGTCCAACGCTTCGATGAGCCAGAGCAGCGCATGCTCGCCCTCGTACAGGATCGCCGAATCGAAGACCTCGGTGAAGAACCGTTCGTGGCGCGGCAGCTCTTCCTGCAACCGCGTGACCACGTTGCCGCCGACGACCACGTGCACGTCGGGAAACGTCTCCTTGATCATCTTGCAGAAGGTCAGCCCGGCCATGAGCTGCATCTGCGTGCCGATCGACACGCCGACCACGTCCGGCTTTTCTTTGCTGACCGAGGGAAGCACCAGCTGATTGCAGATGTCGCGATAGACGTTCACCTGCTCGTCGTCCAGGCAGGCGAAGACTTCCTTGGACACTCCCGGCCGGTAGCCGAGGTTGCTCTCCATCGGGTAGAACACTAGCGAGGCGGGATAGTAGGCGGCGGAAATGTACTGCATCACCTCGCGAAACGTGTTCAACGCCATCTCCAGCTGGTTGGCGTCGTAGAAGCGCTCGCCGCGCACGACCCGCTTCGCGTCCTCCGCCCGATCGGCCAAATCGAACACGTCCACGGCGTTGGCCCGCTCAACCACGGATTTTTGGTCCGCTTCTTGTTCCGTCAGGATCCCCGACTTCTCTTTGTCCTCCAGTTCCTTGAGCTGCATTCCCAGCCGGGCTTTCACCCAGATCAGGAAGGAGTCGCTGAAGAAGTGGTCGTACATTTCGATGTTGATGTCGCGTTGCACGACCTCGTGGCCCGCCTGGCGCAGCACCGCCGTAAGCGACGGCAGCGCGAGATAGGGCGCCGTCGGCACCCACTCCGGAGGAAAGAGCAGCATGACCTT
>JBDZUK010000029.1:0-6377 GCA_040255165.1 Nitrospiraceae bacterium | reverse complement strand
ATCACATTTTCCCCGCGAGCGTGGGGGTCACTCCCGCGGTCTTCATGGCCTGATATTGCAAATCCGGCAACTTCCCCAACCCGAACCGCGCAATGTAGAGGAAGATGTATTCCCGAATATACAAGCGCAGGTCCCAGCCTGGGTGATGGTTCCGCTCGAATTCCTGGAACACCCGCTCCGCTTCTTCGATGCTCATCCCTTCTTTCACAGTGTAATAGTAGTCCAGCGCCAAGTCCCAGTCCGGGTTCTTGTAGGCCGTGACGCCCCACTTTTCCGGATGCTTCGCCACCGGGTTATGCCGGCCCAGATCGAACGTGCCAAATCCAAGCGAGTGCACATAGTCCTTGTTCTGCTCCAGGAACTCGACCGACTGCCAGGCCTCTTCCTTCGTCTCGCCGGGAAAGCCGAAGAAGCCCATGCAGTGGTTCCAGATGCCCGCATTCGCCGTAAGCTTGAGGTGTTGTGTCATCACCTCCGTCGTCGTCGCCTTGTCCATCAGCTTGAGCACGCGCTCGTTTCCCGACTCATAGCCGAAGTGAAGATAGCGGCAGCCGGACTCTTTGGCGTCCTGCCACACCCCTTCGTCCAGCAGGCTCTTCTCGAACCGCATGTGCGTGGTCCAGATGATGTCCATCTTGCTTTCCACCAAGCCGCGGGACAGCTTCCGGAACAGCGCCGGTGGATAGGACTCGTCGGTGAAATGGAAATGGCGAGTGCCGTACTTGTCACGCAGATGGCGGATCTCGGCCAAAATGTCCTGGATCTTCTTCGACCGGTAGCCGGCGGTGTATCCCTCCCCGTGGTCGCAGAACTCGCAACGGCCCCAGTAGCAGCCGCGCGTCGCCAAGTAGGGCAGGATCTTCGTCGGCACGAAATACCTGTCCAGCGGCAATCCGTCGAAATCCGGCGGCGGCAACACGGCCATATCCTCCGCGTAACTCGTCCCCGACGCATGCACGCCGGTCTCGTCCTTATAAATGGTGTTGGGCACCTCTGCCAGGCTGCGCTTCGCGCCCACCGCCGATACGAGTTGGACGAAGGCCGTCTCCCCTTCGTAGACCACGGCGCTGTCGAAAAACTGGAACAGCGGCGATTCCGGAAGCACATCGCGCAGGCGCGTGACCGTGTTGCCGCCGATCGTCACGTGGATGCGGGGGAAGTGCTGCTTGATAAGCGCGCAGAAGGTCATCGTGGAGAAGATCTGTTGCTGCAGGACGATCGAGATGCCGATCAGGTCGGGCTGTTCCGCCTGAATCGCCGGCCTCACCAGATGGTCAAACACGTCGCGGTAGACGTTCACCTGCGCATCGTTGACCGCGTCCGTGACTTCGGTGGAGGCATACACTTTATAGGACAGATCCGTCTCCATCGGCGGCATGCAGATCCGCGCCGGGAAATAGACCAGAGAGATCACCGACGTGACTTCGCGGAAGACTTGAATCGCCCACTCCAATTGATCGATGTCGTAGAACGTCTCTCCCCGGACGATGGCCTTCGCCTTCTCCGCTTTCTTGATCAGTTCGTCGATCCGCTGGCGGGTCACGTCGCAGAGCGCCAGTTGCAAATCCATTTCTTCCGGAGCCAGCTCCCGCATCTTGACGAGCTTGCGTAGCCGATCCAGCTGCTGCGGCACCCGGCGCAGGACCTTCTTCAGAAAGTCCTCGCTGAAGTACCAGTCCCACATCTCGAGGTTGACGTCCTTCTGGATGACGGTATGCCCGGCTTGGCGGAGCACGGCGGTCAGGGACGGGAGGCTCAGATAGGGTTCGGAGGGGTACCAATCCGGCGGGAAGATCAGCATGACCTTCATCTTCCGGCCGCTGGTAGCTTCGGAGGTCTGGCGATGGAAGAGGATCAGGTCCTTGGAGGCCCGTTCACCCTTCGAATACTCCACGCGCATGAAGGTGCTCCTCTATCGGATCGGCACTCCGAAACTGACAGAATGCCAAGGGTTTAGCAGGACAGGGCCCCATTCTAAGCGCCCGGTCGAAAGGTGGTCAAGGGGCGAAGAGAAGCTGCGCGTCCTGTCGGTTCGCCAGCCCACACGTGCTCGCACCCCGCCCGGTGTAGGAGGAGTGTCGAAATGATTCATAGCAGGCGACAGACGCCTCCCGCAGCTTGTGTGAGGAAGATGGGTCGGCAGCGCGGACAGACGTGGTGCTTTTTATTCATCGCGCCTTGCGCACTTTCGGTCTCGCCGGGCGGACCAGGATGGTTAGAACGACGTTTCTGTGCGGGAGCGTCAGACCGCTGCGGCGGTCAAATTGACTATGGCAACTAGGAATTAACCTAGTTTTGAGAAATTTCTTCCCTTGGAGAACCCTCTTTGAGAGTATGATGCCGCCCGGCCAGTAACGGGTTATCCAGGGGGCGGCGTGATCGACTACCACGGGCTAGGGCCGGCAACCGAGGTTCCCGGCCCTTCGCGGTCCATTCCACCGAGTGAGAACCAGTGATTCCGGGGCCGCCGGAATGCCCGGCATCGTGGCTCGCGCTGGTACTCCGATTCTTCATCCCCATCATCCTGATTTCTCTTATCGGCTGCTCCTCCGGCCAAGCACCGGTCGAAGAAACCGAGGGACCATCCGGCGCCAGCACAGCCGCCTCCCCTGTGCCGGGCGAGGAAACCCCTTGCCAGTCGGACGACGGTTGCCCGCCGTTGCCCTATCCACAACGATCGCCGTATCACATCAAGGCCATCCATCCCGATTTCTGGCAGCCGGATGAAATCGCGGACCAGAATACCGGCGGGGTCTCGATCAACCTGGTGTGGGCGGCATGGGAGCCCCTGCCCAAGAGTCCGCCATGCGATGCCGTCTGGGAGCGCGAGTACGATGGCCGGTGCTTTCGCATCGATGGCGCGGTGGACGCGGCCATCGCCGACTGGACGGCGCGCGGGCTCGTCGTCACGGCGGTCGTGTATGGTGTCCCGGCTTGGGCACGTACCGGCCGTGTCTGTTCGCCGGTCGTGCCGGGCTTCGAGATCTTCTGCTCACCTAACGACCCAGCCGATTACGGCCGCTTCGTAGGGATGCTCGCCCGTCGCTACGACGGACACCACGGCCGCGGACGCATCGCCGACTTCGTCATCCACAACGAAGTCAACACCAACCAATGGTACGACGTCGGCTGCGGACAGGGCCTGACCTGTAACGTCCAAACCTGGATAGACACGTATGCGGCGGACTGGATCGCCGCGTATGAGGCGGTCATGAGGGAGCAGCCGACGGCCAAGATATTCATTTCCCTCGACCATCAATTCGGAACCGCCTTCGATCAACCCGGTGCACTGCACCCGGTTCTTTCCGGCATGACTTTCCTGCAAGGTTTCGCGGCGCGCGTCGGATCACGTGTGTGGCGCGTGGCCTTCCACCCCTATGCTTCAAACCTGCTGCGCCCGGAGTTCTCGCCCGACGACTATCCATACGTCACGTACGGCAACATCGGCGTGCTGGTGGGCTGGCTGCGGCAGACGTTCCCCAACGTACCCACTGCCTGGGAAGTTCAACTCACGGAGAGCGGCGTGAACTCGCTCTCGCCGTCCTCTGAGAACGCCCAAGCCAAAGGGGTATGTGACTCGTTGTCGAACGTGCTGGGGACACCGGGGATCGAGAACTACGTCTACCACCGCATGAGAGATCATCCCAACGAGACGAAAGATGGGTTGGGCGTCGGGCTACGGCGCACCGACGGCTCACAGAAACCTGCATGGATCACCTGGTCGATGGCCAACCGCATCGACCTAGAGCCACCCCGACTCTCCTGCGGGTTTGAGCAACTCCCCTACGTCAAGCTCGTGCGTGGCGTCCATCCTACACGAGGCCACTGGGCATCGACACGGATCTTGCCGCCGGGATTTACCGCGGAGAAAAGCTGGCGACTTCTGCGTGAGCCGGTGCCCGGCACCGTGCTGGTGTATGAGTGCCGGGTCGCGGGCCACAATTTGCTCACCATTGATTCCGGCTGCGAAGGCCAGTTTCCCATGGGTCCCGTCGGCTACGCCTACATGAACCCCGTGGAAGGCTCGGTGCCGCTGCGCCGCTGTCGCGTCGGCCAAGGCACCGATCACATAGTGTCCACTCAATGTGATGGACTCGTCGAGGAGGTCCTACTCGGCTACGCGCTGCTCTGAGAGGGGAGCCTCGAACCGACTGAGGACGAGCCGAAAATGGACAGCCCGGCGCCAATTTGCTGTCACTTCCCCTTCCGCCACACAGTCCAAGGCCCAATCGAGATTGACGAAATCGTAGCGCCTGCTAGGTTTTTTCTAGACGTACGGAGAACAACCATGGCCTGCCGTTTGCCTCGGAACACCCCGGCCGATGCTCCGATTCAAGTGCCCACCCCGTAGGAAGGAGGACGCCATGCTGACGATTCTATCCAAGACCTCATTCGGGAACATGCCTCGTACACTGACCATCATGACGGTCAGCCTTCTCCTGGGAGGGTGTGGAGGCGGGACGATGTTCGCGCTGAAGGACGCCAACTATCCGATCAAGCCGACCTCGGTCACCGTAATTACCGGCGGGTCGGAAGAGGCGGACCTCAAATTGGCCGAGTACCTCACGAAAGAGTTGAAGGAACGGACGAGGCTGCAAGTCGTCGGACAAGAAGAGGTCAGCAAAGTCGTTCCCAGCTATCCCATCGCCGTGAAAACCGTCGAGCAAAATGGAGGAGAGTCCGCCTGGGTCGATCCGTCCGAGAAGCCCAAGCTCGAAAAGATCCAGACCAAGCTGAAGACGAATTATGTGTTCGTGATCTGGAGCAAAGGATTGGCCAAAACGACGTACTGCTCGAATCGAGGCGGCTGCACCAACACCTATTCGACGAACGTCTACGGTAACATGCTCGAATACCCGGGCGGGAAGATCGTCTCGCACACGGCCTTCAACAAGAGCAACAGCGACAGCGTCCTGGCCCTGTTCCGATCCAAGGGATACTACGTCGACGAGCTGCTCAAGAACTCCGCGGAAGACATCGTCGACGAATTCATCAAAGTCACGAACACCGGTAAGCGGTAATGAGGCAGGAGGCTACCATGCGACAGCAGTATGTTGGGGCATTGATCCTGGCCGGTGCGGCGTTCTTCCTCGGAGGCTGCGCCACGTTTCACTTGACCGAAGAGCCGTTCAAGCCGCAGGGAAAGAAGCTCGCGGTGATCGCAGGGCTCACGAATCCCAGCTCTCTCCAGGCGGCGCAGGCCCTCGGCGAGGAATTGGGCAAGGCCAGCCAGTACCAGATCGTGCCCCAGAAACAGGTCGCCCAATCGATTCCGAATTACCCGCAGCTTATCAAAGGGCCATACAACTCGGCCTACTTCGAGATCGACGTGGACTATGCCAAGACCGACGTCGCCCGGATCAAGGAGCTACAGAAACACGTAGCCGCCGACTACCTCTACGTGCTCTGGGCGCCGTCGGTCACCTCGAACGGCCAGAAGAGCTGGTTCGCCAAGGACTATTCCATCATGCAGGTGATCGCCCAGCTCTACGAGTTTCCGGGCGGCAAGGAAGTCGGCCGCGGCAAGTACATGGTGCGGGTCGACGAGGAAAAGAAGGAAATTGTTCGCGATGATCTACAGAGGGTTTCCAAAGAAATGGCTGAGAAGACTCACATGCTGCGGTAGCCATTCGAAAATGGTGAAGTTTTGAGTGCTTAGTTTTGAGTTGTAAGTTGTCCGGAAACTCAACACTCAACACTAGAAACTCGAACCCTGCCCCCGATTAACAGTGCGGGTCCTGCCCGAAATTCGAAAACAACAGAAGTTTTGAGTGCTTAGTTTTGAGTTGTGAGTTGTCCGGTCGTCCGAAACTCAACACTCAACACTCAACACTAAAAACTCGACCCCTACCCCTGCTTACCAGTGCAAATCCTGTCGTTCACCAGCCCACGCGTGCTCGCAGCTCGCGGCAAATTCTTCTAACTCCTTGATTCCATTCCGCAGAGCCTCGATGTCGATTTCTGGCATCGCACACGACTAATTGACAAGAGCGGCGGTTCACACTCACATCGGAGGTTCGAAGCCATGAAATATCTGCTCCTCTGTTGTCACGAAGAGAAGAAGCTGGACTCCATGTCCACGAGCGACTGCGTCGCCGTCATGGAAGAAACCAAGGCCTATTGCGAGGCGCTGAAGAAAAGCGGTCATCTCATTGCGGTAGAGCAACTCGAACCAGTTCGCACGGCCATGACCGTGCGAGTCCGAAACGGCAAATCTTCTGTGACCGACGGTCCCTTTGCTGAAACCAAGGAGCAGCTCGGTGGGTTTTTTCTCATCACCGCCCGAGATCTACATGAGGCCGTCCAGGTAGCCTCGAAGTTTCCATCTGTGCGGTTCGGGAGCATGGAGGTACGACCCGTCAGGGAGTTTCCAAGCA
>JBDZUK010000028.1:35405-37667 GCA_040255165.1 Nitrospiraceae bacterium | reverse complement strand
CTTCGAACCCGCAGGTCGCAGGTTCAATTCCTGCCGGGCGCACCAATGTAGATCAAGCCTTTTAAGGGTTCCGGTAGCCTCAAGAACAAGTTAATGGTCTGTGTTCCGGTCCGTGTTCACTTCCGCTGCATGAGAACTATGCGGCTCACTTGCCAGAACGGCGAGACTGCCGAAGTGCTACCACACCTTCAAGGTAAGATTTTCACCTCACCACATTCTTGGCCTTCGCTGGTATTCGAAAAGCTGGAAAGATCCTCCACAACAAGGATGCCCGGTTTGACCTGAACACTAGCTCTGAGAACAGCTTCGGAAGGTTAATGGGCTACGTTTGTCTGTTTGATTTACGGAACCATAGCCCCGAAGTTCTTCAGCGTATCCGCGATGACTATTACTTCTTAGGCTCGACGCTCGCACCAGTCCTCGGACTCGTTGGCCGGCATTCTTGAACCAATGTCAACCACAAATCGGAAACGCGAGAGATGTACTAGGGTGTCTTTGAATACGTCATGCGAGACTCATCCTGGAAGTAGTGCACGTAGTCTTGCAGGTGCGTTGCGCCACGGTTGTTTTGGCTAGTCCGATAGACCTCCCCGCGCGCGTGTTGAAAATCAGTCACAACCCCGTCAAACCAGCGCGAGGGGTCGAACGGCATCTGCTCCACATCGTGCTCGATCTGTTCAGTATTCGCCCAGCTCATCACTCCCCTCGGAACGATGAAGTCGGCGACCCAGTAGATCGGGCCATCCCATTTCTCGTGTGCGACATGGAGGGGCGTTCGCTCCCGGTCCAGAAAAAACTGAAAGCCCAGCTTGAAGCGGAGGTCGTCTTTCTCGAGGCGGTGCTTGAGGTCGCGCCGCAGGTAGTGTTTATCGAACGGATTCACCAACCCACGCGAAAGCCGGCGTTCCGGCTGAAGTGTGTATTTCATGACGTACTTGTCGAACTTCACTGCTGCGCCCCAGTACTTCTCCCGGGCTAGGCTCAAGCCCGGGGATACCGTATTTTTGATGATTGTCCAGATGTTCGGGATGCTGGCCGTGATCCCCTGTCTCTTAAAGAGCTCAGCAAAGATCTTCAAGTTATGCATTGGCACTGATTTTCCAGCGCCCTCCGCGTATGCGTGGGCAAAATCCATAAACTGATCAGCATCGGGGGCTAGTGCCCCCAAAGTATTGGTCATGACAAGATCGACTTCCGCCCCCTTGAAAAAAAACTTCAGGGCGACGCCGCGCACGTCCGGAAGGGCATCCGCCACGGGACATCCTTGTCCGTTCGAAAAACGGACTGCCGTGCGGTAACGTGCACTGGCCGTGGCAAAGGGGCCGTGCTGGCAGAATGCCGGAAGATCCGTGCGGACGATCAGTTCGCCAAAGGCACCCAAGAGCTGCTTTTCATGAAACGCCCGGCCGATTCTCCCCTGGCAGCCTTGCTGCAATTCTTGAACACGCTGGATCCCGGCGTTGTGCCGAGCGGGATCTTTGCGAGGGTGCGTGAAGTCAAGCGCATCCTGCCAATCTGTGCTGGGTATCTCCTTCATGGCTCACCTCCGGGTCAAATGGCTCAACGCTCAAATCGGCGCCAGGGATGTGTCGCTATCGAGTTACAGATATGAGAGGGCTGTCATCGAAGATAGCTATCTATGATCCTCGCACAAGCTCATGATCGAGCTTGGTGTGTGGGTGTGGTGCCGTCGCTCCGGGCTGTCAAAACGCGTGTTGCCAAACCATTGGACCCTACCGCTCAAGCTAGGCGATAGCGAGGAATAGAGGTCTATATTGACGAAACTCTGCTGTGCGGCGGAGTGGCCGTTGCTGAACGAGTAAGACTCGAGGATGGCCCGCATAGGACACTTCCTCGTATGGCGGGAAAGACGCTTACAGCTTACGCCTGCCATCGGAGAACCTGCAAGATCATGCCGGCGTTGCAGTAGGAGATACAGGTTGTTGAAGTGGTCGTTCGTGGAGATTGCCTACCCTGCTCCTTTGGAAGGACAACACCACCCTACCGACATAGTAAGAAAGGGATGGCCCGTGTAGAGCCGGGCTCTATTGATGCATCGTACGCATGTGGGACGCCGCACGATCGATGTGCTGTACGAGCCTGCGCCACCATCTTTCGCACACGGTGAGACCATACCGTCAGTGCGACAAATCCTACTCCGAACAAGCGCAGGGTTTCTGGGGCTGGAATCGTTTGTACCGAGTTGAGGCCGCGCCTGTCTCTACATTCCTCGTTCTCGCCATGTCGGGATCTAGCCGTCGC
>JBDZUK010000028.1:0-35305 GCA_040255165.1 Nitrospiraceae bacterium | reverse complement strand
TGTAGGACAGGTAGAACAAATTTGGGGAGGATAGGCGGCTCTTTCCCGATTCCTCGGATGGCAGCCATGACAATCGCAATGGTGGGCGGCACTTGAAAAGGGCGGTGGATTTATACCCCGCAGGTCGGCGCCTGAGTTCGAGTGCTAATTTTGTGCTAAAAGAGGCTCAAAACGGCCGCAATACATCGAAAGGACTCGAGTGCGTCGAATGCGGCAAATCTCTGATCGGCAACCTAGTTTAGCAGGCGATAGAACAAATCGGAACGAATGAGGTCAGCCCGTCCGTCGAATCTCTCCATGTAAAGTACTGGTGCCCGGCACTTTTACAATTCTTCGATCTGTTCGTGACACCGCCACGTCTCGTGGTGTTGATTCACAGCGGAGCCGCTCATATTATGCTGGGTTAGTTTAATTGCCTGGCTCTGTGCGCGCATTTTCTTGTAAGACTGAAGAAATATGAATAGCAATTGGGCCCGATCGCCTCTTTTTTGCTTTCTCGTTGGCATCTGTCTTGGTGCCATCATTGTT
Source organism: Nitrospiraceae bacterium (assembly GCA_040255165.1). GTDB lineage: Bacteria > Nitrospirota > Nitrospiria > Nitrospirales > Nitrospiraceae > JBDZUK01. Next base: position 34,777 of record JBDZUK010000028.1, on the reverse strand, counting down.
AAGGGGTTTCAGCGTTTCAATGATTATCAGGCACGAGCACGATTACAGGCGAAAATCATCCATGCCGACTTAGTGGATACTCGTATAGAGGTCCCAATAGAAAATGCTCGGTCAGACCGAATGATGGTTGCCCTCGCATTTGGGCAAGCCAATTCAGCCAACGCCGGAGAAAGCCCAAAGACCGCCAATGAAAAGGTATTTAATTTCTTTAATGGCAAACTCTATCGGGCTCAGGATCCGTTACTGGGTGCCAGTGGAGACGGAGGGAGCGTCTGGACTCGTCTCGGGGATGAATTAGTCAAACGCCGACTCTATGACACAGTTATCTTTGCGCCCATTGGAGTTGGCGCTACTAAACTGGCTCACTGGCAGCCAGGCGAGGTCCTTCACGATAGGCTGCTTCAGGCCATCAGAGGTCTTCGGGATAGTGGTCTGGCCATTACTCATCTTTTTTGGGATCAGGGTGGATCAGATACGATAGCCCGTACCAGTAAGGAAGCGTATCAACAAATGTTTCAAGCCATGTTAGCCAGTATTCGACGTGAAGGGGTGACCGCCCCAATATATGTGGCGATTAGTACTGCTGCGCGGTGCAAGAAACACCATCCTGACCCAGAAATTCGTAAAGCACAGCAGCAGCTCATTGATATTTCCAACGGCATTTTACCCGGGCCGGACACGGACACGTTGGGACTAGCTGACCGGTACGATGGATGCCACTTCACCGAGGAAGGGCTCGAAAAAGTGACTCTACAGTGGCTCGATGTATTGACTGAAGCGAGATAGCGTCCGATTAGGTTACTCGATATAGTTCCGACTCAGCGGAGCAGGACTAGACCGCAAATTCTGGCTTCGCTTATGTTGCGTTGTCCTGCCTCCATCCACCCCGCGTCCCTCTCCACGAGCAGGCATTCAACACTATCCTTTTGTCGGCCGCGTCTATTTCAGGGTCCCATTGCCGAGCCAAGATAGGGCAGGAGTGTACCAAATAGGGGTGGGGGACGTGGTTGCGCGGGGGTACACGTTGCCCTAACTCCACCGCTCACCCGGGTTCTCGGCCCTGCAGGGTCGTTGCTCCCCCCAAAAGCTGCATGGATTTTTCAGCCCCAATGGGGTTATTGTGGGGTCGTCAGGATGCGGCGCGATGCCATCACATGCTGAGAAATGGTTGGCCGAGGGAAGGCTGGCTGGTGTGGACGAGACACTGTCCGTGCTGCCGCCAATGGCTCCCTGGGTTTGTCCCTGTGGTTGGCAAAGTGAGTGAAGGAAAATTGACATAAGGAGGAACGGATGATGCTGCCTGTGGGCCTGCACGATCTGCGAGCCGGTTTCCTGCTTCTCCTCTGTCTCGGCATGTTAGCCTTCATCTCAATCGTCGCCATTCTGGGCACTGTGATGCGCCCTGTCCGGTGGTGCGACCGGCACCCGTCATCTTGACGAATTAGAGATTGGCTGAGCCTCCGGAAAGTCCGTGAACATCGCGTTGCCTTCGGCTAGAAGCACATGCACCAGCCCATTGAGGCCGCGATATGACTGAACCAGCCAGCCAGAAAAGACCATCCGCCGAACGCCGGCCGTTCCTCGCGCGCATTCACCAGCCGACCAAGCAATTCCTTTCCCAATGGCTGGATGTTCCCGCTCATGTCCATCACGTGGCACACCGTATGGCTAATCCTCCGGTGGAACGACCTCTCAGTCGAAAAGAATTTATACAGCTGCTCCAGTGCTTGGACATCACCGATGCCGATGTGGAAGAGAAATTTGGGTACGGCACCAAGACGGCGACCAACGGAGACCGGATTATTGTCGCCTGGGAAGCCCATACGGAGTATTTCAGTTATCAGGTATGGCACATCCCGAGCGACAAGACGGCGCCGCTTCACTTCGGTCCGTTGACGTTTCCTGATTTCTACTTCCCCTTGTCGCCCCTTGGGATCCAGGTGAACGCTTTGGATATCCTTATCCTTGCGAGAGCTCCCTTATCGAAAGACGAACTGCTAACGTGGATGCCGGGTCCCTATGTATATGGAAGTCTGGTATTCGGTCAGGAGCTGGCCGTCGCTACTACTTTCACACCGGACGTCCATCAGCGGGAGCGCTATGCGGTAACCTCCGTCGATCTGGGCTTATTGCAACAGCGTGTGGCCAAGGTGGTCGATACGATTGTGGCGATTGAAACCTACTACCATTTGGTCATGCTGCCTTTTCAGGCGTTTTCCCGGGCGGTGGATCAGATTCATGATTATGAACAGCGGCACCTGTATCAACGCGCCGTGATTATGGAACAGTTGAGTGATTCGACTCCGCAGACGCTCCAGAAGTGGTTGACTGTCTTGACTCAGGATCTTTTGCAGGTGAGCCGGCTGGCCGAATCGATGCGGTATCGATTATCGGCCTCTGTCCCGTACGACAGCATCATCCGAGGAAACCTGACGGCGCTGCAGGAACGGAGCCTCGGGTTATTGCGGCCACTTTCCGAGTACATCTACTGGAAAATTACCGGCGTGACGGACGGTTATCAACAACTGTTGCGACGGATCGATGCGATGGAGAAAGATTTCGAGGCTACGATCGCAGTCTTACGCACACAAATCGAGCTTCGACTTCAGGAGCAGAATCTCGCATTGCAGGATCAGAACATCTCGCTGCTTGCTAGCGTCGATTCCACCACACGGGCCCAGGCGATCCTTCAACGCACGGTCGAAAGTTTGTCAGTCATCGTCATTACGTATTACCTCAGCGGTCTGGGAAGCTACATCTTCAAAGCGCTCCAGGAAGCCGGCTGGCTTTCTAGTGCCACGATTGCTACTGCTCTGTTCGTGCCGGCAGCCTTTGGCCTTTCATTCGGCCTCATGACGATAGGGCGCCGTGTCATCCTCAGGCGGATGAACCTTCAAGCCGGCACTTCCGCGAAGCTCTGATATCCACAGACGCCTCCTCTCGACCCGCCCGCTTGCCGTGGAACGCAGAATCTATCCCATTGTTTTCTATGTCTTTTCTTGGGCGGTGGCATCAAGAGGCCATCTTGGAATGAAGTGGTATAGTTTTCCCAGCACCAGGAGCGGAACGTAGCCGCTCTCTTTTAATCAAAACTGCCTTAGGGGTGAGAGTCATGATCAGTCGATTAGCACGAATCGCCTGCTGGGGGCTCCTAGGGGGCTCGATCATTATGGCGCAAGGATGTAGCGGGAAATGGCTGCAATCCGGGTCTGAAGGAGACGAAAAGGCTGCGGGCCAGCAATCCGAAAGAGCACGAACCGGGAGTGAGTCTGCCGGCCAGTCTGACGTTGGAAGTCAATTAGAGGCATCCACAGAGGAATCCATCTCGGGCATCAATCCGAACTTTCCTGAGACATCTGCAACACGGGAAGGCAATCCGAAAGCAGGGCTCAATGGCTTTGAACAGCTGGCCCCAGGTCAAACCCCCGCAGAGGAGTATTTGGCACATGGCGGCACGATGGCTGCGATTTCCCCTTCTGAGGGGGCCATGCGCAGGCGTGCCGAGCTCACGCGCGAGGAGGCGGCGGCGGCTTCTGCTGGGCTGATGGATGTGTTTTTTGGATATGACCGCTGGAGCCTTTCGGAACAGGGCATGGGGGCCTTGAACAAGAACGCTCAATGGCTCAAGGAGCATCCTGGGGCCGTGCTCAGAATCGAGGGGCATTGCGATGAGCGTGGTACCGTGGATTACAATATGATCCTTGGGGACAAGCGGGCGAAGGCAGCCCGTGCCTACCTGCTTGAAGCCGGTGTGAGCCCCAAGCAACTGCAAATCGTCTCCTATGGCAAGGAACGGCCCTTCTGTTTTGAACGGGACGAGGCGTGCTACCAGCAAAACCGCCGGGGACACATGCTGCTAAGTCCGAAAAAGTAAGACTGTTCCTGGGAGCCTAGGCCCTCGGGCGATCCTTGATCGTGCCGGGGGCCTCTTCATTTTGCGTGGAGGGTGATGATGGAAAAACGCCGCCAGCCACGATTCACCACGCAGTTCCGCAGCACGTTTTCGACGACGGATGAAGAAGGGCAGGGGCGAACCGTCGACCTTTCGCAAGGCGGATGTAAGGTCGAGAGCACGGCACAGGTGACCGCCGGCATGAGTATGGAATGCCGTCTTTACGTCCCTGGGTTCGATTGGCCTCTTCGTATCGACGAGGCGATCGTTCGTTGGGTCAAAGGAGGGACATTCGGGCTCGAGTTCGTCCGAATCCGACAAGAGGAGCATGCCAAACTGACTACATTGCTCAGGGAACTCGAACTGGAAGTTTCCTCCTGATTCTCGTCCAATCATCAAATTACCCCTCGACATCCCCCTCCGCGATATGCCAAGAAGCTTCCTATACGTCGCCGTTCCCAGGATATAAGAGCAGAAAGTCGATAAGAGGAAAGGAGCGATTCGTGGACCAACGTTACGCAATTACCGTCAGGTTTTTGGTCGCAGCAGACACCGCAGAGGACGCCGAAGAGCTTATCGACACCGCGTGTGAAAAGGCAGCCGCTACATATTCCGAGTTGAGCTATGAAGGAATAGAAGACATCGAGGAAGAGGAGGAATAGCGCAAGCCGTGATGTCGAGCATGCCGGCGCAAACGCAAAAAGAAATAGCCACCGTGGCAGGCGGATGCTTCTGGTGTCTGGAAGCGGTGTACGATCAAATGCGAGGGGTCGAATCGGTGGAGTCTGGTTACATGGGGGGGGACGTGGCAAATCCGACCTATGAAGCCGTCTGTTCCGGACAAACCGGGCACGCTGAGGTTGTCCAGGTTACATTCGACCCCGCTGTCGTGTCCTACAAAGAATTGCTGGACGTCTTCTTCGCGATTCATGATCCGACGACCTTAAACCGCCAAGGCGGCGACGTAGGCACGCAGTACCGATCCGCAATTTTTTATCACTCACCCGAGCAAAACGCTACGGCTCGCCAGGTCATTCAGTTTCTCGACGACGAAGGCGTTTTCCATCGTCCGATCGTGACGCAAATCGTCCCTGCTGAAACCTTCTACCCTGCCGAAGCCTATCACCAACAGTATTTTGCACGGAACCCATTTCAGAGCTACTGCGTTTATGTCGTCGGGCCGAAATTGGCCAAGTTTCGGAAAGTCTTCGCCGAGAAAATGAAGCAGTCTTAACCACCCGCTAGTCAGCGAGATAACAAATTGGAGAGCCGGTCACGGAGTTCCGCGAACAACTCCGGCTTCTGGTCGACTTGGTGGTCCTTCAGAAGCACTTCGGCTTGCGGAGGACAAAAAGGAAACTCAATTTTCGTCTTCCCCTGCACCTTGGCGAGGATTGTTGCATCCGGCCGGTCGATCGGGCGCTGCAAGACCAGAAGCGGATCCCTCGAATCAAGCAAGCAGGAGTCGCCGAACCTTCCTTCTCGATAGTGCGACGGGCCTACCAGGCGCACAGTATGCGCGCCGTTTAAGAATACCGTATCTCCTTCGCGCACGGGACCGGCCGGCGCAATCGAGTAGAGGACGAGCGGTACAATCAACATGACGGCCACAGCCAAACCGATGCTCCAGAGCGGGGGGGCCGCATCTCCCCGAGCATCTTGATGAGGAGGAGGAGCATTTGTCATGGCAGACTTCCGGGGTGCATCAACGGGGATGCGTCATCTTCGGATAGAGAGTCATCTATGGCTTCATATGGCGGGCGGGAAATCGGCTGAAACGCTTCGAAATCGAATAGCCGGCGATCCATAAGGAGCGAGGGAGCGATATTTGACAGAGCTGCAAAGATGCTGTCTCGACAGCCGGGTGAGCGTGACTCCCATTCGCGCAAGAACCGTTTGACTTGTTGGCGTTTGAGGTCCCGTTGTGAGCCGCAGAGATCGCATGGAATAATGGGAAATGATCGCTGAACCGCATAGCGCGCCAAGTCCGTTTCTTTTACATACGCCAACGGGCGAATAATAATGTGGCGTCCGTCCTTTGATCGTAGTTTGGGCGGCATGCCTTTTATCTTCCCTGCAAAAAATAAATTCAAGAACAGCGTCTCAATCATGTCGTCCCGGTGGTGGCCCAGCGCCACCTTGGTCGCGCCAAGTTCGTCCGCCAGCCGGTACAGGTGCCCACGCCGTAGGCGGGAACAGAGGGAACAAGTAGTCTGTCCCTCCGGAATCAATCGCTTCACGACCGAATATGTATCTCGTTGCTCGACATGAAACGGAATGCCAAGTTTCGTCAGGTAGGTGGGTAACACTTCGGCGGGAAACCCAGGCTGCTTTTGGTCTAGGTTCACGGCGATCAGGTCAAAATTGATGGGTGCCCGGTCACGCAAGACCAGCAAAATATCGAGTAGACCGTAACTGTCCTTGCCTCCCGATATGCAAACCATCACTCTGTCGTCCTCTTCGATCATCCGATAGTCAGCAATGGCTTGGCCGACCAGCCGACAAAGCTTGGTCTGAAGTTTCTCAGTATCCTTGGTCAACGTTCCCCTGAGCCGGTGATGCAGCCGTTCCATGGCGCGATATTGTAGCTTCCTCCGGTCACTCTGTCGATCGGCATGAAGCCGTAGCTCCTTCCGATCTCCTGGCAGAACAGACACATCAGACATCTTTGAGCCAAACTGCCTCAGTGGCTTGGCCTCAAGCATTGCGCGACGGTTCAAAGTTGAACCTTCGGGGACAAATTTCTCCGCTCTGGTGCCGTCCCAGGCGAAGAATGGACGAGCATCAGCCGAGCGCATGGTATAGTTTCACCAGGGCTGGAATGCCCGACGCGCAAGGATCGCCGGGAATGTCATGGCACAGCGGACGGGGTACGATGCACTCAAATGGCCGGTTGCCGAAAAGGCAGAGCCGGCTTGGGCGTCCTGGTCCGATGACAAACTGTTGGATCTTCCCCTTCGGGAACTCGGCATTGGCATTGCGGGGAGTTTTCTCGAACCACACATCGACGAACTTGCTGCGGAGCTTGAAGTACGCCGGCTGTTGTTCCGTCCGCATTACTGGCTCTCGGATGAATGGTTTACTCCGGACGGCGTGCCCGGCATTGCCGTTCCGTTCTATCTCGCGCATCCGAGATTGGCGAAGCTGGAGCTAGCTCAGATGTTGGAAGTGGAAGGGGGCACGCCGGACTGGTGCATGCGGATTCTTCGCCATGAGGCGGGCCATGCGATTGAAAACGCACATTTGATTCGCCGACGGAGGAGGCGGCAGCAGTTGTTCGGCAAATCTTCAGCCCCTTATCCGGAGTTCTACACGCCTCGACCGTACAGCCGCAGCTTTGTACGGCATCTCGACATCTGGTACGCACAGAGCCATCCCGATGAGGATTTCGCCGAGACGTTCGCCGTGTGGCTCAGTCCGGGTGAGACATGGGCGGAGCGGTACAAGGGATGGCCGGTGCTTCGCAAACTTCAATACATAGACGAACTGATGGGCGAACTGGCCGGTCTGGCCCCGAAGGTGGCGAACCAGGAAGAGGTCGATCCGCTCCCAACCCTCGGCAAAACGCTGCGCGAGCATTATTCGCAAAAACGCAAGCATTATGGCGTCGAGCGCCAGCAATTCTTTGATGCGGATCTCAGGCGCTTGTTCTCAGACTCGTCTTCCTATGCGGGCAATAAATCAGCCGCCGGCTTTCTGGCTCGGATTCGGAAGGATCTACGGAGGAAAGTGGCGGAATGGACCGGCGAGTATCAATACACGATTGATCAAGTGCTGGAAGGAATGATTACACGCTGCCGCCAGCTCAATCTTCGATTGGCTGTTCCGGAGGACCAAGCGAAGCTGGACTGCACCATTCTCCTTACGGTTCAAACTATGAACTATCTGCACAGCGGTCGCCACAAGGTCGCACTATGAGACGACTTCGTGTCCTCGTGCTCATGCATCAGGATCTCGTGCCTCCCGACCAACTCAACGGTCACGATTCACAGACCGCCGAGTGGAAAACCGAGTACGACGTCGTCTCGACGTTGAAAAAACTCGGGCACGAAGTTCGGCCGCTGGGAGTCAAAAGCGATCTCGGTGTCATCCGCAGCGCAGTGGAAGAATGGAAGCCGCACATTGCGTTCAACCTGCTGGAGGAGTTCGATGGCGTCGCCGTGTACGACCAGAACGTCGTCTCCTATTTGGAGCTGTTGCGTGTTCCGTACAGCGGGTGCAACCCACGAGGATTGATGATCGCGCGCGACAAAGCGCTCTCCAAGAAGATACTCTCGTTTCACCGCATCCCGTTCCCGGAGTTCATGGTGGTGCCCTTAGGCCGGGCGGTGAGGCGGCCGAAGTGGCTGACGTTTCCGCTCATCGTGAAATCGATCTCGGAGGAGGCGTCCCTTGGAATCTCGCAAGCCTCGATCGTGGAGGACGACGAGAAGCTCAAAGAACGAGTGGCGTTCATCCACGGCAGCGTAGGCACCGGCGCCCTGATCGAGCGCTACATCGAAGGGCGAGAACTGTACGTCGGGGTGATGGGGAACGGCCATCTGCAAGTGCTGCCCGTCTGGGAACTCATCATGGACAAGTTGCCCGACGACGCGAAGCGAATCGCGACGGAGCGGGTCAAGTGGAGCCGGAAGTATCAGGAGAAATACGGGATCCGATCAGGAGAGGCCAAGAACCTTCCCGAAGGAAAGGCGGAGGAGATTCAACACTTGGCGAAACGCGTCTATCGCACGCTGGGTCTGAGCGGCTACGCCCGGATCGATCTCCGTATGGACAATGAAGGTCGCGTCTATGTTCTTGAGGCGAATCCCAATCCTCAAATCGCTGCCGGAGAAGATTTTGCGGAATCGGCTGAGAAGGCTGAATATTCCTACAAGGATCTTCTGCAGGAACTCATCAACATCGGGATGCGCTGGCGTCCAGCCCGAGTCGCATAAACCCCCCGTGCACGGGGCGGCCCATCGACATTCATCATGGTCCCCAACGGAAGCCGAAAAGCAGGGCGACACTCGTCGTGTCATTTTGCTGCAAGGAAGGTGAGAGATCGATGTCGTGTAAGTTCACCATCAGGGTGCTGGAAATTGCGATGTTGTGGACCACCTGATACTCCAACGACACGCCGATGGGGATGTACCAACTGGTGTCGTTGCGATCGATGCGGGCTGATCCGGTGCCTCGATCCAAGTCGGCGTGGATCAATCCGATTCCGGCGAATGGCACGAGGTTGATCCCGTTGTTGAAACGCACGTGATAGCGACCGACGCCGGCCAAGCCGATTTGAGTCAAGTCCCCCATGGGACTAAGCAGAGCCATGGGCCCGAAAGAGAAATTCCGATCAACGTAGTAATCCAGCGAGAAGTTCAGGGCGAACACTGTCCCGTTCACCGTGCCGCTCACGAAGCCGAGATCAGTTCCGAATCCCCAACGATTGTCCAACGCGAGCGCGGCTGACGGTCGGGCGACCGACGCGAACAAGATGAGACCGGCCAACACTGTAAAGTAAGGGGAACGGAGATTTTTTCGGAGCATGGACATGACCCTCTCACGAAACGCGGGCGGAATGTACCATAGAGCACCGGGTCGGACAAGTTCTTGAGTGGGCTGCCGGCTCTGCGGTATCCTCGCCGTCATGCCTGCGATGACCCCCAAAGAGGCGGCCAACGCGCTCTTTAACCTGCTCCCGCGCGTCGTGACGCCGACCATGCTCGACGAGTACGGCATTGAGGTGACTGAAGCGCACGCACAGGAAGTCACCAAGGAAATGCTCTTGCTGAATCTTTTCTGGGTGTCGTCTGCGATCGAAGCTCATATCCCGCGCCAATACCAATCAGCGGTCCTTGATCTGGTATTGGACTCCGTCCGGGTCGGCTGGACCAAACTCTTCGGGTTACCGCCGGTTGACTGGGATGAATTCCTTCAAGAGTTGGCGCAACGCCGCGAACGGTATGGGGCCCTTATCGAGGAAGGCAAGAGCCCCCTGGCCGTCAGCGCGGAAGCGGCCGCACTAATGGAAGAGAGTGGATCGGTTCACTATGAGGATCAACAAAAGCTGCTGATCTTCTTGGGTGACGTCGTTCCGGTGGACGCCTACGGTTCGCTGCTTGAAGATGTCGGCTAGCGCACCGTCCCGTAATGATCATAAGTACCGTCGCGAGATGACGCGTCCCTGATCGTCAAATTCATAGAGCAACGGTGCGCCGGTGGGGATGTTGAGCTCCAATACTTGCTCCCTTGTCAACTGATCCAGTTCCATGACGAGAGCGCGCAGGCTGTTGCCGTGGGCGGCGATCAAGATCGTTTCACCTTTCAGAAGGTACGGTTTGATTTTCTGGTTGTAATACGGGAGTACTCGTTCCGCCGTGTCTTTCAAGCTTTCGCCCCCCGGGGGGGGTACATCGTAGCTTCTCCGCCAGATTTTGACCTGCTCGTCTCCGTACTTCTTGGCAGTCTCCGCTTTGTTCAAACCTTGGAGCTCGCCGTACATTCGTTCGTTCAAGGCCTTGTCGTTTTCGATCGGAATGTGCGGCTGCCCGATCTCGTCCAAAACCAGCCGAAGTGTCTCGGTGGCTCGCGAAAGGATCGAAGTGAAGGCGCGATCGAATCGGTATGCCGCGAGCTTTTTCCCGGCCGTCTTCGCTTCTTCGATTCCCTTGGCCGAAAGAGGTACATCAATCCAGCCCGTAAATCGGTTTTCGAGATTCCATTGAGATTCTCCGTGTCGCAGCAGAACAAGGCGTGACATGCCGACCTCCTGATGAGCCGTTGTCATGCAGGATCGTGAAATGAGCCGCCGAAGTCAAGCGGGGGATGTCGGTTGTGTAACTGGCTATAGCCCACTACCTGTCGGTTGCATTCGAAGGCGTCCGGCAGTACGATGCCGCAATTTGTCCTTCCGCTGTCACGATCGTTATGTCCTCGTCACCGCTGGCCCCCGCTGATATTCCTTCGCAGTTGGAGCATTGGTGGGTTGGCATGGCCGAAGGTCTGCAAGTTGCAGATCAGGCACGGACCTTCTTTGAATCGGTGCGGGCGCAAGTCCATGTGCTCGATCGCATGGCACAGGTGGGAGGCCAACTTGATTACATTCTGTTCGTCTTGATCCGGTATTGGATCCCGGCTGTCCTCCCACCACCCGGGAGAGAACGGTTGACCAAGGGTGATCAGGACTATTGGCTCGAATCCGAACAGATTCTCAAGACCGCCGTGGTGCGCCTCCGGGAACTCAAGCCGCTGATCGAGTTGCTGACGACCCCCAATCCATTGGGCGGAGAACCGTCGGGAAAGGGGATGGTATCCTCGTCGGTCGTCGAGGTGGAACTCGCAACGATGCTGGAGGGCATTGCCGAAGTGACCGGCAGCTACGGCGGCCCCGACTACACCTCGGTCATCAAGGATTTTGACCCGATTCCGTTGCGCCAGACGCAGCCCTTTAAACACAACAAAAAAAACAGCGCCGAGCTATGGGTCGTGTTCCTGTTGCGGGAACATTTCCGGAGTCTTGGGCTCGGCAAGGACCGGTACTGGCCGCTCGTGGCCGGTCTTTGTGCCGCGGCCGGCATCGTGCAGCCTGAGGGACACGCCTACAGTGCGGAGGAACTCAAATCATGGTGGCAGAAACACTGGCCACGGACCTATACGCAGCTGGAGCAGAAGCAAGATAACCTGGAATTAGGCGGGGCGGCCTACAGCCATGACTTCGAGTGGTTCCAGGCCTGGATCCAATGGCAGCGCAAGCAGCGTCCACTAGAGAGATGAACAGCGCGGCGGCGGTCAAACGCTTCCGGTGGTGGTAGAGCGGGTGGGACCGGCGGGCCGGTCCGAATCCGGAGGCCCTTCCTGCACCATTTTGACCAGTGTCGCCACGAACAGCAGATAGAATGCGACACCAACCCAAATAACGTAAGGCTGGGTCCCGCCCGCGTCCTTCAACGCCACTTCCTGTGCCTGCTGCGTACTCCAGTGCTTCTTCTTGATCTCACCGACGTGCTCCCGACAGTGCCAGTAATAGATGTAATTGGCACTGACGCCGGCCATGATGCTCCACACGATTCCTACAGTGATATCTCCCGTCAGGTACGTCGAGATCATGGGTCCTACCGCGTAGATAAAGGCGTAGACGTACATTTTTCGATACAAGAACCAGAGAAAAGAAACGAACAAGAACGCAGGCCAATTCCAGGTGAGAGTGAAGCGAGGGGTGCCTCCCGTGGTGAATTTCTTGAACTGTTCCAAGTAGCGATCGGCATTCGGGCCGATGAAGGCCCGCCACAGGTCTGCCTCGGGATAGGCGGCGGAATTGCTGGCCGTTTCGGATTGCGACTGCGCAGTGGACAACGCGGCACCGCATTGATGGCAGAAGTTGGCGTCGTCCGGGTTCTGCTGCCTGCACTGTTCGCAGTATTTCACTGGGTCAGCTTATCACACTGAATGCTTTGCCACGTCAAGGGAGACTCGCAGGAGTGAAAAAGCGCCCCAGGCCGGTTTCATGACTCGTTGAGTATTGCTTTAGATCCACGCCTGTGCTAGCTTCCTTTGCTTTACAAGGGGATACGCCTGTATGCCGACGGAAGAATTGAAGCTGGATGCGGACCGATACTTGATGCACACCTATGCCCGTCAGCCCATCTCAATCGCGCGGGGGCGGGGGGCCAAGGTGTATGACTTAGAAGGCCGTGAATATATCGATTTCGTCGGCGGAATCGCGGTCAATCTCTTAGGCCACGGCCATCCAGATTTAGTCACAGCGATTCAACGGCAAGCGGCGCAATTGATCCATACCTCCAATTTGTACTACACCGAGCCGCAGGTGAAGCTGGCGCAGGCTCTTGTCGACCATTCTTTCGCCGACAAGGTGTTCTTCTGCAACAGCGGAGCGGAAGCGAACGAGGCCGCCATCAAGCTGGCGCGTCGCTACTCGTACGAGAAATACGGAGCCGGGCGTCATGAAATCCTAACGATGACCAACTCCTTCCATGGGCGCACGTTGGCGACCTTAACCGCGACAGGACAAGACAAAGTCCAAAAGGGCTACGACCCGCTGATGCCTGGATTCAGGTACGTGGCCTTCAACGACTTGCGCGAAGTAGAGCGGGCGATGGATCAGAAGACCGCCGCCGTTATGTTGGAACCCATCCAGGGCGAAGGCGGCGTCTATGTTGCGGACCGTGCTTATCTCACGTCGTTACGGGATTTATGTCTGGCGAAAGATGTTCTTCTCATTTTCGACGAGGTGCAAACCGGCATGGGGCGAACGGGGACACTGTTCGCCTACGAGCAACTCGGCGTGACTCCGGACATCATGACGCTGGCGAAAGCCCTGGGCGGAGGGGTGCCCATCGGGGCTTGCCTGGCGAGCGACGTAGTGGCCGCCTTTTTCGTACCGGGCTCCCATGCTTCGACGTTCGGCGGCAACCCGCTTGCCTGTGCAGCGGCGCTCGCCGTCCTTCGGGTTCTGCTCGAAGGGCGTGTCCTGGACCAGGCACGCCGCATGGGTGATTACCTGGCCAAAGGTCTCGCGGAATGCAAGGATCGACATCGTGTTGTCCGTGAAGTTCGAGGCTTGGGACTGCTTCAGGGCATGGAACTTGACATCGACGCCAAGGGAGTCGTAGCCGATTGCCTGGCTCGGGGGATCCTCGTCAACGCCACCAACGACAAAATCCTCAGGTTTGCACCGCCGCTGATTATCAGCCAGCGGGAAGTCGACCGACTTGTGGATACACTGTCGCAAATCTTCAACCAACGGGCCGTCTGACCGCGTGTGTCAAGCCATTCGCTGGGTTCGCGATGAGCCAGTCACGAGGGACGAGCGTGCGCGGTAAGGATTTGCTCGACATCGCCGCCGTTTCGAAGCAAGAAATCGAGGCACTGCTTCGGGTGGCTGCCGATCTCAAGCGGAAGCAGCAGCGCGGCATCCCGCACCGGCTTCTCCGAGGGAAAATGCTGGGGCTGGTCTTTCAAAAGCCTTCGACCCGAACCAGGGTTTCCTTTGAAGCAGGGATGAATCAACTCGGCGGCGCCGCATTGGTGTTGCCCCTTGCCGACATTCAATTGTCCAGGGGAGAAAGTGTCGCAGATACGGCGCGAGTCTTGTCTCGATATTTGGACGGGCTTGTCATCCGCACCTACGACCATGCGACGGTTCGGGAATGGGCGGCGGAATCCAGCATTCCCGTCATCAACGGCCTCACGGACCTTAGCCATCCTTGCCAGGCGCTATCCGACCTGTTGACGATCCGCGAAAACAAGCGGCGTTTGAAAGGCATCAAAATCGCCTACATCGGTGACGGGAACAATGTGGCCAACTCGCTGCTCGAAGTGACGGCCAAAATGGGAATGACCATCGCTCTCGCCTGCCCGGCTGGGTACCAACCCGATCAGCACATCGTGGATGTGGCGCGTCTCGACGCGGCACGCAGCGGCGGCATTGTTGAAATTGGATCCGATCCACAGGTGGCGGTCAAAGACGCCGACGTGGTGTACACGGACGTTTGGATCAGTATGGGTCGAGAACGCGAGCAGGCCAGGCGACTGAAGGCCCTCGCGCCGTATCAACTGAACAGCCGGCTTCTGCAGCGCGCCAACCGAGACGCCATCGTCATGCATTGTTTGCCGGCGCATCGCGGCGAAGAAATCACGGCGGACGTGCTCGATGGGCCTCAATCCGTCGTCTTGGACCAGGCCGAAAACCGCTTGCACATGCAGAAGGCCATCCTCGTACAACTGTTGGGGAAAAGGAGCCGTCGAGCATCATGAATCGTCGCGCGATTAAAAAGGTCGTCCTCGCGTATTCCGGGGGGCTTGATACGTCCGTCATTTTGAAATGGCTGCAGGAAACCTTCGGGTGCGAGGTCATCGCCTTCTGCGCGGACCTGGGGCAGGGCGAAGATTTGAGGGCGGTCAAAGCCAAAGCCAGGTCGCTTGGAGTCACCAAAGTCTATATCGAGGATTTGCGCGAGGTCTTCGTCAAGGACCATATCTTCCCGATGTTGCGCGGCAACGCCGTCTACGAAGGCAGCTATCTACTCGGCACCTCGATTGCGCGGCCGCTCATCGCGCGCCGCCAGATTGAGATCGCGAAGAAAGAAGGCGCAGAGGCCGTCTCACATGGGGCGACGGGCAAAGGTAACGACCAAGTGCGGTTCGAACTGACCTACTTGGCAATCGATCCCACCATCAAAATCATCGCGCCCTGGCGCGACTGGACCTTCCGGTCTCGCCGGGAGCTGATCGAGTATGCCGAACGGCACGGCATCCCGGTCGCTGCAACCAAGGCGAAGCCGTACAGTATGGACCTCAATCTCTTCCACGTCAGTTATGAAGGCGGCATCTTGGAGGATCCCTGGGAAGCCCCGCCGGACGAAATCTTTCAAATGACGGTCTCACCCGAGCGTGCGCCGGATCGGCCGCAGGAAGTGGAAATCGAATATGAACAAGGAAATCCCGTCGCGGTGAACGGCAAAGGGCTGAGTCCGGCAAAGCTCCTCGCCTACCTCAACAAGGTCGGCGGTGCCCACGGCATCGGACGGGCGGATCTCGTCGAAAATCGCTATGTGGGGATGAAATCACGCGGCGTGTATGAGACACCGGGCGGGACGATCCTCCATGCCGCGCATCGCGGCCTCGAATCGTTGACGATGGACCGTGAGGTGCTCCACCTCCGGGACAGTTTGATCTCAAGGTATGCCGAATTGATCTACTACGGGTACTGGTACAGCCCCGAACGCGACATGCTTCAAAAGGCGTTGGATGAGGCGCAGCGGGACGTCACGGGAATCGTACGGGTGAAGCTATACAAGGGATGCGCAACCGTCGTCGGGCGCAAATCCAGAAAGTCGCTGTATCGACTGGATATGGCGACCTTCGAAGAGGACGAAGTCTACCGGCAAAAAGACGCGGAGGGATTCATCCGGTTGAACGCGTTGCGCTTGGCGATCAGGGCTCAGCGGAGAAAGGCGTCATCGTGACGGCGCCACGCCGGGCAAGGGCCAAGGGTGGCGCGGCGGGCAAGGCATGGGGTGGCCGGTTCGGGGAGAAAACCGACCGCTTAGTGGAGGCGTTCACCGCCTCCATCGATGTGGACCGTCGCCTTTACGCGTATGACATCCAGGGCAGCATTGCGCACTGCAAAACCCTCGGCAAGGCCGGCGCGTTGACCACCGGAGAAACGAACCGAATCGTGCGCGGACTCCAGGCGGTCAAGAGCGAGCTCGAGCGCGGACGATTCAAGGTGTTGCCCGGGGATGAAGATATTCACATGGCGATCGAGCGGAGGCTCACGGAGTTGATCGGGCCGCTCGGCGGCAAACTGCACACTGGCCGAAGCCGCAACGATCAAGTTGCCCTGGATATCCGGCTCTACCTCAGAGATAGGCTGGCCCAGCTCATCGGCCGGTTGGAAACGCTTCAGCGGGCTTTGGTGTCGCAGGCGAAGGCGCACGATGACCTGGCCATGCCCGGCTACACGCATCTGCAGCGCGCGCAGCCGGTGCTGTTTGCCCATCATCTGCTGGCTTACGTGGAGATGCTCGAGCGGGACAAAGGACGGGTTCGCGACGCTCGAACGAGGCTCAACGTAATGCCGCTAGGGTCGGGCGCATTGGCGGGGACGAACTATCCGGTCAATCGGCGATATACGGCCGATCTCCTCGGCTTTCCAGCCGTGACGCGCAACAGTCTCGACGCCGTCTCGGACCGTGACTTCATTGTGGAAGCTGTGGCGGCCCTGTCCATCATCATGATGCATTTGTCCAGGCTTAGCGAAGAGCTGATTCTGTGGGCGTCCCAGGAATTTCACTTTGTGGAGCTGCCGGATCGTTTCTGCACCGGCAGCAGCATGATGCCGCAGAAAAAGAATCCCGACGTGCCGGAATTAGTGCGCGGCAAAACGGGCCGGGTCTACGGTCATCTGACGAATCTTCTGACAATGCTGAAAGGGATGCCTCTCAGCTACAATCGTGACTTGCAGGAAGACAAGCCCGCACTGTTCGATGCCGTCGACACGACCGATGCCGCGTTGGAGGTTATGGCCGCGTTGATGGCGCAGCTCAAACCGGACGAAGCGGCTCTGAAACGGGCGCTGAGCGGCGGGGCGATGACTGCCACGGAGCTCGCGGATTACTTGGTGGAACGGGGAGTCCCGTTTCGTGAGGCCCATGCCATTACCGGCCGGATCGTGCGCTACGCGTTGGCGGGAGAACGCGATCTGGAGACGTTGTCGCTGGAAGAACTGCGGAAATTCTCCGGGCGGTTCGAACGAACGGTGCTCAGCCGGCTCACGGTGGAGAGTGCTATCGGTCGCAAGAGACAGATCGGCGGGACGGCGCGAGCTCAAGTGACAGAGCGTGTTCGAGAGTGGGAGAAGGCGCTGAAGCGATGAGCTCTTGCCTCACTCCGTATCAACGTGTCTATAATGGTTGGATTCTGCTTCTTTCGGCGACGATCGGGTTGATCGCTGGTTGCGGAGTCGTCGGTCCACCGGTCGCCCCCGAGGATGTCGGTGTGGCACCCATTATTGAGAGGCAGAAAAGGCAGCAAGCGGGACAGACCCATCCGGAAGAGCAGCAGCAACCGTATTCTGTGGACCCGGGTTCAACCGGGGAGTTTGAACAGCCGTTACAGGGACAGGATGTCGACCTCCCGCCGCTGAGGCCGGGAGATAATCGGTAATCGCCGGGCCGGCGACCGAGTTCGATACCTCGAAGCGAGAGCCACTTGCTCTCGATGCACCGGTTGTCAGGAGGAGCGATCGATGGAGCAACTCATACAGCCAGCGAAATCCGTTCGTGTTGACAAGACGGGGCGCCGTCTACTGCTCGTGGATCCCTATCCGCGCGACAATCCATACCATCTCACCGCGTCGGAACGCCGTGCCGTATGGTTTCCCAAACTGAGCTTGCCCACGATTGCGGCCTATACGCCGGATGACTGGCAGGTGAATCTGGTTGACGAAGCGGTGCAGGACATCGATTTCGATCATCCCTGTGACATCGTGGGATTGTCGATCATGACGTGCTATGCGCCGCGGGCCTATGAAATCGCCGCCGAATTTAAAAAACGGGGGCGAATGGTGGTCATGGGCGGCGTGCATCCGACCTATTGTCCGGATGAGGCGCTGGAGCATTGCGACGTAATCGTGTGCGGCGAGGCCGAGGACCTGTGGCCTGAGTTTATCGCAGACTACGAGGCCGGTCGTCCGAAGCGTCGCTACGAGATGACGAAATTTCCGTCGTTGGAACATTACCGAAGCCCGCGCGTCGACTTGTTAAGCCCGGATGCCTACATGACCCGGCAATGCAGCTTCACGACACGCGGCTGCCATTTCGATTGTGAATTCTGCAGCGTGTCCCCGTTCAACGGGAAAACGACCAGGCGTCGGCCGGTGCAGGAAGTCGTAAAGGAGCTGCAGCAAGTGCAGCGTTGGGTCCGCAGCGAGCTCGTCGAACGGATGCGCAATGATACGCTCTGGCGGGCTTTCGTGACCGGGCTGCGGATACGCATCGGCATTGAAGACGGGACAATATTTGCCTTCGTGGACGACCTTCATAACAGCAACCGGACGTACTGCCGTGAGCTCTGGACCGCGTTGAAGCCGCTCAATATCAAGTGGGGATGCCAGTCGACGCTGTTTCTCGCGGACGATGAGGAAATGGTCAAACTGGCCGCGGAAAGCGGGTGCGTCTCCGTGTTCGTGGGGATGGAGTCGCTCGACGAGGATTGTCTGGAGGAGACGAATAAGCCTTTCAATCGCGTTCAGAAATTCTCTCAAGAAATCAAAATGTTCCACGATTACGGGATCATGGTGAATCCCGGGATTGTGTTCGGCTTCGACAATGATGACGAGTCGGTGTTCGAGCGCGCGGTGGAGTTTCTGGTGAACAATCACGTGGAGCTTGCCTACTTCAACGTGCTCACGCCATTGCCCGGCACCGCGCTCTACGACCGCTACAACAGCACCGGCCGCATTTTTGACAAGGACTGGGCGAAATACGACGGAAAACACGTGGTCTTTTACCCAAGCCGGATGACGCCTGAGCAGCTACAGGAAGGATTTTACTGGGCCAACCACCAGTTCTATTCGCTTCCGTCCATTTGGCGTCGGCTGTCGGCGACCCGGCAACGGTTTGTGCCCCGGTGGGAGATGAACCGGGAGTTCCGCAAGCTGGTCAAACGGAGTTGTCCCCAGGGTCGCTTGTCGCCGGTCGCCAAGGTCTTGAAGGACCTCCAGGCCAAACTGCCCGCGTTCGATACGGAGAATCTCGTCCCGAGTGCGTTGCATGCCATCAAGCAGCGGTTCGATCACAAACTGGTTCCTTCACAAGGCTTGGCTCTGAACATCAAGGCCAAACGGCACGACAAATTCGCCGCTCTCTTTGTCGATCTTGAAGGAACGCTGGATCGGCTCAATGCCCAGGAATTGCTGAATCGAATCCGGGAGGCGGCCGAAAAGGCGCGGATGGACATTATCGTTAACTTTGAACATCTGAAACATGCCACTCCGGACGCATTGAAGGCTCTGGTGGACAGCGAAACCATCAAGGCTGCCATGCCCTATGCCAGAGTGCGGTACCGCAAATTCACGGCTGCGTTCGAAGCGTCGCTCCAGGGGTTGTCGTTGTCGGGGGTGGAATTGTTGAGCGAGGACTTCCAGGATGCATGACTTTGAGTATCACGAAGGAGAACTGTATTGCGAAAAGGTGCCGGTGAGCCGCATCGCGAAGGAGGTGGGGACTCCCTGCTACGTCTATAGCCATGCCACGCTCCTTCGGCACTTCCGGGTCTACGACGGCGCATTCAAAAACATCCCGCACGTCTTGGCCTTCGCGATGAAAGCCAACTCCAACTTGGCGATTCTCCGGCTTATGGCCAAGGAGGGCAGCGGCGTCGACATCGTTTCTGGAGGCGAGTTGTTCCGCGCGTTAAAGGCCGGCGTCCCGCCGTCCAAAATCGTTTTTGCCGGCGTTGGGAAGAACGCCGACGAGATCCGCGACGCACTGAAAGCCGACATCCTCATGTTCAACGTCGAGTCCTCTGCGGAGTTGCGGGCCATCGACGAGGTGGCGGCCGGAATGGGTCGGACAGCCCGGGTGGCGCTGCGTATTAATCCCGACATTGATCCCAAGACGCATCCGTATATATCCACCGGACTCAAGAAAAGCAAATTCGGCATCGCTGCCGATCGGGCGCTGGAGGAGTTCAAACTCGCGTCGTCCCTCGCCCATATCGAAGTCGTCGGGGTCCACAAACACATCGGGTCGCAATTGACCGAAGTCACGCCGTTCGTCGAGGCCCTCAAGAAGGTGTTGAAGCTCGTCGAGGGACTCAAGACTGCCGGGATCGACATTCAGTACATCAACATCGGAGGCGGGCTGGGAATTACCTACGCCGACGAAACACCGCCGCGTCCCCAAGATTTGGCTGACGCGATCTCTCCGCTCGTTCGCGACATGAAAGTGACGCTCATCATGGAACCCGGTCGAGTGATCGTCGGCAACGCCGGGATTCTGGTGACGAAAGTGTTGTACACGAAGGAGGGGGAAGCGAAGCGGTTCATGATCGTCGATGCGGCGATGAATGACCTGATTCGCCCCAGCCTTTACGGCGCCTACCATGAAATTCGGCCGCTGCAGCAGGCCGCGACGCACGGACATAAACATACCGTGGACATCGTCGGGCCCGTCTGCGAATCGGGTGATTTTCTTGCGAAGGACCGCCCGATGCCGGATGCCAAGCCCGGCGATCTGCTTGCCGTGATGAGCGCCGGAGCCTATGGGTTCGTCATGTCGTCCAACTACAATTCCAGGCCGCGTGTCCCTGAGGTCCTGGTAAAAGACGGAGCAATGCACGTCATCCGAGCCCGCGAAAGCTACGAGGACCTGGTGAGGGGCGAAAGGATCCCTGAATTCCTGGTCTAATCCTTGGCAGCAAAAGGACAGCCCATGTTTACAGGATCACTCGTCGCCCTCGTGACGCCTTTCCGCAAAGGAAAGGTGGATGAGCGCACCTTCGGGGAGCTGATTGAATGGCAGATCGCGAGCGGAACCACGGGCATCGTACCCTGCGGAACGACCGGTGAATCCGCCACCCTCTCCTACGAGGAACACAACCGGGTCGTCGAAATGGCCGTCGAGGTCGCCAGACGGCGCGTGCCTGTGATCGCCGGAACCGGATCAAACAGCACGGAGGAGGCGATCACACTCACCAAACATGCCAAGTCCGCGGGCGCGGACGCCGCGCTGCTGATCACCCCCTATTACAACAAGCCGACCCAAGAAGGCCTCTACCGGCATTATAAGGCGATCGCCGAAGCGGTTGATCTGCCCCTGGTGCTCTATAACATCCCCGGGCGTACCGGTGTAAACATGGTGCCGGCGACGGTTGCCCGCCTCGCCTCCATTCGGACCATTACGGCTATCAAGGAAGGCAGCGGGTTGGTTCAGCAGGCCTCCGAAATCGTGCAGCTTTGCGGCGACCGGATGACCGTGCTGGCCGGAGACGACCCGCTTACGCTTCCGATCATGGCGGTCGGCGGCAAAGGAGTCATCACGGTCACGGCAAACATTGCGCCTACCGATATGGGCGACATGGTAAACGCCTTCGCGGCGGGTCGGGTGGAAGACGCGCGTCGGCTCCACTTCAAACTCTCCCCGCTGTTTTCAGCGTTGTTCTACGAAACCAATCCGATTCCGGTAAAAGAAGCGCTAGCAATGATGGGCAAGATCGACGGCGAGCTCCGACTCCCGCTCTGTCCCATGGCCTCCGAGAATCGTGAAAAGTTGACGAGAGCGCTGAAGGAGTATGGGCTCATTTAAAGACGGCGACTAGAGCCGGCGACCTGAGGAACGCATGATTAAAGTTGTCGTGGCCGGTGCAGCAGGTCGGATGGGGTGCCGTCTGGTGGCGCTGATTAAGGATTCGACGGCCCTTACGCTGGCCGGGGCCATTGAAGGCAAAGGCCACCATGCCTTGGGAGACGACGCCGGGGAAACCGCAGGGTCCGGTCGCGCGGAGGTGCCCATCACCGAGGACCTCTCCGTTTTGATGGACCGCGGCGAGGTGGTCATCGACTTCTCCGCTCCCGATGCGACAATGGAACATTTACGGATTGTCGCCCAGCACCGCCGTTCAATGGTCATCGGGACGACAGGCTTTTCACCGTCCCAACTGGATGAGTTGAGATCGCTAGCCCGGCAGGTTCCCTGCGTCTTCTCGCCGAACATGAGTGTTGGAGTGAACGTCATTTATAAAGTGCTCGGTGAGATGGCCAAGACGCTCGGTGAAGATTACGATATCGAAGTTATTGAAGCGCATCACCGTTTAAAGAAAGACGCGCCCAGCGGCACGGCGCTCAAGATGGCCGAAGTCCTTGCCCACGCGTTGAACCGAGATTTGGCGCAAGTGGGCGTCTACGCCCGCAAAGGGCTGATCGGAGAGCGCAAGAAGGGCGAAATCGGCATCCAGACCATTCGTGCCGGCGACATCGTCGGGGATCATACCGTGTTGTTCGGCGGGATGGGAGAGCGAATTGAAGTGACCCACCGAGTTCAAAGCCGGGATACGTTCGCACGGGGCGCTTTACGGGCCGCCCGGTGGATCGTCCGTCAGCCGCCCGGGCTCTATGACATGATGGACGTGTTGAGTCTCAAGTAACTCCGTTCGTAGATTCTCAGCTTTCCTCCAACGGCGGCTCGCTCCTGATATGTTCAAGTTCCGAGCGAGCGGTTCCTCGCGGAGAGAAACCGTGGAGGAAAGAGATTCGTGTATTCGAGGCGATGAGTGCCCGGCGTTTCTGCCTTCGTTCATCGTGCGAAGGCCTGCTATCAGCGGAGCAGCGAAACGGCAGCCGGGGCTTTAGCGAAGGAGTGGTAACAACCGAATTGCAATGTGGGAGGGAAACGTCGGGTCGATCACAGCATGCACGCACAAGCGCAGGCTCGTCGGCCTGATTCACATCACAAGACCTCGACGGCCTTCAGATGCACACTCGGTTCTGGTGATCGGATTATCAGTCCGAGGTCAATGTCTGGCCGTGAGAGGTCGAGGATCCTGCTCCGCTGCTTTCCGGCGACCACAGTTCAAACAGGCAAACACCATGATCGCGAGCCCGGCATCAAGGTCCACTGCCCGCTCCGGCAACATCGTTCCACGGCACTTATCGCAGGTCTTCATGGGAGCCCACCTTACCATCCTCAGAAATGGAAGCATATCCTCCTGAAGTACTGGATGGTTGCGGAAAAGTAGCCCTGATTCTGTTGAAGCAGTGGGTCTATTGGTCCGCTTTGCGGAACAAACAGGTTGCGGCAACCGAGAGCAACGTCCGCCTTGACAGCTATGCACCCGTCCCATAGGATTGGGGTTCGATCAACCGCGAACCACAATGTATAGAATTCTCATCATCCTCGTCCTCCTCGTTCTTCTCTACTTTTTGATCCGCAGCGCAATCAGGGAACTCAGGGGTGGGCGCCATGGAGAGCAGGTGATAGACAAGAATCAAATGGTGCAGGATCCGGTGTGCCGTGTTTTTGTTCCGAAGGGGTCAGCGGTCGCCGAGGAGATCGGAGGCCAGACGTATTACTTTTGCAGTCGCTCGTGCGCCCAAAGATTTCAGAAGCAGCTGTCGGGCTAGCAGCCGGAATAGCTGTAGTCCGCGAGCTTATCTTCTTTGTCGAACTTGAGCGTGATCTGACACTGATTCGGAGTGAAGTTAAATAAAGCGGGGGCGGATTTCCCGCCGGCGATACGGTAGTAAGTCCAGGTTTCACCGCCGAAGAATCGGGGCGCTTTGCCCTCAGGCACGCCCCAATTTTTTTCGAACCAAGTCTTGTCCTTGCCCTGGAGCTCGGCGGGCTTCAAGGAGGCTTCTAGGTACGGATTACTGCTGCAGCTTGCGAGCAACAAGCAGCACCCCAGGCTCCAACTCAATTGTCGCATCCCATGTCTCCTTCGTCCTCATGGAATTCTCAACGTGCCTATCGATGCTGTTCCGGGCGGTTCTTTGACGCCGCGATTCTAATCCGCGCTCCGGACCCTGTCAAACCGCCGTGGTTTGCAATGTGGTTGCGATCTTCCTAGAATGAACAGAGATAAGCCACCGTATACACAGGAGGAAAGGATACTCTCATGAAATTCTATCTGGACACCGCCAACGTCAAGGAAATTCAGGAAGCCGCGAGCCTGGGGCTGCTGGATGGGGTCACGACGAATCCTTCCCTAGTGGCTAAGGAAGGACGCAGTTTCAGAGATGTGCTGCTCGAAATCTGCAACTTGGTCGACGGACCGATCAGTGCCGAGGTCGTTTCCGTCGAAGCTGATGCGATGGTCAAAGAAGGCCGGGAGCTGGCCAAGATCCATAAGAACATCGTCGTGAAGGCCCCGCTCATTCCGGAGGGATTGAAGGCCACCAAGCGACTGACTGCCGAAGGGATCAGAGTGAACGTCACCTTATGTTTCTCTCCCACGCAAGCGCTGCTGGCGTCTAAAGCCGGGGCTTGGTGCGTGTCGCCGTTCATCGGTCGGCTGGACGATGTCAGCTCAAATGGGATGGAGTTGATCCGTCAAATCATCACCATTTTCCGAAACTATGACATCACAACGCAGGTGCTCGTTGCCAGTATTCGGCATCCGCAGCATGTGGTGGAAGCGGCGCTGGCAGGCGGACATATTTGCACGATGCCCTACTCCGTCTTCCAGCAGCTGGTGAAACATCCCTTGACGGATGTCGGCCTGAAGAAGTTTCTCGCCGATTGGGATGCGCAAGGAAGGAAGTAACGGACTGAGTTTCCCATCAGGGACGGATCAATCGCTGGGCTTCGGCGAAGACTGAATGAAACATCGGCCGTGTGAGTTTGCCGGTGAACGTATTCTGCTGGCTGGGGTGATAGGATCCCAGCAGCCACACGTGCCACGGCAACTGGCATGCGGCTCCGTGCGCGAACCTCGGGGCTGGAGCCGGGAGAACCAAGCCGTTCTCCCGGCAGACTTTGAGGTACTGATCGAAGGCAATCTTGCCGAGTGCAACCACCACCTGCGTTCTTTTTAGTAAGCCCAGTTCTTGCCGGAGGAACGGCCGGCAAGCTTGAAACTCTTCGGGAAGCGGTTTGTTACCAGGCGGTGCGCACCGCACTGTGGCGCCGATGTAGCAATTGGTCAACTTCAGGCCATCGTCACGGCGGGTGGATTCCGCTTGCGTCGCGAACCCATAGCGGTACAACGCTTCGTATAGCCAGTCGCCGCTGCGGTCACCCGTAAATATTCTGCCGGTCCTGTTGCCGCCGTGCGCGGCCGGCGCCAACCCCAATACATACAGCCGCGCCTCCGGGTCTCCGAATCCAGGCACCGGCCTGCCCCAGTACGTCCAGTCTGTGAACTGCCGACGCTTCGCCTTCGCGACGGCGCGGCGATAGGCCACGAGGCGAGGGCAGGCCGTGCAGTGCACGATGCGATCATTGAGTACGGCCAACGCGTGCATCGGCGAAGTGTAACACGTATAGCGAATGGGTTCCTGCTTGCCGGCACGCAGCCTTACTGCTAGCATGGGCTCGGCTGATGTTCTAACCACGCCAGGAGAAATAAGAAATGGCGGTTCGTCTTGTGCTGGGGACGGTGTCCATCTGTGTAGTGCTATTGTTGACCGGTATTTCTTCCGGCCCGGCCGAGCAGAGCGGGTCCTTGCCGGACGGGAAAGAAGAAATGAAGAGCTCAGGAGATCCGAGCGGCACAGGCCCATCGAATGGAGACACCGAAGTCCTGCTACCCGATCCGCTTGATAGCAGCGTCGAAGCTGATGATCACCTCGTGATCCTCCCCGAGATCAAACGAGAAGGCGAACGATTCTTCCTCAGCTCTTTCAAGTTGCCGGAGAAGCTCACGTTTGCGGGGCAGCCAGTGCCGCTCGATAACTGGCATGTGCGGGAACGAATTGAATATGAGTTCTACCAGTTCCTGGAGAGTCAAGGCGAAAGCATCATCCTGGCGAAGCGTACCGGGCGATGCTTCCCCCCGGTTGAACGGCAGCTGGCGGAGGCCGGGCTGCCCGACGATCTCAAGTACATGTTGCTCGTGGAAAGCAAGTGCATCGCGGCCGCGTATTCACGCGCCAAGGCTTCCGGTCCTTGGCAATTCATCGGTTCCACCGGGAAACGATATCAACTCAAGAGCGATCCCTACCGTGACGAACGACGGAATCTCGAAATGTCCACGGAGGCGGCGATCAAATATCTGAAGCACCTCAAAAAGTTCCAGCAGGATGATTGGTTTCTCGCGATGGCCTCGTACAATGCCGGAGAAGACCGGATCAGGCGCTTACTCAAGGAGCAAAAGGTTTCCGATTATTGGAAAATGCACGGGCCTCGCGAAACTATGCGGTACGTTCCGAGGATCATCGCGGCAAAAGAGATCTATTCTCAGCCTGAGAAGTACCTCGGGTTGACGAGAAAGGATTTGTACGCCGCGCTCGAGACGGAAACCGTCACCGTGACGATTAGGGAAGCGCAGCGACGACTGACGTCGATCGCCGAAGAATTCGGGACCTACTTCCTTGAGCTGAAAATGTTGAATCCCGAATTCAAGAAAGACTTTCTGCCGCGCGGGTCATATCAGATCAAAGTGCCCAGGCAAACCTGCCCGAACCGCTGTTTAAAGCAGGATAAACTGCCGTAAGGCCGGCATGGTTCAGCCGGCGTCGGCGCAGGCGCGTCCTCCGCAGATTGTTCCCCATCGGTCTTCCTGGTAAGGTCCCTCCAACGCTCATGTCCTCCTCTGATGACGATCACGGTTCCCGATAAACGGATACGAGTCCTGATGCGGACATTAATCGCCGCAGGGCTGCAAGCGGTGGATCCGCGGGCCGCGCTCCAGCGAACCGTCAGGCGGGAAGGCGACCGATTGATGGTCGGAGCCCGGACCTATCGGCTGGTCCAGTACCGACGGATCTTCGCAATCGGGGCAGGCAAAGCGTCGGCTGCGATGGCTCAAGCCTTGGAGGAAATTCTGGGTGACCGGCTCGCCGGAGGCCTGGTGGTGGTAAAGACGGGACATCGTCTGCCTACGAGATGTATCGGAATCGTCGAAGCGGGCCACCCCGTTCCCGACCGCGCCGGGGTGCAGGCGGCGGAGCGGATCGAAAAACTGGTGGGCCAAATCGGTAAGGACGATCTGCTCATCTGTTTGCTGTCCGGAGGCGCCTCGAGCCTGTTGCCCGCCCCTGACGCCGGACTTACATTGGCGGACAAACAGGTCACCACGGCGCTTCTGCTCAAGAGCGGCGCTACAATCCAAGAGGTGAACATCGTGCGCAAGCATCTCTCCCGGCTCAAGGGCGGACGCCTCGCCCAGAAGACCGACGCGTCGATGTTGTCGCTTATCCTTTCCGACGTGATCGGTGACCATCTGGAGTCCATCGGGTCCGGTCCGACGGCGCCGGATTCCTCCACCTATGATGATGCGATCGCCGTGCTGCAGGGCCGCAAAATCTGGTCATCCGTTTCCGGCGCAGTACGCGAGATATTGACACAAGGTCGGAACGGGGTTCGTCCCGAAACGCCCAAGTCGGACCACCCGGTCTTTCGGCGTGTGCAGAACCATGTCATTGGAAACAACGAAGCCGCGGTCTCTGCGGCAGCCCGGGCGGCTAGCCGTGCCGGTCTCCGGCCTCTGGTGCTCTCTACAACTCTGACCGGCGAGGCACGCGAAGTTGGCAAGGTGTTCGGTGCGGTGGCCCGTGAAATCGTCAAGCAGGCACGGCCGGTACGCAGACCTTGTTGCGTGATCGCGGGCGGTGAAACAACCGTAACGGTAGTCGGCTCAGGAAGCGGGGGGCGGGCACAGGAGTTTGCCGTGGCGGCGGCGTCGGAAATAGACGGCCTGTCGCGTGTCTGGATCGCGGGAGTCGGAACGGACGGAACAGACGGCCCCACGGAGGTGGCCGGTGGGATGGTCAGCGGGGAGACGATGAGACGTGCGCGGCGAGCCGGCCTTGATCCGTCCCGGGCCCTGAGCGAAAACGATTGCTACTCCTTCCTTAAACGGCTGAACCTGCATATTACGACGGGGCCGACCAACACCAATGTAAATGACCTCTACATCTTGATCGTTTGCTGACCATGACGGCGTCCCTCATCTTGCCCCTCTCCGATTGCACGGATCCCTATCTTGCGGGCGGCAAGGCCGTAGGCCTTGCTCGGCTACTGGAGCGAGGGTTTTCTGTCCCTCCCGGCGTCTGTCTGACGACGCGCCTTTACGAAGAGGCGCTTCACAGCGGCGGACTCGATCACGAGGTCCGATGGAACCGTCTTCTCGACGCACAGGCGGAAGACCGGGCGGCAATCCTGGCCGAGTGCCGTGCCGCGATCCTTAAGCTTTCATTCCCGGCTCACTTCCAACGGCTCATCGGCGAGGCGATACGTAATGTTTCGGTCAGTTCAACACAACTGTGGGCTGTGCGATCATCCGCTACGGATGAAGATCGAGCGGATGCGAGCTTTGCGGGGCTCTATCACAGTGAACTAGGCATTGCCGGAGCCGATTGTTTCCCCTCCATCCTTCGCTGTTGGGCTTCTCTTTGGAGCGAGCGGGTGTGGGAGTATCACCAGCGCGCAGCAGGCCTGTCTCGGCGACCGCCACGAATGGCGGTGATTCTCCAGCCCGTTATTCCCGCGAGGGCCTCCGGAGTCGTGTATTCAATCGATCCGCTGACGAAGCAGCCGGATCGCCTCGCCATCGATGCGGTGCCCGGGCTCGCCACCCTTCTTGTGGCTGGGATCGTGACCCCGGATCATTATCTTGTGCGGGTCGGATCCGGCGGTGCCGGCGCCGTCACAAGGCAAACGATTGCAGTCAAATCTTCCGTAACGAAGCTCGGGAACGACGGCCTCGTGGAAGAGCAGGCAGACCCTGCTGTGCGTGATCACTCCACTCTGACGGACAAGGAGGCGACCGAGATTGCTGTGGCTACGAAGCGCATCGAAAACTCCATGGGGCACGCGGTAGACGTGGAATGGGCCTTGGAAGATTCCCGATTGTGGCTGCTGCAGGTGCGACCCATCGCCGGGACCGTCGTGCCTGGTTGGTTCACGAACAAGGACTGCGACTGGTCCCGTGCAAACTTCAAAGAGACCCTCCCCGAACTGCCCAGCCCGCTTGGTCTGTCATTTCTTGAGCGGTTTATGGATCACAACATGGTGCGGCACTACCGGAAGCTCGGCTGTATCGCCCCCCCGAACGTGACTTCAGTCCGCATCGTGCGTGGACGGCCGTATATCAACGTCACGCTGTTTCAGGCATTCATGGCGCAACTGGGCGGGGAGCCTTCGCTGCTCACTGAGCAGATGGGAGGAGAAGGTCTGTCCTTGCCTGTCACAATTCCACGGCTTGGAGTGTGGAAACTCGTCCGTGCGGGCGTTCTCCTCCTGCGCCAGATGCGCCAAGCCGTCCGACGAGCGCCTCGCTGGTTCTCCGAACTTAAACAGATGGCAGACGACAACCGTCCGGAGGCTCTGCATGCGCTCACCATCCGAGAAACCGTGGATCGGCTGAAGCAGCTCGGAAAGTGCTTGGAGGGGCAGGACATGACGTTCGCGATCGTCGCCGGGGTCGGCCAATCGCTCCACGCATTGCATCTTCTGTTGCGACGATGGATCGGCGACGATTGGAGAATCCTCCTCAACGGGGCGCTCCAGGGCCAAGGCAACATCATCAGCGCGCTGCAGATCGTGCGATTGGCCGAGGTGGCGCAGGCGGCACGCCGGGAGCCGAACGTCCGCCGGTTCTTCGCCGGCAATCCATTCGAGCCGAGTGCATTCCAGAAGAGCCTAGACGGAACTCAATTCCTTCGATTGTTCGAGCAGTATCTCGCCGACTACGGCCATCGAGGGATCGGCGAGTCCGATATCATGTCGCCTTCGTTCGCCGACCGGCCCGAGTTACTCCTCGGTCTCATCCGCGAACAGGTCAGGGACGATACATGCGTACCCCCGGACGCGATTCTTCGCAGACAGGAAGCCGCGCGGCAGAAAGCGCTCACGGAACTCCGCCGCCGGTTCGGTTGGCACGGACTACGATGGGTTGTCTTTTACCGCTGGTATCGACGCCTGTGCCGCTTTTTGGCACTCCGCGAGGCGAATCGACATCATCTTATGTTTTTTACGTCAGGAGTGCGAAACGTGATGCGACGACTGGGCACTCTCATGGTCGAGCAGGGTCTCATCGGTTCACCCGACGATGTGTTTTTCATGACCATGGAGGAGCAGATGAATCTCTTGAGCCATTCCGACCGAGACTGGAAAACGCTGCTCGCCGCCCGCAAAGCAGAGCGGATGCGCAATGCGGAATTCAGCGTCCCCGATACGATCCACCGGTCGAGCAGAGAACAATCCGACGCGGAGGGCGAATCGGCTCGCGATTCTGGTGATGTGCTGAGGGGAATTCCCATCAGTGTGGGGTCTGTGACCGGTCCCGTCAGGCTTGTGTTGACGGCCGGAGATCTAGAGGGCGTCCGAAAAGGCGACATAGTGATCGCGCCGGTGATCGATCCCGGTATGACGCCCGTCATGGGGATAGCCGGCGGCTTGGTCGCGGAGATGGGAGGCACGCTTTCACACGGAGCCATCATTGCCCGGGAATTCGGACTGCCTACCGTAGCCAATGTGCCCGGGATCACGAAGGTCCTGCAAAACGGCGAGCTCGTGTCGCTGGATGCGGCCAAAGGTGAAATCCAAAGACTCGGGGCCCCCCGACGCGAACCCCAGGGAGGTTCCCTGTAGGGTTTCCACTCCTCGGGATTTCTCCACGAATTCATGTGGATGGATACAGCCCAGCGGCCGGAATGCATTCGTTTGCCTGCGAATGCGCTAAGGCCCTCGCGTTGACCTCCAACTGTTTCGCGTGAAACCGGCGTTTTTCAGCAGCCCGCTCCGCAGCCTGCCAGGCATTGGCTTTGCTCATCCCCTTATCAAAAGGCGAGATCAAGGGGGAGATCATGCGCGCCGACGTCCTACACAAACTGTTGTCCTATTGTTCCTTGGGAAAAAGTCCCGGCTCGAAAAAGGACAAGGTAGGGGTGAATCAAGTATCTGCCGCCGACAGGCGATTCTTGCACTCGGATCGGACGGACTGCCGAGGCGAGGAGAGATTTGCGTTTCAGGGACTATGCCTCTACGAAATGATCGAGGGATTGACCCACACCCAGGTGCTGCTACATCGCGGGGAAGCGATTACCGTGAACGTCAGCTCGCAAGGCATCATGCTGTTGATGGACCAACCCCCGGTCGTTCACCAATTGATCGAACTCCGGCCGGCAATGGAAGCGGGGCGCCGTGACTTTAGTCTATTTGAAGTACGCTGGAGCCGTCCGGTGCCTGAAGCGGGGCCTCGCGACATGTATCTGGTCGGCTGCCGGCTGAAATTCGGCGTCTGCCCGTACTTTTTACTCCGGCGCGCTGCGGCCACTAGCGTAGCGGCGCACCGGTGAACGCGCGCTCCCGTGAACCATCGGGAGCTTACGGAAGCTCGCGAGTCGGGATTGGTTGGCCAGCCCAGCCGGCCTTCGACGCGAACCCCGGCCCGTATCGGTCGTACAGCTGAAAGAACTGGTAGGCCTTGCAGTCCGTCAACACTTCTTTCACTTCTGTCAGATACCGCTCAAACGTGTATTCGAACAGCACGCCCTGCCCGCCTGCCATGACGACGACCCGACGAGCAGGATCGACCGCCGTCTCCTGGTGGAACACGTAGCGATAATAAGGGCTCTCCGGCCCACCGATATGGCGAAGAAACTGCGTCCACGTCGGTGGAGTGGACATTGATAACTTGGTGTCGATATTCGCGCCGGTCACGGGTCCAAACGGCTCGAAGAAGTCCGTGAACATCGAATCCATCCACTGATGTTCGCCGGCGATGTGGTGAATGGCATGATCGAACGGCACGACCGTGTGCGTTTCCCAGCGAGAGCCCGGCGCCCAGTGGAAAATGACCCCTTGGGTCGGTCCTTTCCAGCCCGTGCCACCCACCTGTTCGACCTGATGTTCGATGATCTTGTTCGCCCAGACCCAATAGACGAAATCAAGAAAACGGGCATCTTGTTGAGTGAGGGTGAGGGCGTCGGTCCTGAGAGGGGCGGTAGGGTTATAGCTCGTCCGCACGTCTCGACAGTGCCGTTGCCATTCAACATCGGACCATGCGGCGCGGCTGAGCGGAAACCCATATCCGGTTTCCGGCATCGCGATGAGACAGAATGCCGCCAGACTTGCCGTGATGGCAGCGAACGTCCTCGGCCGCGATGACGGGCGGGTGAAAGCATGCTGATGGAGCATGTGCGGCCTCCATAAGGCTGTCGGGTCCGTATCCTACCCCTCCGTCCGCTCTTCGCGCTACATGTCGATTTTCGATCTCTTTGCAATCCAAAGAGACATCGCCGCCGCAAGCTTGACGTTTCCGAGTGTTTTTCGTAGGCTGCCCACGCTCTCCCCAACGATCTTCCATGGTGAGAATTCCTACCGGCGAACAGAGAAGGGTCGTGACGGTGACAGCATGACGGAGACGACAATGCTCCTGCTTGCGCTATGCGTGGGCGCGCTCTTGGGCGGGACCGCAGCAGTGCTGTGGGCGTGGCGAAATCGTGTCGAGGTCCAAGCTGAGCTGCTCGGCTTTTCGGCTCGAGCGCAACGGGCTGAGGCCGCGGGGGAGGAGCTCAGAAGACAGGTGGAGCATGAGAGGGCCGAAGCGCTTCGTCTGGCGCAAGACCTGGTCGCTGCCCAGCAAGCGCGGACGGCGGCGGAAACCCGGGTGGAGGCTGCGATTAAGAATCTGGAAGAGCAGAAAACGCATTTGGCCGAAGTGCGCCAAGAGTTACTGCAATCGTTCCAGGCCCTTTCCGGCGAAGCGCTCAAACAGAATAACGAAGCCTTTCTGAGTCTCGCCCGGACTTCCTTTGATTCCATTCAAATGGAAGCGAAAGGCGATCTCGCGCAGCGGCAGCAGGCGATCGACGAGGTGGTGAGGCCTCTGCAGGAATCGCTGAAACGCTATGAAGATCAACTCCGCCTCCTGGAGCAATCGCGCCAGGCCGCCTATGGCGGCCTTGACCAGCATCTCAAACTGCTCGCGGAATCACAGCAGAGGCTGCAGCAGGAAACCGGCAATCTCGTGCAGGCCCTGCGCGCGCCGGCGGTGCGGGGGCGTTGGGGAGAAATCACCTTGAAGCGTGTGGCCGAGTTGGCCGGGATGGTCGCCCACTGTGATTTCGTCGAACAGGAAACGGTCGAGGACGACGACACCCGCCTGCGCCCCGACATGGTCGTTCAGCTGCCGGGCGGCCGGCAGGTCATTGTGGACGCGAAGACCGTGCTGGCCGCCTATTTGGATGCCTACGAGGCGCAGGACGACAAGCAGCGGGCCGAACGGCTTCAGCGCCATGCCGCGCAGGTCCGGGCGCGAATGGATGAGTTGAGCCTCAAAGCTTATTGGAATCAATTTGCACAGGCACCGGAGTTCGTGGTGCTGTTTCTGCCGGGGGAGCATTTCCTGGGCGCCGCCTTGGAGCAGGATCCGAGACTGATCGAAGACGGATTTGCCCGCGGCGTCGTCCTTGCGACGCCGACCACCCTGATGGCGTTGCTGCGGGCGGTCGCGTACGGCTGGAGACAGGAGCGGTTGACCGCCCATGCCGAAGAAGCGGGTCGCCTCGGGAAAGATCTCTATGAAAGGATGGCGGTCCTGGCCGAGCATTTGAACGACGTGGGGCAGGCTTTGGGGAAAAGCGTCGTCGCGTACAACCGGGCCGTGGGGTCGCTGGAAACGAGAATTCTGCCTGCCGCGCGGCGATTCAAGGAGCTCGGCGTGTCTTCCGACAAGAGCATCCCGATCCTGGAGCCGGCCGAAATCGTCCCGCGCAAATCGCTGACCTGTGAGACCGAGTAAACTCATTCGGCTAGCTGAGACGAGGGTACCATGACGGACGAACAGCGGATGGTCCGTGACTTTCACCGGAAGTTCGACATTCTGGTCCGTGAAAAGCCGATGCTCGCAAACGACGACACTCGCCGATTGCGAATTCGTCTTATCCAGGAGGAGTTTGAGGAGCTGAAAGAGGCGCTGGCGAAGGATGATCTCGTGGCCGTTGCAAAAGAGATGGCTGATTTACTGTACGTCGTATACGGAACGGCCGTGTCCTACGGGATCGATATGGAACCGGTCTTCCAGGAAGTTCATCGGTCCAATTTAAGCAAGGTCGGAGGCTATAAGCGGGAGGACGGCAAGTGGGTCAAGCCGCCGACCTATTCGCCGGCCCAGCTTCACCCCATCATTATTGCTCAATCATTTGGCGCAGAAGTACAAGCCCCGAGACAGGAGGTCAGCCTGGACCCATGAAGAATCTCCACTGCCCACGCTGTGGGACAGGGTTTGTCCGCGTCATACATGACATCGGTTCGGTCGAGCGGGTGCTGAACCGGGTCAATATATTCTCCTTCCGATGCCAGCTGTGCACGAATCGGTTCCGCGCCAAGTGGCCGGGGGCGAGAGAGTCGACACAGCTGTTCGACCGACGGGAATATAAACGGCTGGCAGTGTCCTTTCCGGCCGTGGTGCTGGTCGATTACCCTCGCGTGGAGGACGAGGTGACCGACCTCTCGATGGGCGGCTGTACGCTCCAGACTCAAATCGGATTGGGGCACGGGACCTTTCTGGAACTCCGTCTCAGGCCGGCGCTCCAGGCTCGTGCGATCACCGTCGACACGGCCATGGTCTGTTCCGTGCGGACATCGTCCATGGGCGTCCGGTTTCTCGAGATTCAGCCGGAGGAGCAACGCCGGCTGAGCCGCCTTATCCTTGCGCTCCTTGCCGGACGAAGCAACGCTCCTCATGCGAACGCCTGAAGAGGCCGCCGGCGCTACC
>JBDZUK010000002.1:123255-126939 GCA_040255165.1 Nitrospiraceae bacterium | reverse complement strand
ATCTCGGGGCTCTCGCCCAGACCCGTCCACGAGAGCACGACCAGTGAGAAGGTCAGGACGAGGGCGACCGCCGCGGCAAGGGCGGCGGCGCGCCACACTTGCTGCTCCACGACGAACCCGCCGTTCGGGCGACTCTCTTCGCTCGAGGCCCGCCGAACGTCCCACATCACGCTCCGAAGCCATGCGGGCCCCAGAGCCGGCTCCGACCGGTGTCGATGGGCTTCGCTCAACGCCCGCTCAAGCCGCTGCATCTTGTCATCGTCCTGTGCCATCGGGATCCCCTCGGTGACTGTCCTCCAGAATCTTGCGCAGCGCCCGCCTGGCCCGATGCGCCCGCACCTTCACGTTGACCGTCGTCCATCCCAGCAAGTGCGCCGCCTCCTGCATCGAATATCCGTCCAGATGGACCAGCGTGAGCACCATGCGATTCTCCGCAGAAAGCCGGGCGAGCGCCCAATCCAACACTTCGATCGCTTCCCGCCGCCGCGCCTGCTCGCGAAACTCGTCGTCCGATTCCGCGGCGAGCGCCTGGTCCATCCACCGATGGTGCTCCGCTGTGAGCGCGCTCACCGGCCAGGCTTCGCGGTTCCGCACGCGCCAGAAATCGTAGCAGGTGCACACGGCGATGCCGGACAGCCAGTGTTCGAAGGGCACCTCGCCGGAGAACTGGGCCAGGCGCAGATAGACCCGCACGAACACGTCGTGCGCCGTCTCCTCCGTCCGATCGGCCGGCACGTGCCGGGCCACGATGCGCGCCACGTGCCGTTGATGTCTGGTGATGATCTCGCCGTACAGCTCGATCTCTCCGCGGAGGATCCGGCGGATCAGCGTGCGCTCATCAGCCGGCGCCTTCCGGGTACGGTCGCGATCATCCATGCTCCACGCCTGTGCTGCGCCGAGACTCTTCAAACATGCCGCCGTTCGGATGCGGAGCGGAGGGCGGCCGGCTCTTCAACCGGCCGAGCTGCCGGCGTCCGCCAGCTCCAATTCGAGCTCTTCGGATGCTCCTTCCGCGACCGCTTCCGCGTCGTTCGCGTCAGCTGCCTCGGCCCGCTGCTTGTATCCCCCGTGTCCATGCCGCTTCTGTTCCCACAGGGATTTCAGTTTGGTTCGCTGCTCGTCGGTCAACACGCCGAGCAATTCGCGCTTCGCCTTGATGCGGACCATCGTCGCGGCGGCCTCCAGATTGGCACGCTCCTTCACCTTGGCTTCGATCGCGGACAAATCCGCCTTTTTGTCCCACATCATTGAACGCAGCTCCCGGCCGGCCACCAGGACGTCCGCGCCGGCGCGAATTCCGGCCTTGTCGGCGTCCAGCGCGATGCTGCGCAACTTGCCGATCTGCTCGTCGGTCAAACCCAGGTCCTGCTTGTTCTTCAGCAAATGGCGGAGCAGGTGTCCCGTCACGCCGTGTCCATGCACGCCATGGGTCCCCATCGACGACCGGCCATCGTGGCATGATCGTTTGTGGCCATCCGCCCAAGCGACCGACCCAACGCCGATCAGCGCCGTCCCCAGGACGATACCAAGCAGGCCGCTGACTAGTCCGTGTTTCATCGTTGCACCTCCCGTGATGAGAAAACGTGGTTCCCTGACCGACTCCTTGCTTTCTTAGTCGTTTGGATTTGAACAAAGGTTACAGAGCAAGAACACGAAGAGCTGACGGCCGATAGACCCGCTCCCTGACCAGACAGACCAGACAGACCAGCCAACCAGATAGACGAGAAGAGTCACTCTTCGTGAATCCGCCACAGGCCCGCTTCGCGGGCGAGCCCGACTGCTTCATCGACCTCGCTGAAGCGGACCGGGCGGTTCAGGACGGGATGGCGGAACGCTTTGGCGGCGGGATGGTACTGATCCATGACGTTGACGTAGGTGTCGCGGGAGACCTCGTTGGCCAGGAACCGCATTACCTCCGCGGTGCCGGCGAGCCCGCCGGGCAGGACGAGATGCCGAACGAGCAGGCCGCGGACGGCTAATCCCTCGTCGTTCAGCACGAGATCGCCGACCTGCCGGTGCATCTCCTTAATCGCCGTTTGCGCGGCTGCGGGGTAATCCGGGATCTTCGAGAGACGCCGGCCCACGTCGGTATCGGCGTATTTCAGGTCCGGCATGTAGATGTCCACGATGCCGTCCAGCAGCCGCAGCATTTCCAGGTCGTCGTACGCGCTGGTGTTATAGACGATCGGCAGCCGCAGCCCGCGCTGAGCCGCGACGAGCAGGCCTTCCAAGATCTGGGGCACCTGGTGCGACGGGGACACGAGGTTGATGTTGTGGCAGCCCTCCTCCTGAAGATCGAGCATGACTCCGGCCAGGGCCTCCGGTTCCAATTCATCCCCGTTCGGGGCATGGCTGATGTCGGCATTCTGGCAGTAGAGACAGCGGAGGTTGCAACCGGCAAAGAAAATGGTGCCTGAGCCGCACCAGCCGCGAATCGGGAATTCCTCTCCGTGGTGGGGCCCCGCGCTCGCGACGAGCGCCTTCGCGCCGACCAGACAGGTGCCCAACTCGCCGTCGAGCCGGTTCACGTCGCAGTGCCGCGGGCAGACCCGGCAGGCCGTAAGCCGCTCGCGTGCCCGTGCAACCCGCTCGTAGAGCTCGCCGCTGCGCAACAGCGCGCGATAGCTCGCCGGTGATTTGGTCCCGACATAGGGCATGGGCGGATTATACCAAGGTCCGCGTGGTTGCGGCTTGGTACCTCTCCCGCTGCGCCGCCATTTTTCCCTTTTTCTCGCGTCCGGCTTCCCGTACTCTGCGCACATGGCTCGGTCCGATCACCGGCTCAAGCCCGGCACGTTGTGGCGAACTCTGCTTGAACGGACGGCACTGGCCCGCCGCCG
Source organism: Nitrospiraceae bacterium (assembly GCA_040255165.1). Lineage (GTDB taxonomy): Bacteria > Nitrospirota > Nitrospiria > Nitrospirales > Nitrospiraceae > JBDZUK01. Next base: position 124,099 of record JBDZUK010000002.1, on the reverse strand, counting down.
CGGGGCCATTCACTCCATCCCGACCACGTCGGAGGTGATCGAGCAGGACCGCGTAGCGTTTCAGGTCCGCGTCGTCGCGGCTCTGGAGGAAAAGGCCGACGCGAAGAGCGCGCAGCCGGCCCGCAACCCGTTTCTGCCTTACGATCCGGACCTCTTCGTGGCGGACGTCTCCCCGACGCACGTCGCCTTGCTGAACAAGTTCAACGTGGTCGAGCATCATCTCTTGATCGTCACGCGTTCGTTCGAGGACCAACAGACGCAGCTCACGCAGAAGGATTGCGAGGCGCTGTTGATCGCCCTCACCGAGATCGACGGACTGGCGTTCTACAACGCCGGTCCGGTCGCCGGAGCAAGCCAGGCGCACAAGCATCTTCAGCTGATCCCCTTGCCGGCCTCCACCACCGAACCGCGGCTGCCGATCGAGCCCCTCCTGCGCTTCGTGCAGATGAACGGCGCCACCGGCACCGTGCCGGGGCTGCCGTTCGTCCATGCCTATGCGCCGATGGACCCGGGATGGACGGACCCGCAGAAAATCAGCGGAGCGTCGTTCCTCGCCACCTATCTCGCGCTGCTCCGCGCCGCCGGATTGTCCGTCGACGCGGCCGCCGGCAGTCATGCGCCCACCGCTCCCTACAACTTGCTGGCGACGCGGCGGTGGGCCTTGCTGGTGCCGAGGTCGCGGGAGTGCTTCGAGGGGATCTCGATCAATGCGTTGGGCTTCGCCGGGGCGTTGCTGGTCAAGAACGAGGAGCAGTTGGAAACGTTGCGAAGGCACGGCCCGATGACGGCGCTGAAAGCGGTAGCGCTGGCGCGAAACGGGCGCGGCTAGCGGCTTCTGGTCTGT
>JBDZUK010000002.1:119251-123155 GCA_040255165.1 Nitrospiraceae bacterium | reverse complement strand
TCTGGTCTGTCTGGTCTGTCTGGTCAGCTAGACCCAGTCGAGTCAGGCCATCAGCTATATGCCATCAGCTATCCTCTTCATCTGGTCTGTCTGGTCGACCTCGTCGATGGCGAGAAAATCGAGCAGCGCGGGACAGGGGCGAATTGATCTGATCGGTCTGGGCTATCTGGGCGACAGCGCCGGTTCGAGTATCATGAACTGAGGCCGGGTCATGAGCAGGACACGGAGCGGAGCACGATACTCCAGCAAAGACGAAGCCCGGGCATCGGTCTGGGACCGGCTGCAGGCGGACCGGCTGGCCCGGTTTCCCTTTCCGCCTCATGGACGCATCCCGAACTTCGCCGGCGCCGAACGAGCCGCGCGGCGCCTCTTCGAGTTGTCTCCCTGGAAGCACGCCAAGCGGCTCAAGATCAACCCCGATGCCCCGCAACGCCCGGTGCGAGAAGAGGCGCTGCGGCGCGGGATTCAGGTCTACGTGCCGACGCCGCGCCTCCGCGGAGGATTCAGGTTGTTCGATCCGGCCGTGATCCCGCCGGACAAGCTTCGGGAAGCCGCGGGGCTCACGACCGGGAAACGCTGGGCCAAAGCTGTTCCGTTGGAGCAGCTGCCTCGAATGGACGCCATCGTGTGCGGGTCGGTCGCGGTGACACGAGGCGGGCGCCGGTGCGGCAAGGGCGAGGGGTACAGCGACCTGGAGTACGCCATTCTGCGGGAGCTCGGACACCCGGCGGTGCCGGTCGCCACCACCGTGCACGACGTGCAGATTCTGGCCCAGTTTCCCCGGGACCCCATCGACTTGCCGCTCTCCGTCATCGTCACGCCGGAGAAGACTTACCGCGTGCGGCGTCCGCCGGCGGCGCCGTCCGGCATCGATTGGACGAAGCTCACCGAGGAGGACCTCGATTCCATGCCCGTGCTGCAGGAGCTGCGCGACCTCTCACGCGGCGGAACAAGAACCAGCCGGCGGCGTTGAGGAAACTTCAGCACGGGCAGCTCTTCACAGTCTTTGACCCGGGTTCTTCCATCTTTCCTGCCGGCATCCTGGAAGGCAGGCTTCCATCTTCGTCCGATCTCCGAGCCACGATCGCTTTGCCTTGACCGGGGAACATGGGCACCACATGCGTCCCCAGCTCCTCCAGCACCTCCGCCGCAGGCCGGCGTCCGTACTTCAAATTGAAGGCAACGTGATTCGCGCCGGACGCTTCCAGCCGCCGCAGAAGCTCGATCAGGACGGCGCGGCCCAGACGATACCCGAGATGGATTGGAGTCGGTGGTTCGTCAGGACGCTCCGCGAGGTCGATGTACAGCGATTGCGCGAACGGCTTGAAGCGACCCGGAGCGGCCTCGCCGGTCAGCCGCTTCCATTGGGCGATCATCTCGGATTGTGCGGACAGCCGACGAGGATACGTGATCCAGCCGTCGCTCCAGGCCGCGATCCATTCCATCGACTGGCGGCTGCTCCCGGTCACCATCATGGGAAGTGCGCCGACAGCCGGCTTGGGGAGGATATCGACGTCGCGCAGCGAGCCGAAGGGGCCGTCGATCGCCGGAAAGCTTTCTTCCAGCACCCGCCGAATCATCGCAAACGAGTCCCGGAACCGCTCGCCGCGATGCTCTCCGTCGAGTCCGAACGCGGGGAATTCGACCGGACGATCCCCGGACGCGACGCCCAGCACCAGCCGTCCGCCCGTCAGCCGATCGACGGAGGCCGCCGCCTTCGCCACGTGGAGAGGATGACGCAGGGGGAGTACGATGCTGCCCGTCGCCAATGCGATCGTCCGCGTGCAGCCCGCCAGCAATCCCAGATAGACCCAGGGATCGTAGATCTGTCCGACGTCTCCGAATGAAGGATCATGCAGCGGGACGTCGCGCACCCAAATGGCGGTGAAGCCCAGTTCCTCCGCTCGCCGTGCCAGAGCGAGATGGTCCCGCATCGTCGGAATGCTGCCTCGATAGGCTTCGATCGGAACGAAGAGGCCGAGCGTCAGGCTCCCCTCGGCAAACATGGTTCGAAATCCCGCATGGACTATGCTTTCCATGTCTTCATCCTTTCAGCCAAACGGATCATGAAGTTCGAACACCAATTCCAGCTCGATCGGCACGTGCGCGGGCAGCGAAACGGCTCCGATGGCGACGCGGACGTGACCGCCGCGGCCGTGAAACAGCGATGTGAAGACCTCGGACGCCGCGTCGGCGACCCTCGCGTGGTCGCCGAAGTCGGGAGCGCTCGCGATATGAGCGACGAGCTTCGCTAATCGCTGGATTCGATCCGGCGACCCTGCGGCGGACCGCGCGACCGCGACGGCGTTGAGGGCCGCCAGCTTTGCAGCTTCGCGGCCCTCTTCGAGCGTCAACTCTACCCCGATCCGTCCGACGAACGCGGGCCGCCCGTTCCGCAACGGCAACATGCCGCTGAGGAACAGGAGCCCGCCCGCTGCTACCGCCGGCACGTATGCGCCCAGAGGCTTAGGCGGCTCCGGCAAGGCAATCTTCAATTCATCGAGACGCCGGTCGAGATTCATGGCGCAGCCCGTTCCAGCTCCGGCGCGATGAGCCTTGCGTACCGGTCGGCGCGTCCCGGCGTCCAAGGCTCTCCCACGAGCCGGTAATTCATCCGCGGGAAATAGCCGTATCGCTGCCCCAGTTCGCCGCTCAACAGCGTCATCCGCTCGACGATCCTCGCGTTCGCCAGCCGTCCCGCATCGATAAACCGGAACGGCATGGCCCCGACGATTCCCAGAAGTTCTTCTTTCGCGGCCGCATCATCCCCGACGACAAAGACGTCACTCACGGTACCGTCGAACGCCGGCGCATCGAAGACTTCCCACCACACGTTCTTGAAGGCGCCCACGAGCCTGGCCTCCGGGAACTCCCGCTGCAGTTCTTCGGAGGCGCTGGTATGCCAAGGCAGGATGAAATCGGAGTAGTCGTCGTTGAACGGGTTGGTGATGTCGATGAGGATCTTCCCCGCCAGTTGCGCGCGATAGGGCCGCAGCGCAGGCACGAGACCGTCCCGAAGAAACATCGCGGGCAGCACGAGCTCCGCCTTCACGGCTTGATCGTACGTACCGGGGCTGATCGCCTCCCTCCCCAGGGCGCGAACGATCCGCTCCGCCCGTCTCGGGTCGCGTGACGCCAGCAGCACCCGGTTGCCCGCCTTTGCCAACGCGTCCGCCAACCGCACGCCCATCCGGCCCGTTCCCAGAATGCCGATGCTTTTCATGACCCCTCCTTGGATGGTTGAGGTGCCTTGTGAACCTACTAGTAGGTAGGCTTCAGGCGCCAAAAAAAAGCTCACCTTTTCAGCAGCGAGAACAATTGCTCGGCGATGTCATGCAGCCGCTGATGTCCCCCCTCGGCCCGCGCCACCAAGGCAGCCCCCTCGAGCAATGAGAAGATCATCGCGGCGGCCGCCTTCAGGTCACCCCGGAATCGAAATGCTCCGGTCTTCCGGCCTTCTTCCAGTATGCGAACGAGTCGGGCCTCGTTCTCCCGATAAAATCGCCGCACTCCGGACGCCGCGGGACTTCCCAGCGTCGTCAACTCGGCACCCAACATGCCGCACAAACAGGCCTTGTCCTTCCTGCCCTCGCACAGCGTGGCCTCGAAGAGACCGGCGTACTCGCGAAGCTTCGCGGCGGGATCTTTCTTCGATTCCACGATGCCGTCGACGATCCCGAGAAAATACGCCGTGTATCGACGAATGACCGCTTCCAGCAATGCCTCTTTGGTCGGAAAGTGGTGATGGATGCTCGCCTTTCTAATGCCGATGGCCTCGCTGATGTGCTGGTAACTCATGGCGTTCGCGCCGACCCGTTGAATCAGGTCCTGAGCCGCGTCGAGAATCGCCGCTTTCGTATCCACTGCGTGAGCCATGCTGCCATCCTACTGATAGGTAGGTGCG
>JBDZUK010000002.1:105671-119151 GCA_040255165.1 Nitrospiraceae bacterium | reverse complement strand
TCGTGATTGCTGTCTGGGGGCTGTTCGTCCTTCTCCTCTGGGCCCAGAGTCCCGCTTGGTCTCTCCACTACTCTGCGCCGGGGCAGCCGGTTTCGTCCGGAGGCACGCTGACCGGCCACCAATTGCTGCGGATCGGCGAGATCCACGAGCATCAGCGACATTTTCACGAAGCGCTCACGTACTACGAGCTCGCCTTATCGGCGTTCCGGGAGAAGAAGCAAACGGGCGGCGTGGCACAGGCCCTGGTCAAAACCGCTCAGGTGTACGAGCGCCAAGGCAAGCTGCAGGATGCCTACGCAGCGCTCCACGAGGCGGTCCCCATCCTCACGGGCTCATCCGATCGGATCGCGCGGGCCAGAGCGCTCACGCTCATGGGGCATGTTTCAGCTCGGCTCGGATTCCCCGAGGAAGCGGAGGAGTCGCTCACCCGGGCCGTCGCTCTGTTCGACCGAGCCAAAGAGCGGCACGGCTGGAATGAGGCGTCGGTTCAGCTTGGGCTCGTGAAAGTCGGCGAAGGCGTCACCGAACAAGGGCTGTCGCTCCTACAGCAGGCGTGGGAAGAGGCCCGCGATCGCCGTGACACCGGACAACAACTGGCGGCGGCCGTGGCGCTGGGGCACGCGCACCGGTTGTTGGACCGGCCGCAGGAAGCCCGCACGTACTACGCCGACGGCCTCGTGCTGGCCCAGACGATGCGGAACATGAGGGCCGAAGCCGCGCTCCAGCTCCGGTTAGCCGAACTGGAGAGCGATGCCGGCCTGCTGGCCGAAGGAGTCGAATCGGCAACCCGCGCGCTCTTTCTTTCGCAGACTCTCAGCGATCCCGAGATCGAGGCGGCGGCGTTGACGTTGTTGGCCGACCTGTACCGGCGGCTGGAACGGGCCGACGAGGCGGAGGAATCGACCCGGCGCGCACTGTCGATCTATCGCAGCCGCCGCATCACCGTCCACGGCGGCCGGTGATTCACGCGCGGCGGAGGCGGGAAATTGCTTCCATATCCCGTCGTTCCGCACCTTCAGCATTCACCTTCCCGAGCAGCGTCGCGCTGGGCCACGCGAAAGTCCCGCTACAAATCCTGAAGCACACCTTCCCGTGAGCCACGACGTTGTGGAGGTGCCGCCGTGCCGATGCTCGATCTCTTGGTGATTTGCTCCACAGCCTTCATCGTCGCGGGCCTCACGCTCTACTCGGGGTTCGGCCTCGGCACGCTGCTCATGCCGGTCATGGCTCTGTTCCTTCCGGTTGACACGGCCGTCGCCGTGACCGCGGTGGTTCATTTCATAGCGAACCTCGGCAAATTGGCTCTTGTGGGCCGGCACGCCGTCCCGGCCGTGGTGCTGAAATTCGGTCTGCCGGCCTTCGTCGCAGCCGCTGCCGGCGCCTGGGCGCTGAGCTGGCTGTCCGGCCTCGGCTCCATGCTGCCGTACCGGCTGTTTGGACATCAGTTCGAAATCGTCCCCGTCAAAGCGGTGATCGCCGTCCTCCTGCTGGTGTTTGTGTTCTTGGAAGTCAAAGGGCACGAGCGCTCCATGCCGGTTGACCGTCGCTATTTGCCGGTCGGAGGGCTGTTGAGCGGGTTTTTCGGCGGACTCTCCGGACATCAAGGCGCGTTTCGCAGCGCCTTCCTCGCGAAAAGCGGCCTGTCGACGCATCAGTTTCTCGGTACGAGCGTCGTCATCGCCTGCTTGGTGGATTTTGCCCGCTTGGGAATGTACGGCGCCACACTGTCGCTGCACAGCCTGGCCGAACGTCCCGGTGCGCTTCTCGCGATGATCGGCGCGGCCCTCCTCGGAACCTTCCTGTCCGCCCGCTATATCGGGCGCGTGACGATGCGCGCGATCCAGGTTCTCATCGCCGCCATGCTGGTCGTCATCGCCGTGGGGCTTGGGACCGGCCTGCTGTAGTGTTTGAGTACGAAAGGTGGAATCCGGAGGATGGGGCTTCGTAGAGCAGACAAGGCCGGGATGCCTCGTCAAGGCATCCCGTGTTCTTGTCCGCGGCGTCCGCCGCGGTCCCCGTCACTGATGGGGGGCCGACTGCGGACCCGCCCAGATGAGGTAGGGCGGCTTTTTGATCATCCCGGCGGCACGCGGGTACAACCGGAGGGCATGGCTGTAGGCATGCTCCTGTGCGCCCAAACAGGTCGAGGCCGCCAAGTGATTGGACAGGACGTGGAAGGCCGCCCGATCATCCTGCTCCACGACGGCGCTGTACAGCGCGCAGGAAAAATCCCCGTCTTTCGAGCAATGGGTGCTGATGACCAAATGCGATCCATCCGGCAAGGTCATGAGCGGATCCAGATTCATGCGACTCATCAATCTCCTTTCGTCTCCGCCAGTGCCTTTGATCCGCCATACGCGTAGGGTGTGACGGAGAGGCGGAGACATCTGCCGTCAAAGAGCGTCCCTTCAAGGGCCACCACGGCGGTCAAGGCCTGCTCGGCCGAACCCATTTCGACGAATCCATAGCCGGCTGAGAGCCCGGTCCGGTCCTGTCGGACCACGTAGGCACGGCCCACCGTGCCGTAGATCCCAAAGAGATCCTTGAGCTGGCGATCGGAAACGCTCTCCGACAGGCCGCCGACATAGAGGACTCGCGCACTCAAGACTACCGGCCTCCCGTGGCCTGAACCGGTTGGCGATCGCCTTCATCCCGCTGGCAGCTTTGTTCGGCGATGAGCCGCTGGCCGGCTGTGGCGTCTTTGGGAATTCGGGCGAGGCAGGCCTGGAGAGAATCTTCGACGGCGCCTGCGGCAATGCCGGGTGTTTGTGGGGCGGCCGGGCGAGCTGACGTCTTCTGTGAAGGACTCGCCGCAAGCGAAAGCGCCGGCAGAACGGCGGACAGGAGCATGAAACTCGCGGCCAGCGTGATGAGATGAAAAACAAACATGCGGTGCATGGTGCCTCCTCCAGCGAAAAGGGCGGTGGCCTACTCGTCGTTGCCCTCGACGATCGAGCGGTCAGGACCGGGCGGTCCTGAAAATGGCTTGCATGAAAAAACCAGGACGGAGTGACGACGGAGTCGAGATCGTCGATCGCGCAGGAACGGGACAAGAAGAGCGTGACGCGCGAGGGAGAGGATCCTCACCAAAATTTCATGGATTAGGCTAACACATTATGCCTTGCGATAGCGAATGTAGCTGGTTTGGCTTCCGTCAAAAAAAGAGGAGTCGGCGGGGAACAAGCAAGGGACGCCGTATGCAGGCGTCCTTGTGGTTCCGGCGGCTCGCATCGATTTAGCATCGGCTCGGCCGCGCCTTCCGGCAAGTGATGGGGGTCGATTCCACGGTCCCGTGCGCGCGCCCCGGCACTACGTGTGGATGCCGCAATCGTCCGCACCGCGGGGTTCCTTCCTCCGCGCTACATACACCTGGTGCACCGTGTCGCACACGAGGTTGAATGCCGTTCCCTTGGAAAGATAGGCCGACGCACCGGCTTCGCACATGAGCTGCTCCAGCTTGGGATCCTGGTGCACGGAGAGCCCGATGACCGACACGTCGGGCATGGCCTGCTTGATGCGGCGCGTGGCTTCCACCCCGTTGAGCTTCGGCATGTTGACGTCCATCAGCACGACGTCCGGGCGCAACGTGTTCGCCAGTTCCACCGCCATCTCGCCATCCGCGGCTTCCGCCACCACCTGGTACCCCTTTTCGCTTTCGATCATGCTCCGCAATCCTTGGCGCATGATTTGATGGTCGTCGACGAGCAAGATGCGGATGTGCACCGGATCGCGGTCGGACGACGAAAGCGCCGGCCCGGCGTTTCCCGCATGTCCGTTCCGTCCGGCCGCCTGCTCCTCCGCAGGTTGCGTGGGCTTGAGCGGCAGAATGATGGTAACCCGAGACCCCTTGTCCGAAACGGACCGGATTCTCAGTCGTCCACCCGCTCCCGCGATCTGTTCGCGCATGTTGAAGAGACCGAATCCTCCCTGCTGTGTCGGAGCCTTGGAGGCCCCCTCCCGGAATCCGATCCCCTCGTCCCGCACCTCCATGACCAAGTACCGGCCTCGGCGGCGCAATCGAACCGCGGCGCTGGTGGTGCGGGCGTGCTTCAGGACATTGAATAGGAGCTCGTGCAGGGATTGATAGGCGATGCGCAACAGGTCGGCGTCCATCGGCTTCGGCTTGGCGTCGTCGTGAACCGTCACCTTCAGCCCATGGCGTTCAAGCTTCGCGGTCACCCATTGCACCGTGGCCGTCAAATCCCGCTCGTCGCCCAACGTCGGAGGACGCAGATCGCCCATGAGCTCCCGGGTATAGCGCAACGCCTCTTTGACCAATTCCACCGCCGGCGCAAGCGGCGCGCCGAAAGCCGCCGGCGCCGCCCGCTGGAATGACGCCAGCTTCATGTGGCACAGGGCGAGCGTCTGGGCCAGGTTGTCGTGCAGCTCGGTGGCCAGGCGCTGCCGAACTTGCTCCTCCGTCTTGCGCAACTGGGACGCCAGCAACCGAAGCCGCTGCTGGTACTGGAGGAGGGCGTGCGTCTGCCGCTTCCGCTCCTCGATGTTCATGAACGTGAACACGAACCTCGTCTTGCCGCCGGCTTCTGGAACAGGAAAGGCCGAGCATTCGACGTCGAACCGCGAGCCGTCTTTTCGCCGGAAGACCTGCTCCTGCAGCCGATAGCCGCCCCCCGTGGTTAACACCTGGCGCGTCGGGCACGCGCTGTCCGCGCAGGGTGCGCCGTCGGCGTGGAGGCGATCATGCAGAGGTTGTCCGAGGAGCTCCCCCGCGTCGTAGCCGAGCATGCCGGTCGCGGCCCGGTTGATGAACGTGCATCGCCCGCGGCGGTCGACGCCGAAAATCCCCTGATCGGTGGTTTGCAGCAACACGTGGTAGTGCGTTTCTGCGGAGGTCGCGCGGAGCTTCTCCGCCTGCGCGGCCTGCCACTCTCCCTGCAGGCGGCGCTGCATCCAGATCAGCAGCCCGAAAATCGGCAGCAGGATGGCCAGGCCCACGGCGCCGATCCGGGAATGGAACGATTGGATCGGTGCCACGAGCGCGGCGGTCGGCATGCGGACCAGCACCGTCCAATGAAGCGGATCCTCCTGTCCCCATCCCCGTGTCCGGCTGTATCCGGTGACCACGCGCACGTGACGGCGCTGGTGCTCTTCCGTGGTAAACCCCGAGCCGCCGCGCCGACTCAGCTCGACGGACGGGAGTCTCAAATCGCTGAAATTCACCAAGCCCTTGTGGAGGTAGTCCGAGTCGATGTAGGCCATGCCCCTGTTATCGAGAATCTGATATTCGATACGCGCCAAGATGGAGCTGCGCGTCTGCAGATTGTGGATGGTCTGCGTTGCGACCTCTTCCAGCGCCGGGAGGGAGATCCGGCTGGTCACCACGCCTTCAAACGAGCCGGCCTCGTCGTAGATCGCGGCAGAAATCGAGATGGAGTCGGGTCCGCCCTGTTCCGTGACAAAGGCTTCGACGCCGCCCATGTACATCGCTTCAGGCCGGCGAGCGGCCCGTGACTTGGTTTCCACGAACCACGGCGTATTGCCGACATCCTGCCCGATCAACCCCGGAGACGTCGACGCGACGATCTTCCCGTCCCGGTCCGTCACGCCAAGCCAGTGGTAGATGCGAAAGGTCTCCCGCATCCAGCGGAGATGGGACTGGAGATAGTCCACATCGCGATGGACCCGCGTGGAAAAGAGTTTGGACGTGAGGCGCATGTCGCCGTAGCGCTCGAACATCAGCCGGTCCAGTTCCACCGCCATGTTCGTCGCCCCGAGCGCCAACGCTTCCCCCGCAGTTCGGAGCAGCGACCGTTCGACGTACCACCAGCCGGTCACCCACGTCGTCACCGTCACGACTGCGATCGCCGCTATGAGGAACGGCAGTCGGAAGTAGACCCGCGCGGCATTCAAGGTGGGAATGTTCATACGCACGGTAAAGGCGGATTTTATACCGGAAAACGCCGGGGTTTCGGACCTAGGATCTTCCCCAGTTGCCAAACGGAGATCTTACCTGCGCCCTCCGAATGCCCGGTCCAAATTGAATGCGGCGCTGATCAGGGCGATATGGGTGAACGCCTGCGGGAAATTCCCCAGTGCTTCGCCGCTGGCGCCGATCTCCTCGGCGTAGAGGCCGACGTGGTTGGCATACCCCAACATCCGCTCGAACAGCAGCCGCGCTTCCCGCAGTTTTGCCGGGTCGACGCGCCCGGCGCGCGTGAGCGCCTCGACCAGCCAAAACGAACACATGGTGAACGTGCCTTCGCGTCCGTGCCCATGCAGCCCGTCTTCTCCCGTTTCGCTGTCATACCGGTACACGAGACCGTCCGAGACCAACCCTCCGTCCTTCGGCGAGCGGTTGATGGCGTCCAACGTGTCGAGCATTCGAGGGTCGTTGGGAGACATGAAAAAGACGAGCGGCATGACGAGGTTCGAGGCGTCGAGCGACTCGCTGTCGTAATGTTGCACGAAGGCCCGGCGTTTTCGGCTCCAGCCGTTGGCCATGATGTCCTCGTAGATTTCGTCCCGGACCCGATGCCATCGATCTCGGTCGGCGGGAAAGGACCGCTTCTCTGCCAGACGAAGACCGCGGTCCATGGCCACCCAGCACATCAGCTTCGAGTAGACGAAGTGCCGGCGTCCTCCCCGCACTTCCCAGATCCCTTCGTCGGGCTGCCGCCAATTGCTGCACACCCATTCGATCCGCTCCCGGATGCGGGTCCAGGCATCGTATCCGATAGGCATGACGTGCTTGTTGTAGAGGTAGAGCGAATCGAGCAATTCACCGTAGATGTCCAACTGTAACTGGCGATGGGCGCCGTTGCCGATGCGGACGGGCCGGGATCCCCGGTACCCGTCCAGATGATCGAGCGTCTGCTCGGTGAGCTCATGCCGGCCGTCGATCCCGTAGACGATTTGCAGCGACCCGTCCGACTGGACCTCCCCGGTGCGGGCTTCCAACCACTGCATAAAGGCATGCGCCTCGTCCGTGAACCCGATCCTCAGCAAGGCGTACAGGGTGAAGGCGGCGTCACGGATCCAGGTGTAACGATAATCCCAGTTGCGCCCTCCGCCGATCGTCTCCGGCAAACTGCATGTGGGCGCCGCCACGATCGCGCCGGTCGGTTCAAACGTCATGAGCTTCAGCGTCAGCGCCGAGCGGTACACCACCTCGCGCCACCGCCCGGTATAGGTGCATTTCGACAGCCATGTGCGCCAGTAATTCACCGTGCGCTCGAACAGCTCCTGCGTCTCCTCCGGCGACGGGCAGCGTGGGCAGACTTCGTCGCCCTTCAGCTGGAGCAGCACGAACACTGCGGACTGGCCCTCGTGCAGCGTGAAGCTGGCCCTGACTCCGTGATCGTCGGGGGTCAGCGGTACCGCGGTCGCCAATCCCAGGCTCAACGCCGACGATTCGAACGCCGCGCCGTGCTCGCGGATGATCGTGCGATGCCGCGCCCTCGCATAGTCGAAGGCCGGGTAGCATCGCATTCGAAAGGCCAGCGTCCCCCGCGTGAGCCTCACCCGCCGAACCAAGAGATCGTGCCAGGGCGACTCGCGCGGCAATCCCGCCGGCATGAAATCTTCGATTTCCCCGACGCCGTCAGGCGAAAGAAAGCGGGTAATGAGGACGTTGGTTTCAGGCCAGTAAAATTGCTTCGTGTGGAGGCCGTCCGCCCCCGGAGCAATCTCAAACCGGCCTCCTTTCTCGTCGTCCAGAAGGGCGGCGAAGACGCTCGGCGAATCAAAGTACGGAAAACAGAACCAGTCGATCGAGCCGTTCATGCCGACCAGCGCCGCCGTCCGCATGTTGCCGATGATGCCGTAGTCTTCTATCGGCTGGTACGCCATGGCGACTCCTCTCCCTCCTCCTCCTGGCTCCATGGATGCAGACCCTGCCGAACCGTGAGGATCGCAATCACGGCCTCGGATTGGCTTTTGCACCGATCCATGCGGTATACTCGCTTCATCTTATTAGGAATCCTTTACATTATGTTTGGGACTCGACCCGGGCAAGGCCTTCTGCCGTTGCTCATTACTCTGAGCCTTGTGCTGCAGGCGTGCGGCCCGGACGACAGCGGAGCCGACGCATCGGGGTCCCTTGCGGCGGCCTGCACGGCTGCACCGCACTTGCAACGCATCTTGGACACGGGCCGGACGGCCGGCGAGGTGCCGGCAGCGGCCATGAGCCTCACAGGCCCGGACGGCTGCCGTTGGCATGGGGCCAGCGGCACTCTCGGCGTTGCCGATCCCACTCCACTGAGCACTCAGGATCTATTCCGCGCCGGGAGCGTGACGAAAACGTTCGTCGCCGCGCTGACTCTGATGCTGCGCGATGACGGAGCATGGTCGCTGGACGACACGATCGCGCGCTGGATGCCCCCGGGCTTTCCTTACGCCGATCAGATTACGCTGCGCCATTTGCTGTCCCACACGAGCGGGCTCGGGGAGTACATCCACTCGTCACAATTCGTCGCGCATGCGGCCGATCCTTGGACGCCGGACCAACTCGTCGCGTTGATCGCAACCCTCCCGCGTGGGTTCGCCCCCGGGACGGACTTCCGATATTGCAACAGCAACTACGTGGTGCTCGGATACCTCGTGACGCAGCTCACGAATCGACCAGTGAGCCACGTACTGCGGACCCGCATGCTGACGCCCTTGGGGCTGAGGGCCACTCTTTTCGGCGGCGAGGAAGCGGCTCGGACGCTCAGCGGGTATGCGGTGATCAATCATGCCTGGGCCGACGTCACCGACCGCGTCCATCTCACGGGCGCCTACGCGGCAGGCGCTTTGGTCACGACGGCCTTCGACCTCGGCCGCTTTGCCCATGCCTTGTTCACGGGGCGCCTCCTGTCCGCCGTTTCTTTGCAGGAGATGGTCACGCCGAGCCCCGCTTCCGTTGCGCGGGGAACGCCGTACGGTCTTGGCGTTGCCGTGGGACAGGGAAACGATGGTCCAGTGTGGGGACATACCGGCAACATCACAGGCTTCGGTTCCACGTTTCGCTTTTGGGCTTCCCAACGCATCGCCGTCGCCGTGCTCACCAATCGGGACGGATTCGATCCGTCTTCTATCGCCATATCCGCCAGACAACTTTGGCGCTAGCGTGCGGACCTCGTGCCCATGCAGTGTGGCCGCCGCTTCACGTCCCGGCCCCCAATCTCACTCCGACTTCGTCCAAATGCTCCAGCAAGTCGGCCGGGTCCTGGTACACGCGATACGCGCCGGCACGTTCCAGCTCGTCCCGCCCGTACCCGCCGGACAGCAGGCCGACCGACAAGGCGAAGGCCCGGCGCGCCGCCAGCAGGTCCCAGACGCTGTCTCCGACGATCACGCACCGGCTCATCGGCACACGGAGCCTGCGGCCGGCGGCGACGAACAAGTCCGGATCCGGTTTGGCGAACCGGACGTCGTCACGGGTGATCACCGGCACGTCCTTGCGCAGCTTGAGCAGGTGCAAGGCATGCCGGGCGTTGTGCAATCGGCCGCTGGTGGCGATGGCATGCGGAACCTGGTGCGAGGCCAACGTCTCGAGAAGATCGAGTGTCCCCGGTAGAACCCTAAGGGAAGGCGCTTGCCTGGCATAGGCCTCGGCGTGAACGCGCTGGATGCGCTCGGTGTCTTGTTTGGAGACCGACCGTCCGGTTTCGCGCAGCAGCGCCGCGAGCATCAGGCCGCCGCTCATTCCGATCTGCCGGTGGATCCGCCAGACCGGCAGTTCGATGCCGGCAGCCTGTGTCGCTTCCCGCCAGGCCAGGACGTGCTGATAGACGCTGTCGACCAAGGTCCCGTCCAGGTCGAACAGGAACGCCGTCGGGCTCGGGGCGCGGGGGACCACTCCGAACGCTACCCTTCCAATCGCGCGTTCATGGTGATGGTGGTATTGAGCAGCCGGGAAATGGGACAGCCGGTCTTGGCCCCCTCGGTCGCCTTCTGCCAGGCCGCCTGGTCCGCCTGCGGCACCTTGCCAGTCACGTCCAATTGAATGTTGGTCACCGTCCATCCCGCATCCAGCTTGTCGAACGTGAGCGTCGCCGTCGTCTCCAGCTTTTCGGGAGTCAGACCCACATTCCCCAACTGGGCGGACAGCGCCATGGTGAAGCAGCCGGCGTGCGCGGCGGCGATCAATTCCTCCGGGTTCGTCCCCGCGCCGTTCTCGAAGCGCGTCGAGAAGGAGTATTGCGTTTTCGACAACACCCCGCTGTCGGTCGACACGGTGCCTTTGCCGGTTTTCAAATCTCCCTGCCAAACGGCGGAACCTTTGCGTTTCATATCGGCCTCCCTTGGTTCGGCGACTTTGACACAGACGGCCATCTTAGTATAGGGCTCACGCGGGAAGGAAGTAGGGAACTACCCGGGAGGGGACTCGATGTTCGACTGGCTGGCACAACCGGAAGCGTGGATCGCGCTGGGAACCTTGACCGCACTGGAGATCGTGCTCGGAATCGACAACATCATTTTCATTTCCGTCCTGGTCGGCAGGCTCCCGCCGCACCAGCGGGCACTGGCCCGGCGACTGGGCCTCGGCCTCGCGATGGTGGCCCGCCTGGGGTTGTTGTTCTCGATTTCCTGGGTCATGGGGCTCACCGAACCGTGGTTCACCGTGCTGGGCCAGGCGATTTCGGGCCGCGACGTCATCCTGATCGGGGGCGGGCTGTTTCTGCTCGCCAAAGCCACCCACGAAATTCACTACAGTTTGGAAGGGGTCGAAGAGAGCGGTCCGGCGGCGGTCGTGGGCAGCCTGGGCGCGGCGCTCGCCCAAATCGCGCTTCTCGACATCATCTTTTCTCTGGATTCCGTCATCACGGCGGTCGGATTGGCCGACCGGATTTCGGTGATGGCCGTCGCCATCATCCTGGCCGTCGTGGTCATGTTGATGGCGGCGAAGACCGTGGGAGACTTCGTCGACGCGCATCCGACGGTGAAGATCCTCGCCCTGTCCTTTCTCATCCTCGTCGGAGTCACGCTCATGCTCGAAGGGTTCGACGTCCACGTCCCGAAGGGCTACATTTATTTCGCCATGGCCTTCTCCGTCTCCGTGGAAATGCTGAACCTCCGCCTGCGCCGAAAACGAGCCGCGCCGGTGAAACTGCACAGCAAGTACCCGGGCGCCCGAGAGCAGGAGGCGGGATAGCGTTCCGGTCCCCGGCGAACCTCGTTCCCCCTTGTCCTGCCCCGCGGGTTGGGCATACAATTTCGCACCCCTATGACCCCAGAAGAGGCAAGAGTTCATTATAACTTCCTGCTTACCCTCTGCATCAGGAAGGCCGAATCGTTCGGCCCGATGGCCTTCAGCTTCATCAAGGACCATAGCTTCGCCAAGACCGGTCTGACGCCGGAGGAGCAGTTCAATCTCCTGATGGCGACGGCCGACGCCTTCGCCGACGAACCGAAGCGCTATGGGCACAAGCTCGACTGTCTCAATAGAGCGTCCGAAGTGTTGCAACAGACGCACTTCTACGATCCCGCCCTGGCGCGGCAGATCCACCAGGAGATTCAACGGTTGACCGCCGAGCTGGACCTCTACCAGGCCGCCCTCAAGCCTGCGCGCGCCGCGACGCCGCCCGATGCCTCCGCGCGGGAGCGCATCATCGTCGAAACCGACATGCCGGACTACTTCCTGTCGATCGCCCAGCAGCATGCCTCCCGCTATTACCAACAGAAATTTCGTCTGTCCCCGGAAGCGAAAGTCGCCCAGCATTTTACAGGCCCCGTGCGCCGCTTCGAGCCGGACAATACCGCCGTGCACAAAGAGTTTCCCGGCGCCTGCGCCCCGTTCGTCCAGGCCCGGACGGGCGCCTGGCATGTGATGTTGCCGTTCGACGTGAAGATCAGCCGCACGCCCGACGACCCGCTGGACGCGGGCCTGCGGATCTGGTACGCGAAGACGGGCTACTCGTTCCCGGTGCGGTACGAGTTGGGCCGGCTCTGCAGCTACTACGACGATCAGGTGCTGGACTTGGACATGAACGACCCTCATTTGCTTTTTGTCTCGGTCTCGCCGCTGAAGGACCGCAATATCGGGACGGTCGAGCGGGCGGTGTCGCCCGACGTGCCGTTCGAGATCGGCCTGCCCCGTGCCTTTCTGGAAGGCACCAACACGCTGGGCCCCTACGTGCAAGTCGGCTGCAACATCAAGGTGTGGTTCGACGCTTCCGCCGTCAATCTTCTCCTTCAAGCCTCGCCGGACCTGTACGAGTACGGCGTGCAGGGCGGGGCCGGATTGCTGACGAGGACCTACGCCACGGAAAAGACGGCCGCCTACGCCGGAGCGGGAAGCCGGCCGTGGCAGGAAGGCCTGAGCTTCAATTTCGTCAACATGCATCTCCAATTGCTGCCGGATGTCGCGGCCTCCGTCCTCCCGGCTCACACTCCGATCTTTTCGCTCTACCCCGTGCTCGGAAGAGCCCGGTACCAATTCGAAGACGCCCGCACGCTCACCTCCCCGCACGGCTCCTAGCCGCTCTCCAGATGTTCCTTCCAAAGCTCGCTCGTTCATTTTCTCTCCCATAAAGTGTTGGAGATTCCCCAGCGGGCCCGGACCGCGCCAAGCCGCGGCGCCCAATGGGGGCTCCGCGAGCAAACAGGGCGACCTGGCTGGTCCCGCTCTTCTCTGCTACTCTTCGCTCCATGCCCCCCAGCCTCCAATCCTTTATCGTCATTTTCCTTGTCGGCGCGCTGCTTCGCTCGTTCAACGTCCTGACGAAATCGCACGCCGAGCGTCTCGCCGCCGTCGTGTTCTCCGCCAGCCTGCCCGCCACAATCCTCGTCTCGCTCGATCGGGTGGACTTCGTCGTCACAGCCTGGAAGCTGCCCGCGGCCGCCTGCTTCATTACACTGCCACTGCTCGTCTGCTCATGGCTGGTCGCCCGACTGCTGCGGCTCGGTCGCGCCACGCAAGGCAGTTTTCTGGTCGCGACCGGCTGCATCAACAGCGTCTACTTTGCCTACCCGGTCACGCTTGCCGCCTTCGGCGAAGAAGGCCTGGGGCAGGCGGTATTGTTTGACTTGGGCCAGACCACGCTCACGCTCACGTTGATCTACGGCCTCGCCGTCTGGCACGGCGCGGCTGGGGCTACCGCCCGATTTCCCCTCGCCCGACTGGCCGCCTCTCCGCCGCTCTGGGCGTTGATCGTGGTGGTGAGTTTGAAGGGCGCCGGCCTCATGCTCCCCGCGTGGGCGCATCTTCTTCTTACGCCGCTCCATCTGACGACGACGCCGCTCGCCAGCCTCGTCCTCGGCCTGTCGATCAGCTTGGCGGCCGTGCGGTACCACATTCCTTTGGCGGCGCTGGGCGTGGCGGTCCGCATGGGAGGCGGCTTGTTGCTGGGCATCGCGGCCGTGTTCACGCTCCAGTTGCATGATTTGCCTCGCGCCGTGGTGCTGATGATCGCCGCGATGCCGTCGGCAGTCACCGCCGTGATCTTTGCCGCGGAAGCCGGGCTCGATGAAGATCTGGTCGCATCCGTCGTCGCCTTGTCGATCTGCCTCGGTGTCGCCCTCCTGCCGTTCTTGCCTC
>JBDZUK010000002.1:104144-105571 GCA_040255165.1 Nitrospiraceae bacterium | reverse complement strand
CGGCGTCACACGTCATTGATTTGAATGTGCGGACGAGAGTAAGGTGATACTTTCCCGGGAGGTGCTGCATGGGCCCCACCAAAGTCATCATTAAAGACAATGCGCTCTACGACGCGAAGACGGGACGGCTGATTCAGGGCGGCTTTTCCAGCCGGGACGCGATGGAGGACTACGCCTCGCACCATTACCTCGCGCTCCCGATCGTCGATAAGCACGGCAGGGCGTGGGAATTGGACGGGCAGCCGGTCTACTGCCGCCGGGGCGTCCGGTATGAGACGCTGGATGAGCACCAGCCGCACCTCGCAGCCTGCCCCGATTGCGGAGGCATGGGGATTCGCGTGGAAGAAGTGACGGTGGAGCGCGACTGCCTCCGCTGCGTCCATTGCGGCCACGAATTCGACGCGCGGCTGGAGATGATGGAGAGCTGACGCAGCGTTCAACCGTCACGCGGAAAGAGAGGACCCTCCATGGCGAACCACGCGACCGGCGCCCCCGCCCGTACCGGCTCTCTGGATCGGACGATCGAACGGTTGCGCGAGCAACTGGCCGGATTGACGCCCTTTTTCGCGCCGATGGCACGCCCATCCGACTCGAGCCTTGAAGACTTCGATGCGCGGACGGAGCAGGTGATCAGCTCCGCGTTCGGACTGGCGACCGAAATGTTGGAGGCCTATGAGTACGCTGAGGCCGGCGACGCGGCCGGGCTTGTCAACTTTCCAGACGAGGCGCCGGAGGGCGGTGACGGAGCCAGGGATGCCGAGCGCGAACGGCTCAATCAGCGCAAGCGCGTGCTGGAGAGCTGCATCGCCGAGCTGGAAGCTCGGCGGGCGGGATTGGCCAAGAAACACCGCATCGGCCGTGCGGACCTCATCGGCCCCCAGGTCGCTGAGTACATGACGCCCGACGTGACGACCGTGCAGACGTCCGCGACGCTGAGGGACGCCGGCCGTCTGATGCAGGATCGCAAGGTGGGGTCTCTGCTCGTGACCGACGATCGGAACTACGTCGGCTTGATCACCGACACGGACCTCGCGCGCCACGTAGTGGCGACGGGCATGGATCCGCTGACGCCGGTCAAGCAATGCATGCGCACCCCGCTCCCCGCCATCGCCTGCAACCGACCGATCCTTGAGGCGGTGCGGGCGATGAAAGACCAAGGGACGCGCCATCTCGCGGTCACCGAAGGCACCGACGTGATCGGCATCATCTCGGTCTCGAACATCCTGCGGTACTACTCGGGCGTCCTGTAGCAGGATGCTGCAAAAGGCCCATTTCACCCACCCAACCCCCGCTACACGCGCCTTCTCTCATTTCACCCACCCAACCCCGGCGCTACACGCGCCTTCTCTCATTTCACCCACCCAACCCCGGCGCGCTACACGCGCCTTCTCTCATTTCACCCGCCAACCCCGGCGCTACACGCGCCT